>NZ_JBFTJK010000016.1:0-105876 GCF_056395385.1 Paenarthrobacter sp. 10L420 | reverse complement strand
GGAGTCCTGAACGTCGTCGCCTCCTCCAGCGCGTCCGGGATTTCCGGGCCGCTGCTGAAGGATTCACGCCTGCGGAAGATCTCCTTCACCGGCTCCACCCCGGTCGGGAAGCGGCTCATGGCCGACGCCGCACAGAACGTCCTGCGGACTTCCATGGAGCTCGGTGGGAACGCCCCGTTCATCGTGTTCGAAGACGCCGACATCGATGCCGCCGTGGAAGGCGCGATGGCTGCGAAGATGCGGAACATGGGCGAAGCCTGCACCGCCGCGAACCGATTCCTCGTCCATTCCTCGGTCGCTGAGGAGTTCACTGCCAAGTTCGCTTCCGCCATGGGCGCGCTGACCACCGGCCGCGGCACCGAACCCAACACGCAGGTCGGTCCGCTGATCGACGCCGGGGCCCGGGCGGATGTGCACGCTTTGGTGAGTGCCGCCGTCGAGGCCGGAGCTGTTGCTGTCACCGGCGGTGCGCCCGTGGACGGACCCGGGTATTTCTACCAGCCCACCGTCCTGGCCAACGTCCCGAACGACGCGGCGATCCTGGGCCAGGAGATCTTCGGCCCTGTCGCCCCGGTGACCACGTTCGCCACCGAGGAAGACGCCATCCGCCTGGCCAACGCCTCCGAGTACGGGCTCGCGTCCTACCTCTACAGCCGCGACTTCAACCGGCTCCTGCGCGTCGCTGAGCAGATCGAGTTCGGCATGGTCGGCTTCAACGCCGGCGTCATCTCCAATGCCGCAGCACCCTTTGGCGGGGTCAAGCAATCCGGCCTCGGCCGCGAAGGCGGCTCCGAAGGCATCGCCGAGTACACCACCACCCAATACATCGGCATCGCCGACCCCTACTCGGACTAAGAAGGCAGAGAAACCGTGAATAGCCCCACGCGAGGAGCTTCAACCAGCGCAGCAAAAGGCCAGCTGGTCATTATCGACATGCAGCGCGCCTTCCGTGAAGTGGGGGACTGGCACATCCCGCGGTACGACGAAGCGGCCCAGACCATCGCACGGCTGGCAGGGGCAGGATTTCAACCAATAGCCACCCGGTTCGTCCCAGACACGACAGAACCGGGTTCGTGGTTGTCCTATTACGACCGGTGGTCAAGCATGCGCCGGGAACCCGAGGATCACCTTTGGGATCTCGCGCTTCCGGGCGTCGACGCCCCAAGCTCCATTGATCTTCCAACGTTCACCAAGTGGGGCGATGCGATGGCCGATCGAATTCCTGTGGGCGGAGAGCTCATCCTGACAGGTGTGGCAACCGACTGCTGCGTCCTCGCCACGGCCCTTGGTGCCGCGGACGCAGGCCGGTTTGTCACTGTGGTCCAGGACGCGTGCGCGGGACAGAACGACGACGCGCACGATCAGGCGCTCAACCTCATGCAACTGCTGTCGCCGATGATCAACGTGGTCAAAAGCGAAACCCTGCTCCAGCTGTAGCGTCAGGACTTTTTAGTCTGGATCGTTTATTGGCCAAGGAATGCGTTATCGGGGTAGCCGAAGCGATATAGAGTTCATACGATTGTCGTCATCCAATCAATATACGGCGCTGAAAAATCGCTGCTATTACAGGAGAAGTTATGACAACATTCGTTCTCGTTCACGGCTCATGGCACGACGGAGCTTCTTGGGATTCCGTCATTGAGCATCTGGAATCCCTTGGACACAGGGCCTACGGTCCCACTCTCGCCGGCCACGGCATCGGCGTCAATAAGGAAGTGAACCACGACGATTGTGTGCAGTCTGTAGTTCAGTTCATTACGGACAATGATCTGACGGACGTGGTTCTCTTAGGCCACAGTTTCGGCGGCACAGTAATTGCGCGAGTCGCGGAAGAGATCCCAGAGCGGCTGCGACGGCTCATTTTTTGGAACGCATTCGTTCCACAGCCGGGGAATTCTCTGCTTGACGAAGTGCCCCCACACTACCGCGAACTTTTCAGCTCGCTGGCTGCCGGTTCTGACGACAATACGGTAGCGCTGCCGTTTTCAATCTGGCGTGATGCATTCATTCAGGACGCGGACTTGAAACTCGCGGAATCTACTTTCGAATTGTTGTCTCCAGAACCCTTCCAGCCCTTTGCTGACCAGCTGGACCTCACCGCTTTCTACCAGTCAGCAATTCCCAAGAGCTACCTCAACGGGACCGAAGACACTGCGTTGCCTCCTGGAGAATGGGGCTGGCATCCGCGGATGTCCAGCCGACTTGGGCTTCACCGACTGGTCCAAATGCCGGGGAGTCACGAAGTCGTCTTTACTAACCCCGAATTGCTGGCCTCCAAAATTGTGGATGCCGGGCAGGACTGATTCCACATCGTGGTTCCAACAACATGAAAGCGGTAACCGTGAGTAATTCACCTGTAGTTACAACGTCGTACGGCGATGTGGTGGGCGTTTTCGAAGAAGACCTGAGTGTCTTCCGGGGAATTCCGTACGCCGCACCCCCAGTCGGCGATCTGCGGTGGCAATCTGCACGCCCCCACGAGGGGTGGGCGGGGATAAGGAGCGCTGAAAATTATGGACCGTCGGCGCTCCAGCCATTTGTCCCCGGCGGATCGCCTATTTTGGGGGAGCACGGGTCTCCACCATTCGATGAAGATTGCCTCAGTCTAAATATTTGGACGCCCTCTGCCGATGACAAGCGGAGGCCGGTCCTGGTCTGGATTCACGGTGGCGGACTGCTCATCGGTTCTGGGAATATTCCCTACTACGCTGGCGATACTTTTGCGAAAAACGGCGACTTGGTGGTTGTTACGATCAACTACCGGCTCGGTGCCCTGGGGTACCTGTCCGGGATGGGTGACCGCGAGAACCTATGGCTCGATGACCAAGCCGTTGCCCTGCGCTGGATTGTAGATAACATCGCAGCATTCGGTGGTGACCCCAACGCCATCACTCTCCTCGGTCAATCAGGTGGTGCCCTCTCAATAGGAGGACTTGTACAGCACCCCACTTCCCGTGGCCTTTTTCATCGGGCGATACTGCAAAGCATCCCCCTGGGCATCGAGTTTCAAACACCTTCGGAGGCATTCGGGCGCACCCGGAAACTCGCCACCCTGCTCGGCCACGACGACGTCGAAGCGCTAAGGAATGAGCCAGGGGAACGTCTCGTTGAGGGCTCCCTGGGAGTACTGATGGACAACGCGGCGTTTGGAAATTGGCCGCTGGCATTCCTGCCGGTTATCGACGAGGACAGTATCCCGGTTCATCCACTGCAGGCGCTGGCGGAATCTGACGTTGAGCTGCTGGTCGGCTGGACCGAAGATGAGGCTAGTTTCGCGTTCGCGTTGGACCCCCAGTATGCAGATACAAGCCAGTCCCAGGTGTTGGATTGGTTGGGCGGTGAGGGCGAGGAGGCCCTCGGCATCTATGGGGCCTACACCAGCTCGGGACGAAGCACCCCACAAGAGGTACTTTCCGGTGTTGTCAGCGACAACCTCTTTAGGCGGAGCGCGCTGGACTTAGTGGAAAAACGGGCTGTAGACGCTCCGGTGTACGCGTATGAGTTCCGACTCGATTCGCCGGCATTTGACGGCAGGCTGGGCGCGACTCATTGCTTGGACCTGCCATTTACGTTCAACAATGTCGATAAATGGTCGGGGGCAGGATTTATTCAGGGCATCGAGGAAGTTGTCTTTGAGAGGATCGGGACGTCAATGCATAAGGCTTTTATTTCCTTTGCTGTTACGGGAAACCCAAAGCATGACGGTTTTGCTTGGCCGAAATATACCTCTGAACAGGGCGAACTGCTTCTGATTGACCAAAACATCCGGGTCGGCACTGAGGTTGGAAGACCCTGGCGGAACCTTGATGGGTCACGTCCCTCGTAGAGTCCCTCCTTCGTAAGGATCTGACCGTCGAGTGCTGGAATGGCGCGGGCATTCCCTCGTCATTCCAGCACTCGTCAATTGTCATAGGCGAAATGTCAGCGCCGCAGCGTGGCGGATGGCGGGAATCCGTAGCGTTCCCGATACTGCGCGGCGAACCTGCCCAAGTTTGAGAACCCCCAACGGTCTGCCACTTCTGCAACTGTCCTGCCCCGGCCCGACAGGAGGTCGTCGTGGGCCCTGCGAAGCCGCACGTCTCTAATGAATCCGATGGGAGTTGTCCCCAGCTGGTTCCGGAAAGCCTCCTGAAGCGCCCTGACACCCAACCCAGAACTTTTTGCGAGGTCGGCTACTTGATATTGATACTCCGGCCGGGCCTCAACTATCGCCATGACCCGACGGACAGCGGCTGAGTCAGCTTGCAAGCCAACTTCCTCCCCGGCGTCGATCGCCAGCGGGTGGGTGTCTGCGAGGGCGGCGACGGCGGTACGGATCAGCTGGTCTTGCAATAAGGGATAGCGGGCGCCGGAAGTGTTCGCATTGGACTCCCGAACCAGCAGTGACGATACTGCATTCCAAGTGGCAGCGGCCCGCAAAGACTTGGGCCCTTGCAAGCCAAACCGTACCTGGGGCGTTGTTTTGTCACCGCGTAAATCATGCAGGGCCTCTTCCACGTATGCACGGTCAAACCGAAAGGTGAGGAGCTGGGAGTTCACCCCAAATACGAGCCTGAAGTTTCGATACGAGTCCAAGACAATCGTCTGCCCTGACGTCAGAATACGTTCAGCGCCGCCCGAACTTACGGCCAGCCGGCCTTTGAGCACCATGCTGATCAAGATCCATGAGGCGAGCGGTTCAGCATCCACAGACGCCTCCGATCCGTAACTCAGCCTGTGGATGGAAAGAGGGCCTAATGTGACCTCTTCCTGGACAGCATGGAAGTCCCGGGGCTGGGAAACAGTCAGGATGTGGGGGCAGTATGCGTTACTGAGTGCCTCGCGAGCCTCAGAGGGGTCGTGCGTGTCCAGGACGAGGGGACTACCTCCTGTACCAAGCCCGTGGGTATGCATCAAGTGCTCCAAAGTTTTCGATTTGGGTCGATAATCCCGATACGGGCTTGCCGGAGTAGCGCCGGAGGTATATCGAGTTTATGTGATTATCGTCATGGATTCAATATATTATCTTTGCCATCGCGGTCGGTTCGGGACGCCCTGGCATGCGCACCTCCCAGCCCGTAACAGGAAACGAAGTTGGGAAAAAGTCTTGACGCTTCCACAACCTCGTGTAACGATAAACGCATCCTAAAGCACACTTTCTCGTGATGCATCCGGATCTCCCGTTTATCGTTACATGCCTTGCTTTTCGCTGGGCATGTACGCGTAGCAAGGAAGGTGCGCAGTTTATGAAAATCCAACCCATTAATCGCAGGGGATTCCTGGGCCTCACGGCCGCCGGTGTGGCAGCCGCAGCTCTTAGTGGCTGCAAGGTCAACACGTCGAGCCCAGCAGGAGGCAGCTCTTCCGGCAAGGGTGCACTGACCATCATGGGCAACGATGGTGAGATCACCAAGGACGTGATTTCCGCCTGGCAGCAACTCAACGCCGATGCTCCCATCACGTTTATCAAGTACGACGAGACCCGCCTCAACGCAATGCTCGCTGCCGGCACACCCCCGGACCTGGTCCGCGGCGCTGGTGCCCAAGTGACTCCGTATCTGGCTTCCCGAAAGATTGCGAAACCGCTGGACGACTACCTTTCCGGCAGCTCCCTCATCCACTCGGGCGACCTCGAAGCAATCAATGATGTGTGGAAGTGGGACGGTACCCGGCAGGGCAGCGGCAGCACCTACGGACTGACCAAGGATTGGAGCCTGGACATGATGTTCTGGTACAACCAGTCCGTTTTCGAGGAAGTGGGTGCCCGGGTCCCTGACAGTGCCAATCCGTTCACCTACGACGAATTGCTGGACGTTGCCAAGAGCATGACCTCATCCTCCGGCGGTAAGTCTTCCCGCTATGGCTTGTTCGCTACAGCACCGGATGTGGCGTTCCTTCAAGGGATGCTCGCCACAACCGGAGTCTCGCTGTTCAGTGAAGATTTGAAGAAGGTGGACTTCAGTTCGCCCGAGGCTCAGAAGGCCGTCGGCTGGCTGGCAGATGTAGCGAAAGCCAAAGCTGGCTACACACTCCTGGATCCCAACCCCGACGGCTGGGACTGGCCCCCGTTCAGTTCAGGCCGGCAGGCCATGCAGAGTGCCGGATACTGGCTGACCGGCGTCGTGTCCGGCGACACGAAGGCGCCCGACTTTGCCCGTATGGCACCTGCGCCCTTGTTGGGCAAGGAGCGGGTAAGCCCCACCACCAGCGCCACAGGCCATTGGATTCCCGCCAAGGCCAAAAATCCAGACGGAGGCTTCGCCTTCCTCGAATGGTTCACTGCCGGGCAGCCCGCAAAGGACCGTGCAGCAACCGGTGGTGGTCTCCCCGTCATGAAGAACCTTCGTTCCAGCCTTCCTGCCAAGGAGGCGTACCAGAAGTCAGCTCTGGAAACGCAGACGGCCGAGGACAAGTACGCCAAGGTGTTGAGCTTTTCCCCATACGCAACCGTCACGGCGCTGACAGCTGCAGTTTCGGAGCAGTTCCCCAAGCTGGTCCAGGGATCCCTGACGGCCGGGCAGTTCGCCGATCAAGTCAACACCAAATGCAACGCACTCCTCGCCGAGGGTGTTTCGCGTATCGGCGGTTGACATGGCTTCGACGCTAAGCGTTGCCCGTCCCGTACGGCGGGGCAGCCCATTGACTAAGCGGCGTAGCCGGGCTTTCTACCTCTTCATCTCGCCCTGGCTCATCGGCACCGTCCTGCTCACGATCTTTCCGCTCGCCTACGCCCTGGGTGTCAGCTTGACCGACTGGGACGGCGTGAGCCCGGGTTTTCGCTGGGTGGGTGCGCAGAACTATCTCGATGTCCTGGGTGACCCTGAAACGTGGGCGAGCATGTCGCGGTCTGCCGTCCTGGCTGTTGTTGTAGTGCCTCTTACGGTGGCGGGCAGTCTCGGTCTGGCCATCCTGCTGAACCAGAAGGTGCGACTGAGGTCTTTCTGGCGGACCATGATCTACCTCCCCGCCGTCTTCCCCCCAGTGGCGTCGGCATTGAGTTGGAAGCTGGTGTTTGACCGGGATTCCGGCGCCATCAACGCTGTCCGTGCCTGGTTCGGGCAGGACGCCGTGAACTGGATGACGGGGCAGCAAGTGTTCGTGGTCCTGCTGGCCGTGATGCTTTGGGGCATTGGTGCCGGCATGATCATCAACCTCGCTGCGCTGCAGGATGTTTCCCCGGAGCTCCTGGAGGCCGCAACGTTGGATGGAGCCGGACCTTGGCGCCGGTTCACGGCAGTGACACTTCCCACCATCTCGCCAGTGCTCCTCTTCCAGACCGTGACTTCGACCATCGGCGTTCTGCAAACTTTCGTTCCCGCCCTTTTGCTTTCCCCGACCACTGGCGCAGCTGCTGTCACGGCGGTTCCCGAAGCCAACAGGATTTTCATGATCGACGTCTATGCACAGTACTTTGCCTACTCCCGCTACGGTTATGCCTCAGCGATGTTGTGGCTGTTCTTCCTGGCCATCCTGGTGGTAACGGTCTTGTTCTTCCGTGCGAGCCGAAAGACTGTCTTCTATTCCGTGGATCCTTCCAGCGATGGAGGGAAGTAGATGACTCTCAAGGAACTGCAGTCATCCAAACGGGCGCATCCCTACCCGGTGCAGTCACCTGGTCATGAGCGGGGCACGCGAAGCCTATCGGGCATTCGGCGACGGTCGACCATTCTGGTCACGGCCGTCCTCGTGTTCATCACTGCCCTTGTTGCCTTTCCCATGTACTGGGTGCTGGCCACGGCATTCAAATCGCCTGAGCAGTTGTACTCAGGGATCGCCGTTCTGTGGCCGCTCCCATCGCACATCGAGAACTTCGTAGAGGCACTAACGAGGATCCCCTTCCTTCCGTACATGCTGAACTCACTGTTCCTGGCCACGGTCAACGGAGTCCTTACTACGCTGTCTTCGGCATTGGTCGGTTACGGTTTTGCCAGGCTCCGCGGGCCGGGAAAGGGAATTCTTTTCGGAGTACTCATCGCCATGATGATGATGCCCGGCATCGTGACACTCATTCCCACCTATCTGTTGTTTTCGCAGGTGGGACTTGTGGGGAATTACTGGCCTTGGGTGATCTGGGGATTGGTGGGATCTCCCTATCTGATCTTCCTCTACCGTCAGTTCTTTGCCGGCCTTCCCAAGGAACTGGAGGAGGCGGCCATCCTGGACGGGTGCGGACAATTCCGCATATTCACCAGGATCTTTCTTCCTATCTCCAAACCGATCGTCGTCACCGCCTTCGTCATGTCATTCCTGGCGGTCTGGGGCGATTTCATAGCTCCCAACCTTCTCTTGGATCAGAGCAACACCACCTTGGCAGTTGCGTTGTCATCCGGGTACGTCAATGAAAGGGGTTTCCCACTAAACAACCTCATAGCCGCAGGATCCATCCTTTACGTGATACCTGTAGTTCTGGTCTTCTTCTTCGTCCAGCAGCGCTACACGCAAAGTTTTAGTTCTGCCGGCATCAAATAAATTTTGTGGAAATGGGGTCTGCAATGGTCACAATGTCTGACGTAGCGCGGCTGGCAGGAGTGTCAACAATGACGGTATCCAACGTCGTGAACGGCCGGCGGTCTGTAAATCTGGATATCCGCAGGCGTGTCCTGGAGGCAGTGGAGGAGAGCGGTTACGTCATGAACCGTTCTGCAAGGACTTTGCGCACCGGGACCACCGGGGTGATCGGGTTGGCGGTTCCTGCCCTCAGCCACGCCTATTTCGGTGAGCTCAGTGGCAGGGTTGTTGCCCAGGCCGCCGAGCTCGGATACCGCGTGGCCGTTGAGCAGACCGGTCTGCACATCGAAGACGAACTCGACGCCGTCGCAATGTCGCGCAATCTGGAATACGACGGCCTGATTCTCTCTGCACTGGTACTGGGGCCGGAGGAAGCCAGCCTTCTGAACCAGTCCATACCCCTGGTCCTCCTCGGCGAAAAGATATACGGCGATGCCGTTGATCACGTGGTGATGCCAAACGCAGAAGGAGCCAAGGCGGCCACCGCACATCTGGTGGAGCAAGGGTGCCAACGCATCGCGTGGGCGAGTAACTACTCTCCCGAAACCGAGCTCCACAATGTTGTACTGGATCGTCTTAAGGGCTACCGACAGGGCTTGGCTGACGCAGGACTCACCGACGACCCCTCGCTGCACGTGCCCATGGATCAACCCAGCATGGAGCATGCCGCTGATGGCATCAAGAAGCTGGTCCACGACGGTATTGAATTCGACGGCGTGGTAGCCGTTACCGATGCGGTCGCCTTCGGGGTGATTCGAGGTCTTAAGGACGCCGGCTTGCGGGTTCCGGAGGACGTGAAGGTCATCGGTTTCGACGACGTCCAGCAGGCAGCATTTTCCGTTCCGTCCCTTTCCACCATCGCACCGGACCATGACTGGATGGTCCGGTCCTCACTCTCCCTTCTCACCGAACGGATTAAAGACCGTTCCCCCCGCCCCGGGCGCGAGCTCGTGGCCCCTTTCCGGCTCATCGTCCGGGAATCAACCAGCTGAATCACACATAGACTTTGGAGAAATCTTGACCATGGCATCTTCGCCCCGGCTCGTCGTCAATCTGGACATTGCGGGTCCCACCATCAGCCGTCACATCTACGGTCATTTCGCCGAACATTTGGGCCGTTGCATCTACGGTGGTTTTTGGGTGGGGGAGGACAGCGAAATACCCAACACCCGTGGCATCCGGAATGACGTGGTGGAAGCCCTGCGCGAGTTGCGCATCCCAAATCTTCGCTGGCCCGGCGGTTGCTTCGCCGATGAATACCATTGGCGTCACGGCGTCGGCCCTCGTGAGCAGCGCCCCGTGATGGTCAATTCCCATTGGGGCGATGTCGTAGAAGACAATTCGTTTGGCACCCATGAGTTCATGGACCTCTGCGAAATGCTCGGCGCGGACGCCTACGTCAACGGCAATGTGGGTTCCGGCACGGTCCAGGAAATGAGCGAATGGATCGAATACCTCACCCGCGCCGATGATTCACCTATGGCTCGCCTGAGGCGACAGAACGGACGCGACCAGCCCTGGAAAGTCCCCTTCTTCGGCATCGGCAACGAACCTTGGGGATGCGGTGGCAACTTCCGGGCTGAGGCCTACGCAGACTTGGCCCGGCAGTACAGCACCTTTGTCCGCTCCCACAACGGCAACGATGTTTACCGGATAGCAGCCGGCGCCAACGACGACGACGTGGCATGGACCAAAGCCCTGATGGAAGCACTTCATGACAAGGGCGGGCCAGGCCGCAAGAGCTCCCCATATCAAGGTGTCTCGCTCCACTACTACACGATGTCCGGTCACTGGGACAGCAAAGGCTCCGCCACGGAATTCAATGAGGAAGAGTACTGGAAGACGGTCAAGGCCGCCCATCACATTGAGACCCTGCTGACTGCGCACTCCACCATGATGGACGTCTACGATCCGCACAAGGCGGTGGGGTTGGTCCTGGACGAGTGGGGCACATGGTGGGACGTAGAGCCCGGCACCAACCCGGGCTTCCTCTATCAACAGAACACCATCCGCGACGCCCTGGTGGCAGCAATCCACTTTGACTCCTTTCACCATCATGCAGACCGGCTGGTCATGGCGAACATCGCCCAAACAGTAAATGTCCTGCAAGCCATGCTGCTCACGGATCCAGAGAGCGGAGCGCTCGTAAAGACGCCCACGTTCCACGTGTTCGCCATGAACGCAGGGCATCAGGATGCCACCGTGTTGCACACCCACCTTGACTCTGACGGCTCGCACACGCTGGAGGGGGAGCAGGTCCCCACGTTCACTGCCTCCGCCAGCACCAAAGATGGCCAGGTTCTGATCTCCATGGCCAACCTGGAACTGGAGGACGAAAGCGAGGTGGTGCTGGACCTTCGCGGCGGCTCCCTGGAGCAGGTGGAAGCACTCGTGCTTTCCGGCGACAAAGTTTCAGCGTTCAACGCGCCCGCACACCCCGACGCCGTCACGCCGCGCTTCCTAGAAGTTGAAGAACGCGAGGGCCAGTTGGTACTGCGTCTTCCAGCCCACTCTTTCGCGACCGTTCGGGGAACACTGTCTGGTCAGGTCCCTGTAGTCACTGCTGCAGCGGCCGCGACGTCCAGCCCCACCACGGGCAGCAAGCCCTGCTTGAACTGTTGAGATGACCATGACTTTTGATTACCGCCCCCTCAGCCAAATTCGGCTTCGCGAGGGCGTCTTTGCTGAAGCCCAGCGTGTGAACCGTGAAGCACTGCTGCGTCTGGATCCTGATCGTCTTCTGGCGCCCTTCCGTGTCGAAGCGGGCCTTCCGGCTACGGCGGAGCTCTACGGCGGTTGGGAATCGACGGGACTCAACGGCCACACGGCAGGGCACGTCCTGTCAGCGCTTGCCCACGCTGTAGCCGGGGACGGTGACCCACGCCTGGAGAAGATGCTTGGAAGCCTGCTGTCCGGACTGCGGGAAGTGCAGCAGGCCTCCGGCACAGGATACTTGGGCGGCGTACCTCAAGGGCGGCAGCTCTGGGACGAGCTCATTCAGGGAGACATTAGAGCCTCTCCCTTTGAGCTCAACGGGCGCTGGGTTCCCCTGTATAACCTGCACAAGACGCTGGCGGGCTTGGTGGATGTCGCATGGAATGTTCCCTCCGTGGAGGCGGACCAGATCCTGGATGAACTGGCCAATTGGTGGCTGGAAACCATCGACCGACTGGACCAGGAAGCACTCGAGCTCATGATGCAGACCGAGTTCGGCGGACTTACTGAAGCGTTCGCCCGCCTGGCGCTTCTCCGGCAGGATGGGCGCTACCTTCAGCTGTCCATGAGGTTCATTCGGGAAGAGCTGATAACCCGGGTGCTGGCTTTGCCGGGCGAAATACCGCAGGACTCACTTGCGGGCCTTCACGCCAACACGCAAATTCCCGTCGTGGTGGGTTACGCCGCAATTGCCAGGGCCGCCCGCCAACTGGGGTTGGAAGATGCAGCGACCGCGCGCATCGGGCAGGCCGCCCGAGACTTTTTCGACGACGTCGTTGCGTGGCGCAGCAGCGCCATTGGCGGCAACAGTGTTCGGGAGCATTTTCACCGCAGGGACGACTTCTCGCCAATGTTCCTCGGCCGGGAGGGCCCTGAGAGCTGCAACAGCTACAACATGGTCAAGCTGGCAGCCGAGCTTTATCTCCTGGATAAAGAGGACCGGTACCTGGACTACATCGAGGTCACTCAGTGCAGCCATGTGCTATCCACGCAGCACCCTGGGCACGGTGGCCTGGTCTACTTCACTTCCCATCGTCCGGGCCACTACCGGATGTATTCGCCGGAACAGGACGGCTTTTGGTGCTGTATGGGCTCCGGGTACGAGGCTCACGCAAAGCATGCTGCGCACGTGTACGTCGCTGATGGCGACGAACTCCGTATCAGCTGGCTTTTGGCCACGGAACTGAACTGGATGGAGCAGGGCGTCCGGGTCACCATTGACTCGGCCTTACCCTCAGGGAACACCGCCTCCGTCCGCGTGAGAGTGGAGGAGCCGCGGGAATTCACCCTCGCCATCCGCCTACCGCAATGGGCGCGAGGCGCCAAGGCCACACTGGGCGACGGCGGCAGGATCGACGGCGGCAGGCTCGAGGAAGAAGCGGGTTGGTGGCGACTGCGCCGCGTGTGGGACGGGACGGAGGAGATTCTGCTAAGTCTGGACCGTGAACTGCAGATGGTGCGGGCCGCGGATGATTCCCCATGGGCCTGGATCAGATACGGACCCACGGTCCTTGCCGAAGAGATCCCGGACAATGGACTGCATTACCGGGCAACGGGGGCCAGGGCCGCCCACATCGCTTCAGGGCCGCTCAGGCCGCTGGCTGAGACGCCTGTTCTGCTTGCCAGTGGGCTGGAAACGCACTCCGAAGGGGGCGAAGAGCTCTCGGTTCTCGCCTCGGATGGGCAGAGGCTGACGCTAAAGCCTCTGCACAGGATCCACGATGCCCGGTACAGGCTCTCCTGGCCTATGGCTCAGGACGGAATGCAGATCACCGAAATCCAGGGGAAGTTGGCGGAGCAAGACAGGGCATCTACCGCCTTGGAAGCACGGGTAGTGGACGGGGTCACCTTCGGGGAACAGCAGCCTGAACTTGATCATGAGGTTAGCGCCCAGCATGCTGAGCGTGGAATGACACCCGACGGGGCACACTGGCTGCGCCCCAAGGAGCCGCTCACACTGGTGCTGCGTGACTGGACGATGATCGGCACGAGCCTTCGCATTGAAAGCGTGCCGGGGGAGGATCAGGAATCGTTCCTTCTCTCCGGGGCAGACAACGGGACGGCAGCAACAGTCAGGCAAGGGCCGGACGGTACCAGTGAGATTCAGTTCAACAGCAACGGCAGCTCGGAGGCCCGGCTGGTCATTGCTCCTCGGCCGGGCCACACGATGCCAAGGCTAAGGCGCCTGCTGCTCTTGACCGATGCCGCGGATTCGTTGGCCTGAAAAGTTGGGGTCCTCACTGCATCATCTGCAGTGAGGAACCCCAAGGGCTTTTCTTACTGGACCGACCACGCACCGTCCGATGGCAGGACGGCGCCGGAGATGTTGGTTCCGTCCTCGCTGAGGAGGAACGTGATGGAGGCAGCCAGCTGCGAGGCCACAGCAACAGGTGGGATTATCTGCATGAACGGAGCCAACCGGTTCGCCCCGAGCTCCGAGCCAAAGGTGGCCTCGATGCCTGTTGCAACCGGGCCCGGGGCGACTGCGTTGACGCGGATTCCCTGGGGCGCGTACATAAAGGCAGTACTGCGGGTCATTCCGAGAACTGCGTGTTTGGACGCGGTGTACGCGAGCCCTGCAGAGTTGCCGCGGAGCGCGGCTTCGGAGGCAACGTTCACGATGGAACCGCGTCCGGCAGCCAGCATGGCCGGTAGTACGGCGCGGGTCAGGCGGAACATTCCGTCGACGTTGACCGCGAATACCCGGTTCCAGACGTCATCGGCCACCTCGTGCAAGGGGGTCATGTCGTCCATGATTCCGGCGACGTTTGCCAAGGCATATATACGGTCTCCAGCCGCTTCAACAATCCTCAGAATGTCTTCATCCTTGGTGATGTCGGCCTGCACTGTTACCACGTCAGCCTGCGGGTGATCCATCGCCAGTGAGTCGAGCCGGGCAGCTGCGATGTCTACGGCAATCACCCTTCCCCCTTCCCGGGCAATCCTGGAAGCAGTGGCGCGGCCGATCCCGGAGCCGGCGCCCGTGACGATGACAGTCTTGCCCAGGAATCTGCCGTCGGTGATGCGTTCCTGCCACAGGGCGTCGTCGATGTCCTCAGCGTCCTCCTCGGGTTCGATTCCACCATTTGCTTCCCTCACCAGATGATCAAGCAGGGACTGCGGGAACTGTCCGCCACCGAGTTCAACCAGCTGTTGCAGGGCAAGGTGATCGATGGGTTTCAGGGCTGATTCGTCCTGTCCGGCCTCGTTAAGCATTCCCCGAAGGAGGGGACCGCCAGCGGGATGGGCGAGCCATTCCCGAATGGGACGCGAGCCGGTTAGTGCTTTGATGTTGTTGGTCATTTTGCTCCTTCGAGGGCCGGTGCTGGATTGAGCTCGCTTGTTATGTTTTCGGGAACTTCTGTTTCGTCCATGGCGGGCTTGGCACCGTTGAGACCAGTCCATCGGGCACGCAGGGTGTGAGCTGCCGCTTTTGGTTTTCTGTCCCGGCTAAAAACGCCCTTACGGTTGCCGTCCACGCGGTGGATCCCGTTTGACGTTTGGAAGTCGGCGAAGTTCCAGACGTGTTCACCTACAAAGCCGTCAATCCTGTCAAAGACGCGGTGGTTCATGGCGAGGAAGGACTGCTGGTACTCCTCGCTCCAAGGCATGTCCCAGATGGAGTGTTGTCCGGGCATGGTGTCTGCCCCGTATTCGCTCATCATGATGGGTTTGCCGAAGGCCTCCAGCCAGCCGCGGAGGTCACGTTCAAGGTAATCTTCTGCCGTCTTAAGATCCCCCGTAAAGACGTACCAGCCGTAGTAGCGATTAATGCTGAGGACGTCGAAGAGGTCTGCGATTTTGTCGTTTTGGTACGTTGCAAACATGACTGCGGCGTAGGTCAGGGGACGCGTTGGATCGAGCTCACGGGCGAGCTGAACGAGTGGCTTGAAGAACTCCCGGGCCCCGTCCTCGTTCGAGGCCGGTTCGTTGGCGATACTCCACATGACAACGCTTGGGTGGTTCTTATCGCGTGAGATGACCTCGCGAAGGTGCTGTGCGTGGGCCGCCTGGGTTTCGTGATTGAAGGTGTCGGGCGAAAACGTGGGTTTGGGGCCCACCCCTGTCAGTCCTCCCTGGACCCCCAGGTTCAGTCCGACGGCGGCGGTTTCATCGACGACGACGATGCCGTGGCGGTCGGCGAATTCCAGCACCTCCTCTGCGTAGGGGTAGTGCGAGGTCCTGAACGAGTTGGCTCCCACCCAATCCAGCAACTGGAAGTCGTGCACAAGGTAGGCGTTGTCGTGACCTTTGCCCCGGACGGCTGTGTCCTCGTGCTTGCCGAAGCCCGTAAAGTAAAAGGGCTCTCCGTTGATGAGGAACTGCGTCCCGCGGACTTCGACAGTCCTCACACCAAACGGCTCCGTGTAGCTGTCAATCACGTCTTCGCCGTCGATGAGCTCTACCACCAGGTTGTAAAGGTAGGCTGCGCCTGGTCGCCACAGCGAGACATCCTCAATACTGAGTGTTCCTTGGCTGCCTTCTGCCGATGAAACTTCCTGGCCTGAGGCATCCAAAACCCGGACGCGGACCGACGTTTGGTGATTGGTTTCGACAGAATAATCGACGACGCCGGTGCGGCCAATAACGCCGGTAACAACGGTGATGTCGCTGATGTGGCGCTCTGGTTTGCTGTAGAGCCACACTGACCGCGCCAAGCCAGCGTAGTTGTAGAAGTCATGCAAGTAGGTCTGTTGGCGCCGCCCGTCCTGGCTGACGGTGATGCTGCCCGGGGGGATGGTGGCCTTGGTCAATTCATTGTTCACCCCAACGGTGAGCCTGAATTCACCTCCTGGTGAGACGTGCTCTGTGATGTCTGCTTCAAAGGGTGTGTAGCCACCGACGTGCTGGGCTACCAAGACGTTGTCAACATAGACCTTGCCCTCGTGCGTGGCTGCGTCCAAACGGAGCAAAACCCTTTCCCCGGTCCAGCCTCGCGGTACACGCACGGTCCGCTGGTACCACACCCAGCCCACGTGGTCCCGGATCTTCTGGTCAGCAAAGAGGTCGTTATAACTCGAGGGGACGGGTGCTTCAAGTTTCCCTCCCAAGACGCCTCTCCAAGGCTCGGGAACGTCTGCATCTTCAAGGGCAAAGCGCCAAAGACCGTCCAGGTTGATAAGTTCTCGGGTAATTGTAGGGCGGGGCTTAAGCAATGTATTTTCTCCTGCTTGGCTGTCAATGAGATAACTGGCTGGCGATGGTGTCCAGGGTGTGGAACACGGCAATTGTGTCTTTCGCCGGATGTATTGGGTGGTGGATTTCCCCGGCCCGGATTGCTTCGCTGGCGGCCCTGAGCATGGGGACGTAGCCGTTGCCCTCGCGGGTGTGATCGATGGGTTCAGGGGCGAACATGTTTTCCCAGGAACCGGCGTGAATCTGGAGAGTGGTGGATGTCCAGAACATGCCTGGGATGGTGATCCAGCCCTTGGCGCCGTTGATAGCGGCGGAGGGATCGACGAATTCGGTCATTGAACTCGCGCATTGCGCAAACTCGCCCCCCGCGAAGTCAAGGGTGAAATGTTCGGCGAAGTCCAGCCCGTCGGCTCTAAGGCGGCCATGGGCCGTTATGGATGTTGGCTCACCGAAGATTGAGTGGGCCAATGTCACCGCGTAGATCCCTTGATCAAGGAGCGTTCCTCCGCTGCGCCCAAGGTCCCATCTGCTGCCACCATCGGCGATCAGGGGAAAGCCAAATCCGGCGCGGACGCTGGACGGCTTTCCGATGATTCCGCTGCGTAGCAGCTCGAAAAGGTGTTGGAATGCGGGGTTGAACTTCATCCACATTGCCTCCATGAGGAAGAGTCCTTGGCTTTCGGCCAGCGCAAAGAGGTCTTGCACCTCATCCGCGTTCAATGCCATGGGCTTCTCGACAACTACATGTTTACCGGCAAGCAGCGCCTGGCGCGCCATGGCGGCATGAGTAGCGAATGGCGTCGCCAGATACACAACGTCAACGCCAGGGTCCCTGACAAGGGAATCGAAGTCGTCGGTCCACCGGTCCAGGCCGAACTGCTCTGCGAAGCTGGCTGCATTCGCCGGATTCCTGCTGAAGATGATTTCCACTTGGTTTCCGGGCAAGAGCTGCAGATCGGGCACTATGCTCCGGGAGATAGTACCGGCCCCGGCGATAGCCCACCGCAATGGAGTTTGGGGACGCCGTGTCTCATCCACGGTTCTATCCGTCATCCCGACACTCCTGCTTGGAGATGCTGTTCCCGGTGCAGCTCCGCAAGGCGATGGCGATCTGCCCGGCGTTTTTCTTGCTCCACAGGGTCTGCGATGGGCGCCGCGAGCAACAGCTTCTGGGTGTAGGGATGCTCTGGTGTGGAAGTCACGCGGTCTGCGGGGCCCGTTTCAACGATGTCCCCTCTGTACACGACGCTGACGCGGTGGCTGATGTGCCGAACTACGGCCAAGTCGTGGGACACGAATAAGTAGGCAACGCCTGTGCGCCGCTGGATGTCGATGAAAAGGTCCATGACGCGGGCCTGTGTGGAAAGGTCCAACGCCGAGACCGGTTCATCGCAGACAATGAGTTTGGGTTCCGGCGCTAGCGCCCTGGCTATGGCGACTCGTTGTCGTTGTCCGCCACTGAACTCCCGGGGCAAACGTTCGGCCGCGTCACCGGGCAGGCCGACTTGATCCAATAGCATGCGGACGCGGGCCCGGGCTTCAGTGGCACTTGTTCCCTGGACGATGAGGGGCTCGCTCAGGGTGTCACCGATGGTCAGGGACGGGTTGAGGGAGGTATAGGGGTCCTGGAAGACTACCTGGATGTCTTTGGAGAGGGTACGGCGTTCCTTCGCAGTGGCATGGGTAATGTCAGAACCCCGGAAGGTGATGCGCCCACCACTGGGTTTTACAAGACCCAGGACTGCCCGCCCAATGGTGGTCTTTCCGGATCCGGATTCGCCCACGACGCCGAGCGTCTCACCCTCGGCAATTGTTAGGGAAACCCCGTGCAGGACTTCCACCTCACGAGACCGGAATCCGTGGCCTTTGAAGGTCACGCGGAGGTCTTTTACGTTCAATAGCGGTGTTGTCATCAGTTCTTTCCCCCGGTGGCCGTCACGACCGGCGTGGGCTGGTCGGTCCGAACGGTGTTCTCGTCGAGGATGGAGCCCAGAAGCATTTGAGTGTATGAATGTTGCGGTTCCCGGAAGAGCTCCAGCGCGGTTCCTGATTCGACAACCCGGCCGTCCTGCATCACGGCAATCCGATCGCAGATATCTGCCACGACTCCAAAGTTGTGCGTTACGAGCAACACAGCCATGTTCAGCTCGGCCTGGAGGTCCCGTATCAGATCCAGGATTTCGGCCTGGACTGTGACGTCAAGCGCCGTCGTGGGTTCGTCGGCGATGAGGAGCTTGGGGCGGCTTGCCACGGCGCCGGCGATGAGGACGCGTTGTGCCATTCCGCCGGAGATCTGGTGCGGGTAGGAATTGAACGTTCGCTGTGGATCCTGGATACCCACACGTGCCAGCAGCGCCATCACTTTCGCCTTTGCCTCCCGGCGTGACATCCGGGCAGAGGCGCGGATGCCTTCGACGAGTTGGGCGCCAACCGTGTAGGAGGGGTCCAAATTCGACATAGGTTCCTGCGGGATGTACGCGATCTCACGTCCTCGCAGGGCGCGTAGCCCTTGCTCCGAAAGGCCGATCAAATGGCGACCATCCAACTGTATAGAGCCTTGTGTGACCACGGCCTCGGGCGGAAGCACACCGAGGATGGCAAAGGCGGTCTGCGTCTTTCCGGAGCCGGATTCACCCACCAGGCCCAGGGTTTCACCGGCTCGCAGGCTGAGGCTGACTCCCTTCACCACTTCCCTCAGCTGGCCTGCTGGAGTGGGGTAAGCGATGGCCAGGTCGTCAACCGAGAGCAGGTCCGCCGCTTGGCCTTGGATGCTGTCCCTAGCGGGGGTAATTGTTCTGGGTGTAATTGCTGCGGGCGCCGAAGCCTTTGATGGTTTGAGCTTTGCTCCCTCAAAGGCGTCCCGGAGGGAATTTCCGAGCAATACAAGGGACGCAGTAAGCGTGCCCAGCATGACGCTGGGCCAGATGAATTGGGTGGGGTCGACATAAAGGTTTGTGAAGCCGTCGGCGATCATTGCACCAAAGCTGGGAACGAGGTTGGACCCAACGCCGAGAAAGGCCAGGCCGGACTGCAGGCTGATCGCCGAGCCTATCAGGAACGCGGCGGCGACGATGATGGGGCCACGGACAGCGAACAGCACGTGGCGGCCCAGGATTCTCAGGTTGGACAGTCCGGACACGCGGGCGGCATCGACGTAGAGTTCGTTCTTCACGCCAAGGACCAGGTTCCTGACGATGCGATAGACCCCGGGGGAGAGCAGCACGCCAAAGATCAGCATGGTTGCCCGGTAGTCGCCCTTGGTCACTGGCATCAGGACGATCAGCAGCAGCAGCCCGGGGAACGTCATGATGAGGCTGAAGACCCACTCTGTCGCGCTTCGGAGCCGTCGGCCGAAGTACCCGCCGATAAGGCCAAAAGTAATTCCGATAGCCAGTGCAACGCTTGCTCCAATTAGACCTGCGATCAGGCTGGTGCTGATTGAATGGAGAAGGCGGGAAGCGATGTCGCGTCCGTTCTGGTCGGCTCCGAGGGGGTATCCGGGGGTGCCGGGTGTGGCGTTTATCGCATTGAGTTGTGCCTCGTTGGGATCGTGCGGGGCGATCCACGGAGTGAGAAGCCCCAGGATGATGATGACCAGAAGCAGGACCGAAGTAATCACTGCCTGAGGATCGGTGGCGAGTTTCCGTAGCGGAGACTTCCGGGGTGGGGCTGCCAACCCGGAAGTCACGCTGAGTTCTTCGATGCTCAATAGATTCTCGCCTTCGGGTTGAGCCAGCCGTTCACTACGTCTGTGATGAGGTTCACCGTGACAACCAACATGACGCTGAACAAAGTGATGCCCATGATGATGGGGATATCGCCCTGGAGCGAGGCGTTGAATGCGTAAGCGCCAAAGCCAGGAAGCGCGAACACGTTCTCGATGATGAGCGCACCACCGAGCATTTGAATAAATTCAAGGGACAGGACAGTCAGGGCAGGACTTGCAGCATTCCGAAGCGCGTGGCGAAGCACGATCGACCGCGTCGGTACACCTCGTGTCCGCAGGGTACGGACGTAGTCTTTCCTGAGCTCACCGATCATGGTGCCGCGGATCTGTGCAGCCATGCTGGCCACTCCACCAATGACAAGCACAATGACAGGAATAGTGATCGATGCCGCCCACTTTCCAGGATTCTGGGCAAAGGGAGTAAAACCGGTGGCAGGCAGCAACTTCAGATTCACGGCGAACACAGCCACAAGGACTATGGCGATGAGCAACCCGGGGACGACGTAACCTATCAAGGACAAGCCTTGGGAAACCTTGTCGGCCAGTCCTCCTCGGGTTGCCGCCCAGACGCCCAGCGCAACGCTGACGAGCACTGTGATGATGAGCGCGGTGACGACCAGCGACAGCGTGACGCCCAGACGCGCTGCAACGGCAGGCGCTACCGGTTGGCTGGTGAAAAGAGAAGTACCGAAATTACCGGTCAGTACCGAGCCGAGCCAGTCCAGGTATTGGACGATGGCCGGCCGATCGAAGCCAAGCTGGGTCATCAGTGCTTTCAGGGATTCTGAAGTGGCTGCACTGCCCAGGCGTTCGCGGGCAACAGATTCCAAGGATCCGCTGAGGAGGAAGAAAGTGATGAGGGTGACGAGCAGCGCAAGGACAATGCCTGCACCAAGACGTCGGAGGGCGTAACTGATCATGACCCGCGGCCCTATTTTCCGGATAGGCCGAAGTCACGTACGGTCGGCAAAACCACCCCTGTAGGGAGGAAATCGATGCCCGGAGCTGTCGCCCAGAGCGTGCCTACGTAGGCGATCGGCGCATTCAATGCCTGCTTCACGGTGTATTCGTTGACCTTCTTATACAGAGCATCGCGGGCTGTATCGTCTGGTTCGGTGGCAATGGACTGAAGCAACTTGTCGAATTCAGGGTCCTGCCACTTGAAGGGGTTGAGGAAGGCTTCAGGGGCGTACATGTCGCCCACCTGACGGCCTGCACTGTTGAGTCCGTAGAACCAGAGAACTGCCGGGTACTTCTTCGAGGCTATTGATGATGCTGTATTCTGCGGAGGCACAGGTTCCCACGTCACCTTCACCCCGATGTCCGCAAGAGCCTGCGTGATCACCGGCTCGAAGGACTGGGAGATGACCGTGCTTGGCATCGTCATGGAGAAACCGTCGGCGTATCCTGCCTCAGCCAATAACTTGCGTGCCTTCGCCGGATCGAAGCTGTAGGCATCTTCAAGCCCGGGGTCGTATGCTCCACTGTTGGGGTCGAACACCTGCACCGTGGGCTTACCCAGTCCATTGAGGAGCGCCTTGACCACCTGTGCCCGGTCAAAGGCCATGTTGATAGCCTCGCGCACCTTTACATTGGCCAGGGCAGGAACGAGTTCTCCCTTCCGGTCGGCCAGGACGAGAACGAGAGCGGCTGTAGCCTGCACTTCCTTGACTGCGAATCCTGCACCTTCGGCCTGCTTGCGTTGCGGGGCCTGAATCAGGGCTGCCTTTACTTCCCCTGCCTGGAGCGCGTTGTACTGGGCCGTCCTGTCCTGGATGACCTTGACCTTCACGGTCTTGAAGGGATAGGCCGAGGCGTTCCAGTAGTCATCCCGGCGTTCCATGACGTACTCGGTGCCGTCCACAGTCTTGTCAGACAGGACGTAGGGTCCGGAGCCCGTTGGGCGGAGTTTGGTGGTGTCTGACGCCAACGTGTCCGCGTCACCAATGACGCCAGTGGCTTGCGCCAGATAGTTCAGCAGCGATGGTTCAGGAGCGGAAAGCTGAATGACTACCGTCGACGCATCTGGGGCGGAAATTGAGGACACCTTGGCGAGCTTGGGCTGCTGTTGGCCAGGTGTCGTCCTGGTCCTCTCCAAGGTTGCGGCGACGTCCTTGGACGTGACGGCGTCTCCTGAACTGAACTTCAGGTCGCCGCGAAGCTTGAGCGTCAGCGTGCGCAGGTCATCTGAATATTTCCAGCTCTCAGCCGCATTGGCACGGATCTTGTTGTCTTTGTCCACCATGAGAAGGGTGTCGAAAATTGATGCCCAGATGTAGGACTGCTGTCCTTCAGCGAGCTGGGCCGGGTCCAACGAAGCCGGCTGGGCTTGAACGGCAATGCTGAGCTCCTCGTTGCGCGAGGAATTGGTAGGCTCCGACGCTGGTGCGGAAGAGGAACATGCCGCCGTGGAGAGTAGCGCTGCGACCGCGACAGAGGCTACTGCCGCACGGGTCAGTGATGTGGTTCGGGACAAGACAGGAAACATGTCTTGAGACTCCTTTGTCATTGAGGAAAAGCTTCTGGAGATTTTTGGGGGGCCATTGTTTGGGCCGTTTAGTCTGGGGTGACCGATATCACTAGCAAAGCACTAGAAAAGCGAAAAGGCAACCGATTGCCATCATTTTAAGAAAGTTAATTTTGCCCAGAAAACCTGTTGCATTTCAGGCACGCTAAATGACCACCAGGAATTCGGAAATAGAGTGTACGGAATTCGGGGCGGTCAGGTCTTGCTAAGTCCTGCGGTGGACGTTTGCGGGCCGCTGAGATCAGCTTTGCGACATGAATTCAGTCATTTCTTGTTTGAACTTCATAAGTGGGTAACCGTTAAGGGCAAGGAATGATTGTGATACTGCCGCCGTCAGATCCAGGGAAGGGTCGATAAGCCATTGCATGCGAAGACCGCTCCATGCGGCCATCATTTGGCGGGCAACCCTGTCCGGATCGAGTTTGGGATCAGCAATTCCCTTGGCCTGGCGTCTTTTGACTCCTTCAGTGAACTCAAAAATCACCTGCTCATGGTGGGCCTTCAGGTACGCGTGGGCCGGATGTTCGGGATTGACTGCCTCTGCGCTTAACGCGAGGAAGAGGCGGGTCGTAGCTTGGTCATCAAGGGTCAGGTGAGCCATTGCGGGTGGAGGCCAATCGGCGTTGCCGCCATCCATGACGTGAAACTCGGCCGTAAGGATGGCGCGATAATCCTCATCGGCCAGCTCCATGGCCGCGACAAGAATGTGGTCGCGCGTCGGGAAGTGGTAGAGCATGGCGGTCTCGCTCATCGAGGCCCGCGCTGCCACCTCCGCCGTTGTCAAAGCTCGATGTCCCTTCTCCAGGACGATGTCCAGGGCCGCCCGGGCTACGGCTGAGCGGCGCTCAAGTGTCTTTGCGTAGCGCTTCCGCGGTGCTGTTGCAGATTCCATAAGTCAACGATAGTGCAAAATTGAGTGCTACACCATAGAAGTGGGCATGATTCGCGGGACGCTGCAATCAGAGGGGGACTCTGTCCATAGAAAAAGAGCGAGACTCAGTTTTAGGAAACGCTCTTCCAAGGGCCCGCAGACCCCCGGATGATCAATTCGGTGTCTACGAGCAGGGTTTGGGGATCTTTTACAGTGCCTGATAGGGAGGCCATGGTCAGACCGGCGGACAACGATCCGCACTGCCCCAGCGGGGATCTGATGCTTGTCAACGACGGCGTGGTGAAGTCTGCGCCGAAAATATCGTCAAAGCCTATGATGCTGAGGGCATCCGGTATGACATGCCCCGCGTTTTGGAGTTCGTGCATCAGGCCAATCGCCAGGAGATCGTTGTGGGTGATGACGGCCGTTGCTCCCGAGGCTTTGACGGCCCTTGCAACCCGCCTGCCCCCGTCAACGGTTGGCGCGACCGACTCGATGCGTTCGGCTGCGAGATGGCACCACTCGCAGGCGGCCCAGATAGCGTCCCATCGGCGGGCGGACATCCAGGACAGTTCTGGCCCCGCGACGAAGAGGACCTTTTTGTGCCCATTCCCTGCCAGGAAGCGGACTGCCTGGCTAACACCCCTGTCTGGATCAGGAATGACGCAACTAATGCCACTTACCTCTCGGTTTATCACCACTACCTGTGTGGTCTTGGCTAGATGCTGGATATCCGCGTCATTCATGCGCGGGCTGGTCAAAATCAGCCCGTCCACGGCATTGATAACACGGTTGGCCGAAGCGAGCTCTTTGCTCGCGGACTCGGCTGCATTTACCAGAACCACGGTGTAGTCGCGTTGTGCTGCGACTCTTCCTGCCTCGCGAAGAATGCCAAAGAAGGTTGGATTAGTGACGTCGGAAACAATTAGCCCGAGCGTCTTTGTTGATCCTGTCTGCAGTACTTGGGCGGCATGGTTCAGTTGAAAATTGAGTTCAAGGGCGGTTGCCTCAATGAAGCGTCTCGTGCGGGCATTGACTCTTTCGGGATTATTGAGTGCCCTGGAAACTGTTGATGGATTAACGCCGGCTTGCCGGGCTACGTCATAGATAGTTGCCTTGGCTGTTCTCGATTGCGCTTTTGTCCCTTCCGACGGCAATTTTCACTTCCTTGGACAATGGAGGACAGTGGAGGACAGCACAGAGCTGCGCCCAGCCAGGCACGTGCGCATCTTTCTGCCGCGCACGTGCCTGACTGGAGGATGATCCGGCTGCTGGCGTTAGATGGTCTGGCCTGCGTCGGCCAGGAGGGTACTGCCGGTCATGATGGTGGACAGGTCGCTTGCGCAGAACAGGACCACGCGTGCGATGTCGTCCGGTGTTCCGATCCGGCCAATGAGGCTGTTGGTCATGACGTCCATGGCCGCTGTCCCATCTGCGGGGGCGTGCTCTGCTGCGGCGGCCATGTTGCCCTCGGTTGGCACAAAGGTTGGGGCAACACCGAGTACGCGGATTCCCAATGGGGCAAATTCGAGGGCCATTTGCTTGGTGATGCCACGGACAGCATGTTTCGATCCGACGTAGGCGGACAAGCCTGGTGCCGTCCCGCCGAATCCTGCGGTGGAAACGATGTTGACGATGACCCCGCCATGATTTCCGCTGGACATATGGCGTGCGGCTTCGCGGGAGCCATTGAAAACGCCGCGGGTGTTGACGGCAAAGACTTGCTCCCACATGCTGTCAGTCGTCTCCAGGACCGGGACACTGGGGAAGATGCCCGCATTGTTGACCCATATGTCGATACCTCCAAATGACTCCACGGCTTCCAGTGCGCCGAGGCGGACGGATTCGGCATCGGTAACGTCCATGCCAAGGCCAAGTGTCCGTACGGGGAAGCGGTTGGCGATTTCTGTAGCGGTCTCGAGGGCTCGTTCCCCGTTCACATCCCCGATCAGGATGTCCGCACCGGCTTCTGCCAAGCGGAGTGCAATGGCTTTGCCCAGGCCTTGCGCGCCGCCGGTAATGACGGCCCGGCGTCCGGCCAGGGAAAGCAGGTCCCGGACAGAGGTGAGCGAGGCATCGGCGAATGCGGTGGTCATGCGGAAACCTCGACGTCGAGCTGGTTGCTCTGGGCGACGCGGCCAAGCCAGGCGAGGCTGGACTTTGGTGTGCGGGCGAAAGTTTCCCTGTCAACGGCGATCAGGCCGAACGTCGGTTCCCAGTGCCCCCACTCGAAGTTGTCCAACAGGGACCAGTGGAGGTAGCCGCGAACGTCGATTCCTTCATTCATCGTCTGATCCAAGCCCTGCAGTGCCTCTGTGGTGTAGCGGATCCGCTGCTGGTCATCCGCTGTAGCGATGCCGTTCTCAGTGACCAGCACGGGCACGCCCCCGGTAATCTCCCAGGCGTGGCGCACTGCCATGGCCAATGCGTCGGGCCGGTATGCCGTGCCCACGAGGGTGTTCTCCGGGTGCGGCGGATGTGGGACGAGCCCATTGGCGTCGACTTGCTGGCTGGAGTAGGCCTGAACTCCAACGAAATCATCGCCGCGGCTACCCTCCCAGTAGACGTCTTCTTTGCCGTAGCGGATCTCCAGCAGCTTCTCTTCCCCGCCAGGTGCGGCTGTGAGCGCTCCGGCCGCAATGGTCCATCCCACCTTCGCGTCGGTGTTGGCGCGGATAATCTCCCTGGCAGCGTGGTGGATGGCGGTGAACGTCCGTCCTATCTCCGGATCGGCATAGGTCAGGAAGTCACTGTGCGTTTGTTTGGTCTCCTCGCTGCCTTCGACCGTCGGACTCTGCCACTGGCCGCCCTCGGCCAGTTGCATTCGGCGCATGGCCGTCATGATCGCTGCCTGCATGTTCGGCTCGTTCATGGTCGCTACCCACTCCACCCCGTCCAGGATGGTGGTGGTTTCCTTGACGTAGCGCTGGAACTTTTCCGATGCGTCCGGAGCCAACCAGCCGCCGTCGTTCGCGAACCATTGAGGAGTGGTGAAGTGCTGCAAGGTCACCACGGGGGTGACGTTCCTTGCGAAGCAGTGCTCGATCATGCGGCGGTAATGGGCGAGTTCGGCCTTGGAGAAGGCGCCGGGGGCGGGTTCGATGCGGGACCATTCGAGGCTGAAACGGTACGAGGTCAGGCCTGCGTCGGCAAGAAGATCGATGTCCTCACGGTACCGGTGGTAACTGTCGCACGCGTCGCCGGAGAGTTCCATGCCGGGCATGGTCAGTTCGCGTGCCCACCAGTCGCTGTTGACGTTGTTGCCTTCGATTTGGTGGCCGGCGGTTGCCGCGCCCCAGAGAAAATTGGCAGGGAAAGTTGTCATGGGTTACTCATTTCTTGAAAGGTGTAATGCCCTTGCAGGCGGATTGAAGGTGTCTCAGGCGGGACTTGGCACGCTGATGCCGTGCGAAGCCGCAGGCGCCGCGGCGCGGAACCTGCCCGGACCGGCTGTGTATTCGGATCCGTCGGGGAAGAGGATCCGGGCGGTCGTCTCTGCCGGGATGTCGGCGTCGATGCGGAGCTCGTCGCCGTCGAGCTGCCAGTGGAGGCTGATGGTGCCGTTGGGTGTTTCATGAGAGCCCCTGGCCCACGTAACCGACGGTCCGGGCGTGGGGGCAATGATGATGGAGTGCCAGGCCACTGAGTCCTCGGCCTGGCGCAATCCAAGGGTGTGCTCGTGCAGGAACCGGAGCACTGTTGCCTTGCTGTAATGGTTCAGCGAATCATGGGCGTCGCCCTTGTTGTCGATTCCTTCCCACGATTCCCAAATCGTGGTGGCGCCCTTGTCCACCATGTACAGCCACGACGGCGCCGTGCGCTGAAGAAGCAGTTCATAGGCGACGTCGGCCCTGCCGGCTTCAACCAGAACCGGGAGCAGGTAGCCCGTAGAGAGAAACCCCGTTCCCAGATGCGTGTCTGCGGAGCGGATGAGTTCCACTAGCCGTTCCGCGGCACGTTCGCGGGATTCCCTAGGAAGCAGGCCGAACGCGAGGGCCCGGACGTAGCTTGCCTGGGTGTCGGCGTTGGTTGTTCCGTCGGGACGCAGATATGCTGCACGCCAAGCATCGCGGACAGCATCGGAAACCTCCTCAAACTCTCTCGCCTCCGCGGATCGTCCGAGGACGCGGGCAATCCGGGCGAGCGTTGCGGCCGAGCGGTAAAGATAGGCCGTACCTACCTCGCCCTTGTCTTCCATGAACCAGGCCATGGGATTGTCTTGGACGGGATCGATCAGGCGTCCGTCGGCGTCGCGTTCCTTGGGTTCCGTCCACTCGCCCCAATGGAAAGTGCCATCCCACAGATACTGCTCGTAGGGCTCAGGCTCCGGGGATGCCTTTGCCCGTGCATGATGCCGCGTTGTGCGCGCCATCTCCAGCGCCCACCGGACCCAGCGGAGCATCGCATCCCAATTCTCGGCGAGGACGGCTTCATCTCCGTAGGCCTCGTACAGCTCCCACGGAACAGTGACGATCGCATCTCCCCACCCGGCAGACCCCGTCATCATGGCGAACTGATCGTCCAAGTGGTTCTTGATGCCACGGCCGTCAGGGGAGAAGTTCGTAATGCGCCCATCGGCAAGCTGGTCGTCGCGCACCGACCTCAACCATTTCCGACTGAACCCGAGTACATCGTTCAAGCGCGTTGCTGTGGAGATAAACACCTGATAGTCACCGCTCCACGCCAGGCGTTCGCGGGTTGGACAGTCTGTAGGAACATCCACCGCATTTCCCAGGAAGCTCCACTGCCCGATGTTGTGAAGTTGGTTGAGATCCTCATTGCTGCACGCGAATTCACCTGTACCGCGGAGATCACTGTGCACAATCTGCATGCTGAGCTTGGACGGGTCCAGGCTTGCTCCGTCGCGGGTGATGCGCGCGTACTGGAAACCGTGGACAGTGTGGCGGGGTTCAAAGACTTGGCCTAGCGCGCCCGCAGTTACTTCGTCGCGCTGGGAGAAGAGCCTGGCTGGTTCTCCTGGCCGGTGCGAATCCAGGTGTGAAGTTGAGAGGTCGCCATCGCCGTCAACGTGCTCACCGTATTCGATCACCGTATGCGTTCCTTCCGGCCCGAGATCCTCGAGGCGGAGCCATCCGGAGGCGTTCTGGCCGAAGTCCGCAATCCACACGCCGGGCCTAAGCTCGTCAAAGCTTGCGGGCGTCCGCGATTCGATGACCCGCACTGACGGAGCGGGCGACCAGTCAATGCCGGGGGCATCCACCACGTTGAGCAGGACTTTCGACGGCGGTGCGGCCGGGGCGGTAAAGTCCACCGTTTGTCCGTCCATAAGGTCCGCACGTGTCGTGGTTGAAGGCGTGCTGGTCCAGTCGCCATCCGTCACGATGATCTGATGGGATCCATCGACGCGTTCGATGTGCAGTTCCGCGCGGGCACCCAACGTGGTTCCCCAATCGGCGGGGTAGTGGAACGCGCCCACCTGCCCGCGGTACCAGCCGTCGGAAAGTTCAATGGCCAGCCTGTTGAGTCCGGGGGCCAGCGAGGACGTCACGTCCGACGCCTGGGCGTAGAGAGTATGGTCGTACGACGTCGACCCGGGGGACAGTTCCGCGGTCCCGGCCCGTTCTCCGTTGATCGCCGCGGTGTAGACACCAAGGGCTGTGGCGTAGAGACGGGCCGCCTTAACCTCCGCGTCCACCATGAATTCTGTGGCCAAAACATGGGCGGGCCGCTGGCCGTATGGCTTGTCCTTTTGCTCGACCGGGGAAACCCAGGAAGCCGTCCAGTCGCCGTCGAGAAGACCTGTTTCAAAAGCAGACCACGCCGACCATTCGGCCATCTCTGCTGCAACCCGTACGCGCCAGGTGACACGCTGCCGGCTGCGGAGTTCCTGCCATGGCCATGAAACGTAAAGGCGGCTGGCCGTCGTCGAGGTCGGCTGCGCCACGCCGTCGACCGTTGCTTCCAGCTCGTAAGCCGTCGCCGCAACGTCGGCGGGAATCTTCCACGAGAGCCTCGGAGAGGGGCCTGTGACGGGAAACTGGTCTCCACCGCTGTCCACGATGAGGTCATAGGGCGCTTCGCCCATAGTTTTTCTTCTTTCTTCTGCCGATGCGGGCATTATCGAATGGACTTGACCTTGAGCGCGATCACGAGCCCACCGATCAGCGCCAGTACAGCGCCTGAGAGATACAGGAAGGTGTAGTTCTTGTCCGCTCCAGTGATGCCGATGGTGATGATCACGGAGGCGACCAGGGGGGCCACGGCGCTTGGGATCTTCTGGGCGAAGGCAACCACCGCCATGTACCGTGCCGTTTCGGTGCGGTTGGGCAGAATCGCGAAGACGATGGCCTGGTCTACCGTCGCGAATACGGCGATGGCAGTCTGCATGAGAATTGCGCCGATGATCAGCTGGGGGAGCGACCATGCGAAGGCTTCAGCCAAGGCTCCACCCACAAAGAGAACTGCGGCAATGATCACAAACAAGCGGCGTCGCTTGAGCTTGTCGGAAAGGAAGCCACCCAGCAGTGCACCGGCCGCAGCAGCCACCACGCCGAGCATTCCAATGGTCGCCACAACGCCGGCCACTTCCCTCACGGGGAGCCCGAGACGCTGGGCGTAGAAGAACGTGCCGAAAGTGGTGTTGAAATACAGGCCCATGAAGAAGACGAAACGGCCCAGCCAGTTCCATGCAAAGTCCGGATATTTACGGATACTGAATCCGTAGCTTGCGATCACCGAACGGAAGGTGACCCGGTTGTCCACGGTAATGTTCTGTGAACTTCCTTCCGGCTTGATGAGCGGGAAGAGTGCCAGGAGGACGGCGCCGATCACGCCCGGGACGACGAACACCAGGAAAGTGTTCGAAGAAACTGCGTAGGCAACACCAATGCCCAGGACGGGAGCAATCTGCGTCATGAGTCCCGTCAGTGCCGAGACGCGGCCGCGCTGGCCTTCCGGCAACTTGTCAGCCATCAGATTCTGGATTGCAGCACCGGAAATGGACCAGCCGGCCATTCCAAGGACCCACCCTGCACCCACCAACAGGAGGTCCGGGGCGAGACCCATAACCACCAACCCCGCCAGGCCAATGCCTGTGCCCAGGAAGATGAACGGAGCCCTGCGGCCGAAGCGGGACCGCGTGCGGTCGCTCCAGATGCCGATTATCGGGCTGACGACCAGGTAGATGCCCTGCGCTGTCCCTGTGATGAAGCCGAGCATCTGTTCCTGGCCGGGAGCAAGTTCGGTGATCCGAACGGCAATGCCGTAGGAGAGTGGCACCATCATTGCGATTGATGCCCCGAAGCTGGCCAGCATCAGCCACAGAATGTAGCCCTTGCTCACGGGGGTCTGGGGCTCTTCCACGAGGCCAGGTTGTTCGACGGGGCCAACTGGCAGATGACTGCCCGGCGATGGTTCGGCGGCTGCAATGCCACCGGCGAGACGTGGAGCCCCGTGCTTATCAGTAGTCACCAATGACTCCTCTATAAAGGTAGTTGGTCGCCTGCGGCATCGCAGGCGAGGACTGGACGACGGTAAGGTCGGGTACCAGTAAAGGTAACCACAATGGTTACTATTCGTGAATAGTAGTCACAGTGGTTACAATTGACAAGACCCAACGCAAAAAAGAGATTTCCGTTCATGAGAGAAGGCCGTTCGTGACTACCACTTCTGAGCAGGAAACCGGGAAGAAAGTCAGCTCCGGCAGGCGCGGCCCGTATGCCACAACACCGGCTCGTCGGGCGGAGATTGTACGCGCGGCTTCGGCCAGCTTTGCTGAACACGGCTATGAGCGGGCCAGCCTCAGGGATATCGCTGCACGGGCGAACGTCACCCACGCGGCACTGCTTCGCCACTTCGCCACCAAGGATGATCTTCTCCTTGCCGCACTTGCGGAGCGGGACACCGACGACGCCGAGCTGGCCAGGCGCATTGTGCAATCCAAGGTGCCCCGGGAGTTGGTGTTGAGCAGTGTTCTTAAAGAGGAATTTGCACGCCCTGAGCACATGCGAAATTGGCTGTCTATCACGATCGCAGCTACCAACCCCGAGCATCCCGCCCATGACTTCTTCATCGCGCGCCGTGAGCGAATGCGCGACTACTTCACCAGCAAGCGACTGGCCACTGCCCAGGACAGTGAGGAGCTCACTGCTGATGACAAGGTCACCATGGTGATGGCGATGATCGACGGACTCCGGATTCAATTCCTTCTTGACCCCCATCGGAAAACACTGCATCTGCTGGAGACGCTCATGCGGTTCATCGACACGCCGCCGGAAGAGGCATAACTAGCCACCAGTAGCGACCCCTCTTTCCAGGGCGTTCCGCAACGTTCCTACCGGCGCTTTGCTGCCCTCAGGCGTTGCTGCGCAGCTCGCGACTTACAGCCCGCAGGCCGGTTTCAAGTGCCCGGAGCTCGTCTACCGAAAGCCCGGCAAGGACTTCTCCGCCAAGCTCGGGGCGTGCGGCCATGAGTTCACGAACAACGGAACGGCCCAGGTCGGTTGCGTATATCCGCCGGACCCTCTGGTCTTCAGGGTCGAGGGACCTGGTGACCAGTCCTGCGGCCTCAAGGCGATCGACAAGTTTGGACATGGAAGCCATGGAGACGCCGAATGTTTCGACCAGCCCGACGCCGGTCGCTCCAGGCTCCGTGGTGACCACAACAGACAGGACTTTCAATTGTTGGATTGTCAGGTCAGTTGTCAGAAGCGGCTGAAGGACGCGGGGGATGGAGCGGATGGTGATGGCGATAGCCAAAGCGTCAATGCTCTTTTGTACCGCATCCCTGTCGTGTGATTCCGCCATGACACCAAGATATCCCGGGACTTCGCTTTGCCGAATTGCTTAGCTTCAGGCTAAGCTTTTTTCGTAAGTCGACCCGTAGTCGTGTCGACGCGTACAGGAAGCATCTGTGGGCTATTTCCCCGGACCTGGATCGCGGGCGCACATTGGGGGCGTTCGCGTAAACGTGCGCATGGCGCAGAAGCGAAGCGAGGACGATCCATGAGTCAAACGAAAACGGAACGGCTTGATATCGAAGCGCTCCGGGCCAAGTACCGCGCCGAGCGCGACAGGCGGATCCGGCCAGAGGGCCTCGGACAGTATCAAAGTGCAGCCGGTGAGTTCGGCTACTACGCGAAGGATCCCTATACCGAGCCGATCGATCGGGACCCACAGACGGATTTCGTGGAAGTACTCGTCATCGGCGCCGGCTTTGGCGGGCTGCTCGCGGCCGCCAAGCTTCGGGAGACGGGCGTGCAGTCCATTCGAATGATGGACGAGGCGGGCGACGTAGGTGGCACTTGGTATTGGAACCGATATCCGGGAATCCACTGCGATATCGAATCGTACGTGTACATGCCGCTGCTCGAAGAGGTCGGCTACGTGCCCAAATGGCGCTATGCCCCCGGTGAGGAGATCAGGCAGCACGCCATCGCGGTTGCCAAGCGTTTTGATCTGTATCGGGACACGCTGTTTCAAACCAGGGCAACAGCCCTGACCTGGGATGAAGCAGCCGAGGTGTGGATTGTCGAGACCGATCGCGAGGACCGGTTCCGAGCACGCTTCGTTATCACGTCCTCGGGATCACTCACACAGCCCAAGCTGCCGGGCATCCCGGGCATCGAGACTTTTCGAGGGCATACGTTCCACACCAGTCGCTGGGATTATGCGTACACCGGTGGATCTTCCGAGGGCGGCTTGGCCGGACTGGCCGGAAAGCGGGTCGCCATCGTTGGCACCGGGGCCACGGGCGTTCAGGTCATCCCGCATCTCGGTCGTGATTCGGAGCAGCTTTACGTGTTTCAACGGACGCCGTCCACCATCGGTGTGCGTGATAATCGCCTGACGGACCCAACCTGGGAAGCGTCACTTGAGCCAGGGTGGCAGCGCGAACGCATGGAAAACTTCCTTTCGGTGCTTGCGGGGGAACCGGTAGAGGGAAGCCTCATCACGGACGGGTGGACGGAAACCATCCAGTTGCAGCGCAAGATCCTCTCCGGTGCGGTCGACACCACCCTCACGCCGGCGGAACGTGAATTGCGGGACGAACTTGCCGACTTCGAGACGATGGGCCGGATTCGCTCTCGCGTGGACGAGATCGTCCATGACTCCGGGACGGCCGAGCTCCTCAAGCCGTGGTATCGGTACATGTGCAAGCGCCCGTGCTTCAGTGACACCTACCTTCAGACATTCAACCGACCCAACGTGACGCTCGTGGACACCGCAGACTTTGGAGGCATCACCCGTCTCACTGAGACCGCCATCGTCGTCGGCGAGACCCACTACGAAGTGGACTGCATCATCTTCGCTACCGGCTTCGACGTAGGCGTCTCTGGAGTGCTCTCCGGAACCCTGCCCGTCCGGGGGCGCGGCGGCCGCTCATTGCTGGAAGCATGGGCGGGGGGACTGCGCACCTTGCATGGCTTCTACAGCCATGGATTCCCCAACCTGTTTCATCTGGGAGCCCTGCAGAACGCGAACTCCGTCAACTTCGTGCACATCCTTCAGGAGCAAGCGGAGCACATTGCGGCCGTCATCTCACGGGGACGTGCCGCCGGCGTGCAAGTCATCGAACCCACTCCCGAATCCGAGGCCGCCTGGGTCAGGACCGTCGTCGAGACGGCGTCCGACAACAGCGCCTTCCAGGCAGAGTGCACCCCGGGCTACTACAACGGCGAGGGAACCCGCGCCATCACGGGTTCTTCGTTTAGCCCCGGTCCTGTAGCCTTCCACCGCATCCTTCGGGATTGGCGCGAAGGTGACATGAGCGACGTCCTTGCCCCTGCAAGACCCTGGACTGAAGTATGAAGCGGTCGCGCGGACAGAGATCCAACGCGTCAGTTGTCCCGGCGGCAGTTGCGATCACCGTTGCACTGTCCAGCTGCACTGCGGCTACCCCTTCCTCGACTACTGAGGCCCCTGTCCCATCCAAAGGGATGGCAACGGAGCTCCTTCAGGCAACGTCGGTCCACGAAGCCACCGGGATGACGTTACTGGAAGGGCCCACACTGGGGCCGGATGGAGACCTGTACATCGTGGACGTAACCGCACCGGCAGGATCCCCAAAGGTCATGGCAATCGATCCGGGGTCCCGCGAAAAGCGGTCCGTCTACACAGACGACACGAGCGCATTTACCTCCGCCCAATTCAGCCCCCTCGACGGACGCCTGTATCTGACGGACTTCCTCGGCTCCATCGTGAGCATCACGCCGGACGGCAAAGATCCACGTGTCTTCTTCGCTGGTCCGATAGCCGGGGCACCCATGAATCCGGACGACATCAGTTTCGACGAAGCTGGAAACCTCTACATCACAGATTCAACCGGGGCCCAGGACCCGTACTGGAAGCCACAAGGACGTCTGGTTCGAATCGATGGTCGAACAGCGGAGGCAACGGTCCTGGCCTACGGGTTGCCTGCCCCCAACGGGCTCGCCTTTACGCCTGGCTTCGATGGGCTGTGGGTCAGTCACAACACAGCGAACCGGATCGACTACATCCGGCTAAACGAAGACGGGCGTGAAGTGAAGACCGCACACCCCGCGATTCACGTGAACCACCGATGCCTACGTAACGGTCAGCGGAAAAGAAGGCGGATGGATTTATAGGTTTCGGTCTCTTGCTGGGGGGATCAGGCAGTCAAATGGCGGGTAGGGCTACATGAGGTGTGAAACCTTCTGCTGAGTGGGCCGATTCTTAGCGCCTCAGCGGGCTTCGCCGCGCAGGGGAGCCGAGGCGAACTCCCGCATTCCCTCCTCAAAGTTGATAGTTGGAGTCCAGCCAAGCTCGGATTTTATGAGTTCCGAGGACGCTGCGATGTGCCGGACGTCGCCTGATCTGTACTGGCCGGTGACCACCGGTGCCGGCCCGTGGCTCAAAGCACTTAAGGTTTTGGCGACGTCGCCTATCGTGTGGGCTTGGTCGGCGCCCACGTTGTAGGCGCGGAAACATCCTTCCTGGCTTTGGGGAAGGGACTGAAGGGCGGCGATATTTGCGCTCGCTACGTCGCGAACGTGAATGAAGCTGCGGCGCTGGCCGCCGTCTTCGAAGACCAGGGGCGCCTCTCCGCGGGCCAACGCTGAACGGAACAGCGACGCCACGCCGGCGTAGGGCGTGTCCCGCGGCATCCTGGGCCCGTACACGTTGTGGTAGCGCAGCGCTATCGCGTTGCCTCCCGTGCTTCGTGCCCACGAGGCGGCGAGGTGTTCCTGGCACACCTTGGAGGCGGCGTAGACGTTCCGCGGGTCAAGGGGTGCCTCCTCCGTGACCAAGGCAGGTTCGAGTGGCGTGCCGGAGTCAGGACTACGTGGCTCGAAAATGCCCGCCCTTAAATCAGCTTCGGCACGCGGACCCGGCCTGACGGGACGCCCGGTGGAGGGGTCCGTGTAGGCGCCCTCCCCGTAAACCACCATGGACGATGCCAGCACGAGCCGCTGGATTGTGTGCCGTTCCATTGCGGACAAGAGGACGGCCGTGGCGTAGTCGTTATTGCGGATGTAGTCCGGCGCATCGGCGAAGCTGACACCCAGCCCCACTTTGGCACTTTGGTGGCAGACGGACTCGATGCCCTTCAGGGCACGGTCCACGGTAGCGGGATCAGTGACATCTCCCATGATCAATTCCACACGCGGGTCCACCGGTGGCGGGCTGGAATGGAGGGCGGGGTCCAGGGAGTCCAGGATCCGGACCTCCCACCCCTTGTCCAAGGCGGCATCCACGATATGCGAACCAATGAAACCTGCCCCACCGGTCACCAGGATTTTCACAGGGCGGACACCGCCTGCCTGGCTACGGGGAGGGCCATGATTCGTTCAACAGCGGTGGGATTCATCAATTGCCGGGGAACGTAGTTGTCCCCAATCGAAGCAATGGTGGCTTCAAGCACGGAAAGAATACTGGCTTGGGCGTCCTTAATGCGTGCGAATACGGCCTCGGCGGTCACCGGCTCCGAGCCATCGTGGCCTGTATCCGAGTCCGTGACGAACGCCAGGTTGCCGAAGCCCATGTTGAGTTCGGCGGCAAGAACCGGCTCAGGGTATTGGGTCATGCTGATGATGTCGGCACCGCCGGCCACATACCAGGCCGATTCCGCTTTCGTCGAGAAGCGGGGGCCGTTGACCACCACCACAGTTCCCTGCGGTGCAAACTTCACCGGGCGGGCGGCCAGCGCGCTGGTCAGGTGTGAGCGCAATGTGGGGCAGAACGGCTCTGAGCCTGGCAGGTGCTGTACTCCGGCGGGGGCCATACCCTCAATCACCGTACCGTCGAAGAAGGTATCGGCCCGGCCCCAGGTCCTGTCGATCAATTGGTCGGTGACCACAAACGTCTCCGGTCCGTAGCCCTCCCGCAAGCCGCCAACCGCTGACGAGGACATCACCGCTTGCACGCCGAGGCTCTTCAGCGCCCACATGTTGGCCCGGTAGTTGATTTTCTGGGGTGGCAGTGAGTGGCTCCCGCCGTGGCGGGGAAGGAAGGCAACGGTCCGTCCGGCGACCTCCGCCAACGTCACAGCGGACGACGGCGGCCCGTAGGGAGTTTCGACGTCGAGCGTCGCCTTGATAGTGGCCCGGGGAAGGCGGTAAGTTCCGGAGCCTCCGATGATGGCGATGCGGGCGCGGGTTGTTCCGGGGGTTTGTGGCATGGTTGTCATCCTGTCATTCGTGCGGAAGGGTCTGTTCAAGCTCGTGACGGCGCCGCAGCCACGCAGCGGCCATGAGTACGGCGGCAGCGGCAAGCAGGGCGCTTTGATTGATGGGAATGCTGTATTGCCCGGGTTTGGGCACCATGTAGATAAAGCCCAAGGCCAGGATTACTGCCAGGTACTCCCACTTGCGGCTGAGCATGATGAACGGCAGCAGCATCAAGGAGTACCACGGGTAGTTGGGGCTGACGATCAGCAGCGTGAGGCCGATCATCACGGTTTGTTGGGGCCACATCGAACTCCCATTTGACCGCTTCAGCACCAGGAGAGCCACGATGGCCAACACTGCCGCACTCAGGACCGCGGGCCATATGCCCACAGACACGAGTTGGGCGAGGCCGAACCTGATGCCGCCGCCCTGGCTGTACCCCTCTTCTTTGAGGTACCCAGGCAGGAAGCCCAGGACGGCCGGCCCGGCAACCACCAGGTACGGAACGTAGAGAGCCAGGAACGTTGCCACCGCGGCTGCGACGAACCGGACAGGCCGGCGAAACAGGAGAGCCGGCGCTGCGATAACCGGTATGAACTTTGTGGCCACAGCGGCACCGAAAGCCACCCCGGATCCAAGCGGTTTTCCGGCCACGAGAAACATACCGGCAAGCAGGAGCAGGGCGGCGCCCAGCACATCCACGTGGGCGTTGTTAACGGCCTCCAGCATGACCAATGGACTCCAGGCCCACACGACGGCCAATTGCAAGGGCATCTTCCGCCTGTCCAACACGCGCAACAGCATGAGTGTCACGGCCGAGCTGATGAGGAGGCCACCAAGCTGCAAGGGAAGATAGCCAAGCGAGTCCGGAACGGCAGCTCGCACGCCCAGGAAGTAGAGTTCGGCGGTTGGTGGATAGATGGTGGGTGCGTTCGGGCGGTTGATCGCAGTACAAAGTGGGTCCCCTGAAGGAAACCCCGTCGCCGCTACGGACTCCGTGCCGAACAGCTCCGGGGGGCATGCCGGACTTCCGCCGGCCCCGGCGGCACCAGGGGCAAAAAGCCAGTCCGGCCGAATGTTGCTGAGGGTTTCGTCAATTGGCACGTAGGAGTACGGGGAAACTCCTGCTTTTTGGACGATGCCGTCCCAGGCATACCGGGCTGAATCATTACTGGTCCGCGGCGGGGCGCTTACTGCCACCAGTCCCAAAAGGAGCGAGCCTGCCATGATCACCGCGCCCAACCGGCGCCGCGGGACATTTCCCAGGAGCTTAACCACCATCAGGAGCGCCAACCACCAGAGGCACGATCCTACGAACGGCGCAGAGTCAACGGGGTTCCCGGGCCACACCATCCACCACAGCAAAGCCGCGCAAGCAAGGAACACCGCCGGAAGGGCGATGACGAGCTTGGTTCGGCGGGATCCATCCAGCTCGTGTGCAGTGGGGGTCACCCTAACGATCCTGCCGCATGCCGAATGCTATTTGGGGCACTTCCGAACCCCACGGGCGAGGCTTCCGGGAATCGTAAGATCTGGGGCAACCCCCCAAGCACGGTTTGGTGGTGTGATCGAGCTATGGAAAAGTTCACCAACGCCTTGGCAAGCAAGTTTGCTTCGCCGACGCGCAGCACGCGGCTGACCGTAGTGCTGGGGCGATGGCTGGGCGTCACCTTTACTGTCTGTTTCCTGACCGGCCTCCTGAGTCACGGCTTGCAGAACCCGCCGGGATGGATGTTTTTCCCTACCCAACCGGTTTGGATCTATCAACTGTCCCAAGGCTTGCATGTGACAGCAGGAATCGCGTCCATCCCGCTGCTCCTGGCGAAACTGTGGTCTGTCTATCCCGAACTGCTGAAATGGCCCCCCATCAGGTCCTTCCCGCATGCGCTGGAGCGGGGCACTATTGCCTTATTCATCGCCTCGTCACTCATCCAACTCACTACCGGCCTGATCAATACTTACAAGTGGTATCCCTGGCCCTTCCCTTTCCGCGAAACGCACTACTGGCTGGCATGGGTCATCTGGGGATCGCTGCTGCTGCACATCGCGGTCAAACTCCCCCCAATCCTCGAACATTGGAGCCGACGCCCGGAATCCGCCGCCAGTGCCCAGAAAGCGGCCCAGGACGAAGCCGGCCCGGCACCCGGGCGATGGTCGCGGCGCAGCTTTCTTACCGCCGTCGGGACAACAACCGGAGCGGTAGTGCTGACGACGGCGGGACAGTCGTTTTCCTGGCTGGACCCGCTTAATCTCTTCGCACCCAGGAACATGGGGACTGGGCCACAGTCGGTACCGGTGAACCGCACGGCGGCCGAAGCGAAGGTGACCGACCTTGCCCGCGCAGCTGATTGGATCCTGACCGTCACGTACGCGGGCATCAGCAGGCCGTTCACGCTGGCGGATCTCCAAGGCCTGCCACAGCATGAGCACGAACTCCCCATTGCCTGTGTGGAGGGCTGGAGCCAAACTGCCACGTGGCGCGGAGTCCGGGTCCGGGATCTCGTGGGCGCGGTAGGAGGCCCTCCTTCCGCCGAACTGCGGGTCACTAGCCTGGAACCGGAAGGCGCCTACAGGACCATGCTGATGCCCGCCGCCTATGTCCAGGACGAGCAGACTTTGGTGGCGCTGGAATTGAACGGCCAAATCCTGGATCTGGACCATGGCTATCCGGCCCGGATCATCGCGCCAGGGCGCCCGGGCGTCCTGCAAACCAAATGGCTGAGTTCAATGGAGGTGCTGTGAAGGACACGGTGAAATCCAACGGAGGAACGCCGGCAACTACACGAACGGCGTGGGCTGTTCGCTTTATGCTGGGAGCGGCGGGGCTGGCCCTCATGGGCTATGGAGCCATGGGCTTTCCCACTCAGCTGGGACCGTCGCAGCTTCTGGGGCTGTTGGTGTGGATGGCCGCCGCCATCCTGATTCATGATGGCCTCATCGTCCCGCTGTCCACTCTGGCAGGTTTTGGCCTTCGGCGCTCAGGATCCAGGCTTCGTCCCGCGTCTGCGGCCGTGATGCGCGGATCCCTCATGGCCGGCGCCGTGGTAACCCTCATCGTTGGTGTGTTGCTGAAAGCGCAGACTGTGGCTCGAAGCACCAGCGCCCTCGAAGGCGATTATGCCATCAACCTGATGTGGTTCTGGGCTGTCCTGCTCACCGTGGCATCGGGCCTGATCTATACGATCGAACGCGGGTACCGGCGCGGTTCCAGCCGTGGGACGAGCCGGTAGAAGACGCGGCCTTGAACATGCTGTTTGGCTGATACCGTCCAACCTGAGGACTTTGTCCGCGACTCCAGTCCTGTGCTGCCCGTTCGGGCCCAGCCGAAGGCGTCGCTCCGGTTTCCCTCCTCATCCTCAATGACGGCCGTATAGGAAGTATCCAGATCCATGTCAGCTTCCACCTCGACCATGAGGACCCCGGTGGGAGCGACCAGTTGCCGGCAGCGGCGAAGCAACGAGCTGATGCTCCCGCCGATGCCGATGTTGCCATCCAGCAACAGCAGGCTCTGCCACTGACCCGTGTGCGGTACCGCAGCGAAAACGGACTGTTGAATGGCGCGGCCACCCTGCCCCCTCGCCCGGCTGACCGCCTCGGAACTGGTGTCGATGCCGAGGGCGGACATCCCCACTGAGCGTGCTGCCGCCAGCATCCGCCCCGGTCCACACCCAACATCCAAGAGCGGCCCCTGAAGGCTGCACAGTAAGGATCTCTCCAACAAATTCGCGTCGGAACACCAGGAGCTGACATCAAATTGGACGGGCCCTGCCATGGCTGGGTTGGTCTCGGGCCGCAGGGTCAGCGTCCCTGATCCCGTCCTCAGTGCACGGGCATATGGCTCGCTGTCTCCCTCGCCGAAGTGGGTTGTGGGCGCTGTTATTGTTCCCGTCATGGCAACGTGTTCCTGAGACCGGTAACTGCCCCGGCAAAAGCGCTCCCGGGAATTTCGGCGGCAATATGTACGGCGTCGTGGAGGAAATCCATGTCCCGCAATTCCGGAAGCATTCCCACGGAAAGGCCTGCGGAAGTCAACCGGGCGAGCTGTTCCTCCCCGGTGGTATCTCTCGACATTCGCACCCCACGGATCAACGCAGCACGGGGGTTGGCCAGGGCAAGTGCCCAGAAGCCACCGTCTGCGGCCGGGCCAAACCAGGCCGCATGTTGTCTGTTTTCCGTTGCCCAGTCACGGAACACGGCGGCCAGATGGTCCGAAGAGAACTGGGGCGTGTCCATCCCGACGATGAGCAAGGGTCCAGTCACGGCATCGCAGACAGCGGCCAACCGTTCATCCAACCCTCCGGAGGCTTGCGGCAACACGACAAAGTCCTTGGCATCGGAAGCTGATGGCGTTCCGTCCATAACCAGCCACCGCTCCCTCACGGGCAGGTGCCGGACCGTGTCCAGCGTTTGGCTTAGGCTGACCTGCGCCAGCATGGCTGCTTCCCTCGGCGACAACGGAGGACTCAACCGGGTTTTCACCTTCCCGGGGAGGCATTCCTTGGCGATGACGGCAATGGTGAGATCCCAGATCGCGCTCATCTGGTTTGTTCCTTGGATGGGGCCCCGTGGGGCTGCGCCGCTGCGACGGCCTCCTTGAGTTGGGCGGACATGTCTTTCACAGCGGTCAGCGTTCCCTTCAGGGTGCCTGTGACTTTGGACTTCCCGGTCCTGGGCAAATAGCCAACAGGAAGCTCCATGATCTGCCATCCGCGGAGGCTTGCTTTGAGGAACATTTCCAGCGGGTAGCCGCTTCGCCGGTCCTCCAACCCCAGGGACAGCAGACTGGTGCGGCGGGCAATACGCAACGGCCCAAGGTCCGTCACCCGGTGTCCGGTCAGGCGCCGCAGCCGCCACGCCAAGGCCTTGTTGGCCAGGCGCGCGTGGAGGGGCCAGGATCCTCGTCGAGGTCGCCGGCTGCCGAGCACCAGATCGGCTTTGCCCTCCAGGATCGGCGCCAGGAGCCTCGGCAGCTGGGCCGGGTCAAGTGATCCGTCGCAGTCGCAGAAGGCGACAAAGTCGGCTGTTGCTGCGAGGAGCCCTGCGTGGGCAGCCGCTCCGAAACCCTGACGGGGCTCCGTGATGACCTTCGCGCCGAGCCTGGCCGCCGTTTCGGCCGAACCATCCGTGGATCCGTTGTCGACGACGATGGCACGAAATCCCGACGGAAGCCTTGACAGTACCCACGGTAGGGCGCCGACCTCATTCAAACAGGGGAGAACTACATCAACGTGTGGCTCTGTCGCTTCAAACATGCTCCAAGGCTACGGATCATGGACCGCCTGAAGGCGGCTAAATCCTTACGGTATGTGGACGGAAAATTGCTGGGGTCCTCATCTGAGGTGCGGCGGCACTTCCACAATGTTCAAGCCACCGAATTCCTCAACAGCCTGCACCGCATGCGACCCACATCAGGGCTAAAGGTCACAGAGGTTCGATCGGGGCTGGGGACTAAGCCGGCGGCCTGTTGTTTCCAGGATCCCGACGTCGTGGCAGACTCCTGCTATGACTGCAGTCGCGCCTGGGGCTGCATCGGCGTTTTCCTCCAAGAGAGCCGGGTCTTGTCTGCAATACGACTGCCACGAACGGAACGGACCTGACGTGACCTCTGTTGATGGTCGGGAGAAGAGCTTCCTTCAGCTTCCCGTTGTGGGCGCGGCCAGATTGGACGCTGATCAGGTCCTGAACCAGCTTGATTCGGGCATGACAGGACTATCGGATCAGGAATCCGCGTCCCGACTAGCCATAGTGGGGCCCAACGCTGTCCTGTCACATAAGGCCAACGGTTGGGCCGTGCTTGGACGTCAGCTCGCCAGCCCAATCCTGATCTTGCTGCTCGTCACAGCATCCGTATCGATGTTCTTGGGGGACGTGGCCAACTCGATAGTGATTGGTGCAATTCTGCTGGCCAGCGTTGGTCTGGGTTTCAGCAGTGAATTCCGGGCTGAACGTGCATCGGAAGCCCTGCACTCACAGATCACCCATCAGGCTTTGGTACTTCGGGATGGCAGGACCCTTCCAGTGGACGTGACGGACATCGTCCCTGGCGATATCGTTCAGCTGGGACTGGGAACAATCATTCCTGCGGACATTCGGCTGCTGGAAACGAACAATCTGCTGTGCGATGAGAGCATTCTCACGGGGGAGTCCCTACCGGCGTTGAAAGACCCGTCTCCCGCAGTGGATAACGCAGCCCTGGGAGATCTGGCATCGTGCGCGTTTATGGGCACGGTCGTACACTCCGGCGGTGGAACCGGCGTGGTGGTGGCCACCGGGAGCGGCACCGAATTTGGCCGCATCGCCTCCGGACTGGGAGAACGTCAGCCGCAGACGGAGTTCCAGATCGGGCTTAGGCGTTTCTCATTCCTCCTGCTGCAGGTCGCCATCGGCCTGACCACCTTGATTTTCATAGCCAACCTGCTGCTCCAACGACCGATCATCGAATCCCTGCTGTTCTCACTGGCCATCGCCGTCGGTATCACTCCCCAACTTCTCCCGGCTGTCGTCAGCACCAGTTTGGCCACCGGCACACGGTTGCTGGCCAAACGGAAGGTACTCGTCAAACGGCTCGTCTGCATCGAAGACCTGGGCGACATGGACATCCTGGTCACCGACAAGACCGGCACGCTGACAGAAGGCAGGATCAGTTTCACCGACACGCTTCCAGCGACCTCGCCGATTTCAAAGGATTATCTGCTCACATTGGGGTTGCTGTCCACGGAGTCGGATTACACCACTGCCAAGTATTCAACTGCCGGACAGAACCCACTGGATGCCGCCCTTTGGGCCAGCCCTCAAGCGGCCAAGCTTGACCCTGAACGTTTTAAACGCCTGGACCTGATCAGCTTTGACCACGAACGTCGGCGTACCACCGTGCTGGTCCAAGAAAACGCAGGCCGGAGGCTGCTGATCACCAAGGGCGCCCCGGAAGAAGTCCTCACCCTCTGCGGGCCGCCACCACCCGCGGTGCTGGCCACGCTGAATGAACAGTTCCAGGCAGGATCCCGGGTCGTGGCGGTCGCCTACAGTGAGGTCCCAGGACTGGTCGAAGTTACTGAAGCCGACGAACACGACCTCACCTTCGCGGGCTTTCTGATCTTCCTGGACCAGCCCAAAGCCAATGTAAAAGCGTCACTGGACCAGCTGGAAGCCCTGCAGATCACGGTAAAGATTGCCACTGGAGACAATGCCAAGGTAGCCGAGAAAGTTTGTGCCGACATCGGCGTGCTGTCCGGGGGCACGCTCACAGGGGCCGACATCGAAGGGATGTCGGATGCGGAACTTGTTCCCGCAGCCCACACGGCCTCAATTTTTGCCCGCGTTTCGCCGGAACAAAAAGCACGAATCATCACTGCTCTGCGTCAGAGCGGCGGCTCCGTGGGGTTCCTGGGAGATGGGGTAAACGACGCCCTGGCCCTACACAAAGCCGACATAGGCATCTCGGTGGATACGGCCACCGACGTCGCCAAGGATGCGGCCGACGTCATCTTGCTCGACAAAGACCTCGGCGTCCTTGCCGATGGCGTCAGGGAGGGCCGCCGGATCTTCGCGAACACGATCAAATACGTCCTGATGGGAACATCAAGCAATTTCGGAAACATGTTCAGTGCCGCGACTGCCTCAGTGGTGTTGAGCTTCCTGCCCATGCTCCCGGGCCAGATCCTGCTCAATAACCTGCTCTATGACGCCGGTCAACTGGCCATTCCCAGCGACAGAGTCGACAACGAACAACTCCGTGCCCCTGCCCACTGGAATATCGCCTTCATCCGACGATTCATGTTCCTCTTCGGGCCCATCAGCTCAATCTTTGACTTCGCCACCTTCGCCCTGATGCTGACAGTGTTCCATGCTGTGCCCGGGGAGTTCCGTGCCGGATGGTTTATCGAATCAATCGCCACCCAAACCCTGATCATCTTCGTCATCCGGACCCGCAAGGTGCCGTTCCTTCGCAGCAGGCCCTCGGCCGGGCTCGTCGTCGCGTCCTTGACGGTAGTCGCCGTCGGGGTGGCCTTGCCCCTGTCACCGATAGGACCGTGGTTAGGTTTCGATCCACTACCGGCACCGTTCTTCCTGGCCCTCCTGGGCATGGTTATCGTCTACCTGATACTGGTCGAGATAGCCAAAAAATGGTTCTTCTCCCGGGCCAAGCAACAATCCCTTGCCGCAGCGTTACCTATTCCCCGGCGTCGGGCAAGCCACCACATCAGCAGGCGGGCCTCCCGCTTCAGCATCGCCGCAAAACTATCCGGGCCAGTAGAGAAAACCCCCGGCCCCTGAGAAGCCCCCGTCAAGCCCAATAAATCCTGGACCAGTTCGTCCAGAAGTCCGCCAACCTGGGCTGGCTGCGTCCCGATCCGTTAGCTCTTGGACTGGAAGGCGCGTCTGCTGGCCCGGTCCATCTCAGGGAGCGGTTTCGGGCGAATGGACGACGACGACGGGACAGTGGGCGTGAGCTACGACTGCCGAACTCACTGAACCCAGAAGGAGGCCACCAAAGCCACCATGTCCGCGGCGGCCGACGACGACGAGTGCTGCATGCTGGCTGCCCTCCACCAAGGCAGCCCTTGCTGAGCCTTGGACAAGTCGTGTGCTGACGTTGTTTGGCAGATGGGCTCCGAATGCCTCCTCAAGGGCGTCCTTCACGTGCCGCTCTGCATCATGGGCGAAGCCATCGATGCCCATCGCCAGATATCCTTCGTATCCGAGCGGAAGCTCCCAACAGCCCCACGCCTCCAAGGGCGCATTGAGGGCCATCGCCAGGTGTTGGCCTTGGCGCAGCGCCTCCACTGACGCCTTGGACCCATCGACGCCAACGATGATCTTGCTGGGGTTCAAGCGACCGGCCATCATGGACTCCTCTTGGTTGAACGCGCGTTCATGAAGAGAGTCGCCCAGTAGGTGCCGCAGCCCATCAGCATGAAGCCCGTTATGCCGAGCACTGGGTCCCCCATCGCCACTCCGGCCAGCAGCAAACCGAGTCCCGCCAGGCCAACAAAGGCACCCCGGAGGGCATGCTTCCAGCGGATTCGTCCAAGATCTTCCAGGCTCATTAGGGTGGCCAGCTTGGGATCCTCTTCTTCGAGACCCCGAGCAATCTTGTCCAATGCCAGCTTTTCAAAGTTGGAGAGTTCCACGGCTTTGCCTCCTGCTCTCCTGTCAAGCATGGGCGGCCGTCATGTAATGAAACAGGGCCAAAAGTCACAGTGGTCACAACATAGCCGCGTGTATTGGGCATCATCCCGGTCTCATTGTTGCGGGTGTGGGGTCGAAGGTCATGCCCTGGAGGTGTTCGGGCCCTTGCCCCCGGATCTGTACCCGTAATCCGACGACTCACCTAGACTCGGGAGAGGCAGTCCATAGCAGTTCAGGGAGGCAAAGGCCTATGGGTACGGATCACCCTTGGCGCTCCCCGCTGAAGGGGCGCGTTGAAACACTCCTCCGCGAGTTCGTGCAGCGTGCGGATGAGATGATCCATGCACAGGAACAAATGAACGGGTTGCTCTCAGCGGTAATTTCCATTGCCGAGAACCTCAGCCTGGAAGCTGTCCTGGACCGGGTCGTCAGGTCGGCATGCGAATTGGTTGACGCCCGATACGGAGCTCTTGGTGTCATCGGAGAGGATCAGCAGCTCAGCCACTTCATTACGGTCGGCATGGATGAGGACGCCATTGGATCCATCGGCGATCTTCCCACCGGGCATGGTGTCCTGGGACACCTGATCCGCGAACCCGAACCACTCCGTCTTCACGATCTCACCGCTCACCCAATGGCTGTGGGCTTCCCGGCAAACCACCCTCCCATGAAGTCGTTTCTCGGAGTACCAATTCGGGTCCGAGATATTGTTTTTGGCAACCTGTACCTCACCGAGAAGCGGGACGGGAAGGACTTCAGCCAAGATGATCAGGAGCTTGCCATCGCACTGGCGGCAGCAGCCGGCGTCGCCATCCAAAATGCGCGCCTGTTCGACGAAAGCAATCGCCGGCAGCGATGGTTGGAAGCGGGTATGGAGCTTGGCAGCCGCCTCATTGCAAGCAAGCCCGACGACGACTCCGGCAACCTGGATCTTGTGGCGGAGGCGGCCGTCCGTGCTTCCGGCTCCATCCTCGGTGTCGTTGCCATGCCAACGCCTGGAGGAGAGGTCCGTTGCAGATCGGCGGTCGGAGTGCAGGGCTTGAACACGGGCCAGCAACTGCCGGGCTCCGAAGTAGTAGCATCAGTGCTTGCCACTGGCGACTCCCGCCTCGTGCAGGATGCTACCCAAGTTCTCGGTCCCGAGGTTTCGGAGAAGCTGGGCACTGTGTTGATAGCGGCCCTGGGCCACAGGGGGAGGGGAAACGGAGTTCTGCTGATGGCCCGGGCCGTTGGCGGCCCGGCCTATACCCGTTCTGATCTGGAATCCAGTGCGTTGTTTGGCAGCAGGATCGGCCTCGCACTGGATCTTGCGGAAGTAAGCGCTCTCCGTGAGCAGGCCTTGTTGCTCTCAGACAGGGAGCGCATAGCCCGCGACCTTCATGACCTGGTCATTCAGCGTATATTTGCGGCCGGCTTAGGAACGCAGAACTTGAAGCGATTCCTGGTGGAACCTGCAGCCGTTGAGCGGATGATGCACGTCACGTCGGAATTGGATGACACCATCCGCACTCTTAGAAAGACAATCGAAGACCTCCGTTCCGAGGAATCGCCGCCCATGCAATAGGCCTCTCCGTGACTTTGGACCCTGTCTAAGGACGCTCCCCAGCGCCATTCTGGAGGGATCGAAGCTTTCATTTGGCAGGAGAAGTCATGGACAAAGTCGGCTCAACGGGAGAAATCATTGTCGGAGTCGATGGCTCCGATGCGTCCATAGCTGCACTCCAAGAAGCCCAATTGTTGGCGAAGCCCTTGGGCGCTGACGTGATTGCCACGGCTTTCTGGGAATATCCCGCCGTGTACGAGGGCTATGTGGCGATGGGCATCACCGGTTTTGAGGAAGCCGCCGGGCGAATCCTGAAGCAGTCCGTGGAAACGGCCTTCGGCCCGACCCAGCCCGACAACGTCCATTCCCGCCTTGTTCAGGGTCATCCCAGACAAGGACTGATCGAAGCGAGCCGGAAGGCAGACATGATTGTTGTGGGGCGACGTGGACACGGTGGTTTCGGTGGGATGCTGCTGGGATCAGTCACCTCAGCGTGCGTAGCTCATGCCCACTGTCCGGTTCTCGTGGTCCACGTACGTGAGGACCACTCGAACGAAGCCAATAAAGGGTGACCATGATGGAAATCTTGGTGGTCTACGAAACAATGTACGGAAATACCCGCAGGGTAGCTGAAGCAATTGCCAGCGGCTTTGATGGCGAGCCAGGGGCCAGAGCGGTTCCCGTTGCCGAAGTCGTCGCCGATGACTTGGATAATTGTGCCCTGCTGATCGTCGGAGGACCAACGCAGCAGGCCCTGGGAGCCACTGGGCTCCAGGCCTGCTGCTCGCTACTTACTTGGAATGCTTGACCGGCTGGATCCTGGTGATGATTGTGGGGCACGGCAGTTTGGTAAGGACTGCGTGGGCCGTAGATCCCATGAGTAGACGTTTGAAGCCGCCACGGCCCCTGCTGCCGACGACCAGGAGGCTGGCTGTTGCGGCGGCATTTACCAGCGCCTCGGCAGGACGCATGTGGGTCTCCAAGTTCTGGTGCACAACAAGATCCGGATATTTATCCGCCAAGCCCGCGACCGTTTCCGCAAGAACCACCCGTTCCTCCTCGGTCACGAGTTCAAAGAAATTGCCGTGGGGCACTCCACGATCTACCCATGGATCCGGTGTCCGGAAAGCGTGCAGGACGGTTAGCTCCTGGCCTTCACGGTCTGCCTCTGCGGCAGCAAATGCCACGGCCTGAGTGGACTCTTCGGAACCATCGACTCCGACCAGAACGCCGCGTCGACTGGTCATATCATGTTCACCGATCACAGCTACGGGGCACTTCGCCACTGCGGCAACCTGTAGCGCACGGTCCGCGAGGGATCCGCCTGACCAACTATGGCCGGAACCAATAACCACCATCGATGCCGTTTTTGACCTCTTGCGCAGGGCGTACCCGGCTCCTCCCGAGACGAGATCCGTGCTGATTTTGACCGTTGGCTCGATTTTTTCGGCCCGGTCTTTGGCAGTAGCAAGGAATTTTTCACCGGATTCCCGGATCCACTCGTTATAGCCAATGGCATCGTAGGCCCAACGATCATCCACAGCGTGTACCAGGAGAACAGGTAATTTGAGGGCAGCGGCCCTTTGCACGGCCCATCGGCTCGCGGCCTCACTACTGGGTGAATCGCTGACACCGACGACAATTGCTTCCTTCATGACTGCTCCAGTTCTAGTTCGATGGTCCCCGGATAATCCGTTTGCCGGGTCCTGCCAGTCCAGCTTCTGCCTGCCAGATGCAGGCTTGGTGCCTCGGGGGCGTGTCTGGAGAAACCGCGGGGCCTGATGCTGGGCGGCTTCATCTCCCGTTCTCCCAGCGTCCGTTTAATCGCCCCATCCCAACAGGGCCTAAAGTCACGCGCGGGGCATGGGTCCTTGGGCCCTTGTGGCACAGTCATGCAGTCGGCAAGAATTTGGCATCAATGAAGTGTCGGCAAGCGCGGTTGTCGCCCCCGGCCGGAGAGGGAATGTCATGAATCACCCGGATGTCCCAGGCCTTGCCAGGGCGGCTTCGCCAGAAAGTCCTGTTCGTGTGTTCATTCTTGATGACCACGAATTGGTTCGCCGTGGGTTGCAGGAACTTTTGGAAAGCGAAGGTTTCCAAGTGGTGGGCATGTCCGGATCAGCTGAGGAAGCAACGCGTCGTATACCGGCATTGCACCCCGACGTCTCAGTCCTGGATGCACGGCTGCCTGACGGTACGGGCATTGAAGTCTGCCGTGATGTCAGATCCGTTGACCCTCGCTTGAATTGTCTGATTCTGACCAGCTACGACGATGAAATGGCTCTGCGAGGTGCAGTCCTGGCAGGAGCCGCCGGATACATCCTCAAGGAAATCGGTGGTTCAGACCTTCTGGGTGCGCTGCGCCGGGCGGCGCGTGGCGAGTCGCTCTTTGATGAATCAGTAAAGTCGCGGATTATCCAGGGACTCACGGAACCGAAGAGGCTCGATCCGCGGGTAGCCGCCCTGACCCCCCAGGAGCGGCGCGTACTGGAATACGTCGGTGAGGGAATGACCAATCGCCAGATAGGCGAGGAGATGTTGTTGGCCGAAAAGACAGTTAAGAACTACGTCTCGTCCCTTTTGGCGAAACTTGGGTTCGAGCGACGGACCCAAGCCGCAGTCTTTATGGCCCACGCACCCGACGAAGACGCTGGTTCCGTTCGCTGACACTCAGGCCAAAGGAACGGACCAAGTCAGCGAAGTACCCTTCCCAGGCGTGCTGGTGACAGTGAATGCGCCGTTAAGTTCTGCAGCCCTACGGGCCATGTTTGGCAGCCCGTTACCGGATCCCTTGGCCCTGAAGCCGCGGCCGTCGTCACTGAGTTCCATGCTTAGCATGCCGTCAGCAACCCAAACTGACACGTCAATGGTGTCCGCGCCGGAATGACGAACAGCGTTGCTGAGGCTCTCCGAGATAACCGCCAGGAGGTGGCCTATCGTGACATCGTCCTCCACGGAATCAACCGGTCCCATCAAGGCCAGATGCGGCGTCTGTGCCAACGATTTTGCCCCGGCTTGTATCGTTTGGAAGATCCGGCTGCTCAGGAGTTCGCGCTCGTTGGTACTTGTCCGCAGGAAGTAGATGGTGTTCCGAAGGTCGCGGATGGTCGTATCGAGTTCGTCCGTTATGGAGTCGATGCGTTCAAGGGCTGAGCTGCCCGCGGTGTAGCGCCGGAGGCTCTGGATGCTCAAGCCCGCGGCAAAGAGGCGTTGGATGACCAGGTCATGAAGGTCCCTGGCAATCCTGTCCCGGTCGGTGAAAACCACAAGCTGCTCCCGGACGAGATGGATCCGGTCCAGCGCCAAAGCCAAGGCTACATGTGAGCCGAAGACTGGAGCCATCTCAACATCTGTGGCAGAAAAAGGCCCGGCGCCGGGTTTTCGACCAAGAACCAGCAGCCCTTGATGGGTGCCTTGGGCGCTGAGGTCTACGACGAGTATTTCTCCCGGACATTCGCCGGCCGGATCGCCAAGGAGGAGCCAAGGGTCCTCGCCTTGGGTTGCTCCTTGGGCGGTGACGTCAAGGAAATCGGTGGAATCCAAGGATAGTACCCGGCCCATCAGGCCCGGGCCCTTCTCGCCTGCTACCGCCTCTACGGTGTAGTCTCCGCCGTGTTCTGCACGGGGCATCAGGACCACGGCAAGGTGGCATCCGGACTCCCTGAGAGCCCTGTCTGCAATGAGGTCAAGGGCATCACTTTCGGGCTGGTCCTCCTCCAGCATCAGCCCCGTAATTTCCATACAAGCTTCAAGCCACGACGTCCGGTGCCCGGCGTCCTCGTAGAGCCGGGCGTTTTCGATCGCGACGGCGGCAGCTGCCGCCAATGCCACCGCGACATCCTCATCTTCCGGAGTGAAGTCCTCGCCGCCGTCCTTCTCTGTCAGGTACAGGTTGCCGAAGACGACGTCCCGGATGCGGATTGGAACACCGAGGAAAGACTTCATCGGCGGGTGGTGCTGCGGGAAGCCGTAGGCCATCGGGTGTTCACGGAGGTCGTGGAGCCGCAAAGGTGAAGGTTCGGTAATGAGCAGTCCCAGAACCCCATGTCCAGTGGGCCGAGGACCAATCCGGCTCGTCAAATCGTCGTCGATGCCCACTGTGATGAAATGGCTGAGCGCCTTGTCCTCGCCGATAACACCCAATGCACCATAGCGTGCCTGCAGGAGATTGCATGCGGAAGTAACCACCCGCTCCAGCACAGATTCAAGGCTCAGGTCTTCTGCAACGGCCACGACGGCCTCGAGCAGGCCCCGCGTCCTCTCCTGGGCCTGCAGTAACTCGTCTGCCCTGGACGTGAAGTCCTTCAATAGGTCCTCCAGTTGGACCGCCGGAGCAACCGTGTGGTGTTCGCGTGGGAGATTGGGAGAGTCTTTCATCGCCGCCTTTCGGCGCCCGCCACCAGCGTGGTGCACGGCGTTACTGTTTGGCACTTTCGGTGTCAGCCTACTCCGGGCCCGTACGGCTAGCCATAACCGCAGGCAGAAGGGGTCTTTGGGCCCTGTCGCAGTAACCGAGGCAGGCTTAGGATCCTCGCATGAGGAACGAACCATCAGCACCCGAGGCCGAGCACCTGGACACCAAGCAATGTTGGGAGCAACTCCGCAGCGTATCCGTGGGCCGCCTGGCAGTGTGGATGGGCGACCATCCCGATATCTTCCCCATCAACTACAAAGTTGACCACGGCACCTTGGTCTTCCGAACCGGCGAAGGAACCAAACTCCATGCTGCGCTTGGAACAACGCCGGTAGCGCTGGAAGCCGACGGTGTGGATACAGCCTCGGGAATTGCCTGGAGCGTGGTGGTAAAGGGGACGGCCGAAAGCATCCAGCTGACGCAGGAAGTACTGGACACTGTGGGACTGCTTCTCTTCCCCTGGCAAGCCGGGCGGAAGGATCACTTCGTCCGGATTATCCCAACCACGATGACGGGGAGGCGTTTCAAGGTGACACCGCCATTGACGTGGTGGAGCCCTTTGGACGACGCCACCCGTGCGGGTTTGGAATGACGGTGGCTCCTACAGGAATGGACCACACCATGAAGGCACTCGTCTATGAAGGACCAGGATCCACGTCCTGGAAGGACGTTCCTGATCCACACATCACCCACCCTACGGATGCGATTGTCCGCATTGACACGACCACCATCTGCGGGACGGACCTGCACATCCTCAAGGGCGACGTCCCAGCGGTACAGCCAGGACGGATCCTCGGGCATGAAGGCGTCGGTACCGTCACCGAGATAGGCACCTCGGTTAGCGGCCTGCGCGTTGGTGACCGGGTCATCATCTCGTGCATCAAGTCCTGCGGCCATTGCAGCAACTGCAGGAAGGGCTTGTTTTCCCATTGCCTTGGAGAAGAGGGCCAGGTGGGGACGGGGTGGATCTTCGGTCACCTCATCGACGGGACCCAAGCGGAATTCGTTCGCGTCCCGTACGCGGACAACTCGCTCCACAAGCTCCCCCCGGGGGTAAGCGATGATCAGGCCGTTATGCTCTCCGATATCCTGCCCACAGCCTTCGAAATCGGTGTCCGCGATGGTCGCGTGGCCCCCGGTGACGTCATTGCCGTTGTTGGCGCCGGGCCCATCGGCCTGGCAGTGATGGCGACGGCGGGGCTTCATGGTGCCGCGACCATTATTGCCATTGACCCCAACGAGAGCCGCCTGGCCCGGGCGGCGGAATTTGGTGCGACGCACGCCGTGAATCCAATGAACCCCGAGTGGATCAGTGAGGTCCTTGCCCTCACTGATGGTGCCGGGGTTGATGTTGCCCTGGAAGCCGTCGGGCTCCCGGAGACTTTTGAGATGGCATTGCGCTTGGTGCGGCCAGGGGGAAACGTTGCAAACATTGGCGTTCACGGGAAGCCCGTCGAACTTCCGCTCCAAGATCTTTGGATCCGCAACATCAATATCAGCATGGGCTTGGTCAACACCAACACGACTCCGATGCTGCTTCGCCTCGTCGCCCAACAAAAGCTGCCTGCCGGGAAATTCGCAACCCATCATTTCGCGCTTGACCAGATTCTGGATGCGTACGACACATTCTCAAGGGCGGTCGAAACGGAGGCTTTGAAGGTGGTCCTCAGCAGAACCCCGCATGATTAGCGCCGTGGCACCGCAAGTAGCGAAGCTTGCGCTGCGCTTTCCTTTGGTAGCGTCCACAGTGCTGGCAGGGGTCATCGTTGCGGGATTGGTCATCGCGGGACACGCCGCTGCGGCCCAGGGAACAGCCACCATTTATTCACTCTCGGTGGCCTTATACCGTACGGTGGCTATGGTCAAAGGCCTCCTTCGGGGACGGTGGGGCATCGACCTCTTGGCTGTGACGGCGATTGGTTCCACAGCAGCGGTTGGGGAATACGTGGCCTCATTGGTCATCGTCCTCATGTTGACTGGCGGCGAAGCACTGGAGGACTTTGCCCAGGGCCGGGCCACAAGAGAGCTCCGAGCGTTGTTGGAGCGTGCTCCCCGGAGCGCCCATCGCGAGGGCTCGGATGGCCAGGTGGTGGACGTTGGTGTCGACATCATCCGTCCTGGCGACCTCCTCTTGGTGAAGCCGGCAGAAACGGTCCCCGTCGATGGCAGGATGTTGTCCGACGTCGGGACTCTTGACGAGTCCGCGATCACAGGGGAAAGCCCGCCGGCGGAGCGAGCAAAGGGTGACCGGTTGCTCAGTGGCTCCCTGAACGGAGCCGACGCCATACGCCTGGTGGCCACTGCCTCAACGGAGGAGTCCCAGTACAGCCAGATCGTCGCCTTGGTGCGGGAAGCTGCAGCGAGCCGCGCCCCCATGGTGCGCTTGGCTGACAGGTACGCAGTGCCCTTCACACTGGTTGCGTTTCTTCTTGCCGGTACGGCGTGGCTGCTTAGCCAGGATCCCGCGCGCTTTGCCCAGGTGCTGGTGGTGGCGACACCCTGCCCTCTGTTGATAGCGGCACCTGTCGCCTTTCTTGCCGGTGCCAGCCGTGCCGCCAAAGCAGGAATCATTATTAAGAACGCCGGTACCCTGGAGAAGCTCAGCCGGGTGAAGACGGCTGTGTTCGATAAGACCGGGACACTCACTCAGGGCAGGCCCGTCCTGTCCGGGATACGGCTTGCTGCCGGGGGTACCCTGTCCGAGGACAGGCTTCTGCAGCTGGCGGCATCGGCCGAGCAATATTCCTCCCATGTCTTCGCGGCCTCCGTCATTGAGGCCGCCCGAGAGCGTGGCTTACCTCTGTTGCCGGCGTCCGGTGCCAGCGAACACGCCACCAATGGTGTCAGCGCCGCTGTGGGGCCGCAGACGGTTCTCGTAGGAAAGCCTGCGTTCGTCAGCGCAAATACGAGCGGGTTCGAACGCACACCCTTGGAAGGTGGACAGCTCGCCGTGTACGTCGGTGTCGATGGCACATATGCCGGAAGCCTGATCATGAGCGATCCGCTGCGCACCAACGCCGTTGATACACTCGCCCTGCTCCGGAAGCTCGGTGTCGTGGAGACGATGCTGCTGACGGGCGACACCGCAACTACTGCCCGCCACATTGCCGCTGTGGCCGGGATCGGCAACGTCCTGGCGGAATGCCTGCCGGCGGACAAAGTCGCTGCCGTTGCGTCCCTGCCGATGAGGCAGGTCATGATGGTGGGCGACGGCGTCAATGACGCACCCGTCCTGGCTGCGGCCGACGTCGGAGTCGCCATGGGCGCCAAAGGCTCCACCGCAGCCAGCGAGTCGGCCGATGTGGTCATCATGGTCGATGACCTGTCCAGGGTCGCGTCGGCTGTGGACATCGGGGAGTACACGCTGCGGATTGCCCGGCAGAGTATCTGGACCGGCATTCTGTTGAGCCTGGGCCTGATGGTCATGGCATCGTTCGGGGTGATCCCGGCTGTTGCCGGAGCACTGCTGCAGGAACTTGTAGACCTGGCGACGATTCTGAACGCGCTAAGGGCACTTGGACCGGTGCAGCATTTCAAGCCCGCACAACTGGAAACCGTCCAACCCGAACGGATTCCGCGTCAGTAACGTTCCGGCTCATCCCCAAGTTCAAAGTAACGGCCCTGGATGCTTGTCGGAGTAATTTCGACGTAGGTGTACTTGCGGGTGGCAATCCATGGTTTGAGGGGCAGCTTGTCTGCCTCGTCGATTTCGGTTTGCGACTCAATAACCCTCGCCTTGCCCTTAAGAACTACGCTCCATGCCTGTGCATCTAAAATCTCCTCCACTTCGAAGGCCACCTTCTCGTTCACCGTCAGTTCGGCCAGCTTCGTTCCCGGGTTGGTTCTTAGGAGCAGCCGATGGTTGTGGGCGATGAAGTTCAGGGGATAGATGTCGGGCTCACCCAAAACGCTGACCGCCAGGCGACCATGTTGGTTGCGTTCGAGGACTTTCCATGAATCGTCCTCAGACAGGACGGTGCCGGGCCGCTCGTCATTTTCCATGATCGTTGTCTCCTGTGGTGCGGACGGGACAGGCGCCAAGGGTTCCTGCCATCTGATGTCGTGATCCTATGGCTGCGGTCGTGCCTGCCAACAGAGTCCAAGGTCCCGCAGCAACCTGTCCACCGTGACCTTCGGCTCTACGCTGGCCCCCAATGACGCGTTAGGCTCGCGCCATGGAGAACACATCGATGGACCAGGACACCAAAGAGCTCAGCGTTCACGACTGCTGGAAGTATCTTCAGTCCACATCCACCTGCAGGATTGCACTCATCAACGGAAACGTTCCGGAGATCTTTCCGGTGAACTACATTCCCAATTTCGGGACGATCCTGTTCAGGACAGGGCAAGGGACCAAACACAAAGCCCTTCGTGAAGGGACACCGATTGCCCTGGAGGCTGATGGATTTAATCGTTATGGAACCATCGCGTGGAGTGTCATCATCAAGGGTCATCCAGAGTTCGTAACCCACCCCGAGGAAATTCAGGAAGCCGTAAATGCAGGGTTGGCGCCATGGCAGCCGGGTGCAAAGGACATTCTGGTCAGGGTCACTCCCACGGAAATCAGTGGTCGGCGGTTTGTGATCACGCCGCCGTCGAAATGGTGGCCGCCCCTGGACCCGTCGGCTGCCGTGGACGACACGACGGACGGGGACTCCTCAAAACGGAACGACGACGAAAACGGCTAATTGCCATGCCGCGTGTTTGGCTCGGGCCGGGTCAGGATTGTGGGGCACTGGACATTCAGGAGAACATGCTGCGCCACAGATCCCAAAAGCACGCGCAATCCGCCACGACCCCTGCATCCCATCACCAGGACCTGGGCTTCCTTTGCAGCAGCGACGAGTGCATCCCCTGGACGGTGGTCCAAGTCCAACTTCTCCCGGACGTTCAGGGCCGGGTAACGTTCTTTGACCCACCGGACAGAGTCGCCCATAACGTCCCCATCCTTGGGCGCCAGGGCCCCTGGACCTGATGCATGAACAATGACCAGCTCCTCCCTTAGGCGTGAGGCTTCAGTAGCTGCCATGTCCAAGGCGCACAGCGAATCTGGGGAGCCGTCTACTCCGACCACCACTCCAGAACGTTTCCCCGCAGTAATGTCCGGGACCACAGCGACTGGCGCTTTGCTGGTGACTGCGATCTGGAAACTGACCGAGCCGTATCCCTGACCTTCGGTACCTGGGCCGCGATCCGTTCCAACCACCACCATCTCCGCTTCCGAGGACAGGGAGGCAATCGTTTCCGCGGGTTCGCCGGAGAATTGCGTGGATTTGATCTCCATCGAGGGAAAGATCCCGGCAAGTCGCGCTGCTTCGCTCTTGAGGAGGTCGTTGGCACGCTCCATCGTCAAGGTACGGTCACCCGGGAGTGGGAATGCCCAATCCGGGGGAACGACGTGGATGAGATTGAGTACCAGACCGAGGGCATCTGCACGGGCGAGAGCCCAGTCTGCGACACGGCTGCCCGCCCTGGAACCATCAAGGGCCGCCAGAATCTGCTTTTTCACGTACAGACGTCCCTTCGGTTCATTCCGATAGTGATCGTCTCCACTATCGGCGTGGCGGACCGTCGTGGCAAGGGTCCGAAGCCCCTCCCGCTGATCGGCAGAGTGCGTTAGGGTCCTCAGCAGAGAGTGCTTGACCTTTCACCGAAGACCGACGGGAAGGACATGAGGTGCACGTTCTTGTGCTGAACCCCGGCTCGTCGTCACTGAAGTACCACTTGAGGGACACCACGGTCCCGACCGGAAACAACAGCATCCTGGCTTCCGGACAAGTCAATTGGCCGCCGGATCATCGTTTCGATGCCGCCCGCCTCCACGGCGTTTTTGACGAAATCGTTACGGCTGTGGCCAACAGCCTGGATTCAGGTACTCCGGATTCAGTCGGGCATCGTGTGGTCCACGGCGGCGACCGCTTCAGCACCCCTGCACTTGTCACGCCAGACGTTGTAAGGGCTATTGAGGGGCTCAGCCCGCTGGCGCCGCTTCACAATCCTGCCAGCGCCGCGTGCATGAACACTGCGCAAGAGCGTTGGCCGGGCGTTCCACAGGTGGCCGTCTTCGACACCGCTTTCCACCGGTCCATACCGGAGTTCGCCGCCCGCTATGCCGTTCCGGAAGACAGCTATGTGGAACACCCCATCAGGCGCTTCGGATTTCATGGCATCTCCGTTGGGATGGCCTGCCGTGACACTGCGTCCTACCTCGGGGTGGACGGTTCCTCGTTGAATGCGATTGTGGCGCATATCGGAAACGGGGCCTCAGTCACTGCCGTGAGGGGAGGTCAGAGCGTTGACACCTCCATGGGAATGACACCGCTGGAGGGACTCATCATGGGAACCCGCTCCGGCGATCTGGACCCTTCCATCATCCTGTTGATGCAGCGTGCGGGAGCGTCGGCCGAGGACGTCGATGAGGTGCTCAACCACAGATCAGGCCTCCGGGCATTGGCCGGGACCGCGGACATGCGTGAGGTCTGCGCGGCTGCAACAAGGGGAGAACCCAAGGCCATTCTCGCCCTCGAAGCGGCTGCCTATCGTTTGGCCAAGTACGTAGCGGCGTACTCCATGGTGGTTCAAAAGCCCGACGCATTGGTGTTCACAGGTGGCGTGGGCGAGAACTCCGATGTATTCAGGTCGCGGGTCCTCTCATGGCTGGCCCCCTTGGGACTACGCATCACGGAGGACAGGAATTCGGCCCCAGTGGAAGGCATCCGTGGAGTCAGCTCCGATGACTCGTCATTTCCGGTGCTGGTAGTGCCCAGCGACGAGGAACGGGCCATAGCTGAAGCAACTGCATCACTCCTCGGTGGACATAGTTAGGAAGGAACGCGGCATGACGCAACGCACTCAAGACAGCCACCCAGGTTCGCGGTCGGAAAGCGAAGACTTCGAACTGCTCAACAAGTACTGGGCAGCGGCGAACTACCTGACTGTTGCACAGATCTATCTCCAGGAAAATCCGCTGCTCCGCGAGCCATTGCAAGCCCAGCACATCAAGCCCAGACTTCTGGGCCATTGGGGGACCAGTCCCGGGTTGTCTCTTATTTACGCCCACCTGAATCGCCTCATCCGTCGCACGAGTGCGGAAGTCCTCTTGGTGACGGGCCCCGGTCACGGAGGCCCCGCCGTCGTCGCCAACACATATCTCGAAGGCAGCTATTCCGAGGTCTATCCCGCTGTTGGCAGGGATCTTGCAGGGCTGAGACGACTGGTCAGGCAGTTTTCGACGCCGGGCGGGATCGCGAGCCATGTCGGACCGGCCACGCCAGGTTCCATTCACGAAGGCGGTGAATTGGGGTATTCGCTGATGCATGCCACAGGTGCGGCAATGGACAACCCCGGCCTGATCGTTGCGTGTGTGGTGGGGGACGGGGAGGCAGAAACCGGGCCATTGGAGGGTTCCTGGAAGGCGCCGTCGTTTCTTAACCCGCTGAGCGACGGCGCTGTGCTTCCGATTCTCCACCTCAACGGCTACAAGATCTCGGGGCCTACTGTCTTGGGACGGCGCTCGAACCTGGAGGTGGCGTCGTTGCTCGAAGCGCATGGCTGGGAGCCTGTGATCGTCGACGGGGATGATCCTGACCTTGTCCATCCAGCATTGGCATCAGCCATGGACTCCGCCTACGCAGCCATCCGGGCGATACAGTCACATGCCGGCCAGGAAGGCGTTACGGGGCCAGCCCGATGGCCAGCCATTATCCTGCGGACACCCAAAGGCTGGACCGGGCCGGCAACCGTTGATGGGGTCCCCGTTGAAGGTACTTTCCGTTCACATCAGGTCCCTCTCGCCGGAGTGCGGGAAAAACCGGAGCACCTGGCGCAACTGGAAACCTGGATGCGCTCCTACCGGCCGGAGGAGCTGTTCGACGCCGATGGCCGGCTTTTCGCCGAATTGGCGGCGCTGGCTCCCGACGGCGATCTGCGCATGGGCGCGCTGCCGGCCAGTCGCGGCGTGGGTGGCACGGATCTCGTGGTTCCGCCCATCGAAAAGTACGCTGTGGAGACCCTGCCCCGAGGCCAAAAAATGTACCAAAGCACAAAGCCGCTGGGGGAAATGCTCCGGGATATCTATATTGACACTGCCGAGGATCCCAGATTCCGGCTTTTCTGTCCCGACGAAACCAACAGCAACAGGCTCGGTGCCGTCTTTGAAGCCACGGACCGTTGCCTTCTGGAGCCGGATGCCAGTGTGGCTGCCCCATCTGGCGGCGACCATGTTTCCGCTAATGGACGCGTCATGGAAGTCCTCTCCGAACATCTCTGCCAAGGATGGCTGGAAGGATACGTCCTTACTGGCAGGTACGGCTTGTTCGCGAGCTACGAGGCGTTTGCAATGGTGAGTGCGTCCATGACAGTCCAGCACGCCAAATGGCTCCAACATTCGCGGGACCTGGAGTGGCGGCAGCCTGTGCCGAGCCTGAATATCCTCCTGACCTCCACCTGCTGGCGGAACGACCACAACGGTTTCAGCCATCAGGGTCCGGGACTCATCGACACGGTCTTGTCACTGTCCGGCACTGTCATACGGGTCTACCTTCCACCGGATGCCAACACCCTGCTGGTCACAGCGGAACACATGCTCAAAAGCAAGAACTATGTGAACCTTGCTGTCATCGACAAGCAGGACCACCCGCAGTATTTGACCCTCGACGAGGCCAGGAAGCACGCCGCCGTCGGTGCATCCGTATGGGACTGGGCGGGGAACGAAGTGTCCCTGGGGTCTTCGAAGGACGTTGCGAAACCCGACATCATCCTGGCCTGTGCGGGGGATGTTCCGACCCAGGAGACCTTGGCAGCGGCATGGCTGCTCCGGCGCCATGTTCCCGATCTGACTGTCAGGGTGGTCAACGTCATGGACGCCATGGTCCTACCGCCTCCGGACACGCATCCGCATGGGCTTTCCAGTGAGAAATTTGAAGAGATCTTTACTGGTGACGTGGATGTGGTGATGGCATGGCACGGGTATGCACGGGCCCTCCATCAGCTCCTGCATGGTCGCCCGCTGCCTGAGAGGTTCCACGTCCGCGGATACAACGAGCAGGGTACTACGACCACACCGTTTGACATGGTGGTCCTGAACAAAGTCAGCCGCTATCACCTCGTCATGGAATCACTTCGCCGTTCCCGCGGACATTTCGCGGGTGCAGAAGAACTCCTGGAACACTGCCGCAACCAGCTCGACGCCCACGCTGCACATATACGCGAACACTTCGAGGACCTCCCTGAAATCCGCGACTGGGTATGGACGGAGCCGGATTCCTAAAGGAGCTCGATCTCCTCGTGCCGAATGTCCGAATGCAGGGAAGCAGACCCTACGCTGGGTTCATGAGTGAGAGACCGGCTACCTGGCATAGGCAGCATAAAGCAGGTTTGAGCCGGGGCGAGCGCGCAGCGGATATCCTTCGGAATGGCATGGGTAGTTGGATCTTCGTATCGCTGTTCGTTGCATTTATGGCTGCTTGGGCTGCTATCAACACATTTGTCTTTACGTCACATGCATGGGATCCATATCCATTCATCCTTCTGAACCTCTTCCTGTCCATGCTGGCTGGGCTTCAGGGCGCAATATTGCTGATAGCTGCAAAGCGGCAAGACGCCATCGCAGCAGCTATGGCCTTGCATGACTATGAAACGGACGTGCAGGCAAAAACCGAGATCGATCGGCTGATGGCAATCAACAGCCAACAACTGGAACTTCTTGAGGAACTGAGGGCCCTGTTGTTGCGGCCCAGAACGTCGGGAGGCGACGGCGACCGGGAGGCGGGGCAAGCCGCGGAAGAGTAATCTCAATGGCCCCAGCAAGTTGCTGGTATCTCTAGCCGTACCCCACGTTTAGTGTTGGAGGGTGGAAGTACAGGGAGAACTTAAGACTGCTCAAGAGGCCGCCAATGATCCTCGTATCCTGGTTTTCGGGCGTTTGCTGGGTGCTGCTAACCGGCTGGAGTATTTGCTTGGTCGATCTTTGGAGCAGGAGGTGGGGCTCAGTCACTCACTATTCGAACTCCTTCTCTTAGTGGGCCGTGCTGGTGACAAGGGAATGCCTGTGCGCGATATTGCGCAAGCCAGGGTGCTGACCTCGGGTGGTGCTACCCGGCTGGTTCAGCGGGCATCGGCGCAGGGTTTGATCGAGCGCAGAGGTTCCACGGATGATCGTCGCGTCCAGCTGATCCACCTCACCCCTCACGGAGAGCAAGTCCTCCTTCGGGCCGCTGCCCTGCATGCCCGAAACGTAGAACGCTATGTCATCGACCCCTTGCCCGTTGATCAAGCCGAGGTCTTTGCGACAGCTATCCGGACGCTGAGCAAGAACGCCGCGAAAGAACTGCCGACCATGCCGTGATCACCGGTCCGTGCGCGAGAGGGGAATAGCTGACTAGTCAGCTTTGTTACTGGCTATGGGTGGTACCAAGCCGCCTGCCTGGACGTTCCGTGCTGTACACGAGAAGGAGCACCACCCATGTCGCTTAACTTCGAAGTCTTCGATCTGGACTTTCCCGCCGGTTCACCCAATAAGTCAGCCATCCTGGTCACAGGTCCCACAGAAGCGTTGCTCGTTGATGCCGGCTTCACGCGCGCAGACGGACACCGGTTGGTAGCCGCCATCCTCGACTCCGGGAAGGACCTGGCCACGGTCTTTGTAAGCCACGCCGACCCGGATTTCTATTTCGGCCTGGAAGCTATCGCTGATGCGTTTCCCGATGCGGCCATCGTCGCCACTCCGATCGTGATCGAGCACATCCGCGACTCCTTCGAAGGCAAGCTCAAGGCGTGGGCCACGCTGGGAGCGAACCTGCCAACGCGATTGGTCCCGATCACCCCGCTCGTCGGTGATTTCCTTGAGCTGGATGGCTACAGATTCGACGTCAAGGGAGGTTCGACCCTCCTGCCGGACCGGCATTATCTGTGGAACGCCGATTACCAGGCCGTCGTTGGTGGGGTCCTGGCGTTCCAGCAGGAACATGTCTGGACCGCCGATACCGCGACGCCGGAACAGCGGGCTGCCTGGATCGACATGCTCGATGAGATGCAATCGCTGGAGCCTCAGTTGGTCGTCGCCGGACACAAGCTTCCTGGGACAGCAAACGATGCGAGCGGCATTGATTACACCCGCAAGTATCTGCAGGACTTCGAGCGCATTCTCGAACATTCCCCCGATGGTGCTTCGGCAACAGCCGCGCTCGTGGAAAGCTATCCGGAATCAGGAATGCTGATCGCGGCACAAATTGGACCCAAGGTGGCCAAAGGTGAGATGACATGGGGCTGAACGAGACGATGGACCCAAGGACGTCCACAGCCCCTCGTGATGTTGTCCGCCGGCAGTACATTGCCTCAGCCGCCGGTGACCTCGAGGCGCTTCGTGCCACGATGGCGCCCGACGTCGAATGGACTGAAATGGCGGGGTTTCCCCTTGCGGGAACCTATCGCACACCGCAGGGCGTCACGTCCAACGTCATGGAAGTACTCGGGCGCGACTGGGACGGTTGGACCGCTCACGATGACAGCTACGTCGTCGATGGTGAGAACGTCGTCGTCCTCGCACGATACACAGCAACGCACCGTAAAACCGGGCGGAAGCTCAATGTCCGGGTAGCGCACCACTTCATTGTCCGCGGGGGTCTCATCGTGCGCTTCGAGCAGTTCGTCGACACCGCGAAAGTCGCCGAAGCCGCTGGCGACGAGGGGGACCATTGACGAATGCCGACCCGGCCGCAGACTAGTCCAGCGGGTCGCCGTCTTCCTTCTACCAGAACAGGCCGTATTGGTGGATGGCGTTGCCGTATTAGCCGATGTCGCCCGCTATCCCGAGCCAGGTCACGTTTGATTCACGTCACTTCGTGACGCGCGGATCGACTCCATATTGGGCCGGAACGCCAAGATGTTCGCGCAGGGTTGTGCCGTTATATTCCCGGTGGAATAGCCCGCGATCCTGGAGGATTGGCACGACGCCATCGACGAAGGCGTCAATCCCGTCCTCGTATATGTCCGGCGACACCCAGAAGCCGTCCACAGCTTCTGCTTCGAACCATTTCTGCATGTGGTCAGCGGCTTCGGCGGCCGGTCCGACGACGACGGGGTGGTAGTCGATCACACCGTGCGCGAGCACATCGCGGACCGTCCAGCCTTCACTCGCGATCCTAAGTGCATTAGCCGAGCGAGGGTCGCCCGCTGATGGCCGCGCCTTGGACAGTTGCTCCCGCGATAGTGCCTCGTCGAGCTGTGCCGGATCGAGGCCCAGGCCGAGCATCTGTCCAAGATAGGACGCGCGCTGAGGAAAGATTCGCTCACTCAGCGTAATTCGGCGATCAAGACCTTCGCGCTTGTCCTTGGCGATCGTCGTCATTAGGCCGGCAAAGAACTTGAGCTCGTCCGGATCCCGCCCGGCGCGTTCGGCCGCTTCACGAAAGGCGGCGCGCTGCGCACGCGCATCGTTGAGAGTGAAAGCTGCGCCGATGACGCCACTGGCGTAACGACCGGCGAGTTCGAGGGCGTTCGCACTGCCTCCCGCGTGGAAGACAACAGGTTGACCCTGCTCGGATGGAGGGATGTACAGCGGACCACGCGAGGCGACGAAATTGCCACCCATATTGATGGGTGCGATCTGGTCGGCGTCCGCGAAGCGGCCCGTTGCCTTATCGTGCATCCACGCTGTCTTTCCCCAGCTGCCCCAAAGAGACTGTACTAGCTGGATCGTCTCATGCGCCCTCCCGTAGCGTTCCTGGCTGGATGGAAGTCGTTGGCCATAATTTGCCGCGACATCTTGTCCGCTCGAGGTGACGGCATTCCAACCCGTCCGCCCATGACTCATGACATCCAGCGCCTTGAACTGTCGGGCGAGGTTGAACGGCTCGTTGAACGTCGTCGAGCCGGTGGCGACAAGGCCAATCCGGCTGGTTTCGCGGGCTACAGCTGCCAACGTCACCATGACGTCGAGATTGAAGTGGGGCGGCTCGTTCTCGATATCGCCGACGTGTGTGGGGTCATCCGGTAGGAACAGGAAGTGGAGCTTCCCGCGCTCGGCCGCCTGGGCATGGCGAACCTTCGCGTCAAAACTCGTATAGCTCCTGGGGTCTACTGCCGGGGCGCGCCAGGCCGCAGGCAGGTTGCCGTATCCGTTGCCCAGATGCATGCCGACAATCATTTGTCTGGTCATGATCTCCTCTTTCTGTGCGCAGATTGGGGTCGCCGACGGTCCTGTTCCGGCCCAGTTCGCCAAGGTTCCGGCTATTGCGCGTCCGCAGTATCCGGATGATCGCGAAAAATCCACCTCAGTGTCTCCGGGAGGACTGCGCCACCGTGCAGGAGCGAGTGTCCGCCCTCGCCGTACACGAATTTGGCATCGTAGCGTCGATACTCAAGGGCTGCGAACATGTCGTGGTTGGCGATCGGAATACTGCCGAAGATGACGTCAAGGTCCCGGGCTCCAGTCTGGAGCCACACCCGGATTGGTTTTCGTGGGTTCTGCCGGATTGCCGAGGGATGATTGTGGCCGCCCCGGATATTGATGAAGCTGCCGCAATGGGAGATGACGTTGCCGAAGACGTCAGGACGTGCCCAGGCTGCGGTGAACGCGCAGTTGCCGCCCGAACTGATGCCTACAAGCACTCGATCCCGGGGAACCGTGGAGACATTGAGATGCCCTATGGCATCCGGCAGGAATTCGTCCGTGAGGAATCTGGCATAGTCGCCGTTGATGGAGTCGTACTCGATGCTGCGGTTGTCCGTTCCGCCAAAGTGGGGATATCCCGGGCCTTGCTCGCCTGCTTCAATGAATATGGCGACCGTAACCGGGATCTCGCCCTTGTTGATGAGGTTGTCCAGGACGATATCCGCGCTGGCCTTCGGTGCCAGATACAGATTGGCATCCTGAAAAATGGCAAGGGCGGCGGGCTTGTCTGGCGTGTATTGAGCAGGGACGTAGAGGTAGTAGCTCCGTTCCACGCCAGGGTAAACGCTTCGCCCTGTGTGACGTCCCTTTGTCAGCGTGCCTTGAGGGGTGCCTGGCTGTCGCTCGGAATCTGGACCCAGCGAATAGATCGGCTTGGTGTCATCGGCGAAGACATAGGCAGAAGCATCCTTGCCAGAGATTGTGAGGTCATCCTGGTAGTCGTTTTCCTGCCGGTAATCAGCATCCGGGGTCTGGCCATTGTTACCAGTCACGCGTGGTTCGGTGTCCGGGGAATGCGTCATTGTGATCCTTTCAGTGAGAGGTGAACCCGCCGTCGATGACGAGTTCCGTTCCAGTGATGAACTTGGCCTCATCCGATGCGAGGTAGAGCATGCCATACGCGATGTCGGAGGCTTCCCCCGCGTGGGGCGGCAAAGGAACGGTTTCAGGGTTGGCGAGCGATTCCCTTGTGAGCCCGTAGCCACGGGTCAGGCCGGTGTCGACCGGACCGGGATGCACTGAATTCACCCGGATGTTGTCCTTGGCAAACCACTGGGCAGTGTGTTTTGTCAGGGAGCGGACTGCCCCCTTCGAAGCGGAGTAGGCTGCACTGCCGCCATCCGAGGCGCCACCCACAATGCCGGCGATCGATGACACGTTCACGATGGAACCGGCACCCGCGGCCTGCATGGCGGGAATGACGCTCTTCATTCCCAGCCAGGATCCGGTGACATTGATGGACATCACCTTGTTCCAGTCGTCAAGCTCGGCTTCGAGAACACCCTTCGCCATGGCAATTCCGGCGTTGTTGATCAGGATGTCGATCGTGCCCCACTCGGCGAGTACGTCCTCGACTACACGCTTCCAGTTCTCAGCGGAGGAAACATCGTGCGTGCGTGCAATGGCCTCGCCTCCGTTTTCGGTGACTTCCCCGACCGCCTGTTGCAGTGCCTCTGCGGAGATGTCGGTGGCCGCTACCCGCGCCCCCTCGGCTACGAAGAGCTTGAGGGCAGAGAGGCCCATTCCGCTGGCTGCGCCCGTGACGACGGCGACCTTGCCGGCCAATCGTGACATGTCATCTTCCTTCCCTGATGGTTGATCTGTGAGCAGGTACTGCGGACGAGGATATGAGACAGCTCAGGCTTCTCCTGACCGCTTCCGAGACCGTGTGTAGGCGTCCAGCGAGACGGCGGCGAGCACGATCACACCAAGGGCCACCTCTTGTGTTGCCTGCGGAAATGCCAGGATGTCAAAGACGTTGTTGATCGTCCCAAAGATCAGGATGCCGACGAGTGTTCGCCACATGGCGCCTTCTCCGCCGAGCAATGAAGTTCCGCCGATGATGACGATCGCGATCGAGTTAAGCGTGACTCCAACGGCCACGCCTGGCTGTCCGACGCCGATGACCGACCCCAGGACGATTCCCGCGAGGGTTGCCAGCATCGCTGTCAGCACGTAGGTACTTGCCCGGAGGGACACCACGGGCAGTCCGGCCAACCGTGCGGCTTCGTTGTTGCCGCCGATTGCGTAGATGCCCCGGCCGTACACGGTTCTGGAAAGTGCGAACCATCCTGCCGCTACGAGGACAGCAAGCAGCCAGACGGAGAGCGGCGCCCCGAGGAAGTCCTTGTCCGAGAGGAAGTCGTAGCCGCCTGCTGCCATGGGAACCGGTTTGGAGTTCGTGAACAGCAAGGTCAGCCCGCTGAACAATGAGGCTGTAGCGAGAGTAGCGATGAACGCGTTCACTTTCGCTTTTGTGATGAGGAGGGCATTGACCAGGCCGAGAAGGAATCCGATCACCAGCGTGATGAGTATCGCCAGACCCGCAGGCATCATGTGGGACAGCGTTGCGTAAGACACTCCGCCGATGGCCAGTACGGCGGCGACCGAAAGGTCGAAACCTCCGGCGATAATAATGAACGTCATCCCTACGGCGATAATGCCGACAGGTGCATTTTGGGTGAGGATGTTGACGAGGTTTCCTGGGTTGAGGAAGCGAGGATTGAGGCTGATCGCCGTCATCACGAGGATGATGAGCACCCAGACCATCCCGAGGCTCGCTGCTCTCTCCCGTAGATTGACTCTTCTCTTTCTTGTGACAGGGGGAGCAACGGTGTTATCCGGGGTGGTGTCCCTGTCGATGGTGGCGCTCATGCGTTCTCCTTCAATCCGAATGCAGCTTTCAGTACGTCTTCCATGGCGATCTCTTGATCGCCGTTTCGCTCCAGCAAGCCCATGCTTTGGCCTTTGGCGACGACGAGTACACGGTCCGAAACGGCCAGCACTTCCTCGAGTTCGGATGAGACCACGATGACGCCGACGCCGTCGTCCGCCATTTTGCGCAGGCTCTCAAGCAACTCGCCCTTGGCGCCGATGTCTATACCGCGTGTGGGCTCGTCAGCGAGGAGCACTTTCGGGCGGTCGTACAACCACCGTGCCATCAAGAGCTTCTGTTGGTTGCCGCCGGAAAACCGGTCGCTCCGTTCACCCAGCCGGGCTATCGGGAAGTTCAGCTTCGAGGCAGCCTCGGCAACCATGGCACGCAGTTTCCTTCGCCCAATTACGCCGCCTGATGAGGCTGCGCCAAGATTGGACAGGGCAATGTTGTCCGCGGCATTTCGGGGCATAACCAGGCCCTGGCCCTTACGGTCTTCCGGGATCAGACCTATTCCCAGCTTGCGGGCCGCGCGAACTGTTCGCGGCCAGGGGGACTGGGCCCCCGACAAGCGGATGCTTCCCCGGGCAGTCGATTCCGCGCCGGCAATCGCCCTCAGCAACGTCGAGCGGCCCGAACCTACCAGACCGGCAATGCCGAGTATTTCGCCTGGCTTCACTTCCAGGTCGATGTTCTCGATGACCCCCGGCACAGTAAGGCCGACCACTTCAAGGACCGGCGCAAGAGACGGGTCAATCGATTTCTGGTGGATACCGGCCGGCTTGTCCATCAGCACCCGGCCAAGGGTTTGGTCACCTCGCTGCTCGCCAAGCATCGCGCGCACGAGTTCGGCGCGCGAACTCTCTCCCCGCCCGCTCGTGACGATGGCCCGGCCATTCCGGAATACCGTGACTCTGTCGGCCAGCCGTTCGATTTCATCGAAGTTGTGACTGACAATCACGATGGTGACGCCGCGCTTACGCAATCCTTCGATCGCTCTATACAGGGCTTCCCGCTCCTCCACGGCCAGGGACGCGCTCGGCTCATCGAAAAGGATGACGCGAGGATCCACCACCAGCGACCGCATGATCTCAAGCAATTGCTGCTCGGCCACTGACAGGGTGCCGACGGGCACGCCAGCCGGAACGACCTGGACCTCCAGCTGGGCACACAGCTGGACGTATTTGCGTCGCATCTCAGCGGCGGAGAGTACTCCGAACCGGGACAGGACGGAGCCGAGAAAAACGTTCGCTGCTGCATCCAGATGCGGGATGATCGTCAGTTCCTGATAGATGGCCGAGACACCGCTCCGGCGTGCAGCGCGAAGGTTCCCCGGTTCAACTTGTTCACCGAAGACTTCGACGACACCCCCGTCATAGTCGACGCGACCGGCGATAGCGCCCAACGCCGTGGACTTGCCCGCTCCGTTCTCGCCGATCAGTGCATGTACCGTTCCTTCATGGATCTCAACGTCCACATCGATTAGTGCGCGTGTGGCACCGTAGGTCTTCGACACCGCTTTAAGTGCGACGGCGATAACCGGGTCCGATTTCGAAGGCTCCATTGCCAGTTCTACTTTCTATGTTGGGCTGGGCGGCGTTCGAGCGAACGACGCCCAGCCCCAGGCTGGTGAGCTGCCGCGCTAGCGTAGCTCGGCGGGCAGTTGTGAAATCGTTTCCTTTGTGACTACGAAGGGATTCTTTGCAGTGCCAATGACCGAGTCATCCACAAAGCGTGTGCCGGCGTCCCCGCGTTGCGCAGCGGCAATGGAGTTGAGGTTTGCCTTCATTTGGTTGAAAGGGAACAGCATTGTGGAGAGCTGTACCGTACCGGCCTCCAATTGTTGGATCTGGAACTTGCCGAAGCCGATGTCCACGACGTGCACCTTCTCCGACAGGCCCGCGTCTTTTTCGGCCTGGATGACGCCCTGTGTGAGGTCGGGCGAGGACGCGGACATGATGAGGGTGGTGTCAGGATGGCCCTGCAGGTAGGTCTGGGTCTTGTTGTAGGCGTCGGTCGTCGTCCAGTCCGTGTAAATCGTCTCAACGGAATAGTCGGGGTTGTCGGCCGTGAGCTTTGCCAGTGCTGCTTCTGTGACGCGTGTCTGGGTGTTGACCGCGGGGCCAAGAACAGCAACGATCTTCTGCTTGCCGGGGTTGGCCTTTGCTGCTGCCGCCAACCAGCCGTCGACATAATCGCGGGTGGTGTTGCTGCCCACGAAGTTCAATGTGCCCGGCGCCCAGACGTCGTCAACGGACTTGCCGGCCTGGTTTTTGCCGTCGTCGCACAGGGGTGAGCCCGAAATGGACGTAAGGATATTGGCCTTTGCGAAGTCATGGGTGAGGAGCTTGCAGGACATCACGCCGTCGAGGGCCATTACTACTGCGGCATCGAAGTTCCCGGAGGTCATCGCAGTCTGCATTTGGTTGAGCTGCTTGTTCGGGTCGTAACCTGCGTCGAACAAGGTCATATCCATGCCAAGTTCCTTGGCAGTCACGTTCGCTGCCCGCTCCTGCTCCAGCCCGAACTCATTGGCAACACCCGGGATAAAAACGGCGACCTTAAGGCCCTTGCCGGTCTTCAAGTTGACTGTCATGTCATTGCCGACATCGATTGCGACCGTGCCGGCCGGGCCCTGACTGCCCGGTTTACCGGCGTCGTTCCCGGCACAACCGGCCAAAGCCAGCAGCACTGCCGTAGATCCAGCAGCCAACATGACCAGCGACTTCGTTGTACGCATAATTCTCCTGATTACCTGGTGCCCGCGCCTTAGGCGGCCGGGGTGCATGTGATGTGTCACGGAGCTTCATTGCTTCGCGATCTTGATTGGGGCGGCGAGCGTTACGGTGTACGCCGCCGCAGCGGTCCTCCAGGCGATCTGCGCGGCTAGCGTAGTTCGGCGGGAAGCTGGGAGATCGTGCCATTCGTGACAGTGAAAGGACTCTTCGCAGTGCCGATGACCGAGTCATCCACAAAACGAGGTCCGGCATCTCCGTGTTGAGCCGCAGCGATGGCCTCCAGCGATACCTTTATCCCGTTGTAGGGGAAGAACAGCGTTGAGAACTGGATATTTCCTGCTTCAATCTGTTTGATTGAAAATTCGCCGAATCCCTGGTCAACAATGTGGACCTTTCCAAGAAGGCCTGCGTCCTCTACGGCCTTGACGATTCCCTGTGAGATGTCTGGCGTGTACATGGAGAGGATGAGGCTGGTGTCCGCGTGGCCTTGCAGGTAGGTTTGGGTCTCATTGAACGTGCCGGTAGTCGTGTAATCGGTGTAGATCTTATCCACCGTGTACTCGGGGTTGTCCTGCGCGAACTTCGCCAAGGCAACCTCAATCACCCGTGTTTGGGCGGCGACAGCAGGACCAAGTACAGCAACAACGTTCTGCTTTCCGGGGTTTGCTTTTGCTGCCGCGGAGAACCAGCCGTCGATGTAAGCGCGGGTGTTGTTGCTGCCTACAAAGTTCATCGTGCCCGGCGCCCAGACCTCCTCAACTGACTTGCCGGTCTGATTTGTGCCGTAGTCGCACAATGGGGTGACGTTGTTCACCACAAGAATGTTGGCCTTGGGGTAATCCTCGGTGAGGGTTTTGCAGACTACTGTGCCGTCGAGGGCTTGCACGACTGCAGCGTCATAGCCCCCGGATACGAGCGCTGTCTGCATTTGATTGAGTTGTTGGCTCGGGTTATAGCCCCCGTCGAACAATGTCATGTCCATGCCGAGCTGCTTGGCCGTCTCCTTTGCGGCAAGCTCCTGCGCCTGGCCGTAGGCATTGGCGACGCCCGGGATAAAAACGGCGACCTTGAGGTTGGGGCTTGTCTTCAGGTTGACCTTCATATTGTTGCCGACATCGATTGCGACAGTGTCAGCGGGGCCTTGACTGCTCGGGCCTTGAGCGCAGCCAGCCAGGGCCAGCAGCACCGCCGTCGAGCCTGCAGTCAACATGATTCGCGACTTCATTGTTCGCATTTTTCTCCTCGCGTTTCGCGGTTTCCCACTTGTAGGTCATCCAGACCTCATATCCGTTGGGTTTGCTGATCAGGCTCTTAGTGGCTAACAGCATGATCCTTCGTGGGATCGGTCTCTGTGTCGACTGCATGCAGATCGGTGATGCGCTTGGGTGCCAGCACCGCCCAGACGATCACGAAGAAAGCGATAATCACGGCCGACGCGATGTAGATGCCGGCAAACGTTGCCTCAGGGATGAATCCGTCGGGGCCGGGCACCAGCACGTTCAAAATAATTGCAACGGCTATCATCGCTCCGACGAACTGGATGATTGTTTGCATGCCAATGGTCGTCGCCATATTGTCCTGGCGGCCAGCCGCGGCAACGAGAGTGTACCCGGTGGTCAGGCAGCTGACGATCGTGAGGGTGTACAGGAACACCCACATCCACGACAACCACACTTGATCGTGCACCAACGCGAGTCCGAGGAAGACGAAGATGCCAGCGCCGCCAGAAACTACCAGGACGATTCTCGGTCCCAGACGCCGAAGGCCCCATCGGGTCCAAAGGTATCCCAGTGCCGCCCCCGGAATCATCGCCAAGTAGGCATACGTGGACTCCAGGGCCGAGAGGCCGTGACCATATCCGGAAGAAGCCGGGGTCTGCAGCAACGCCGGCAGCACGATAAAGATGCCCTGGCCAACCAGGCTGATCAGGAGGATTCCGGAGTAGCCGATGACCGCCTGACGGATATCCATGTTGCGGAATGACACTAGAGGCTCCTGAGCGCGTCGCTGCTGAATGATCCAGGCAGCCAGTGTGACTGCGCACACGATGAAGGCACCCAAGACCAGAGCCGAGGTCCAGCCCTGCCCGGGACCTTCAGCAATTCCGATCAGGAGTGCGGTGACCCACACGCCGAGCCCCAGCGCACCGAACCAGTCCAACTGCGCCACGGCGCGGGCGGCGACGGGCGTCTCGGGTGAGATCAGGGCGAGGACCAGCATCACCGCGTACAAAGCGAAGGTCAGCCAGAAGACGGTCTGCCAGGGCAATCCCAATCCAACGATGAGTCCGCCAGCACTAAGTGCCAGCGGTCCAAAGACTGCCATCACTGTTGAGAGCACCAGCGAGACCTGTCGGATTTGCCGGGCGGTACCCCGCGGGCGCAGAAGCCCCCAGCTGAGTGGAATCGTGGTAGCGAGGCCCATGAGGAATCGGCCCGCGACCAGAGGCCAGAAACCATTGGCGGTCGCACCGAGTGCGCATCCCACCAGTGCCAAGACGATCAGCGCGAGGAGAACTCTGCGATGCCCGAAAATGTCTCCCATACGGGCGGTCAGGCTGACAGAAATCACACTGCCAATCATCATCGCGTTAAGGACCCACCCGATTTCCGAACCCGTTAGGCCTGACTCGGTCGCAATCACGCCAATGAGCGGGGCGAGGATTCCGTATTGGATGTCAAGTGTTATGCCGCTCAACAGGAGCAGGGCAATTATTGCTGTGCTTTGGCCAGTGCGGGACTCGACCAATGTTGTTTGTGTCATCTTTGATCACCTTGTATGTAACCAGCAGTCGCTGGAGTCGTTCCTGACCGCAGAGAACCCTGCTTCTTTGCCGGGCCTGCGTAGGCTTCAACGGTAAGGTGGGCCGGCCCCGACCCGGCACGGCAATCAACGCCGTCCACATGGGAATGTACGCCAAGGTGTGTCGCGGGTCACGTGAGGATCAGGAGCGTTCAAGAGACCGGTGGGAGCAGGCCTAGGCCCCGGAGCTGACCTTGCTCTTGTACTGGGAAGCTTCCCGGTAGGCCGTCGGTGGCATCCCCTTCCACCGCTTAAAGGCGATGGTGAAGCTGGCAGGCTCTGTATAGCCAAGCCTGCGCGATATCCGCGCTACCGAAAGATCCGTATTCGAGAGTAAATCGGCGGCGAGATCACTCAAGGTCTTGTCCCGGAGTTGGGCGAAGTCATCCCCAGTAAGTTCGAGCTTGCGTTGCAGGGTGCGGGGGGAAACCCGAAGTGTTGCGGCCACATTTGCCAGTTTGCGGTTGAGCTCGGGCGCAGTCCGTATGGTCTTGGCGACAGTGGCGGCCCAGTCTCCGGTCGCCCTTAGAGTATCGACAATCTGGGTATCCGCCTTGATCCATGCCGCGTGCTGAAAGGCGTTACCAAAGGGAAGTTCCTGTGCAGACGTTGCGGGGTCCCACCATAGCCGCAGTGTTTCGGCGCCGCATTCAATGCCGCAGGGGACGTTGCTCGAGAGCTCGGGGGAGGCTTCCGGGAGAGGGAATTCAATCCGGGTGAAGGGGAAGGGGCTGCCATAGAGCCATGTGAAGTTTCGGGCAATGAAACAGAGGTCGCGGTAAACGCTGAAGGGGATCAGCTCTTCCGGGGCATCGGGGTAGGTGAACTCCATCCCCGTTACCGCGCCATCCGCTGTCCTCAGAGACGTTAACTCGAACAGGGCAGGGCCATAGTCAGTGGTACTTGCAACATCAACCCACGCCTCGATGGTAGGTGCAGTAGCGAGGGCCAATCCTCTAACTCCGAAGGAGCCAAGTGAGTAGGCACGTGCGGCCCGCACCCAGAGATCCACACGATCTCCTGTAAGACCAACGAACTGAAGCTGGAAGGCCAGCTCCTTCCTGGCAGGAATAGTACCTCCCGGGCGGTTCACCGCGTCGGGGTCTATTTCCGCATTCGCCAGGGCAGTTTGCCAATCCAAATCCGCATCCTCAAGCAGCCCCCGCAGTATGTGCACGCTGAAGTTTGGCACGCGCAGGTTCTGATATGTTCCGCCTTTCACCGTCGCCACCCTCTGCCGCAGTCATAATCCGAGTACCAGAAGCCTCGTGAAGTCATGTCAGTAGCTTTGCACCTCCGGCGGGGCTGAAACGCACACGAGGTGACGTTTGGCGCGGTTTCCCATCTACTTGGCGTCGCCTGTCATGCCGGCCGACGCTGAAGGCTCCTAACGTTGAAGCTAACCAAGGCTCCGCAGTGGAGCCGAACAAACAACCCAACAAAGAGAGGGAACGAGATGACACGCGAAGAAGCCTTTACACTCTGCCCTTCCGACTCCTACGTGGAGCTCTACGGCAACCAGTGGCTCATCGTTCCGTTTGCACCGGTCGCCCAGCCTCAGTTCTTTATCTGCACACCAGGCCAGCGAACTCCCAAGCACGGTAATTGATCCTGCCTTCGAAGCCACAGCCGCAAAAGCCTATGGGGATCATTCATCTTGTGATTGAGTGAAGCATGGCTGCCCCGATTGAGGATTATGCGCTGCTTTCGGATCTCCACACTGGACCCCTTGTTTCCCGCCAGGGCAGTGTTGACTGGCTCTGCTTCCCGCGTTTCGACTCGCCGTCGCTCTTTGCCTCCCTGCTCGGGCATGAAGACCATGGCCGGTGGCTGCTGGCCCCGAGTCCTCCGGAGGCAGTTGTGGTGGACCGTCACTATATGGAGTCGACGTTCGTACTCCAGACAACGTGGCAGACGAATTCCGGAAAGGTCCTGGTGACGGACTTTATGCCGGTTGGTGCCGCCCATCCATCACTCGTCCGGCGGGTCACTGGACTCAGCGGGACAGTTCCCATGCACCAAGAGATAAGAATTCGGCCCCAGTATGCCACCGTCCTGCCTTGGGTAAGCAGGATCCGCGACAGCGCCGACCCCGGCGCCGAAATACTTCTCGCAATGTCCGGCCCGGATGCTCTGTCTTTGCGGGGCGACTTTCTTCCACAGGCCGAAGACCACCGGCATGCGGGGGAGTTCACGGTTGAGCAGGGACGGAATGTGGACTTTCACCTGACATGGTTCCCCTCCTACCAGGACGTGCCTCCGTCCATCAACATTGATGCAGCCCTGGACGACGCCATCCACTACTGGACGACGTGGGCGGCCAATTGCCGCTACGACGGGCCGCATCAGGATGCAGTCAAGCGATCACTTCTGGTCTTACGTGCTTTGACCCACTATGAGACGGGCGGCATTGTGGCCGCTCCCACCACTTCCCTGCCCGAAGAGTTTGGCGGACCACGCAACTGGGACTACCGCTACTGTTGGCTTCGCGATGCATCGTTGACACTTGAAGCCATGCTGACGCACGGCTACGAATCCGAAGCCCTGAAGTGGCGCAACTGGCTTCTGCGTGCGCTGGCCGGCGATCCGGAAGATCTGCAAATAATGTACGGCGTAGGGGGCGAACGGGACCTGACAGAAAAGGAACTCCCGCACCTGCCGGGCTACCAGGACGCCAGACCCGTTCGAATCGGCAATGCAGCCGTCTCCCAGCATCAGGCCGACGTCGTGGGGGAAGTGATGGTGGTACTGGAGAGGCTTCGCTTGGCCGGTGGCAAGGAAGATCATTTCTCCTGGGCCTTGCAGCGCGCCCTTCTTGGTTCCGTGGACAAACACTTCGACGACAAAGACTTGGGATTGTGGGAAATGCGCGGCGCACCGCAGTATTTCACGCACTCGCGGGTCATGATGTGGGCAGCCTATGACAGCGGGGTACGGGCTGTCCGGGACCACGGATTGCCTGGGCCGCTGGAGGATTGGGAGCGGCATCGGGATCGGCTCGCCGTAGAAATAACGGATCTCGGATTCAACCGTGAACTTAATTCCTTCACTCAGACTTACGGTGGTGAGGCGACGGACGCGGCCCTGCTGGTTTTGCCGCAGGTAGGCTTTCTCGCCTACGACGACGAGCGGATGTTGGGAACCGTCGCCCAGCTGGAGAAGGAGCTACTCACCACTGATGGATTTCTGATGCGCTACCGCACCGAGACGGGCGTCGACGGGTTGGCGTCCGGAGAACATCCATTCCTTGCCTGTTCCTTCTGGTTGGTGGAACAGTACGCACGCTCAGGCCGACGGGCAGACGCCAAGAACCTGATGGGCGCCCTGGTGGGACTTTGCAATGACCTCGGTCTGCTGAGCGAAGAATATTCAATGAACGAAAAACGCATGGCGGGAAACTTTCCACAAGCCTTCTCCCACCTGGCCCTGATACGTGCCGCAGACGCCTTGCACAGCGAAAGCGTCTAAGCCGTGGAACCCGCGTTGTTCTTGTATCGGGATGCTTCCCTGTAGGCCGTCGGTGGCATCCCATTCCATCGTTTGAAGGCGATGGTGAAGCTCGTTGGGTCTGTATAGCCCAGAGTGCGGGATATCCGTGCAACAGAGTGGTCCGTTTTCGAGAGCAGATCGGCGGCAAGGTCACGGAGGGCTTTGTCCCGGAGTTGGGCAAAGTCGTCACCGGTTAGTTCGAGCTTGCGTTGCAAGGTGCGGGGGGAGACCCGAAGGGTTGCTGCCACATTTGCCAGTTTGCGGTTGAGCTCAGGCGCGGCCCTGATGATCTTCATGACGGTGTCAGGCCAATCGCCGGTCGCCCTGAGGTCGTCAAGGATCTGATGATCCGCCTTGAGCCATGCCTCGTGCTGGAAGGCGTTGCCGAAAGGGAGCTCGTGTACAGATGTTGCCGGATCCCACCAGAGCCGCAGTGCGTCGGATCCGCAGTCGATGGCGCAGGGGACGTAGTTCGAAATCTCGGGGGAGGCGTCTGCGAAGGGGAATTCGACCTGAGTGAAGGGGAAAGGGCTGCCGTACATCCATGTGAAAGTTCGGGCAACGACGCAGAAATCGCGGTAGACGCTGAACGGGATGAGCTCTTCCGGAGTATCGGGGTAGGTGTACTCCATACCAATCACCGTGCCACCCGGTGCCCTGAGAGGCGTAATTTCCATCAGGCCAGGGGCATAGTCTGTTGAGCTGCCAGCTTCTACCCAGGCCTCAATGGTGGGCGCTGTAGCGAGGGCCAATCCGCGAATTCCGAAGGATCCCAGCGTGTAGGCCTGTGCGGCCTTAACCCAAAGGTCGACGCGATCCTTTGTGAGAGCCACGAATTGCAATTGGAAGGCCAACTCCTTCTTGGCGGGAATAGTGCCTCCCGGGCGGTCTATGGCATCTGGGTCGATCTCTGCGTTTCTGAGCGCAGTTTGCCAATCAAGATCCGCATCCTTCAACACTGCGCAGAGTCCGTGAACGCTGAAGTTCGGTAGCCGCAGATTCTGGTAGGAGCTTAGTTTCACTGCCGCCCCCTTTCACCGTTGACGAAGAGGCGCTCCAGAGCCCAGGGCGAGGAGTCGCACAGGCCCAGCATGTGAAGCACGTCACCAGCTTTGCATCCCATGCCATGTATTCACAAGAGGCCCCAGCCTGACGCAGTTTCCCATCTGTTTGGCATGTCTTGCCATGCCGCCTACCTCACCTACGCACCTAACGTTGAAGCCCTAAGCAAGGGCCGGCAGTGAAGCCGGCGAACTGATATCAAAGGAGATCCGGTGAGCTTATCCATCACCCAAAGCCTTGAACCTGCAGTCACTGCCGACGAATTCAAGGCGGCGTTTCGCAACCATCCCGGTGGTGTTGCTGTCATCACCGCTGATGCGGGCAACGGGCCTGTCGGCCTGACGGCAACGTCTGTCATTTCCGCCAGTGCCGAACCCCCCATTCTGGCCTTCTCAGTATCGGAATTTTCCTCCAGTACCCCCACCATTCTGGCTGCAGACACCGTCGTCGTGCATCTACTGGGCGCTGATCAGGTGGACATTGCCAAACTCTGCGCCACCAGCGGGATCGATCGCTTTGCTGACACCTCTCTCTGGTCCCGTCTCGAGTCGGGGGAGCCCTACTTTGTGCAGGCCCAGACTTGGATCCGGGGAAGGATCATCAACTCGATGGCCGCCGGAGGGTCCACCATCGTGGCGGTCGAGGCGCTTCAGGCGTCTCCGGCGCTCTCAAGTGAGGCAGCGCCCGCGGACCCGCTGGTCTATCACAACCGGACCTGGCACGTCCTTGGGGATGCATCCCAAATCTGAAACGCGACCCTGCCGGTCATAGCAATTCCAACCCCTTCTGCACCCAATTTCAATCTTCCCGAAAGGACGGCGATTATGAGCATCGCATCCAACGAAACTTCCACCGACCAAGCCGTTGATCGCGACTTCGTCGCGGATTACACAGTCGAGCGTGACAAGGGCCCGATGGTCGGAAGCGACAACGCTTTCAAGGTCGCGATCTTCGGGGCGAACGTGTCCACGGGCCAAGGCGGCCTGAACTTCGCCGAGAACTCCATCAAGCTTGGCAACTGGGGCGAAGTGCAGCATCTCGCCCAGAAGGCCGACCGGTACGGCTTGGACGGATTCATCCCCATCGCTCGCTGGCAGGGGCTCGCTGGTCCCGACCGGCCCTGGGGTCGTCAGTTCGAGACGTTCACCTGGGCGGCAGGTATCGCCGCGGTGACGCAGAACATTCAGATCATCGCCACCTGCAACGTGCAGTTCATCAACCCCGTGATGGGCGCGAAAATGGTGACAACCATTGACCACATCAGTGGTGGTCGCATGGGGCTGAACGTGACAGCGGGCTACTTCAAACCCGAGTACGACATCTTCGGCGTCGAACTCCCAGAGCACGATGTGCGATACGAGCTCGCCGACGAGTGGATTGAGATCGCCGAGCGGCTGTGGGCGAACGAGGAGCAGGAGTTCGACTTCGACGGCAAGTTCTTCAATCTGAAGGGCGCGCAGGCGCACCCGAAGCCCGTGCAGTCCCCGCGCCCGATGGTGATGAGCGCCGGTTCGAGCCCAGCAGGGCAGGAGTTCGCGTTCAAGCACGCAAACGTCCTGTTCGCGTCGGTTGCCAGCGTCGAACACAGTGGCGAGCTGACACCGAAACTGCGGCAGAAAGCCGACGCCGCTGGACGCGAGGATCTCGGCCTGTGGGCTGGCGCGCACATCATCGTCAAGGACACCGAGAAGGAAGCGCGCGCCTACGCGGACTACGTCACGGAAAACACTGACTGGGAGAGCGCGCTTCGCTATCGCGAGATCATTCGCAGCGGCACGCAGAGCTTCAACTGGGATGAGTACAAGCAGTCCGAGGACTACAAGCGTGACGAATCCGTGAGGGCCTTTGGCCGCGCGGCGCTTATGCCCATCACTGGTACTCCCGAGATGGTCGTCGAGGAGCTGCAGAAGTTGCAGGCCTCGGGCATCACGGGCATCTGCACCGGCCTCGTCGACTATGACGAGGGCCTGGACCGGCTGAACGAGCAAGTCTTCCCGCTGATGCGCGAGGCGGGCCTGCGCGCCTGACCACTAAGCGCCCAACCGCGAAGCGTCCATCCACGAAGGAGTGAACACAGATGACTTTTCCTGATCCCAAAAAATTCCAACTCGTCGTCGCGGGGCCGAACGAGGCCGGCGAGGCCGACTTCCTCGAAGTCGGCCCGGCCGCAGAGTTCGACTTCCCCGGCGTGGCAGCGGGTGCCTTTTACTGGGCTGTTGACGGGGGCCACAGCAAAACGAACATCGGCGCCCCGCCAAGCAAGGTCGCCTTGGCTGGACCCAACGGATCCACCTTCGGTGTCAGCAGCTTCCCTGCGCACTCTTCCGGGGAGGTGGACGCTGAGACGCTGGACGAGAGCATGAACGCCACCGACGACGACGGCGACGCCGGGATGCACGCGAGCGACACCATCGACTACGAGGTGGTTATCTCGGGCAAAGTTGACCTCGTTCTCCCGGGTGGGAAGAAGCGGACGCTCGTGCCGGGAGACCTGCTAGTCATGGCCGGGGTGCCCCATGCCTGGAAGAACCCGTACGACGAAGACTGCGTCTACGTCGTGGTAACTGTCGGTTTCAACACCCCTGAGGTGGCATCATGAGTCTGACCTCACCGGGCAAGGCGCTGCGTGCCGTCTTCGACAGTCCCCAGACGGCCCTGGTGCCGTTCGGCGCCTTGCCGCTCCACGCACAGATGGCGCAGCACGCAGGTTTCGACGCGTTCCAGCTCTCCGGCGGCATGTCGGCTTGGTGGCAGGGCGTCTCCGACACGGGATGGCTCACCCTGACCGAAGTGGTTGAGCATGCAAAACGTACCGCCCGCGCCGCTGACATTCCGATCTATTGCGATGCCGATACCGGCTTCGGTGCACCGATCAACGTGCAGCGCACAGTGTCAGAGTTCATTGATGCCGGCGTCGCCGGAATCCACATTGAGGATCAGCGGGAGCCCAAGAAATCAGGCGGCGTAGCCGGGATCGAATTGGTTTCGGACGCCGAGGCTATCGGACGACTGAACGCCGCCGTCGATGCCCGCGACAAATTGGACAGCGATTTCGTCATCGTTGCCCGCACCGACGGCTATGGTGCCGCCGGCGGTGGCGTGGACGAGGCGATCCGCCGCGCGCAACTCTACAAGGCCGAGACCGGTGCGGACGTCATCTTCTACGAGGGATTCCATACCTGGGAGCAGGCCGAACTCGCGCTGAAGGAGACACCCGGGCCCGCCTACGCCGTCGGAGTTCCGTTGATCGGCCGAAAGACCGTCGCCGAGATGACAGCGCTCGGCCAAGCGATCCAGCCTGTGGCTTTCGTGCTCCCGGGCGTCAAAGAGGTATGGCGCCTGCTCATGGAGGTCAAGGAATCCGGCGAGGCCACACCCATCGGCGAGTACATCGACCACTTGAACGATGGCCCGGACAGCATCGGCTGGGGCGCAATGTTCGGCCGGCCCCTGACCGACTACGTGCGTGAAACCGAGGACAGGTTCCTCCCACAGGAATCGCGCCGCAATTATGACAACAACGTCCATGTTGGAGAGAACTACTGATGAATGAGGAAAAACTGATGATGAAAGACAAAGCCGGTCTCGTCACCGGCGCGGGCTCGGGCATTGGCCGGGCAGGTGCCCTGGCGTTCGCGAAGAATGGTGCGCGCGTAGTGGTGTCAGATATTGATGAGGCCTCCGGGCGCGAAACAGTGGAGATGATCACCGAATCCGGTGGAAAGGCTGTCTTCTTCCAGTGCGATGTCAGCGATGAGGAGCAGGTCAAAGGCCTCGTCGACGCGACGGTGTCGAACTTCGGGCAGCTGGATTTCGCTTTCAACAATGCAGGGATGAACGGTGTCTTCGCACCTATTGGGGAGACTGACAGCGAGACCTGGGATCGAGTCATGAAGGTGAACCTCTACAGCACCTTCTACTGCCTCAAGCACGAAGTCAACGCGATGCTGAAGACCGGAGGTGGCGCGATCGTGAACACAGCTTCTGCTGCGGGCTTGATCGGCATCGCCAACAACGCGCCGTACACGGCCTCGAAGTTCGGCGTCGTCGGGATGACGAGGAACGCGGCCATTGATTATGGGCCCTTGGGCATCCGTATTAACGCTCTCACGCCGGGGTCGACGACGAGTCCCATGATGAAGAATGCCTTCGAGCAGAACCCGCCCGAATTCCGGGAAAGGATCCTGTCGGCGATTCCGATGCGCGGGCTGGCTGAACCCGAGGACCAGGCAGATGCGGTTGTGTGGCTCTGCTCGGAACAAGCCCGCATGGTTACCGGAATTTCCCTGGCGGTCGACGGCGGCTGGCTGGCTGGAAAGTAATGGCAACGCCTGCCGGCTTCCACAAGAAATGGAGTAACTGAAAAATGAACAATCTTGATTTCAAGGGCCGGGTGGCAATTGTCACGGGTGCCGGACAGGGAATGGGCCGTGAGCACGCAAAGATGCTCGCCTCCCGCGGGGCGCGCGTGGTCGTCAACGACGTCAACGTGGCGAACGCCTCCGAGGCCGTGGCCGAAATTACTGACGCCGGCGGTATGGCAGTGGTTGACAGCAATAACGTTGTCACGAACGCGGCTGACATAGTCCAGACCGCACTGGACTCCTTTGGGCAGCTCGACATCGTCGTGAACAACGCCGGGATCAACGCTTTCGGCCGTTTCTGGGAGATGGAGCCCGAGACGTGGTGGCGCATCTTCGATGTGGCCGTAAAGGGCGTGGTCGGAGTCTCACGTGCTGCCATGCCGCACCTCATTGCCTCCGGCAGTGGCCGGCTTATCAATATTTCGTCGAACGGGGTCATGGGCGTGCCGACGGACTCGGCCTACAACGCTGCCAAGGCCGCGATCTGGGGTCTGGGTATTACCCTCGCGGCCGAGGCCCGTGAGGTGGGAGTTCAAGTCACCACCCTGATGCCGGTTGCCTTGACACCGATGACGGAGGACGCCTTTCCCAATCCCGTCATCAAGGACGCCATGCGCACCAATGTTCCGGCGAGCTCTGTGTCTGCGTTCGTGACGTGGCTGGCGCACCAGGACACGACAGTCTTCGGCGAAACGTTCGAGATCGCCGGAGTGGCTGCCGGTCGCGTGGCCATTGCCGGCATGCCGCGAATGAAGGTCGAATCACCTACGCCCGAGAGTTGGGCCGACAGCGGGGAGGCGCTCATGAAGGACGGCGAGCTGCGGGCATTCGGCAATGCGAGCGAGTCGTTCCGCGACCAGATGGTGTACTTGGCGCCCGAATTGGACACGGTGCTCCCAGTCGACGCAGCGGACGTTTCGCGGTGACGGTCGCGGCATCAATCACCACGTAGGGGCAAGTTCAAGGCCGGAACCGGCTCACAAACAAGACAAGGATTCTCATGAAGATCGGCATTGTAGGAGCAGGATCAATCGGAGCGACACTCGCCCGCAAACTCAGCGGAGCTGGCCATGATGTGAAGGTTGCTAATTCCCGCGGCCCTGAAACCATCAGTTCGGACATTGTGGCGGCGGGAGCCAAGCCAGTAGAGGCAAGCAGCGTCGCCACCGACATCGATGTCCTCATCACGTCCATACCGCTCAGCCGGATGCCGGAGGTCAAAACCCTTATCGAGGACCTCCCGGCCCACGCGGTCATCGTCGATACGTCCAACTACTACCCACTACGTGATGGACGGGTGGATGCCCTGGAAAACGGGATGGTCGAAAGCGTCTGGATCACCCAGCAGCTCGGGCGTCCCGTTGCCAAGGCCTGGAACGCCATTACGGCTGGGTCTTTCGAGGCCTATGGACGTGAAGACGGCGATCCCGATCGGATCGCGATCCCTGTGGCCGCGGATCGCGACCACGACAAAGCGGTGGCGATGGCCCTCGTCGAGGAAACCGGCTTTGACGCGGTCGACGCCGGATCCCTGGCGGAGTCTTGGCGCCAGCAGCCCGGATCCCCCAGCTACTGCACCGATCTCACCCGCCAGAAGATACCCCACGCCCTTGCTTCAGCCGATAAGGCGCGGAGCCCACACCGACGCGACATCGCACTTGCTGCCATTACAGAACGCTTCCCGAACTATTCGGATGTCACCGCCGATTACCTTGTTCGACTTCACCGGGCCCTCTACAGCTAAACCCGTGACTATTCGCCAGCAGCCCCAGGCTCAAGGAGCATCAATGAACCGTAAGGAAGATATCGTCATCGTTGGGGCTGCCCGGACTCCCCAGGGCCGGTTGATGGGTCAGCTCGCCGCGTTGTCCGCCGTCGAGCTCGGCGGTGCTGCAATCGCTGCCGCCCTGGACAGGGCAGGCATCAGTGCAGATGCTGTTGACGCTGTTCTCATGGGACAGGTAATCCAGGCGGGCGCTGGCCAGAACCCTGCACGACAAGCAGCAGTAGCCGGCGGCATACCGCTCAATGCCCACGCTGTCACCGTTAACAACGTATGCCTGTCCGGACTGACCGCGATTATCGAAGCCAGCCGGCTACTCCAGCTTGGCGAAGCGGAAGTAGTCATCGCGGGCGGACAAGAATCAATGAGCAATGCTCCGCATCTGCTTCCCGGTTTACGCGCCGGGCAGATCTACGGGGATGCCGTGCTGTCGGACTCTGTTGCCCATGACGGGCTAACCGATGCCTTCGACCACGAGTCCATGGGCCTTAATACTGACCGTGCCAATGACGTACACGGCATCGCTCGTGCCGAGCAGGACAAGGCCGCTGCAGACTCCCATCGACGGGCAGCAGCGGCCCAGAGCGCAGGGTACTTTGATGCGGAAATTGTTCCGGTCAAAGTGCCGCGTCGGCGGGGAACGGCCGAATTGGCAGGCATGGACGAGGGTGTCCGTCCGGACAGCAATGCGGAGTCCCTCAGCAAACTCCGGCCGGCTTTTTCCCCTGGCGGTACCGTAACGGCAGGCAACGCATCGCCGCTCACTGATGGTGCTGCCGCCGTCGTCCTTACCACGCGCGGATACGCAGAGACCCATCGCCTGGAGATCTGGGCTGTGCTCGGAGCTCATGGACAGATTGCGGGCCCCGACACATCCCTGCCGGACAAACCAGCGCAAGCCATTGCGAAAGCGCTCGGAGCCGCGGGCTGGACCGTAGAAGAGTTGGATTTCGTGGAGATCAACGAAGCGTTCGCGTCCGTAGCCCTCCACTCAGCTGCGCAGCTCGGAATTGCGATGGACAAGGTCAACGTGAACGGCGGCGCCATCGCTCTCGGACACCCCATTGGCGCCTCCGGGGCGCGCGTGGTTGTCTCCGCTGTCTACGAGCTGCAGCGCCGCGAACGGGGCAAAGTTGCTGTGGCACTGTGTGGTGGAGGCGGCCAGGGCGAGGCGCTGCTCCTGTCCCGGACCCGATAGATGACTGGAGTAATTGAGCCCATGAAGGAGGCTACGCCGAACACCGGCAAAACGGTGGACTGGGCTGCCGAGCTGGATCAACTGCGTGTCCTGGTCGCCAAGCAGGAGCTGAACGAGAACATGATCCAATATTGCCGGGGCATGGACCGGAAGCAACTGGACCTGATGAAGTCCACCTACTGGCCTGAGGCGACTGAGGATCATGGCATGTATGTGGGCCTGTCCCATGACTTCTGCGACTGGGCCTATTCCATGCGGCGGGAGTCCTCCCACAAGGCCAGCCACTACGTGACCAACATGCTCATTGAACTCAACGGCAACCAGGCCAAGCGTGAAACCGCGTTTATCTATCTGACCGTGCCGACCGACGGCGGCCCTACGGACCTGCTTTTTGGCCGTTACCGGGATCTCTGTCAGCGGCGCCAAGGGGAGTGGAAGGTGCTCGCGAGGACTTGCGTCTGGGACGGGGCGCAACGGCTCGGTCCGGAAGCGGACGTAGCCGAGCTGTTTGGCATCCCACCCACGTCCAACTTCGGCGATCGCTATCCGCACGACCCGATCTATGCCACGGATTGGGGAAAAGCATCCCCTGTCCAGACCACGAATGCAAAGGAGCATTTCAATGACTAGCGATCAAATCCTCGCTGGAAAGCACATCCTCATTACCGGCGCCGGTCGCGGCCTCGGCGAGGCTTATGCACACGCGGCCGCAGCGGAAGGTGCCCGCGTCGTCGTCTCGGACATTAATGCCGAAAGTGCCGAGGCTGTGGCGGAGGCGATCAATCGGGAGGGCGGCGAAGCATTAGCCGTCGCGGCCGATGTCACCGATTGGGACAGTTGTCAGCGGCTGGTCTCTACTGCGGTAGAGCGCTTCGGGAAACTTGACGGCCTTGTAAACAACGCCGGCTATTTGGAGACCGTGACTGCCGGGCAGGAGACCCAAGAGCACATCCGCCGCCATGTGGACATCAACGTCTGTGGTACCTACTTCATGTCAGTCCATGGCCTTCCCGCCATGGAGGGACGCGGATCGATCGTCAACGTGACCTCGGGCGCGGTTGTAGGTCTCCGGATGATGAGTGCTTATGCCGCAGCCAAGGCGGCGATCGCCTCGTTGACTTTCGCCTGGGCAACCGAGTTCGGCGCCGAAGGTGGAGACATCCGGGTAAACGCCATGGCACCCCATGCCGACACGCCGATGATGACGGCCGGCACCGAGGCGTACACGAAGTTCTTCGGCGGAAACCCCATCGCGCCGCCGCCGTCCACAAACGCTCCAGCGGTGCTTTATCTCCTGTCTGACCTCAGCAAGGGAGTAAACGGCCAAGTGGTCCGTTTTGCGAACGGGCATGACCTCATGCTGCTTTCGCACCCGGCCGTCGTCGACTCCGCCCTCACCCGCGAGTCATGGACGCCCCTTGATGTCAGCGCTGCGTTCGATGACGTCCTGCGCGCCAGGATGCAGCCGTGCGGCCAACTGACGTACATGGATTCCCGCATCACGGAGCCAGAACTGACGGAGTTTGCAGGAGTCAGCCAGTGAACGAGCGGAATGAACCCGCGAAGCGCAGCGTCGACGTCCTGATTATCGGAGCTGGTCCGGTGGGACTTTCGGCGGCGATCCTCCTGGGGCGGTTCGGCGTCGACACCCTCGTTGTCGAGCGACGAACCGAGCGGTCGCGCCACCCCAGGTCCCGTGCGGTCAGTTGCCGCACCATGGAGGTTTTTCGCGAACTCGGTCTCGCGGAAGAAGTACGGGCTGCGGCACTTCCTGGCGGACCACGGCGCCTGCTGGGAAGCGATGCCGTATCACCGTGGCGTTCTGTAGTCACCAGCAGCGGTGCTGACGGCCCCGCCGACACCAGCCTCGGTCCGGAGACCCTGGATGTGGTGCTGTGCTCACAGGACGCCCTTGAGCCCATCCTCGTTGACGCGGCCCAGGCAGAGGACACGGTCACGATCGAGTTCGGAAGGACGGTGTCGACGGTTAAGGACACAGGGACAGAAGTCCTCGTGTCCATAGCCGATGATGATGGCTCTGTGGACGTTGCCGCAAAATATGTCATCGCGGCCGACGGCGCCGCCAGCCAGGTGCGCACTGCCCTGGGGATCGGGACGACGGGCGATCAGGACCTGCAGACGGCCGTGAGCGTACTGTTCCGTTCGCCTGTTATCCAGCGGCGCACGGGCGATCCGTCCAGCTTTATCTATCTCGATAATCCAGGGACCATCGGCGCTGTCGTGATCGCTCCCGTTGACGCGACCGATCGGGTAGCGATGCTGGGCCGCCCACTGGTCATGGACAGGGTGCCCTTCGAGGACATTGACTGGACGACGCAAATACGGAACGCGATCGGCGATCCTCACGAGTCGGTGGAGTTAATGGACGCCCGGACCTGGACTGTGGGCGCCTGGGTGGCAGACAGCTACCAGTCCGGCCGGATCCTGCTCGCCGGAGACGCCGTGCACGTCATGCCTCCATACGGCGGCTTCAACCAAAACACCGGCATTCAGGACGTCCACAACATCGCATGGAAGCTGGCAGCTGTCCTCAAGGGCTGGGCTGATCCTGCCCTCCTGGCCACCTACGAAGTGGAGCGGCGGCCCGTTGCAGTGTTTAATATGGCCGAATCCGTCCGCAACTTCCGATCTATTGTGGGTAACGCCGATGAAGGCCCCCGCTCCTTCCGGCCGGAAAACTTTGTACACCCTGGCCTGGACATCGGATTCCGCTATAACCGTGGAGCGGTAGCGGGACCCACCTCGCCGGATGCCGGCTGGCCGGTGGGAACCTTCACGCCAACTGCTGCCGTGGGTGAACGCGCCCCGCACGTGTGGCTCAACGCCGAGGAAACTGCTTCAACGCTTGATTTGTTCGGACGCGAACTGACCATCCTCGCGCGCTCCGGTTCGGAGCCAGCAAGGGAGGCAGCGCGGCGCGCAGACATCCGTGGCATTCCATACCGCTTGGTGACGTTCGGGCCCTCAGGTGACTTTGACGCTGCAGAGGCCGAGTGGGCGGCTGCTTACCGTGTAAACGGGGACGAGGCCATCCTTGTACGGCCCGATGGGCACGTGCTGGCGCGGTTGGACAGCGAGGACCCGGCAACGCTGGACGCCGCCCTGCTCGCTTACACCGGCCGGAGGACTGCCGCATGATTCCGGCAGAGTTGGACCTGCCGCCGCCGGCAAGTCCAAGGCAGGCTCGAAACGCTATTCTTCGCGCGGATTTTTGCCAACGACTATTGAGAACTCGCGCTATTTGTATATACAGTTCATATTACGAGAGTTTAGACGCGCTGGCCGGACGGCCTTATGGAGCGCGACTCATGGCTCAATCACAGAAATAAGGAGATTCACGATGGCGTGGATAACGTTTGATGATTACAAGGACAAGTACCAGCACATCAAATTGGAGCGTGACGAGGATGGCATTCTGCTGGTCACGTTCCATACGGATGGAAGCGACGTCGTCTGGGGTGTGGGAGTCCATGACAATGTTTCATCGCTCTGGGATGACATCAGCAGGGACCGGGGGAACCGCGTTGTCATCATCACCGGAGCGGGCGACACCTTCATCGACAAGGAAGCCCCGATTGATAACAAGAACTGGGTAACCCCTGAGATCTGGCTCGGCCTTCATCACGACGCCAAGCGCCTTGTGCTCGGCCACCTCGACATCGAGGTTCCGATGATTGCCGCAGTAAACGGTCCGGCGAGGTATCACAATGAGCAGGCGCTGTTGTGCGACATTGTCATCGCTTCCGAGGATGCCGTGTTCGCCGATCATGCACATTTCTCCCAGGGAAACATTCCCGGCGACGGCATGCAGATCATCTGGCCGCTGGTCATCGGCCTGAACCGGGGCCGGTACTTCCACCTCACCGGCCAGGAGATCACTGCGCAGCAGGCATACGAATGGGGTGCCGTGAACGAAGTGGTGCCCAAGGATCAGGTAGTCACCAGGGCATATGAACTTGCCCGGATGCTTGCCGCGAAGCCTACGCTGACGCTGCGCTCCACGCGGATGCTGATGGTGAACGAGCTCAAAAAGACCATGAATGACGCGGTCAGCCACGGAATGATGACCGAAGGTCTTGTTGCCATGGGCGAAGGCTGGAATCCGACTCCGCTCACGGGACCGGAGCTGGCCGCGGGTGTAAAAACTCCGGCCTGACGCAAATGAAAGCGCCGACGACTTGAGATGTCGTCGGCGCTTTCTGCTCGTGAATCAGTTGCAACAAACTGTCAGGAATAACCGAAGTGGCGGGCCTTGCGGGCCCAGTCTGCCGCATCGATTGCTTCCATGATGGGTATGTAAGCGCCGCCTTCTGCTTCGCCCTCGAGCAACTCACCACGCGCGAGGAGGGACAGATTCTCGCGAAAGCCCGCCACGGCACCGTTCACGGTGTTGATGACCAGCAGCATCTTTACACCCGCGTCTTCGAGTTCCTGGCGCTCTTCCAGGGTGGGATTCTTTACGGTCACCATGACGTACTTGCCAGGAACGACTTCTGAGAGCTTGGGCAGGTCGAGGAGGGGGTAGCCGCACGGATAGAGCATGTCAGCGCCGGCAGCAGAATAGGCAGCCATGCGTTCGGCGAGGTTGTCGAAGCCAAAGCGGCTGGCGTCCGATCTGGCCACGATCACCATATCCGGGGACGTCCGGGCTTCCACGCAGGCACGGATGATGTCACTCATCTCCTCGACGGTTCGAAGTTTGAGTTGCGGCTTCCAGCGCTCCCCGCCGTCTCTGGGTGTCCAAAAGTGCTTCGTTGCAGGCACCATGTCTTCGACCAGCAGGGCTGCGACGCCGGCTTGCTCGGCAAGTTGGACGCCACGGAACGCTTGAAGGGGTGATCCTCCTGCATCATCAAAGTCGAGAATGAGTGGCAGGTCTGTGACTGCGGTGATGCGCCTGCCGGCCTCGATGAGTTCTCCCTGGGAGATAAAACCGTTATCCGGCACCCCGTAGTGGAAGTTGGAGTAAGTGCCCCCGGCGATAAGCACGACGTCGAAGCCGGCTTGCTCAATCAACTTCGCTGAGAGTGCATCGTAGGCTCCCGGCGCGATGATCATTTTGGAATCCGCGAGCAGTTCCCGGAGTCTTTGCGCGGGTTTCATGGTTATTTCCCTTCATTCCATCCGAAATTGTGGCTAGCACGAGAAAGAACAAATCCTCGTGGAAAGTAGCAATGTTACTATCGTATCACGGTAGTAACATTCACCATTTGAAATATCGAGTTCAATAACGAGATCAGCAATCCGCAGCTCTCTTCCCATCATGACGACCCAAAGGATGAACGATGCAACAAACCCAGCCTCAAGCGGGAGCAAGCAACAAACAGAGTGAGCCAAGCGTTCACGTCAGCAACTCCGGGGGAGTTCGCATCATGACGATCACCCGTCCGCACAAGCGAAATGCCATTGACCGCCCCACAGCACTGGCGCTTGCAGCTGCGTTCGATGCGTTCGACGCCGATGATTCTGCAAGTGTCGCCATCCTCACCGGCGCTGGCGGATACTTCTCGGCAGGCGCTGACCTCGTATCGGTTGCAGCGGGAGACGTCCCGGTCCTTGAAGGACGTGGTTTCGCCGGCATCACCCGTCGGCCGCCCGTGAAACCCGTCATTGCCGCCGTCGAAGGCTACGCCTACGCAGGGGGATTTGAGCTTGCCCTCGCATGCGATTTGATCGTGGCCAGCTCAACGGCCTCGTTTGCCCTTCCTGAGGTAAAGCGGGGACTGATCGCCGCAGGCGGCGGGCTACTCCGCCTACCGGACCGTATGCCGTATCACATCGCGATGGAGCTGGCGCTGCTGGGAGAGCCGATCACTGCGGCCCGCCTCGCCGAGCTCGGCCTCATCAACAGGCTGACGGAGCCGGGCAAAGCACTCGACACGGCACTGGAACTCGCCGGGAAAATTCAGCTCAACGGACCCGTTGCAATGAAGACTGCCAAGCGCATCATCTCGGAATCGCGGTATGCCGCAGCGGAGGCGCGCTTCGCTGCCCAGGAAGAAATCGTTGCTCCGTTGCGAAGCGGACCGGAAGCGCGTGAGGGTGCCCTGGCCTTTGTGGAACGGCGCGACCCCGCGTGGGCAGTCGCTGCGCAGGGCAGCGATAGCCGCTGAGCAAACAAATGGAAGTCTGGCGTGGCTTCCTACGTCATTGGCGTCCTATGCCGTGTCGCTCAGGGGCCGCCCCCTCTTAGCGTTGTTTCAGAGCAAAGATCGGTTGAAATGCCGCAGCACTAACATCCATAAACACGAAAGGCCAAGGCAACGATGCCCGAAAATCACCAGAAATTGCACTTCGGACCGGCACGTACAGAACTGCACGTAGGCGTTGATCTCGAGCGGATGCGTCGAGAACGCGCTGACCGTATGCGGGCCCTGATGCGCTCCAAGGGCATACCTGCGCTCCTGCTCACGGGCGCGGACAACGTGCGTTATCTGACAGGTTTTTGGTGGGGAGAATTCTCGCTCCAAGTGGGCTATGCATTGTTCTTCGCAGATGAGGAACCAATCGTGTTCGCGCCAGCGGGATCCCTCCAGCAAATGCCCGACCAGGCTCCATGGATTACACAGTGGCGCCCAGCCATCTCTTGGCTCGGCGGTGTGGCGCCCAGTTCTGCAATTGCCGAACTGTCGGCCGTTTTCGCAGCCCAGATCCGCGACGAACTTGCATCACGATCTCTCGAGGGCGAGCAGCTGGCCGTCAGCGAGATTGATGAGCCCGGTATGAATGCCCTGGCCGATGCGGGCATCCAAACAATTCCCGGGCTCCCTCTCTTGCTCGAATGCTCAACGATCAAGACCGCTGATGAAATCTCCTGCATCTCGATGGCGGCGAGCTTGAGCACTGCAGGGTTTGAGGCGACGCGGGCCGCATTGCGGCCCGGAACCAAGCAGGCCCAGATCGCGTTGATGGCTCGTCGCGCCATTGAAGATGCCGGTGCGGAAGTGGGAGCCGCCCGTCTGCTCTCCGGACCACTGTCGTTCCCCCGCGGGATCAGCGGTGGAGACCGCATCGTTGAGCATGGCGATCTCGCCTACCTCCTCACCTGCGGAACTTCCTACATGGGGTACACCGCGTGTCTCTACCGCCAATACGTCGTGGGCCGCGCCCCGACGTCAGCCGAGCGCTCGTCCTATGCAAAGCTGACGGACCGTTTGGATCTGGCGATGTCGCTCATGAAACCCGGCGCGAGCACAGCTGACGTGGCCTCCGTACTCGCACCGGCGGAAGATCTTGGCTTTCCGTCCGAGGCGGAATGTTTCAGCATCGAACTGGGTCACGGGATCGGCCTGGTCAACGCAGGGTCCCGGGCAATCCACTACAACCCGCCCACCATTACGCGCTCGTGGTCCCTTGACCATCCTGAGGAGATCCAGGAAGGCATGGTCATTGCCATCGAAGGTATCGAAGGGCAGCACCGCGTCGGAGGCGTACGTCTTGAGAATCTCGTTGTCGTGACGGCAAATGGCGCGGAACTGCTTGACCACTACCCGCGCCTGGACATGGTCCAAACTGCCGGGTGATTATCCCCGGCCAGACCGATTGCGAAAGCGAAACACCGAAGGTTGCCATGACCCTGATAGTTGAGAAGCACGTCCCTGTCGCAATGCGCGACGGCGTTACCCTCTCCGGAGATGTGTATCGGCCAAGTGATGGGGAACCGCGCTCCACAGTTCTGATACGAACGCCCTACTGCAAGGATGACCCCGCGCACGCCAACACGTGGATTAACGTCCTGCGCGCCGTGGAAAGCGGCTGGGCGGTGGTGGTTCAGGACGTACGGGGCCGGTTTCGAAGCGAGGGCGACTTCGTTCCTTTTGTGAATGAAGCCGATGATGGTGTGGACACTATCCAGTGGGTGCGCGGGCAACCGTGGTCCGACGGCAAAGTGGGCATGGTGGGCGGGTCATACGTAGGTATCAGCCAGTGGTTGGCGGCGGCGAAGAATCCTGAAGGCCTCATTGGCATTGTTCCCGCTGTGACCGCCGACGACGTCCATTCCGGTTGGCTTTACGAGGACGACAACGTCGTGTTGGGATTCCTTGCACACTGGGTGTCGATTCTCCTCGCAAGCGCCGGTATGGATGAAAATAGCCGTCCGCGGATCGCAGGCCTGGAGCGGAACGTCGCAGAGGGGAAAATCCGTACTTTTCACCAACTCATCGAGGAGGCGGGGGAATTCGCGCCGTACCTGCGCGACTGGCGGGATCGTAGCCGTTCGCTGGTGGATCCGGAGCTGGCTGGCCACGTTGAGGTGCCGGCGTTTGTCATCGGAGGCTGGTTCGACATTTTCCTTCCAGGAACGGTTGCCAGTTTTGTCCGACGAGAGGCCATGGGTGCGCGGAGTCTCCATGATCGCCTCTTGATAGGGCCCTGGGCGCACGGTCTCATGGGCGGATGGTTCCCGGCGCGCTTCTTTGGTCCTGCATCATCGTTTGACAGCCTGGACCCGACCTCCCTTCAACTCGGTTGGCTGGAGGAAATACGCGACGGCCGCAACCACGCTGACCACCCTGTGAGTGTTTTCTCCATGGGAGCCGATGAATGGCGATGCTTCTCAAGCTGGCCACCGGATGACGCCCGCCGAATGCAGCTTCAATTACGCTCCAGCACGCCGGACCGTGCTGAAACGAGTGCGGATACCTACGGCGTGCTGTCACTGGAGCCACCCGTACCGACAATCGGCGGGCGAACATTCTTCCCGGGCTACAAGGTGGGCGCGAATTCAGGTCCGCGAATGGTGGACGCATTGAGTGCGCGCCACGACGTGCAGACCTTCGTTTCAGATCCACTGTTCGAAGACGTCGAGATCCTCGGGTCGGTCACGTGCAGCCTCAAGGTGGCGGCCACGGGTCCCACGCCTGTGGTCATCAAGCTGGCGACACTTGATGACAACGGCTCCTCTGAGCTGCTCTGCGAGGGGTCCTCATTCAGCACTGCGGAGGGTACCGGCGGGAAGTCAATCACCGTGGATCTTGGATCCACTGCGATCCGGCTTTCGAAAGGAACCCGCTTGTGCGCTTACCTTGCCAGCTCAGATTTTCCCCGGTTGGAGGACGGCCCCCGGACGTCCCTGGAAGTTTGTCATGGGGAAGGGGGTCCGGTACTGGAACTTGACGTACTACGGCTGGGTTGACTCTCCTTCTTCATCGTCCAGGCGGCGGGCTTCCATCAGGGCATCGAGGCACACCTGGAAGTGCTCCTCGTTGGTAAATCGATGAAGCGGGACCGTAACCGTCAGAGCAGTGCGGGGGCGTTCGGACCCTTCGAAGAGAGGAACTGCCATGCCGCAGACGCCAAGAACGTATTCCTGGTGGTCCAGTGCGTAACCACGCGATCTGGTCACCTCAAGATCGGCCAAGAATTCAGGAAGGGTAGTGATCGTATGCTCGGTTCGCCGCGTGAGTTCACCGTCTACGGACCGGATCCGTTCCAGTTGTGATTCGGGACCGAAGGCGAGGAGGGCCTTGCCTGAGGCGCGAGCATGAATGTCGCCGGAAACGCCAACCCTAAGATCCGCTACCCGAACCGCGTGGCTGCCCTCCTCAACGGCGACCACAGTGACAGTGCCGCCTTGCCACCCGGAAAGGTAGGCGCTTTCGCCGGTAGCATCAACCACCATCTTCAAGAGACGCAGCGCCAGGGGCGACGGACGCCAGTCGTCTTCCACGCGCGAACTAAGATCCAGGATTTTCCCGGCGGCGAGTTTGTAGGTGCGCTCGTTACGTTCCAGATAACCGGCATGTACAAGCGTCGCCAGTAAATGGGAGGTCGTCGCAATGTGCAGGTTTACTGCGCTCGCGATGGACTGGGCCCGCATGGGCTCCTTCGACGCCGCAACGACATCAACGATGTTCAGGGCCCGGGCAACCGACTGCACCAGGTCCTTCGGGGCTTCGCTGTCGGGGGACGGTTTGTCGACTGCCTTAGTTGTACTTGCCATGCGGAAATCATACGCACATGGCGAAAGGAGAGCTACAGCGCCATGAGAAAGAGTCGGTACCCGGGGACAGCATTTTATCCGTTGACAGCAACTAGAAAGCTAGCGTAGTTATTACATTATGAACGCAACTATCACATCAAGAGAGTTTGAGCGGGATGGCGACGCTGCCAGGCCCGCTGCGGGAGCGGAATCTGTTCAGTTCGCAGCTCCTGTCCCGATAGGAAAAGTGGGGCAGATAGGGATCCTTGTGCCGGACCTGGACGAGGCCATCGACTTGTACGGCCGAGCCTTCGGCATCGACGAGTGGACTTGTTACAGCTATGACCAGGAGTTCATGCCCTGGTCACGCTTTGGCGCCGAGGAAGGCGCTTTTGCCATGAAGCTCGCCATGGGCGGGTCCAATCCCCAGATCGAGCTCATCCAGCCATTGGCCGGTCCAAGTATTTATCACGAGTTCACCGAACAGGGGCGCACCGGCCTGCACCACTTGGGCGTCTTCGTGGACAGCTTGGATGACGCGATCACGCTCATGGAAGGGTCCGGATATCGGGTTACACAAACCGCGCGTGGCTATGGCCAGGGCGGCGACGGCGGATTTGCCTACTTCGATACCGAACGTGATCTCGGCGTCGTGGTCGAGGCAATAGAAGTCCCCGCCCGCCGCAGGCCGGGGACCATCCGACGTACTGGAGGAATGTAAATGTTGGATAGCAAGGCCGTTTTGAGCCCGGTGCGCATCGATAACCCTCTAAAGGCAGAGAGTGTGGCGGTGGTTGGCCCCTCCCGGGACGCATGGAAGACCTCGGGACGGACCTTGGATTACCTCGCCCGGCTCGGCTTCGAGGGGCGGTACTACGCAGTCAGCAGCGTGCACAAGGAAGTGCTCGGTGTACCCACCGTGGAGAGCCTCTCCGACCTCCCCGAGGTGCCCGACGTTGCTGTCCTCGTGGGTCCGGCCGACAGGGTCATCGAGGATCTTCGCGAGTGCGTGGCGCTCGGCGTCCCTTTCGCGGTGGCCTTCGCTGCCGGTTTCGGTGAGACCGGCAGGCACGACCGCGACGAGTTGCTCCGTGCAGAATTGGCCAAGGGCACCACCCGACTTATCGGGCCCAACTGCATCGGCTTTATGCACGTGGGCCGGTCACTGACCGCAACGTTCTCCTCGGTCCTGCAGCGTAGTGCGATTCCGGCAGGTCACGTGGCGATGTTCAGCCAAAGCGGCGGACTGGGAAACGCGCTCATGCAGTCCCTTTCCGCACGCGGCGCGAGTGGCTTGACTGCATGGGCCAGCTCAGGGAACGAGATTTCTACGGGCTTTACCGACTGGGCGCAGTGGTTGGGCGCTGATCCGGACACGCATGTCCTCGCCTGCATCGTCGAGAGCTTCAGCGCAAACGACGACCTCGAAGCCGCTGCAACCGCTGCGGGGGACCGCGGTATCCCGGTCATCGTCCTGAAACTGGGACGGTCCACCCGCGGCGCGATGAGCGCACAGTCGCATACCGGCAAGCTGGCGGGCAGCGGCCGTGTCGCTTTGAGCGTCCTGCGCCACCGTTTCGGAATGGTGTGCACGTCGCCTGAGCAACTCCTTGATTTGACCGAGACTTTCGACGTCTTCCATGGACGGCTCTCCGGCGGTGACCAGGAACTGACGGTCGTCACGACTTCCGGCGCCCAGGTTGGGCTCTGGAACGACCTGGCCGATGACCGCGGCCTGACTTTCCGGGATCTTGAACCAGATGCGCTCCAATCAATCGGCGATGCGGTTGGCAGCAATCACCTCGGCAACCCCATCGACGTCGGAGTCCAGTCATCCACTGCCGACTACCTGCGCATCCTTGAACGGGTCTTCGCCACGACGTCGGACGGTTGGGTTATCGTGACGGCGACCCGGCTCGCGCACGATTTCGATGAGCTGGCGGCCGGTATCGCCGGGATGAGCATCCCGGCGGGAGTGCGCGTCATGGTGGTCCCGTTGTCCGAGGACGACCGGGTCACGGCCGCCCAGGCCGGGATCCTGCGCAAAGCAGGAGTGCTTTCCCTGCCTACAGCGGGGCGTGCGCTGGATGCCATTGCGGCCGCATCTTCATGGGCCCACGTCCAAAGAACCCGTGCCAACCGCGGAGATCTCGTGGGGAGGGCCCTCAAGACGACGACGACTGACGGGACGTCCAACCTGACGTCCAACCTGACGTGGCGTGAGGTGGCTGAATCCTTGGCGGAATCCGGTGTCCCTGTGCCCGCCAGCCGCGCCGTCCGTGATGTCGACGGCGTTGTCCAGGCTGCCGAGGAGATCGGCTTCCCAGTGGCGATCAAAATTGACGACGCCGAGATCCTGCACAAGGCAGACGCCGGCGGCGTTTTCATCGGCGTCAACGACGCCGACAGCGCGCGTGCGGCAGCCACCCAGCTCGCATCCCTCCAGGGGGAGGCCGCGACGATCTCTGTCCAGGCGATGGCACCAGGGAAGACCGAAGTCCTCCTGGGGCTTCGACGCGATCCCGAATTTGGTCCGGTCCTCGTCATCGGCGCCGGCGGCGGGATGACTGAGGCAATCGACGATATAAGTATCCTTCCGCTCCCGGTGTCCCGGTCGGAGGTCCGGCAAGCCATCTCTGACGCGCGCGTTGTGGCCACCAGCCTTCGCGGTGAGGCCGGCGGGAAGACCCTCGAGGCCCTTACGAGCAGTGTGATCGACATAGTTGCCTGGGCCGAACGGCACGGGAACATCCACGAGTTCGAATTCAATCCCATCCTTGCGGACCCGGCGACAGCAACCGTCACGGTCGTCGATGCTGTCGTCTCAGTCCACACCACCTCGTTAGGACCAACAACATGACCAGCGCAGCTACTGCCGTACCGGCAAAGCAGATCACCGATGAAGACGTCGCTTACATGAAGAGCTTTGTCGGCGAGTCAGCCGTTATCGTGCAATGGAACGAGGAGGCCAGCACCGACTCGATCCGCCACTACGCATGGGGGATCGGCGACGAGAACCCGCTGTGGCTATCCGATTCGTACGCGCAGACAACGCGGTACGGTACCCGGATTGCACCCCCCACCTTCCTCTACTCCGTGTGTGACGCCGAAGTCGCAATGGGCATGTCAGAGGGCCTCCAGGCCATTCATCTTGGTGCCGACCTCGACTTACGCCGGCCGATCCGGCTGGGGGAGCGGGTGCGTGCCCGCGCCTTCGTCGAGGACGTACGCGAACGGGTTGGCCGCCGGTCGGGCCGTCTCGTGGAGCAGGTGGGGCGCACCGATTACTTCGTCGGCGAAGAGCTGGTCGGGATCGTCCGTAACACGATCGTCTGCGTGGCTCGAAGTTCCGAGGCCCAGCGGATGCACGAACCGCGAGACCCGCATGTCTACACGGACGAGGAGAAGGACCAGATCCGAGCCGCGATCCTTGCTGAGGAGATCCGCGGTCAGCGCACGCGTTTTGCTGAGACGGTATCCGTCGGCGATGTCGTGCCGCAGGTGGTCAAGGGTCCGCTCGACCTCATCACCATGACTGCGTACTACGCGGGCGCAATCGGTACCGCCGGCTACCGCGGCGTCGAGACCCGAGTGCGCCAGCAGGAGCGAGTGAGGAACGGCGACCCAAACGCGCCGACGAACCTCGGTCCCGAGCACTTCCTCTCCGAGCCCTTCCCGAGCTTGGGACACCAGGACGCTGCCATGGCGCATGCGATCGGTATGCCGGGGGCGTACGACAACGGCAACCAGCGCGTGTCGTGGATGTCGCACTGCGTGACCAACTGGATGGGCGACGACGCGGATCTTGTGTCGCTTTCGGTCCGCATTAAGCAGCCGGGTGTCTTTGGTGATACCCAGTGGATCGGAGGCGAGGTCACGCGCGTGTTCCGGGATGAGAACCATGGAGCATGCGCTGAACTCACACTGAAGGCCATTAACCAGTTAGGTGTAAGACCACGAGCGCCGTAGCGATCGTCGCCTTGGCCGAGACCCGCACGAGTTGACGCTAACCGGGTGGATGACTGGCTGACGCATTTTCCCGCCATATTGGCGTCCATTGCCATGCCGGTCCTGCCCCAGCGGCTCTTAGCGTTATTTGTGAACCGTTATTTGTGAACGAGGATCGGCAAAGAAGCCGACGCACTGACATCAAAGGAGATCCGGTGGGCTTTTCAAACGTACGAAATCAGGCAGACGGGACTGAGGAATATTCCGTCGTCGTGATCGGCGCCGGCATGGGGGGCATCTACGCCCTCCACCGTTTTGCAGATCTGGGACATGACGTCCACGGCTTTGAGGGAGCAGACGGCGTCGGGGGCGTCTGGTATCACAATGCCTACCCGGGTGCCCGCGTGGACTTGGAGAGCCACAGCTACTCCTTCATGTTTGATCCCGAACTTTACGCGGGATGGGACTGGAGCGAACGATACGCAGCGCAACCCGAAATCCTGCGCTACCTGAACTATGTTGCGGACCGCCTCGATGTGCGCCGAAACCTTTCGCTAAGCACCTGGGTGACGTCGGCTGAGTGGCAGCCGCATGAGAACAAATACTTGATCAAGACCAATACGGGCCGGACAGTTTGGGCCCGCTACCTGGTCATGGCGACCGGACAGCTGTCAAAGCCGCGCAAGCCGGACTTCCCCGGCCTGGATGATTTCCAAGGTGAGTGGCATCAAACCGGCCACTGGCCACAAACCCCCGTCGAGTTTGCCGGCAAGCGCGTGGCAGTCATAGGAACGGGCTCTTCAGGCGTGCAGGCTGCGACTGAGATCGCCAAGACCGCCGGGCAACTCTATGTCCTGCAGAGGACCCCGAACTACTCGATCCCTGCACACAACGGGCCAGCGGACAGGAGGAAGAAGGCACGGCTCAACAAGAAAGTCCTGCAACTGCGTGATGAGTCATACAATTCTCCAGTTGGGTACGTCATGCAGGGCTTTGCGGGCAAGGCTTCAGACTTTTCCGAGGAACAGCAACAGCAGATTCTCGAGTCGAGATGGGCGTTCGGGGGCCAGACTTTGCTCGGAACTTTCTCGGACCAGGGGACGAACATCGACGTTAATAACGTTGTAGCTGAATTCGTCCGCGGAAAGATCCGCGACATGATCGATGATCCGGAGACCGCGGAGAAGCTGATGCCAACCTCCTACCCAATCGGCATACGGCGCCTCTGCATCGACACCGGGTACTACTCGATCTTCAATCAAAGCAACGTCAGTCTGGTTGACTTGAGAAGTGATCCGGTGGAGCGCATCACCAAGACCGGGATCAAGACCCGGAACAATGAGTACGAGGTTGATCTCATCGTTTTTGCCCTCGGCTTCGAGGCCTTTACGGGAGCCCTGGACCAGGCCAACGTCCGCAATGAGCACGGCCAACAGCCCAGCGACCGGTGGAACCATAAGCCGCAGACCCATTTGGGGGTCATGACGCATGGATTCCCCAACCTGTTCATGCTTACCGGCCCGCAGAGCCCCAGTGTGCTTGCAAACTTCTTCGTGGGGAACAACCAACACGTTGATTTTGTAGCGGACATCATGGCGCACGCCGAAAAGAAGGGCGCCGTCCGCATTGAGGCCAGCCTTGAGGCAGAGCGGGAGTGGGGCGAGCACTGCAATGAGATTGCGGAGCCGCTGTTGCGCCGGGCCGTGGACAACTACATGGTCCACGTCAACAAATACGACGGCTCGCGCTATTTCATTCCGTATGCCGGGGGCTTCGACAAATACGTCAAAAAGGTCCAGGAAGTTGTCTCCGATGACTACCGCGGCTTCATGTTTTCGAAGGCGTTCGCGTCCGGCAATGCAGGACAAACCGGGAATGAAAGCCGGAGCCGTGACGCGGTTCTGACAGCAAAGTAGATAGACAGCCAACGGGCTCCCCGGAAGCAGGACTGGTCATCCAGTTCAGGCTTCCGGGGAGCTTTTGTTCTTGCGGGCAGTGTTCGGCAAGGACACATCTTGGCGCAGTTTCCTTCCTTGTTGGCGCCGATGGCCATGCCGCTGCAGCCCCATCCGCTCATAGCGTTGATGGTGGGCCAACTACCAGGACATGAAGGAACAACCATGGACAACATACTTGAAGGCAAGACAGCAGTAATCACCGGTGCGGGTTCAGGCATGGGTTTGGCAACCGCCCGCCTGTTTCATCAACATGGCGCAAACATTGTCCTGGCGGACTTCTCCGGGGCCCAGGAGAAGACGGCAGTCGAGCTGGGAGACCGCACGGTGCCGATCCAGGCTGACATCTCAAACTCGGTAGACGCCAAGGCCATGGTCAGCTTGGCCGTCAGCGAATTCGGTGGACTCGACATCCTGTGCAATATCGCAGGAGCCAATGCCCCAATGGTGCAGCACCATGAGGCGCTGGAATCGGACTTCGACAAGATGATCAACGTGAATCTCCGGGGTGCTTTCCTCACGATGAAGTTTGCCATTCCGGCAATGTTGGAGCGCGGCGGGGGATCGATAGTCAATGTGGCTTCAGCCGCAGCCTTGATGGGAACGCCCTTGTATGGCAGCTACAGCGCCTCCAAGACCGGCCTCCTGGGATTGACCCGCACCATCGCGCTTGAATACGCGGCACAGAATATCCGCGCGAATTCCATCTGCCCGGGCCCCATCAGGACTCCAATGATGGAAGAAGCCCTCGCGGAAAACCCTGCGGCCGCCGACTACCTCATCAATATGGTTCCGGCACGTCGGGTCGGAACCGCAGAAGAAGTAGCCAACGCCGTCCTGTTCCTCGGCAGTGAGCAGTCTTCGTACATTACCGGGATCGCCCTGCCTATTGACGGCGGCCAGACCGCTGCGTAGGGGTCCCGGCGTATTCGGTCCGGGAGTGGTTCAAGGGCGACCACTCCTCGGGCGCGAGAGGAAGAAATCATGAGCCAAAAATTTATGACCCGGCCGAAGGTCAGCGCGTTCGGCAACGACCCCTTGGTGGTGCGAAGCACGTTCGCGCAGTTTCCCTCCGGCGTTGCAGTGCTCGCGATCGAAGCAGGCGACGAGAAGCATGCGCTCGTCGCCTCATCGTTCATGGTTGGAGTGTCGCTGGAACCGTGCCTGGTTGCGGTAGCTGTGCAGAAGTCGTCGGAGACGTGGGAACAGATCAAGGACGCTGCCTCGCTCGGGGTTTCGATCTTTGGCAAGGGGCAAGGGCATCTGACCCGCAAGCTCGCCGGCAAGGACCGCGCTGCACGGTTTGAGCAGGTGGCAATCGACGTCGGTGAGGACGGGGCCGTGTTCATAGAAGACGCGGCATTGTGGCTCGAGTGCTCCATCCATGAGGTTTCAGAAGCCGGCGACCACTGGATGGCGCTGCTTGAGGTGAAGAAGCTGGGAGTCGGGGAAAACGAGCCGCTCATCTGGCACGGTGCAAAGTTCCGCGAGCTTGTTAACTCCCGGTCGATCGACGTCGTGTAGCGGCCTGGGCCGGTTGCTGCACGTGGGAGCTAAATACGCGCTGGGAGGAAAATATGAGCGCCATTGATGCGGTGTCCAATGTCGGGTTTCCGTCACTCGCTGCGCATGACATCCCGGCGGACCGTACCGTGATAGCGGCCGTGGTCCAGTGGCGGGACAAAATTGCCCTGTTCAGAAGAAGCGGAAATCTTGGTCACGACTGCGGTCTTTGGCATTGCATCACCGGTTTTATGGAAGCCGGTGCCACGCCTGAACAACAGACCCTTGAAGAGTTATTTGAAGAAACCGGCCTCCAAGACAAAGATCTCCTGGCCCTCCTGCCGGGCCCGGACGTGGTGGTGGCCGACGGTTTGGGGAATCCGTGGCTCATCCACACTTTCACTGCTGTGACGTCCCGCTGGCGGCTGAAGATCAACTGGGAAAACGACGCCTACCGGTGGACCGCTCCGCACAAGGCCAAGCGGTTCGCCAACCGGGTGGCCTGGCTGGACAATGTGCTCGATGCAACCGGTCACGTCCCGGCCATCATTTCGGACCCTGAATCTGGGCCGGTCCCCGGATGCTCCACCTCCAATCCACTACTCTCAAAAGAGGAATAGATATGACCACCCTTGGAATTATTGGCACCGGAAACATCGGTGCTGCCATAGCGCGTCTGGCCGTAAGTGCCGGGATCCGTGTAGTGCTGTCCAACTCCCGCGGCCCGGAGACCCTAGGCGGCTTCGTCTCAGAGTTGGGACCCCTGGCTTCCGCCGGCACCGTCGAACAGGCCGCAGCGGCCGGAGACGTTGTGGTGCTGTCCGTGCCGCTCACGGCACACACCGCCGTTCCTGCCTCCCTCCTGGAAGGGAAAGCTGTACTGGACACCACCAACTACTACCCGTTCCGGGATGGAAGGGTGGCTGAGCTCGACGAGGAACGGCTCACTACGAGCGAGCTTGTCCTGCGGCACTTTCAAGGAGCCGGCCTGACAAAGGCATTCAATAACATCCTGGCGCACCACATTCCGCAGCTGGTTCGCCCCGCCGGCGCCTCCGATCGCACCGCCCTTCCGGTGGCGGGCGATGACATCTCTGCCAAAACCAAGGTAATGGGCGTCATCGAGCAACTGGGTTTCGATGCGGTGGACGCTGGCGCGCTGGCTGAGAGCTGGCGTTTCGAGCCGGAAGCCGCTGCCTACACCAGGCTTTACCTGGCTGACACCGCAACCCCGGACGAAAGCATGCTCGAAGCTCCCGCGGCACCTGTGTCAGCTGAGCGTCTGGGCGAGGCCCTGAAGCGGGCCGAACCAGTGCGGGTCGCCGCACGCACGTTCTAAAAACCCCAACGAGGGTAGTCAAAGAAGCTGCCTGACGTTTGAAGTAGAAAGTCTGGATATATGTCTCTCACAGATGCTCAACTAACTGAGTTGTATGACAAGCAAGCCCTCCACGACAATCTGATGTTGTACGCGAGGGGCGCGGACCGGCACGACCGCGAGCTGATGAAATCCACCTACTGGCATGATTCATTCGATGATCACGGCAGCTACGTCGGAAACGGCCATGGGTGGGCCGATGCAGCCATGACCTGGCACGACAAGATCCACAGTTGCAGCCACCATATCTCCAATGTCTTGTCCGAGATCGACGGCAATCGGGCGAAGCGCGAAAGCATGTTCATCTGCGTTGTCCCCTTCAAAGAGCCCGAAGTAACAATGTTCCAGGCAGGCCGCTACCGCGATCTGTGCGAGAAGCGCGATGGCGTGTGGAAGATCCTTCATCGGACCTGCATCTGGGACTGGATCGACGTCCGGCCCATCAACTCGGATTGGGACGTCGTAAATGTCCCTCGTGTCTCACACTGGGGAGCTTGGCACCCGGAGGACCCGATCTACCTGGACTGGGTGGACAGCCCACCGACGGAGTTCTCGCGGTAGTCACTGCATCTGCGGCGACTGCCTTCCCTGGACCAACGTTGTCTGGCCCAACACTAAAGCGCCTGCCGGCTCCCTTTACAGGGGCCGGCAGGCGCTTCTGTGTGTTCCGGCGTTTAGCGGGCGTAGGGGTCGGCGATGCCGATGTATTGGGTGGTGGTGTATTCGTTGATGCCTTCGGAGCCGCCTTCGCGTCCGAGGCCTGATTGCTTGACCCCGCCGAAGGGTGCTGCGGCGTTGGAGATGACGCCGGCGTTGAAGCCGACCATGCCGAACTCGATCTGCTCAGCGACACGGAGGAGGCGGTTGAAATCTTTGCTGTAGAGGTAGGACGCGAGCCCGTACTCGGAGGCGTTGGCCAGGCGGATAGCGTCCTCTTCGCTGGTAAAGGTGGTGACGGGGGCGACGGGTCCGAAGATTTCCTGGCCCAGGATCGCTGCGTCGTTCGGGACGTTGGACAGGACGGTGGGCTGGTAGAAGTAGCCGGGTCCGTCCACGGGCGCACCGCCGGTGACAGCAACAGCTCCGGCGTCGACGGCGGCACTCACCAAAGCGTGCACATCCTCCCGGGCCCCGGCGTCGATCAGCGGACCAACCTGCGTGGTGGTTTCCGTTCCGCGGCCGGTCACCAGCGCGCCCATGGCGGCGGCGAACTTGGCCGTGAACTCCTTTGCGACGGATTCGTGGACGAGGAACCGGTTGGCGGCGGTGCAGGCTTCGCCCATGTTCCGCATCTTCGCGGCCATGGCGCCTTCGATTGCTTTGTCGAGGTCGGCGTCTTCGAACACGATGAACGGGGCGTTCCCGCCGAGTTCCATGGAGGTCCGCAGGACGTTCTGTGCGGCGTCGGCCATGAGCCGCTTCCCGACCGGGGTGGAGCCGGTGAAGGAGATCTTCCGCAGGCGTGAATCCTTCAGCAGCGGCCCGGAAATCCCGGACGCGCTGGAGGAGGCGACGACGTTCAGGACTCC
>NZ_JBFTJK010000015.1:0-225865 GCF_056395385.1 Paenarthrobacter sp. 10L420 | reverse complement strand
GATCAGATCATCGCTGCCGTGTCCATCCCGGTCATGGCCAAGGCCCGCATCGGCCACTTCGTCGAAGCCCAGGTCCTGCAGTCCCTCGGCGTGGACTACATCGACGAGTCCGAGGTCCTGACCCCGGCCGACTACGTGAACCACATCGACAAATGGAACTTCACCGTTCCCTTCGTCTGTGGCGCCACCAACCTTGGTGAGGCCCTGCGCCGCATCAACGAAGGCGCGGCGATGATCCGTTCCAAAGGTGAAGCAGGCACCGGCGATGTTTCCAACGCCGCCGGCCACATGCGCAAGATCCGTTCCGAGATCGCCAAGCTCGCAGCACTTCCCGAAGACGAGCTGTATGTCGCAGCCAAGGAACTGCAGGCCCCGTACGAGCTGGTCAAGGAAATCGCCGCCACGGGCAAGCTCCCGGTGGTCCTGTTCACCGCCGGTGGCATCGCCACCCCGGCTGACGCTGCGATGATGATGCAGCTCGGCGCTGATGGCGTCTTCGTCGGTTCGGGGATCTTCAAGTCCGGCAACCCCGCAGAGCGCGCTGCCGCCGTCGTGAAGGCAACCGCCTATTACGATGATGCCGACGTCATCGCCAAGGTCTCCCGCGGCCTCGGCGAAGCCATGGTCGGCATCAACGTCGACGAAATCCCGCAGCCCCACCGCTTGGCAGAACGCGGCTGGTAAGTTTCGTAGGACGCCCACCGTTCCGTTTTGCGACTGAGAAAGGAACCGATCGTGGTTCACAAAGTAAAAGCTGTCATCGCCAAGGAAAAGAACGCTCCGGTTACCTTGGAGACCATCCTTGTACCGGATCCAGGGCCGGGTGAGGCGTTGGTGGATATCCTCACCTGCGGGGTGTGCCACACCGATCTGCACTACCAGCAGGGTGGCATCTCGGACGATTTCCCGTTCCTTCTCGGCCACGAAGCCACAGGCGTCGTAAGCGCGGTGGGCCCGGATGTCACGGAAGTCGCCCCCGGCGACAGAGTGATCCTGAACTGGCGTGCGGTGTGTGGTCAATGTCGTGCCTGCGCCAAGGGCCAGCCGCAGTACTGCTTCAACACCCACAACGCCACCCAGAAAATGACGCTGGAGGACGGTACTGAGCTTTCGCCGGCACTGGGAATCGGCGCCTTCGCCGAAAAGACCCTCGTGGCTGCGGGCCAATGCACCAAGGTGGATGATTCGGTGGATCCCGCCGCAGTGGGTCTGCTGGGATGTGGCGTGATGGCCGGCATCGGTGCGGCCATCAACACTGGCGAGGTCAAGCGTGGCGAGTCCGTGGCCGTCATCGGGTGCGGCGGCGTCGGCATTGCCGCGATCGCCGGCGCCAAGCTGGCCGGTGCCACCACCATCATTGCCGTGGATATCGACGCCAACAAGGTGGACATGGCCAAGTCCCTGGGAGCCACCCATGGAGTGAACTCCAGCCTCGAGGATCCGGTAGAAGCTATCCAGGCCCTGACGGGAGGCAACGGCGCAGACCTGGTGATTGACGCCGTCGGACGTCCCGAAACGTACAAGCAGGCTTTCTACGCCCGCGATCTCGCAGGCCGCGTTGTCCTGGTTGGCGTTCCTTCGCCCACCGCCACACTGGAGTTGCCGCTGCTGGATGTCTTCGGCCGCGGCGGATCCTTGAAGTCCTCCTGGTACGGCGACTGCCTGCCCTCCCGCGACTTCCCGATGCTGGTGGAGCACTACAAGCAAGGCAACCTGAACCTGGACGCTTTCGTGACAGAACGCATCACCATCGACCAGGTGGAGGAAGCCTTCGCCCGGATGCAGGAAGGCAAAGTCCTTCGCTCCGTGGTGGAAATCGAGCCGGCGGTGGCGCTCTGATGGCCGTCACCGTACAGAACCGGGTCACCTCCGGAACGTTTTCGCTCGACGGCGGCACCTGGGATGTGGACAACAACGTCTGGATTGTTGGGGACGAGCAGGAATGCGTCATCATCGATGCCCCGCACGATGCCCAGGCCATCATCGAGCAGGTGCAGGGCCGCAAAGTCCTGGCCATCCTGCTGACCCACGCCCACAACGACCATATTGGGGCCGTGCGGGAGGTTGCTGATGCCGTTCAAGCTCCCATCTACCTGCATCCCGAGGACCTGGTGTTGTGGGAACAGGTCTATCCGGACACCACGCCAGACAAGCACCTTAGCGACGGCGATGTTTTCACCGTTGCGGGAGCTGAATTGCGGGCCATCCATACACCGGGCCACTCACCGGGATCCACGTGCTTCCTGCTCGAGGAGCAGGACACGGTTTTCACCGGAGACACCCTGTTCAACGGTGGTCCGGGAGCAACCGGGCGGTCCTACAGCGATTACCCCACCATCCTGGCATCCATCCGGGAACGGCTCCTGACGCTGCCGGCCCACACGGTGGTGCGCACCGGGCATGGGGACAACACCACCATCGGAGCCGAGCGCGAGACGCTGGCGCTGGTAGAGAAGAACCAAGCGTAAGGCAGGACTAGGGTTCGGCTACCGGAGTCCCGCACTGTGCGCCAAAGCGATGGCCTCAGTGCGGGACCGGACGTCGAGCTTCCGGAAGAGGTTCCGGATATGGAACTTCACAGTATTTTCGCTGACGTTGAGTTCAGTGGCGATGGCCCGGTTACGTTGGCCGGCCGCCAGTAATTGAAGGACTTCCAGCTCCCTCGCCGCAAGGCCCCACGCCGCGACATCCCCCGCCGGCGCTGATGGTGGATCCAGCGGCAGCACAACGGAGATGTCGGCTCCCCAGCCCTGCATGACGTCCAGGCTCATCCTGCCGTTAACGGCTTGCACGCGTTGGCGCAAGCGTTCGATGTTGGGAGCCTCGGGGGATAGCTCGCCTCTGCCATCGTCACGGACATTGATGAGCAGGTTCTCGCCGTCGCAGTCCCACTGTGCCCGGACACGATGCACGTCGGGTTGCTCGGCGATGGCCAGGACGAGGCCTCGAACCACAGCGCGGGCGGCGTGGGCTACTTCGCCCGGCAATGCCCTGCCGTTCGCAGGCGGTTCGATGAATTGGATATCGATGTTGCTGAAGTGCATCAGCGGCCGGAGGTCCTCGCGAAGCCTTTCGAACGCCGTGCTGACCGGTTCCTCCACAAGATCGCTGGTGCGGTCGTTCAAAGTGCGCAGGCTGATCAGGGCCTTGACGGTCATGTCGGTCACGGCTGTACGGGCTGCGTGGTCGTCCATGGAGCTCGACCTCAAGGCCGCGAGCACAGTTTCCAAGGTGGTGGAGTGCTGATCCACCAGCTCGGCAGTTACGCGGATCCGCTCCGCTGATGCGGCTCGGGACTCCAGAAGGTACGACGGCGGCGCGTCAGAGACCTTCTCCTGGATACGCGCCGCTGTGAGCCGCCAAAGGTAGGAGAGGACACGCTCCGCATCTTCTGCCAAGCCTTCTGCAGGATCCGTGAGGACCAGGAGGGCGTTACTCGGTGCGTAGCCCAAGGCCAGCACATCCCGCTCCGTCCCCCCGACAACAGCCTTGCCCCGCCACGGTCCCTCGTCTGGAATCGTGGCCCGTACACGGTCCAGTTCCGGAATGGAAACCCTGCTGACAATGCTTTCCTCGCCCGCCTTCTTTTGCGGCCGGCCCGTGCAGTCCTCGGTGAAAATCACCAAGGCGCTGGACTTGATGAACGGGGCCAGCGCACCACGCAGGCTCTCTGCAATACGCATCAAGGGTGCCTGCGCTATTTCCGCGACGGCGTCCAGAAGCTGCCACGGAAGGGCCCCGGTATCCGGGCGGCGTTTGCTATCGGTCAGCTGGGTCATGGAAGCAGCCTAAAGGAATATGAGCCACGTTAACTACCCAAAAGGGTGGTATGAACTGCTCGTTTTCGGCGTTCCCCCTACCCGAACTAGCCGGAAGACTTGTCCATAGGCCCGAAAGGCTTGAGCACCTATCCACGAAGGAGTGAATGTGAACGTCACCGCAGAAACAGCAACTGCCACGAGCGCGGACGTAGCCGGCAATGTATCCCTGATCCTCGGCGAAGTCGCTGACACTACTTCCGGCATTGACTACGCTCAGTTGGCCCATCTTGCACACAGGATCAGTGGGGCCGGGCGTGTGTTCCTCGCCGGAGCCGGGCGCAGCGGCCTGGTCCTCAGAATGGCTGCCATGAGGCTGATGCACCTTGGCCTGACCGTCCACGTCGCAGGTGACACCACCACGCCGGCCATCAGTTCCGGAGACTTGCTCGTGGTCGCGTCCGGTTCGGGTACGACGTCGGGTGTGGTCAAAGCTGCCCAAACCGCACTTGAGGCCGGTGCACAGGTTGCTGCCATCACCACCAACGCCTCCTCGCCCCTGGCGGGGCTGGCCGACGCCTTGGTGATTATCCCGGCCGCCCAAAAGACGGACCACGGTTCGAACATTTCGCGCCAGTACTCCGGCAGCCTCTTTGAGCAGGCGCTGTTTCTCGCCACGGAGTCGGTTTTCCAGACCCTCTGGGACGCCGCCGACGAACCCGCTGAACAGCTCTGGCTGCGTCACGCAAACCTCGAATAGGCCCCGCTGACTTAGCTGCGCAGTTGAACTGCCTGCTTGGGGCCGACTCCAACTCACCAACAACCCACAAAGAAAGTAAGAACACTATGAAACTTCAAGTCGCACTGGACCTCCTCACCACCGAGGCCGCCCTGGAACTGGCTGGCAAAGTAGCCGAGCACGTTGACATCATCGAGCTGGGCACGCCGCTGATCAAGGCAGAGGGCCTCTCCGCAGTGACCGCGATCAAGGAAGCACACCCCACCAAGATCGTCTTCGCCGACATGAAGACGATGGACGCTGGAGAACTCGAGGCAGACATCGCCTTCAAGGCCGGCGCCGACCTCGTCTCAGTGCTCGGAACGGCAGACGACTCCACCATTGCAGGTGCCGTCAAGGCAGCCCAGGCACACAACAAGGGCATCGTGGTGGACCTGATCGGCGTTGCTGACAAGGTCAGCCGCGCAAAGGAAGCCCGCGCTCTCGGGGCCAAGTTCATCGAGTTCCACGCTGGCCTGGACGAGCAAGCCCAGCCTGGCTTCGACCTTCGCGGACTCCTTAACGCCGGTGAAGAAGCCCGTGTACCGTTCTCGGTTGCAGGTGGCGTCAACCTCTCCACCATCCAGGCCGTGCAGTTGGCCGGTGCAGACGTCGCCGTGGCCGGTAGCGCCATCTACAGTGCCCTTGATCCGGAACTGGCTGCGAAGGAACTCAAAGCCGCTATCCAGTAAGGCCTGTTACTACCTCACTCAACCCGCTGGATGCCGCGGCCCGGAGAGTACCCTTTCAAAGGTACTTTCCGGGCCGCTCGCTTTTTTGGGACTCCCTTATTTGAGGCCTACTTTTCCGGGCTTGGAAGGTGCGCCTGTTCCAATAGCTCAGTGAGCCAGGGCCGCTGGGCATGGTGGAACGTCAACCCCTCCGGCAGGCCTTGGACCGAGGGTTTGGAACCGCTGATGTCGATGGTGATTCGGCCGCTTCCCATAGGGGCGTTGCCGATGTGGAGGTCTCCGAAGGACGGCGGCAAAACGGGGTCCAGCCAGACGCCGCCCAACGAAATGTGCGTGTCGTAGCGCATGAGGCCCATGACCAGTTGAATGGGCGTTGTGGCGGCCCATGCTTGGGGTGAGCAGGCAGTTGGATAGGGAACCGGTTCGCTGAACTGTTTCCGGTCGAAGCCGCAGAAGAGTTCCGGGAGCCGGCCACCTGAATACTCGGCGGCTTCCAGCAACGCTGTGGCAATCCGTTGTGCTTCTTCCACAAAGCCGTACCGCAGCAGCCCTTGGACAATCAAGGCATTGTCGTGCGGCCAGACTGAGCCGTTGTGATAGCTGGCCGGATTGTAGGCGCCCATATTGCTTGCCAACGTCCGGATTCCCCAACCACTGAACATCTCCGGGGACATCAGGTGCTCCACCACAGAGGGGGCCTTGTCCTCATCCACCAAGCCAAACCACAAGCAGTGGCCCATGTTGGAAGCGCATGCATCCACAGGCCGCTTGTCGCCGTCCAAGGCGACGGCATAATAGCCCTTGTCCGGAAGCCAAAACTCTTCGTTGAACTTCTGCTTGAGGCGATCCGCGCGTTCCTGAAGCTCCGCAGCCAAGCTGAGGTCGCCGGCGTCGTAAGCTGTCCAGGCCCGGGACGTATAGGCGCCGTGCACGTAGGCCTGGACTTCGCACAGCGCCAAGGGCGGTTCGGCAAGGGTGCCATCGGCAAAGTTGATGCCGTCCCAGGAGTCTTTCCATCCTTGGTTGATGAGCCCGTGCTCGTTGGGGCGACCGTACTCCACAAAGCCATCGCCGTCCCGGTCGCCGTAATCGCGGATCCACTCAAGGGCGCGGTCCGCATTGGGAAGCAGGGCCGCAATGGTTTCCTTGCCGAAACCCCAGCGGCTGACCGATCCCAGGACAACCACGAAGAGGGGGGTGGCATCAACGCTGCCGTAGTAAGCGGATTTTCCGCCGAGAGCGAGGCCGCTGGAGACATCGAGCCTCACCTCATGCAGGATCTTGCCCGGTTCTTCCTCGCTGACCGGATCCACCACTGTTCCCTGGCGGTCGGCCAAGGTTCGGAGCGTCCCCAAAGCGAGGGAGGGGTCAACGGCCAACGCCATCTCGGATGCCCAGAGGGAGTCGCGGCCGAACAACGTCATGAACCATGGAGCGCCGGCGGCCACAACCACCCTGTCCGGATGGTCCGGATCCTGGATCCTGAGGGCGCCGAGGTCCTCGTAGCTGCGCCGCAGGGTCCGCTCAATGGATCGATTGCCAATATGCAGGACGGGGATTTTATCCACCCAATCTTGCCGCCGCCGGTCGCTGGGCGACATTTCCCCGCGTGCTGGATGGACGAAGGGTGCCACGACGCCATCGGCGGTTGGCAAAACAGTGACCCGAGTGCTCCATTCCCCGAAAGGTGGAATCGTGGTCCTGAAGCCCAATGCCTTTGCTCCCGCACCCGCACCTTCGGCCTGGATGACGACGCTTTTTCGGAAACCCTCCCACCGGCCACGGATTTCCAGCGAATTGCCCTCAGGAAGCCGGGTTTCGGTCCAATGACGGGTGATCCTGGCCTCCTTCACTTCAAAGAGGTCCGCGAAGTCAGACTCGACCGTCAGCAGGATCCGGCAATCAGCTGCCTTGGTGGAGTAGTTCCGGACTGTGATCTTCTCCAGGATTCCGGCTCCGACCTCGCGCAGGCGCTCCACCAGCAGCGGACTGTCCGCATATCCATCCGAACGGGGCACCCGGCAGGCAAAGAGCGCCCGGTAAGGTTCCTTGGTCTCCGCGGCCAGTGGCTCGAGTGGTTGTCCGTTGACCGTCAATTCCCATTTGGACAGGATCCGGGTATCCAAATGGAATACCCCCTGCGGTAGCTCGGGACGGATGTCTCCGTTGGCAGCGGAAATGCAGAATGATGAGCCTTCCACCAGCGTGACCGTGCCGGAGCCAAGGGGCCCGGCGGCAGTATCGGCGTTCCATCCAGCCACGTCTGTGCCTCCAATCAGGGCGGAACGATGGCCCGCACAAGCGGTTTTGCTCGGCTTGCCTGGGAGTCGGCTCGGCCGTATGTGTAGACGTATCCGAAGCTACGCCGATGCGGCAGTGGGCACCAGAGGCAAGAAGGTTCGTTTAGCAGGGACGCCACGCCGATGCAATCCAGAGTTCACCTACTTTCCAGTACAGGCGAAGCTCAAGAGGACTATAGTGGGGGAACAGGACATTCGCTGATGCAGCCCGGCGGCCCGTTTTTAACTTCCGCCACCGGAGGCCCCGCAATGACCGACACCCAAATCAGTAGTTTTCTGAGTGACTGTGTGGTGTTTGATGATGACACCGAGGAGGGGCTGGATTTTGACACCCTCTACGGCCTTTACATCAGTTGGTGCGTCCTCGGACGCAAAGTGCCCATTCCTGATTCCGCTTTCAGGACCGCCCTTGAACTTGAAGGATTGCGCGCCAGGAAAGATCATGGCCAGCGCGTCTACCCCGGCCTGAACATGGTGGGCGCCGCAGCCAGGGACTACGTGATGAACAGTGTCCCTGCCTGGACTGAAACCGACAACAGGGTACCCGTGTTAACCCAGTTGAGTGAGGACTCGGTTCCTTCCTTGAGGTAACCCCGTTGAGTTCCCGAATTTGAGTACAGCTGATGCCCTTAGGATGCGTTCCTAGGGGCATCAGCCATACACGAGCCCGGAAGAGGGTAATAGTGAAGCCGGCCATCGTCTGGTTCCGTGACGACCTGAGGGTCACGGACAACCCTGCCTTGAGTGCCGCCGTCGATGATGGCGCGGCGGTTGCGCTCTACATCCTGGACGAAGAATCGCCCGGCATCCGCGCCCACGGCGGTGCCGCACGCTGGTGGCTGCACCACTCGTTGAGAGCGCTGCGGGACGAGCTCGCAGCACTTGGAGTGCCGCTTCTGCTGCGTCGGGGACCGGCCGCCCCGGTCGTTCAGGAAATCACGACGGCGATCGACGCGGGCGCGCTGTTCTGGAACCGCCGGTACGGCCCGGCGGAGCGGACGGTCGACGCCGGGATCAAGGCGTGGGCTCGCGACTCCGGTATTCATGTGGAGAGTTTTCAGGCGTCCCTGCTTCATGAGCCGTGGGAAGTCACCACCAAGACGGGCGGCCAGTACAAGGTTTTCACCCCTTTCTGGCGGACCGTTTCAGCGCGGGACTTCCGGGACCCGTTGGCTGTGCCGGAGCAAGGGCGAGGCTACGCTGGCCAACTCCCGGCGTACGATTCGCTGGAGTCCTGGCACCTGCTGCCCACCACGTCGGACTGGTCCGCAGGGTTGCGGGAGGCGTGGACGCCAGGATCGGTTGCCGGCCACCAACGGCTCAAGGAATTCGTGGCGGATGGACTCACAAACTACAGCGAAGGCCGAAATCGCCCCGATATCGATGGCAGCAGTTGCCTCTCGCCTTATTTGCGGTGGGGTGAGGTCAGCCCGTTCGAGGTTTGGCAGGCGCTGGCTACCAACAGATCGGAAAGCACGAGTATTTTCGCTTCCGAACTCGGATGGCGCGAATTCTGTTGGCACCAGTACTTCCACAACGCGGATCTCGCCACAGCGAACCTGCGCAGGGAGTTTGACCGCTTCCCGTGGGCTTGGCCGGATCGTGACGGTCACGAGTCTGCAGCCGGGGAGCTCCGCGCCTGGCAGAGGGGCCGGACCGGGTTTCCCTTCGTCGACGCGGGGCAGCGACAACTCTGGCAGACGGGGTGGATGCACAACCGGGTGCGGATGGTCGCGGCGAGCTTCCTGGTGAAGAACCTGGGCATCCATTGGCAAGTCGGGGAGCAGTGGTTCTGGGACACCCTTGTGGATGCTGACGCGGCCTCAAACCCTGCCAACTGGCAATGGGTGGCGGGCTCAGGGGCAGACGCTTCGCCGTTCTTCCGGATCTTCAATCCAGAAGCCCAACGCATCAAATTCGATCCCCACGGCAAGTACATAGCGCGCTGGATCCAGGAGTTCGGCACGCCGGATTACCCGGAGGAAATCGTGGATCTCAAGACCACCCGGCAGGATGCCCTGGACGCTTACAAGGGACTCAAAGAGGTTCACTAGCTAGTGCCCGGTGTTGAATAGGGCCGGAAAAACCTCCTCTGGAAATTAGTAGGAAGTCCGAGTATATTCGGTTCAGAGATGACCTGGCTCACAGTCGCTGAGGCGTTCCTGCCGACTACTGGAACCAGCCGTACGGCAGTCATTCACGATGCAAAGGAGCATTCCACCATGGTGCGCGAGCTTTCACACTACGTAGACGGCCAGAGGATCGACGGCACGTCCGGTCGGTTCAGCGATGTCTACGATCCCTGCACGGGCGAAGTGCAGGCGCGGCTTCCGCTGGCCAGCGCGGACGAGGTCCGCAACGCGATTGCAAATGCCGAAAAGGGCCAGCTCGAATGGGCGGCCATGAACCCACAGCGCAGGGGACGCATCCTGCTCAAGTTCGTGGACCTGGTCAACGAGAACATGGACGAGCTCGCCAAGCTCCTCTCCTCCGAACACGGTAAAACGTTTGCTGACGCCAAGGGCGACATCCAGCGCGGCATCGAGGTGGTCGAATTCTCCGCAGGGGCGCCGCACCTGCTCAAGGGTGAGTTCTCGGACAACGCGGGGCAGGGCATTGACGTGCACTCACTGCGCCAACCGCTGGGCGTGGTTGCGGGCATTACGCCGTTCAACTTCCCGGCCATGATCCCCCTCTGGAAATCTGGGCCAGCGCTCGCAGCCGGCAACGCCTTCATCCTCAAGCCCTCCGAACGGGATCCCTCTGTTCCGCTTCGGCTCGCAGAGTTGTACAGCGAAGCCGGCGTTCCCAACGGCGTCTTCAACGTGATCAACGGTGACAAAGAAGCCGTTGACGCCCTGCTTGAGGATCCGCGCGTCAAGGCCATTGGCTTCGTTGGCTCCACGCCGATCGCCCAGTACATTTACGCAACGGCGGCGGCGCACGGGAAGCGTGCCCAGTGCTTCGGCGGGGCGAAGAACCACATGGTGATCATGCCCGACGCCGATCTGGACATGGCTGCCGACGCCCTGATTGGTGCCGGCTACGGTTCCGCAGGCGAACGTTGCATGGCGATCTCCGTTGCAGTCCCGGTGGGCCAGGAAACAGCGGATGCTCTGGTGGCCAAGCTGACCGAGCGCGTCAAGGACCTCAAGGTTGGGCACAGCCTGGACAAGGACGCTGACTTTGGTCCCGTGGTTGCTGCCTCCGCGAAGGAACGGATCGAAGGCTACATCCAGTCCGGCGTTGACGAAGGCGCAACCCTGGTCACCGACGGACGCGGGCTCACCGTGGAAGGCTACGACGGCGGCTTCTGGGTTGGCCCTACACTCTTCGACAATGTCACGAAGGACATGAAGATCTACAAGGAAGAGATCTTCGGCCCGGTCCTCAGCGTGCTGCGCGCGGCTGACTATGACGAAGCGCTTAGGCTCTGCAGCGAGCACGAGTTTGGCAACGGCGTCGCAATTTTCACCCGCGACGGCGACTCCGCCCGCGACTTCGCCAGCCGCGTGGAAGTGGGCATGGTGGGCATCAATGTCCCCATTCCGGTGCCGATCGCGTATTACACGTTTGGCGGCTGGAAAGCCTCGGGCTTCGGCGACCTCAACCAGCACGGCGCCGATGCCTTCCGCTTCTACACCAAGACCAAGACCGTGACGTCGCGGTGGCCCTCCGGCATTCGACAGGGCGCCAGCTTCATCATGCCGGCAGGCAGCTGATGGGGGCTTTGGACACAGAAGACGTTCTTTTCCAGCGCCGCGGCCACCTTGGCATCGTGACGCTCAACCGGCCCCAGGCAGTCAACGCCCTCAGCGCGGGAATGGTGAAAGCCATGCTCCAGCAGTTGACTGCCTGGGCTGACGACGACGCCGTGGCAACCGTCCTGGTGCGCGGCGCGGGCGACCGTGGGCTGTGCGCCGGCGGGGACATCGTGGCCATCTATAAGGACATGTTGCAGGGCGGAACGGAAACGGCGGAGTTCTGGGCCGACGAGTACCGGCTGAACTCGCTCATTGCCCGTTACCCCAAGCCCTATGTCGCCTTCATGGACGGGTTGGTGCTGGGCGGCGGCGTTGGGGTTTCGGCGCACGGCTCGGTGCGCATCGTTACTGAGCGGACGCGCACCGGCATGCCTGAGACCACCATTGGGTTCGTGCCCGACGTCGGCGGCACCCTTTTGCTGTCCCGCTCACCCGGGGAGACGGGAACCCATGCGGCCCTGACCGGCGCCCACCTCACGGGGACAGATGCCCTGTTCCTCGGCCTGGCGGATCACTTTGTGCCGTCCGAAAGCCTGCCCGCACTGGCGGAAGCGTTGGAAAGCTCGACGGCGGAGGACGCCGTCGGGCGCTTTGCCCAAGCAGCGCCGGACTCGGTTTTGGCAGCACAGCAGGAGTGGATCAACGCGGCCTATGCGCATGACGACGCGGAGGAGATCGTACGAAGTTTGCGCTCGCTGGGGGATTCTGCGCCCGACGCAGCTTCCGCGGCCGACACCATTGAGACGAAGTCGCCCACTTCCGTGAAGGTCACTTTGGCATCCTTGCGGCGCGTGCGAGGGATGTCGCTGGAGGAAGCGCTGGACCAGGAGTACCGGGTGGGATTGCGCTGCCTGGCGGGGCCCGATTTTCGGGAGGGGATCCGCGCACAGGTAGTGGATAAGGACCGGAACCCGCAATGGAAGCCCGCCACGCTTGCTGAGGTGCGCGAGCCCGACGTCGAGGGCTACTTTGCATCGCTCGGTGAGCGGGAGTTGGGGCTCGCCGCCTTGGGTGCTGACGCTACGTGACACTCCGCTTGCCCAGCCAGATTGTCCAGGAAGTTGCCCAGCCAGTTTGTTAGCCAGTTGAAGGAGACGACATGACAGAGAACGCAGCCGTGCCAGATATCCAAGCCCCGGCGACGGGACTCATCGCTTTCCTCGGACTCGGCCATATGGGCGGACCCATGGCGGCCAACCTGATCAAAGCCGGGCACGACGTGATCGGCTATGACCCCGTGCCGGCCGCCGTTGAGGCAGCCAAGGACCACGGGATTCCCATGGCGTCCACGGCGCAGGAAGCCGTGGACGGCGCGGCCGTGGTGTTGACCATGTTGCCCAGCGGCAAGCACGTGCTGGAGGCGTACCGCGGTGTTGACGGGCCCGGGCTGTTGTCGGTTGCCGCGCCGAACACGTTGTTCCTGGATTGCTCCACGATCAATGTCGACGAGGCCCGGCAGGCCGCCGTCATTGCCTTGGAAGCGGGACACCGTTCCGTGGATGCGCCGGTTTCCGGTGGCGTTGTGGGTGCCGAGGCCGGCACCCTGACTTTTATGGTGGGCGCTTTGCCGGAGGACTTTGAGACCGTCAAACCCATCCTGGAACTCATGGGCAAGAGGATCGTGCACTGCGGCGATCACGGTGCCGGGCAAGCAGCCAAGGTCTGCAACAACATGATCCTGGGCGTGTCCATGATTGCTGTCGCAGAAGCCTTCGTGCTCGGCGAGAAACTTGGACTCACGCACCAGGCATTGTTCGACGTCGCTTCCAACGCTTCCGGTCAGTGCTGGGCCCTGACCACCAACTGCCCTGTTCCCGGGCCCGTGCCCACCAGCCCGGCCAACCGCGACTACCAGCCCGGCTTTGCCGGGGCGCTGATGGCCAAGGATCTTCGGCTGGCCGTAAACGCGTTGGAAAGCACTGGAGTTGCTGCAGAAATGGGGCCGTTGGCATCCCGGATCTACGATGCTTTTGCAGCCGGGGAAGGCGCTGGACGTGACTTCTCGGGCATCATCACGGACATTCGCGATAAGTCTGTGTGAGAGTTCTGTACATGACGTTGGGTGAGAGGGAGAGCATGACGGAGCAGTACGGGAACATCCTGGTGGAACGCCGGGGCCGCGTGGGTTTGGTGACCCTGAACCGGCCGCAGGCGTTGAATGCGTTGAACACTGCACTCATGAACGAACTTGTGGACGCCGTGACAGCGATGGACACCGATCCTGACATCGGCGCAGTGGTCATCACAGGATCCGCCAAGGCGTTCGCGGCAGGCGCCGACATCAAGGAGATGTCCTCCAAGAGCTACATGGAAATGTATGCGGCGGACTGGTTCCGTCGCTGGGAGGACCTGACCAGGCTCCGCATCCCCGTCATTGCCGCGGTCTCCGGCTTTGCCCTCGGCGGGGGCTGCGAATTGGCGATGATGGCGGACTTCATCATTGCCGGGGACAACGCCAAATTCGGCCAACCGGAAATCAACCTGGGTGTCATTCCGGGAATGGGCGGCTCCCAGCGGCTCACACGTGCGGTGGGTAAGGCGAAGGCGATGGACATGGTCCTTACGGGCCGTTTCATGGATGCCGAGGAAGCTGAACGCTCCGGGCTTGTCTCCCGGATTGTTCCCGCAGCTGAAGTGATAGACGAGGCAGTGAAAGCCGCCGAGATCATCGCTTCCAAATCCAAGCCCGCAGCCATGGTGGCCAAGGAAGCCGTCAACGCCGCGTTTGAAATGGGTCTGGCACAGGGCGTGCTTTTCGAACGGCGCGTGTTCCACTCGCTTTTCGCCACTGAGGACCAGAAGGAAGGCATGGCCGCGTTCAGTGAGAAGCGGCAGCCCGAGTTCAAGCACCGCTAGTTTCACCTACTTTCGTTGTGAGGCCCGCTTTGCGCCCTAAACGCGACGCGTAGCGCGCAAAGCAGGCCCAGCAGCGGAGTTTTGGGATGCGCGAGGATAGACTCGTTGGCACCGACAAATGGGGAGAGAACATGTCAACGGAGATCGTTCAAACCGGCCACACGGAAGCATCCGCCCAACCGATCAACCGCCAGGCCATCGTGGCAGCCGCGATGGCAGTGCTGGCCCTTGTTGGTCTGTTCTTCGCGGGGATGGCCGTCATTGCAATCTTCGTTGTGGGCGCAGGTCACGTGGCCCTCAACCAGATCCAGCAACGTCGAGAACGCGGACGTCCCTTCGCGATTGGTGCCCTGGTTGTTGGCTATGGCATCGGCCTGCTGTCCTTGGGCTCAGCCCTCATCTTCGCGTTTACCTCCGGTATTCACTAAGCCTTTCTGCGTCACGACCCGCTAGTTGCCCCCTCTTAAAGAAGGGATAGCCAGGCAACGAGGTGGGGGACGCGATGACGGCTCGGTTCTGCGATAACGACGACTGCTTGGAAGGCTGGCACTGGACACAGCTTGGGGAGTTTCCTGAGCCATGCCCGGAGCAGGCTGAGGATCACCCGCTTGCCGTGGCTTCGGACAGCACGACGCCGGCCGGGCAGTCAGACTGACTATCCGGCCGGCGTCGTTATTTTCTTGGGCTATGTGGCCCATTCAGCAGATTGTCCGGCTCCTTTCCGCGTGCATCGGGTCCGGCCAGTTGCCGACGAAGTCGGGCCAAAAGCCGATATCCCGGCTGGCGCATACCCTTGCGTGGTTGCGGACGGGAATCTGGATCTTGCGAAGCATGAGTGCCTCCTGACTGATGAATATGCCTGCGGCGGTTGTCGCAGGTGGTGGTGCCTGCCAAAGCAGGAACCACCGCATCAGTCAGGTCGGGACCCTGGATCGTACGAAGGTTGTGGTGCTGCGCTTCGTTGCGGGTCCATGACAGGTCCAGCTCGAGGCGGGGGCAACGGTGAGAGGACGTCCGGAATGTCGGATGCTCCGGGGGCCGAGGCTCTTGAGCCCCGGGCTCCTGATGAGCCCGCAGCGCTTGGCGTCAAGGCTGGATGAAGCGGCGGGTCCGGAACGGGATTCACGGGACTGGGCATTGCCGCGGGCGGAATGCCCACCGGATCATGCATTGAAAAGGGCAGGGGCAGGCTGATGCCTCCGAGCAGAGGCGCCCCGGCTTGCGTGGATTGGAGTACGACGGCGAGGGGCAGCGTGGGAGCGCCTGCGGGCGAGGTAGTGGCGTCCCGGAGGGTCGGCACCGTAGACGGGGCGACGTCGAGCGGGGTTGGTAGCTGGTTTGGCACCGAACCCGGCAGGGGGTTTGGCAGCGGGTTTGGAACCGGGCCTGACAGTGGAGGAAGCGGAGGTGTGGGCAGCCCGGGCAACTCCGGCACGTCGGGTAGGCCAGGCAGCGCGGGCACTGGAAGCGCGGGGACTGGAAGTATGTCAGGTACTTCGGGCAGGAGGCCGGGGACTTCCTCCACTGGAAGTAGCCCCGGTACCTCGGGAACTTGGCCGACGAGCGGGATTTCGGGGACGGCCACCGACGGGAGTACAGGAACGGCGGGAACACTTGGGATCGCTGGGGCAGCAGGTAGCGCGGGAACTTCGGGAACCACCGGGAGCGGGTCCAGAGCGGAAACCACTGAGTCCACCGTGCCGGTCACAGGCGTGACGGACCGTGTTAGAGAAGTCTCCGAGTTCTGCGTGAGTGACGTTGTACCGCTGGGAAGCGGCGGAATGACCGGCCCAATGTCCGTCGCTGCTGAGGAAGGCCCGGCCAGCAACATTATCCATGCGGTTGACCCCAGCACAGCCAGGAGGAAAGCGCGCAGAAGTGCGCTGCGGCGCTGTCCTCTTCGGCGTTGTCCCGGGTCCTTGGCCATGGCTCCACCCCCAACTGCGGCAATGGAACTTTAGGATACGCTCGCCAGCGCCGTGAGTCACTCCTCCGTGAAGTCACCGGCATCCCGGCGGAAGGTGCCCAGGACGCGGATAAGGTGATCGACGTCGTCGTCTCCGAAGCCCGAGTTGCCGAAAACCTCAGAGTTGAGGGCCGCCGTCGCCTTCTTCGCGAGAGTGCGGCCTTCGGCGGTGAGTTCGATCAGGGTGGTCCGCCCGTCCGTTGGGTGCGGGGAACGGGCCACCAGGCCGGCTTTTTCCAAACGGTCGACGGCGTTGGTCACCGAGGTGGGGTGTACCTGCAGGAGCGCACTCGCCTTGTTCATGGGGAGTGCGCCGCTGCGGGCGAAACTCAGCAGCGCGAGGAGTTCGTAGCGTGCGAAGGTCAGTCCGAACGGTTTGAGGACGGTTTCGATGCGCGCAAGCAGGATCTGCTGTGTGCGCATGATCGCGGTGATGGCAGCCATGGGCGCGGCAACATCGCCCCAACCATGCCGTTCCCAGTTGCGTTGGGCGTCGGCGATGGGATCGCGGGGGAGTGGGGTGCCCATGGGCCTCCTTCGTTGCTCGGGTGGCTAGTCTTTCAGATTCGGGAACTCTTCCTCGGTGTACTCCAGGCCGAGACCTGCCGGCAGGGGTCCGCTACCATGCCGGGCCACTTCTGTGCCGCGTAGTTCCACACGCCTGATCTTGCCCGAAATGGTCTTCGGAAGTTCGCCGAATTCGAGTCGCCGGATCCGTTTGAAGGGCGCCAGATGCTCGCGGCAGTACCGCAGGATGTCCTCCGCAACAGCGGGTCCGGGTTCGTAGCCGGCGGCGAGCACTACAAACGCCTTCGGCACCGACAGTTTCACGGGGTCCGGCGAAGGGACGACGGCGGCCTCCGCCACTGCGGGGTGTTCGATCAGTACGCTTTCAAGTTCGAAAGGCGACAAACGGTAGTCGGAGGATTTGAAGACGTCGTCGTCCCGGCCCACATAGGTGATGACCCCGTCGGGGTCCCGGCTGGCCATGTCGCCGGTGTGGTAGTAACCGTCGCGGAACGCTTCTGCTGTTTTCGCTTCGTCGCCGAAGTAGCTCTTCATGAGCCCCACTGGGCGGGGGTCCAAACGCAGGCACAGTTCGCCGTCGTCGGTTTCCTTGCCGGTGAGTGGATCGACCAGGACGACGTCGTACCCGGGCAGCGGCCGGCCCATGGAACCGATCTTCACCGGCTGCGCGGGGGTGTTTGCGATCTGGACGGTGGATTCGGTCTGGCCGAAACCGTCGCGGATGGTCACGCCCCACGCTTCCTCCACCTGGCCGATGACCTCGGCGTTCAGCGGTTCGCCGGCGGACACCACTTTCTGCGGCGGCGAGGTCAACTGCGTGAGGTCCGCCTGGATGAGCATGCGCCAGACGGTGGGCGGTGCGCAGAAACTCGTGACTCCTTCGCGGCCCATTTGCTCCATGAGGGCGGCCGCATTGAAGCGGTCGTAGTTGTAGATGAAGACGCAGGCCTCGGCGATCCAAGGGGTGAAAACGTTGGACCAGGCGTGCTTGGCCCAGCCGGGAGAGGCGACGTTGAGGTGGACATCGCCGGGTTCAAGGCCGATCCAGTACATCGTGGACAGGTGGCCCACGGGGTAGGACGTGTGGGTGTGCTCCACGAGCTTGGCGCGCGAGGTGGTGCCGGACGTGAAGTAGAGCAGCATCGTCTCGTCCGCTTTGGTGGGGGCGTCAGGCGTGAACTCCTGCGGTGCGGAGAAGGAATCTCCATACTGTTTGGCTTCCGCGTTGGTGCGTTCCCCGCCGATCTCGATCAGCGTGTAATCGCCCTCCACGGCGGTGAACTTCCCGATGTTGGCGCTACCCACGGCCACCCAATTGGCGCCGCCCCGTTCTACCCGGTCCTGCAGATCGCGGGCACCCATAAGGGTGGTGGTGGGGATCATGACGATGCCCAACTTGATGCCGGCCAGCATGAGTTCCCAGAGCTCTACTTGGTTGCCCAGCATGACGATCATGTGGTCCCCGCGCTTGACGCCCTCGCTGCGCAGCCAGTTGGCAAGTTGCGAGGAACGCTGTGAAAGGTCCGCAAACGTTCTTCGGGTGGAACTGCCGTCCTGCTCAACGATGACCAGTGCCGGCTTGTTTCCCCGTTCCGGATCGGCAGCGATCTGGTCGAACCAATCCAGGGCGAAGTTGAACTCGTCAAAATGTGGCCATTCGAATTCGCTGTGCGCCTGCTTGTAGTCCTCGCGCAGTTCCAGCAGCCGGTCCCGCGCCGCACGGAAGTCTTCTGTGACTGTCATAGTCCGCCTTTCGCTGGGGGGATCGTGCTTCGGCGCCGTCGCCGCAGCATCCCGCCTAGTGGTCCACATCACCTTGCAATATACTAGGACATCCAAGGGTTTGGAAGAGCCTGCGTTGGACATGACGAAGGGGTCAAATGCTCGACGAAAAAGCAGCTGCCGGCACCGTTACCAGCGGCGAACCGACACAGAAAGTCCTCCCTCCTTATCCGGAGGCGGACCTGATGCACGTGGTGGACCTGCTTCCTGCGGGGGAGCGTGAGCGGTACGCGGACGTGCGGGAGTTCCTCCAAACGCGGATCCGTGCCGCCAGCATCGAATACTGGAACCGCGAAGAGTTCCCGTTCGGGCTCCTGGCCGAGATGGCCAAATATGGGCTCGGCGGGCTGCAGACCGATGGCTCCTCCAAGCTGTTCAAGGGCCTCATGTACACCGAGATTGCACGGGCAGACGTGTCCCTTTCTGCGCTCGTGGGCATCCATAACGAACTCATTGTCGGCATGATCCACGAACTCGGCTCTCCTGAACAGAAGCGGAAATGGCTGCCGGGGCTGGAGGCCTTCACTCAGTTGGGCGCCTTCGCACTCACGGAACCGGACCACGGTTCGGACATCGCCGGAGGACTCTCGACGACGGCGCGACGCGACGGCGACGAATGGGTCATCAACGGTGCCAAGCGCTGGATTGGGGCGGGCACTATTGCCGACTTCGCCTTGGTGTGGGCCCGCGACGTGTCCGATCATCAGATCAAGGGCTTCATTGTGGAGTCGGACCGGTCAGGTTACTCGGCCACAAAGATCACCAACAAGATCGGCCTCCGCATCATGCAGAACGCGGACATCACACTGGACGACGTCCGGATTCCTGTGGATAACCTGCTGCCCGGCGCCACAGCGTTCTCGCGGGCCAATGACCTGTTGCGGGATTCGCGGGCCTGGGTGGGTTGGCAGGCTGCGGGCATCCAGCTCGCGGCCTTTGATATCGCCCGCTCCTACGCCCTGGAACGCAAGCAGTTCGGCAAGGAATTGGCCCGATTCCAGCTCATCCAGCAGCAGCTGGCGGACATTCTGGGCAACGCCAACGCCTCACTGTCCTTGATGGTGGAACTGGCGCGCATCCAGCAGGCCGGGAAGCTGGAAATGGTGCAGGCCGCCATGTGCAAGGCGACCACAACCCGTTTGGCGCGCTCGTCCGTGGCTATGGGCCGATCCCTGATGGGCGGAAACGGCATCACCACGGATTACGAGATGGGCAAGCTCTTCGGCGACGCCGAAATCCTGTACACCTACGAGGGCAGCTACGAGATCAACTCCATGATCGTGGCCAGGGCGGTAACGGGAAAGTCAGCGTTCGTTTAAGCCGAAAACGAGAGCATCTCTTCGCCCATGGAACGCTGGCGAAGAGATGCTCTCGTTGGTGTGACTCCGAAGTAACGGCTAGGAACTTTGGGTTAGGACGTGGACGGGCTCCGAGGACGCTGGCTCCGCGTCCAGGGCCGCTGGTTTCGGGGAGGCTGGCTCCGGGGAGGGGGCCGCAGCGGCGTGCTCGGCCAGGACCCCTGTCCGGTGCCTGATACGGAGGCGGTAGAGGAGCGTTCCGCCGATGACTACGGCAGCAACGAACATGACGCCGCCCCACTGCAGGTACCACTCGAAGGGCGGTACTGAGTTGTAAATCTCCGGCCGGGGCCAGATCAGGTTCAGCGTCATCGCGCCGCCCCAGAGTACCGCCAGGATGTTCACGGGCAGCCCCCATTTACCGAGACTGAATCCTGGTTCTGAACCGTCGTCCTTCAGCGGCCACTTCTTGAGGAACCGGCGCCGCAGCATCGGCACCGTGACCAGCAGGTAGGACAGGTAGATCAGGACGATGCTGATGCTGGAAAGGATGGTGAAGATAGCTGGCTGGGAGATGTTGACGATCAACGGAATCACAGCAACTACACCGATAACGATTGCAGCCACTGTCGGGGTTTTGCGGGTGGGATGCACTTTGCTGAGCTGGCGGCTGAAGGGAAGGTTGTTGTCCCTGGCCATGGCGAACATCATCCGGATAGCTGCTGCATGGACGGCCAGTGTGCAGACCACGACGGCCACCACGATGCAAACCAGGAAGGCCTTGCCGAAGGGGCCGCCCAGCACCGAAAGTACGATGTACTGGAGCCCGCCATCGGCAGCTCCAAGCTTGGGATCGGAAAGATCGGGCGCGGCCAGGATGCCGCCAAGGAGGAGCAGTCCTCCCAAGAGGAAGGACGCCGTAACGGCACGCAGGATGGCCTTGGGCGCCGTGCGCTTGGGGTCCTTGGTTTCCTCGCCCAGGGAACTGGCGGTATCGAACCCGTACATGACGTAGCCGGAGGCCATGGCAGCAATCATGAACACCCCGAAGAAGCCCAGAGGATGTCCTTCGCCGAAACCGGCCGTGTCCAGGAGGACTTCCGGTCCCCGCACGGAATGCCAAATCAGCGCAGCGATCAGCAGGACGGCCGCAACCAGTTCCACAAATACGCCAACGCTGTTGATCATGGTCATGAGCTTCACGCCGAAAGCGTTGATGAGCGTGGAAATACCGATCATGATGCTGGCAAGGATGACGCCGTTGACGGCGAAGTCGTATGGGCCTGTTCCATCGCCCACCAGTTGGAAGCCACTCCAGATCTGCGGCAAGGTGATTTGAAGGGCCAAGGCAACGGAACCCAGAGCCATGATCGAGGAAATGAGGAGTAACCAGCCTGCCAGCCAGGCCCACGTTCCGGTGGAGAGTCGTTTAGCCCAGTTGTAGACCGATCCAGCCACTGGGTAGCGGCCAGCCAGTTCCGCAAAGCACAGAGCGACCATTAGCTGGCCGACGAAGACGATTGGCCATGACCACGCATAGGCCGGACCGGCCGTGGAAAAGCCGAAGTAAAAGAGTTGAAAAACGCCGGTGAGGATAGAGATGTAACTGACGCCGGCGGCGAAGCTGGCGAACTTGCCGATGCTGCGGTCAAGGGTCTGGGCGTAGCCAAACTCGTCCATGCCACTGGCATCGCTCTTGCTAGGTCCTAATTTGCTGGGTTCTGACATTCGAACTCCTAACTCAGACGTGCACCGAATGGTGATGACCTGCGGCCGCCATTGGTCGCAGTCGAAATCAAAAGGCCGGGCACCACTGTGTGCCTCCGGCTGTTCCCCATTGTTGTAACGGGGCCGGCTGGGCCTCCGATATGGTCGAAGGCCCAGACCACGCCCGCCAAGCCGCAACCGAATAGGTGTGGCGTGGGTCATAAGAAGAGGTTAGTTCAGATTGAACAGGCGTTCAAGACTTGTCTATGAACAAATGTTCAAGAATAATGCGGGCGTCCTTTTCGGGCTTGCGCTCGCGGACCGGAAAGGTGGGCGGGCAAACGCGGGCCGGAAACGTGTGCGCTGGAACGCCGGTGGGGGCACTGGGTGCGCCCCCACCGGTCTTTCCAATGGCAATCACCCTGCTCAGGCGGGGGCCAAGCTGAAGTCTGCCTCCGCCGTCGTGGTTTCATCCGTCCGGCTTGCCTTGATGAGGTCCGCGCACCGCTCGCCTATCATCATGACCGTGATGTTGGGGTTGACGGTGACGTGTTCCGGCATGACGGAGGCATCGGCAACGCGCAGGCCCGTGACGCCCTTGACCCGCAACTCGGGATCCAGTGGTGACATGTCGTCCTCTACTGGTCCCATACGGACAGTGCCGACGGGGTGGTAGACCGTGTTGTGCGTTTTGCGGATGTAATCCTTCAGTTCCTCGTCCGTCTGTGCCTCGATACCGGGGGAGAGCTCCCGGCCGGCCCATTCAGCCATGGCTGGCTGCGCGGCGATTTCCCGGGCCTTGCGGATGCCGGCCACCATGACGCGCATGTCGTGGCCCTCTGGATCCGTGAAGTAGCGGGGGTCAACCATCGGCTTGTCGCGGAAGTCCCGGCTGCGAAGCCGGACGGTCCCGCGGGAACGGGCGTGGGTGACGTTCGGCGTGAGGCTGAAGCCATTCTCCGTGGTGGGGTAGCCGTACCGAAGGGTGTTCATGTCGAACGGGACAGAGCCGTAATGCATCATCAGGTCCGGGCGATCCAGACCGTCTTCGGTGGGGGTGAAGATGCCGATCTCCCACCACTGGGTGGAGGTCTGCACCATCGGCTGCTTGGCCTCGAACTGCACCACGCCTTCCGGGTGGTCCTGCAGGTGTTCGCCGACGCCGGGGGAGTCGACCACCACGTCGATGCCGTGTGCGGCGAGATGCGCGGCCGGGCCGATGCCGGAGAGCATGAGGAGCTTGGGGGAGTCTATGGCGCCGGTGGACAGGATGACTTCGCGCTGCGCTGTGAGACGGTGGGTCCGGCCGAAAGCCGAGTCAACGACGTCCACACCGGTGCAGCGCTTGTCTGCGTCGAACACCAACTGGCGGGCACGCAGGCCAGTCAGCAGCGTGAAGTTTTCACGATCGATGATGGGGTGGATGTAGGAGACCGAGCTGGAGGAACGCGTGCCGTCCGAACGGCGGTTGATCTGGAAAAAGTTGGCGCCGTTGATCACAGTGCTGCCATCGTTGAACTTTGCGCGGGGGATGCCGGCCTGCTCGCAGGCGTCAAGGAGCGCGACGCCGGTGGGATCCGTCGGTGGCACGTTCATCAGGTGCACTGGCCCCGAGCCGCCATGGTGGGGAGCATCCGAGCCGGCGTCCTCGTTGGTTTCGAGGCGTTGGTACAACGGCCAGGCGGTAGCAGCGTTCCAGCCGGTGGCGCCGTACTTTGACTCCCACTCGTCCAGGTCTTCGCGAGGAGCCCAGAAAGCGATGCAGGAGTTATGGCTCGAGCAGCCGCCCATGACCTTGGCGCGGGCGTGGCGCATGAAGGAGTTGCCGTTCTCCTGCGGTTCCACCGGGTAGTCCCAGTCGTACCCCGACTCCAGCAGTTCCATCCAACGGTCAAGCTGCAGGATCTCAGGGAGGGCGCGGTCATCCGGACCGGCTTCAACCAGCGCCACGGTAACGGAAGGATCCTCGCTCAGACGGGCCGCTACAGCGGCCCCGGCAGAGCCGCCGCCGATGACCACGTAGTCGAACCCTCGGTCATTGAGGTTCTCGATGTTGTCGGTGTGCATCTATTTCTCCTTGCTGCGCTCAGCGAACCAGCCGGTTACCTGCGGGTTGGTGTTCTGGTAGATGTGCTTGGCTTCCTGGTATTCAGCGAGTCCAGTGGGACCGAGCTCGCGGCCGACGCCGGACTGGCCGAAGCCGCCCCATTCGGCCTGCGGAAGGTAGGGGTGGTAGTCGTTGATCCAAACGGTGCCGTGCCGCAACCGGCCTGCTACCCGCTGTGCCTTGCCTGCATCCTGCGTCCAGACGGCGCCCGCCAGTCCGTAGATGGTGTCGTTCGCAGTGGCGACGGCTTCGTCTTCCGTGCGGAAGGTTTCCACAGTTACTACAGGGCCGAAGGCTTCGTCGATGACAACCGACATTCCCCGTTGGACGCGGTCCAGGATAGTCGGCTGGTAGTAGAAACCGGCGTCGTACTTCTCCCCTTCGGGGGCCGCGCCGCCACAACGCAATCGTGCGCCTTCCGCCACGCCACGCTGGACGTAGGCATCCACCTTCTCGCGGTGGGCTGCGGAAATCAGCGGTCCGGTTTCGGCGGACTCATCGAACGGGCCACCGAGGCGGATGTCCTGAGCCCTGCGGACCAGCTCGTCGACGAAGCGCTCGGCGATGGATTCCTCCACCACCAGCCGCGCCCCAGCGGAGCAGACCTGGCCTGAGTGCACAAACGCGCCGTTCAGCGCATTGTCGACGGCGGCGTCGAAGTCAGCGTCCGCAAACACAACGTTGGGGTTCTTGCCGCCGAGCTCCAGGGCTATCTTTTTTACAGTGCCAGCGGCGGCCGCGGCAATGCGCTTGCCGGTTTCCAGGCCACCCGTAAAGGAGACCAAATCAATGTCAGGGTGCTCCGAAAGGGGTGCGCCCGCTTTGGCGCCCGGGCCCGTCACGAGGTTGGCGACGCCGTCCGGCAGGCCAAGGTCCTTAAGCAACTGCATGGCAAGGATTGCCGTGGACGGGGTCAGCTCGGCGGGTTTGAGGACGAAAGTGCAGCCAGCGGCCAGCGCGGGAGCGATCTTCCACGCAGCCTGCAGCAGCGGGTAGTTCCACGGCGTAATCAAGCCGCAGACGCCAACGGGCTCGTAGACAACTTTGCTGACGACGGCGTTGTCCCCGGCGTCGACCACCCGGCCCGTCGACTGCCCGGCGAGCCTTCCGAAGTATTCGAAGCAGGCTGCGATGTCGTCGATGTCGATGCGGCTTTCGATGATCCGCTTGCCGGTGTCCAGCGATTCGGCACGGGCGAACTTCTCCCGGTGTTCGCGCAGTTCCGCGGCGACCTTCAGCAGGAACGCGCCGCGTTCGGGTGCGGGGACTGAAGACCAGACGCCGGAGTCGAAGGCTGCACGAGCCGCAGAAATGGCGCGCTCGGCATCTTCACGGCCGGCCTCGGACACCGTGGCGACCAGTTCGCCGTCGGCCGGGTTGTGGATTTGGCGGACCGCACCGGACGCAGCCGGCTCCCACGAGCCGTTGATGAAAAGCGTGGATGCGGAATCGGAGAATGTGGCTTGGGTCATACTTGTAGATTAGAGGATCTTGAACATCTGTTCAAGAGAAAATATGAACAAATGTTCAAAGTGGTGCTGGCTGGTATCTGATCGTGACCAGTTGCCGCTACTTCCAGTCCGGGTGACGAACGACGACGGCGCCCCTACCGTTGCCGGGGGGCGCCGTCGTCGTCTGCGTTCTGCGAGGCCGTCAGGCCTCAGGTCCTTCCGTCTGGAAATTGTGGACATCGAAATAGCTGATCTGGGGCTGCGCCAATCCGAGTTCGGCTGTAACCGGGCCGAGCTTCTCTTGGTAGAAGGAATCGGCCTGTTCGCGGGTCCGCCACACATCCACGATCCGGGCACCGTTGTCAGTCCCGGATACCCAATGGAAGAGCCCGCCGGGGGCGCCGGGTCCGCCGGGAGCGAGTCCTAGTCGCTGCACCACTTTGTCATAATCCTCAAGGGTGCCTTCGGTGAAATCCATGATTACTGCAATGGCCATAATGGACCTCCAATGGGAACGGCGGGGGATGGTCCCACTGCCATTCGCAACGCTAGACCTGCCCAAATACCCGGTCAATACACTGCGGCAGGGAGTAAGGGGTCTGCTCAACAGGGGCCATTTTGAGTACATTTTTGATCGAAAAGCAGGGAGCGGAGCGCCCTTTCAAGTGTCCTCTGTAAAGGACACTCCGCACCCTGTGCGGCTACTGCTGGTTCAGCCACTCCTTGAGGGTGATGTCCCCGATCCGGGGTTCACCCAAGGGGACGATGCTCGTCTCTTCGATCGGTATACCGAAGTAGCCGGCCTGGGTGTCAATAACCACTGGGCGGGGATCATTGTGGGCCTCGAGAACCCGGCCTACGAATTCATTAATTCCTGCGCGCTCAGGACCCGCCATTTCCAGGACGCCGTCGATCGCTGGCGAGACAGCCGTCTCCGCCACGGTGCGGGCAACGTCGGCAGCAGCCATCGGCTGCATCAGGTAATTTGTCGCATAAATCGACCCGTCGCGCATTCCTGCATTGGCGATGATCGGGATGAACTCGAAGAACTGAGTTGCCCGCAGAATGGTGTACGGCACTCCACCATCTCTAACAGCCTTCTCCTGCGCGGCTTTTCCGGCGAAGTAGCCGACGTCGATACGGTCAGTTCCAACGACCGACAGAGCCACGTGATGCTGCACGCCCGCCCTTTTCTCGGCAGCGAGAAGATTGCGGGATGAAGTGGAGAAGAAGGGAACGACTACCTTCTCGTCGAAATCGGATGTGTTCGTCAAGTCGACAACGACGTCCGCCCCCACCATCGCCTCATCCAATCCATGGCCGGTCACGGAATCCACCCCGGTGGAAGGGGATGCCGCTTTCGCCTCATGACCCTGACTGCTGAGGATCTCCACAACTTGCTTGCCGATCAGGCCAGTGCCGCCGATTACAACGATCTTCATGATGATCTTTCCCTCCGATGTTGGCGTAGCGGAATGTAGAGCCATTCCGTCCACCAGCTATGACCGGATACCGGATCAATCTGTGACAGTCAGCCTCCAACCCTCGTCACGCCGGAGAGTTTGTCTGGATTCATCGTCCACAACAACCGATCAATACCATCGGCAGACGCAGTGAGCGTCACCACCGCAAACACCACCCCGTCCCGGGCCAGGCGTGCGGAGGGCCGGCCGTTGGCCATGAAAGCCTGGGTATCGACACCAATCCAGAAACGCGACGCGAACGCCTGATAGTACTTCGCGACCCGTTCCCGTCCGACAACAGGAAATTTCGAAGCCCGAACCTTCCCGCCGCCGTCGGAGTAACTGACGACGTCGGCGGCAAACAGAGCCTCCAGCGCGGCCAGGTTCCCGGTTCGCCCAGCAGCCAGGAATGCCTCCAGCAGTTGCCGTTGCTCGGTCACGCTCACCTGAGCACGTTTCTCCTCAGCAAGGCGTTTGCGTGCCCGGCTAACGAGCTGGCGGGCATTCCCTTCTGTCTGTTGGATGACCTCGCCGATCTGCTCGTACGGGTAGTCGAATGCCTGCCGCAGCACGTACGCTGCACGTTCGGTCGGCGATAACTTTTCCAGTATCAGCAACACCGCAAATTCGAGCGCTTCACCACGCAAGGCGCCCAGTTCAGGGTCGGCGCTTGTGTCCACAGGCTCGGGCAACCAGGGACCCACATATGTCTCACGACGGACGCGTGCTGACTGCCCGACATTGATGGCAAGGCGAGTGGCGGTAGTCGCCAGGAAGGCCGGCGCATGCCGAACCATGCTGCGATCGCATGTCTGCCATCGGACCCACGTCTCCTGGACGATGTCTTCGGCCTCGCTGACACTTCCGAGCATGCGGTAGGCGATCCCGAACAATCGAGGACGGACTTCCGCGAAAATAGTCGATGCCGTTTCCAATTCGGCCGCTGACCCCGTGTCGGCATCCATGCGCCCAATGTTACTGCTCGAAGGATTGGACGCTGGCCGTGGAAGCCGGATGAAGCAAGCCCTAAAAGGCAACTCGATCTGGAGATTCGGATCGGACCTTCGGGGTTATGACCCTACCGGCACCTTTAGCCGGAATTGCGCAGCGGCGTCAGCTGTCCTCGGCCCGTGCTGCCCTCTTCAACTCAGCGATCCTCAGCCGTAGGAAGATGATGGCCAAGACCAGGGCGTACACCGCCAGGACGGACACCGCGATCACGAAGACCGCGTAAAGGATCCCGAGGATTCCGAAGGCTGGACTTAAATTCACTACTACCCCCAATAGTTGTTGAGCCCCAATGCTACGCAAGCCAACAGCGATTCCCACGGAGGCTGGAAGGCGTAGGTCAGTTGTCAGCCAAGCTCGGCTCGGCGGTGAGGCTCGGCTCCGTACTCTGACCAACCGCCTGCGTAGAGTCGGCCGCGGCCGAGTCCTGCATACTCCAGGGCGAGAAGGTTGTGGCAGGCCGTGACGCCCGATCCACAGTAAGAGATGACGGCACTCGCGTCTTCGATCCCAACCTTCGCAAACGCTCGTCGGACCTCGGCGATCGGGCGCAGGCGTCCATCAGGGGCCAGGTTTCCACGGCACGGGACGTTCACAGCCCCGGGGATGTGTCCGGCTTGGGGATCGGTGGGCAGCTGGAGGCTTCCGTCGAAGCGGTCGGCATTGCGGGCGTCGACGATGATCCCGGCAACCCCTGCCGTGATGTCCCCAAGCTGGGCGAGATGCGCCTCCGGCCACGGAGACGGCGTGAAGGTGGCGGGCGTCGGCGTCACGGGCTTCGTCTCCAGCGGTCCCGTCCACGCGGCTATCCCGCCGTCGAGCAACGCCGCCCGGTGCCCGAGCGCACGCAGCATCCACACGAGCCGCGCGGCGATGACTCCTCCGGCGTCGTCATAGGCGACGACGGTCGTGTTGTCGCCTATTCCCAAGGAGGACATTCCCTGTGCGAATACCTCATAGTCGGGAAGCGGGTTCAGCCCGTGTGGTCCCGAACTCCCAGACAGCCATGAATCCAGGTCCACGAACACCGCATCCGGAAGGTGCCCGCCGTCGTACGCTGCACGGCCCGACGCGCCGTCGAGGTACCACCGAACATCAGCGGTAACAACGCTGCTTCGGTGCGCCTTAAGCCACGCGGCATCTACAAAGGGCGGAAGGTCCTCTTGGGTTATCAGACTGTCATCCATACAGTGCAGGCTAAAGGATGTGTCCATTATTCGAGCAAAAACGTCTCATTATGCGGAACCTTAGCTGAGCGGGTACTCGCGCTGGAGCTTGGCGACTTTGGGGTCGTTCTCGTCCGCTCCGTAGTCGGAGTTTCGCGTAATGTCCTTTCCGTCGGGGAGCTTCATCGCACGGAAGAGCAGCGACAGGATAACGGCAACTATCAGGTTGATCGCGAAGGCCACTACGGCGATGTAGACCTGCACGTTGGTGCCGGGGATGGCGGCGATGGAGCCACCGAAATTGGCCTTTGTCACCGGATTCACCACGTTGTAAGCTGCAACGGTTCCGTAGATGATTCCGGCTACCCAGCCTCCGAAGAGCGCCCAGCGATGGAACCAGCGGGTGTAGAGTCCTGCCACGATCGCCGGGAATGTCTGCAGGATCCAGATACCGCCGAGAAGCTGCATGTTGATTGCGGCAGACTGGTCCATCGCGATGACGAAGATCAGTGCTCCGAACTTCACCACGAGCGACGCGATCTTGGAGACCCTCGCTTCCTGCCGCGGGTCGGCGTCGGGCTTTATCAGGTCGCGGTAGATGTTGCGGGTAAACAAGTTGGCAGCTGCGATCGACATGATGGCTGCTGGAACCAGGGCGCCGATAGCGATGGCGGCCAAGGCGATCCCTGCAAACCATGCGGGGAAGTTGTCCAAGAACAACTGCGGAACCACTAGTTGCGGATTCACGGCACCGTTGAGGTCAACGGGCTTGGTGCCAGCAGCGATGGCTGCGTAGCCCAGGAGGGCGAGGAATCCCAGCATCAGCGAGTACAAGGGCAGCACTGCCGCATTCTTGCGGATCGTGTTCCTGCTCTTGGTCGCCAGGACCCCCGTCACCGAGTGAGGGTACATGAACAGCGCCATCGCCGAGCCAAGAGCGAGTGTCCAATAGGCCGAGTAGCTGGCAGCGCCTGGGATAAAGATGCCAGCCGGTTTGCCTGTAGCGGGACTAACGGCGTCGAGTTTCGTCTGGGCGGCGCCAAAGATGTTGTCCCAGCCCCCGAACTTGATCGGCATATAGATCACCGCGACGATGACGGCCAGATAGATCAAAAGATCCTTCACGACGGCGATAAGCGCCGGGGCGCGCAGGCCCGAGGTGTACGTGTAGGCGGCCAGGACCACGAAAGCGATGATCAGCGGCAAGTCTGTCAACAGTGCATTCTCGGCGCTGCCGAGGCCTAGCACCGTGAGCACGGCTTTGATGCCAACCAATTGCAGCGCGATGTACGGCATCGTGGCGACAATGCCAGTAAGGGCGACGGCAACGGTCAGCGCCCTGCTGCCATAGCGCCCACCAACGAAGTCCGCCGGGGTAACGAACCCATGCCGGTGCGAGACCGACCACAGCCGGCTCATCAACAGGAACACGATCGGGTAAAGCACGATCGTATACGGCACCGCGAAGAAGCCGCTCACTGCTCCCGTTGCCCACATTGCCGCCGGGACTGCCACGAACGTGTAGGCCGTGTAGAGGTCGCCACCGAGGAGGAACCACGTCACCCACGTTCCAAAACCACGGCCACCCAGCCCCCACTCATCGAGGCTGTGCAAACCGGTCTCTCTGTCCGCACGCCACCGTGCAGCGAAGAAGCCCAAAACCGCCACGAGAATAAAGAGAGCGACGACGATGGCGAGTGCGATGCCGTTGACGGGACGATCGCCTGTGGTCTCTACCGGTACGGCGAGCGCGTTCATTGTTCCTGCTCCTCGGAGCGTGTGCCCCGGACGGCCGCGCGGCGGCGGCGGTCCTCCTTGGTAACCAGCCAGTAGGAGACCCCGACCAGGCCTGCGGTGATCGGGACCCAGAGCATTTGGTACCAGTAGAAGAACGGCATACCGGCCAGCCGTGGCTTATCCATTGCGTACGCCGGGACGAACAAGGGAACCAGAACGGAGATGGCTAGCAGGATTCCGGCCACAATATACGGACCGGGCCTTGCTGGCCCGCGAGTCGGCAGATCGGGAGTTGACATCGACGCCTCCTTATAGAGACGGCCCCCGGATCGGGATGGGCTTCCCGGGGTGTGCCGGTGGCCTGATGGGCGCTAAACATACCCATAAACACAGAATAGATTCTGGACTAATTCTTTGATAGATAAGGCTCCTTATTTTCGTCTGTCCGGTGCGAAAATCGCGGCTCCGGGTCGTTGAGTTCAGGCCTTGGGGAGGTGGCGCGGGATTTATTGGTAGTCCCAATACGTATGGGCTGATTCAGTGAAAGGGAAGTTCTGATCCCTGGGGGAAAGACAGCACTCCCTGTGCGGGGGTCATGGTGAACCATTCGTCGCCCTGCTTGGTGGCGAAAATGATGACTCTTTCAGCAGTGTCCAGTGGGTCGCCATCAGGGTAGGACCCTCCTGCCGTGCAGGTCGGGGGTGTAGAGGTGATGCGCACGTTCCCGTGTCCGGGATCCCCTTTCAGTGCCTGGTCGACTTCCACAACGTGGGTAGTGGCCTCCTGACCATAAATTGTGGTCCCTCCTGCCCGTCTTACAGACTTTCCGATGAGCACCAGGCCGGCTTTGTCGTATTGGTCCTGAGGGGTCGCAAACCGTACCCAGTCCACGCACGCAAAGGGGCCACCACTTGGAACGGGGCTGCTGGTAGAACCAGGGATTGAGCCAGTGGCCTTCGTCGTGGGCTCAGTAGTTACCGGATCGCCCGCCAACTTGTTGCCGCACGATGTCAGCAGCATGGTGAGAAATAGGGGCAGGATCAGGCATCGCCATAACCGAACGGGTTTCATTGTGCTCCTTCAAAGGTGGATGCTGACCGAGCGACTAATCGGTTCATCCGGGCGGGGCACTTCGCGTTGGGTAGGAGGGTATTCCCCCGCCGGAGCCGGAAGCCATGAAGACGCCGATTTGGGTTTCTCCATCGCTTTGGAAGACGGGGACCTCGCGCGGAGGGCGAGGGCTGTTGAAGTTCTTGACCGCGTCTTCAGGGCTGGTCGGCATGGGGCCGCCGGATAGGTCGCTGGCGTAGGCGTAACCGGATTGCCCGTTGGTGGCCATCACAGCGATCAAGTCGGGGGTTCCGTTCTCCTGGCTTTCGACGCCGTAGGTTTCGCCCTTCGCATTGATGCCCAGCGGTGTTCGTTCCTGCTTCACATACTCGGCGGTGAGCTGCCAGCGGGCCTCGGGGTCGGCCTTGATCGTGATGCTGTCCTGGCCGGGAGTGAGGGGAATGGTGTAGCCGCTCCAGCCCATCCGGTCGCTGGCGGCATCCACATCTGAGCAGCTGCTCGAGGCACCGTCGGGAAACTCAAACCGGCCAGGGGTCAGGCACCTAAGTTCGATTTGAATCCCCGTGGTTCCCTCGGGCGGAGTGCCCAGCTCAACGGTTGCTGTGCCGGCGTAGCTTGTGGTTACAGGTGAAGCCAACGGGGTCACTTTCTCGCTTCCAGGGATGAAGAAGAGCCCTGCTGCCGCCGCTCCAATGCCAAGCAGTCCCGCACCGGCCAGAGCGCCGGTACCAAGCCACACCCTGGTGCGCCTCCGCTTCGCAGACAGCGTTTCCTTCTTGACCTGGGAGACGAGTTCCGCCCGCAGGGCGTCACTGAAGTGATCGTCGACGTGGAGCTGCTTCATGGCCGTTCTCCTTCCAAGACCGGGGTTGGAGCCGTGGGCGTGTTTGTTGATGCCTCACCGTTGAGGGCTGCTCTGAGCCGCTGGCGGGCTCGGTGCATCCTTGATTTCCCTGCAGCCGGGGTCAGATGCAGGACAGTGGCGGCGGCAACGATGGTGTGCTCCTCGAAAACGACCAGCGTGACCAGGTGCAGATCCTCGGGCGTCAGTGTCGCAAGAGCCTGGGCAAGGTCATGGTCAAGGTTGTCCTGGTAAGAGCGGTAAGAATCTGCCGTTGGGTCCGTCAGGTCGCCGCTGCGGGGAAGGGCTTTCAGGAGGCGTTGGTAGCGCAACGCCGTCCGGGCGCTGTTACGTGACATGTTCGTCGTCGTGACCAGCAACCACGGAAGGACCGATCCTTCCACGATCCGGACCTGCTTTCGCCGCCGCCAGAGCTCAAGAAAGGAGGCAGCCATGATGTCTTCAGCCTCGTGGTGATTCCCGCAGAGCCGGTACGCATGGCGGAAGACCCGGTCCCGATGCAGGTCATACAAGGCGCCAAAGGCATCGCCATGGCCCAGAAGACTCTGGTGCCACAACCCCTCTTCGCTGTCTGTGTTGTTCCCCATGCCCTTTAGTGTCCGGCAATGCCCAAAAGGTTTCACCGAATCAGAAAAAGTTAAAGAAGACCGGCACACACGATGCCGGTCTTCTTCTCTCGTTACTCTCGTTTCGCTGCCATCATCCATGAGGGAACAGGCGGAGCGTTACGGTGCGGTCTCCGAAATGGTCGTTTCGATCGCGGTCCAAGTCGTAGCTGTTCCCGCAGGAATAGATCCCCGGGGTTCGGTCAGCACTTCACGTTCGCCGATCAACAGACCTGTCTTGGGGTCGATGATGATGTCTTGACGGCGGTTGGAAGCTGTCTCCACTCGCCCGATGGCTATGCCTTTTCTTCCATCGAGCGTGGCTTGCTCGTCGGTGACGGTCACCCCTGGGATGAGCGCTGCAGACTTGTACAGTGCAGCGCGGAGATCGGCAGGGACTATGCCCGTCCTGAGCAGGTCTGCGATGAACACCAGCGCCTCGCCATCCTTGGACTGGCCCTTGCCGTTTGTTTGCCGCTGGATTTCAGCCAGGAGGGCGTTTGGATCGCGTGGGAAGGTGGCCAGGGCATCCTGCGAGGGAAAGCTGGACTGCTCAGGTGGGGTGCCGTAGAAGCCTCCGTTATTGCCCCGGAGCACGTACGCTTCGGCAGGTTCCATACTGGAGGCGTATTCTTTCGATTTCTCATCAAAGAACGTTGTGGGGATTCTTCCTGATCTTTCCCAGACCCACTCCTCCTCGCGGTTGGCTGGGATGTACATGGCGCTCTTTTCAGTGTCCAGCCACTCATACTCGCTGCCATCCGCCGTAACCGCGGCACTACCCCACATATTGGTGCTTTGGATCTTCAAGTACTGTCCAGGGCCCGGTACAAGGTCTGCTGTCTGGATGGTTGTCTCGGCAGCGGCGTTGAGCACCTCCGCGGCCTGCGCGGTGGCTGCTCCCCGCAGTGGGCCGGGCCCAAAGACGTCGCCACTGACCAGGAGGCCAGCGACTAAAGCCGTTGCCGCTGAAACAAGCCCCCACCTCATTGCCATGCGGCGACGCGGGTTCTTCTGAAGCTTTACCGCGTGGGGATCAATACCTTGCAGTAACTTGGTCCGACCCCTGTCGATAGCCGCATCGGTGGCAATGGGAGTCCTGTCACGCATTTCGCGCAGGAGTGATAGCTCGTCCATGCTCAATCTCCTCTTCATCCATGTTCAGCAGGCCGGCGGCACCTCGAATGATGCGCCGCGCCCTGTTAAGCCGTGACCGGACAGTGCCAACGGGAACGCCGGTTGCCAGTGCTATGCCCTCGTAAGTCAGGTCAGCCCACGCATAGAGCAGCAAGCATTCCCGATCTGCTGTCGAAAGCGTCCTGATCGCTGCGGCCAGATTGGAAGACTTCACGGCTGCGTCCAGCCGCTCAGCCACACGATCGGCACCGTCCTCGTAGCTGTCTCTGCCTGCAGCTTTCGCGAAGGCTCTTAGCCGCCTTGCTTCAGTGCGGTGATGCCGGCGGAGAAGATTGGTCGCGATGCCGAATAGCCATGGCCTGGCATCATCCCACTCGTCATCAAAAGCCTCCCGGCTTTCATAGGCGACCAAGAACGTTTGCGACATGACGTCTTCAGCTACTGAGTCACCTGCCCGGGTAGCCGCGTAGCGGTACACCGCCCGCGAATACTTGTCATAAAGCGCAGCGAAGGCCTGCGGGTCCTTGCTGGAGCGGCGAATCAAGTCGCTATCGGTAGTCACAAACTGTATTGCCCCTTGGCAGGAAAAGAGTTCACGGCAGTCTAGGTCGAAACCGCACCATCGTCGGACGACTCGATAAGTGGCACGGCAAAAACCCGATAAGTGGCAAGGAAAAATGACCGTTTCTTGATTAGTTCTCGGCACGTCCCCCAACAACGGCTCCAGCAGCCCTTCTTGTTGTGACTTTCGGCATTAAATGACTTTTTTCAACGCGTGCTTGCCCCCATCCCGCCACCCTAGCCACTTTGAGTGCGTCCGTTGCCGGCAACTGTCAGTTCCCAACGCCAGCCATTGACTGACACACTCAATGAATGCTCACTCAGGACGAGGTGCTCAAAGCTGCTGTAGAAAGGGCCGACGCCCTTGCGCGACGTGACGGAGAATCTTTGATTCGTCTGCTGCACCCCAAGTTTTGCTGGATCTCGCATCAAGGCGAGCGATTCGACCGCGATACCTACGTTCGATCAAACATCGGCGGTCAGAACAATTGGCACTCGCAAACCCTCGAACAGCCCACGATCACGATCTTCTGTACAACCGCTGTCTTGACCTGCATCGCTTCTGACGATGTATCCACAGCGGCCGGCCGGAGGCAAAATCGCATGCCCATGACCCAAGTCTGGATCCGGGAAGAGGGCAGTCTGCTACTGGTCGCCGGACATGCAGGTCCGCTTCTCTAGCCACGCCCAGGGTTAACTATGTTCCGGGTGTAAACGGCATCTTCATCGAGCTCAGGATATGCGCCAAAAAAGGACGGTGGTGGGACGAACATCTGTTGAAGGTTCCTGTTCCACTCGATAACCCAGTGTGGTACGAATGAGACGAGGGCAAGCAACCCCCTTGCAACTTAGGGTTTGTCAGAATATTTGGAAAGGTAAGGACTGAAATGCTCATACTCGGAGTTGTTCTACTAATCCTTGGTTATATCTTCAACATTGGAATCCTGATAACTATTGGGTGGATTGTGGCTGTTATCGGCCTCATCCTCTTGGTCCTCGGTGCAATCGGACGCCCTCTTGCCGGAAGACGGTACTGGTACTAATCGCGGCCCGAGCCGCTACAGGGCATCCAGCCCCGTTCCCACTACTCGACGACGGACATGGGTAAGCCGCCCCCATGTACTGACGGCGTGATGGTGTCGAGCTGCCAGCCATCCGCGGATGCCCGGAACATCGCCGTCTGCGGCAGCGAGTAGCCGGACGGGACGTCGCTTGGTCCATTCGCTGCCGAGGCCTGGTGTTCCTCGGTCAATTCCTTGAAATGGACGCTCGCTTCCGAGCCGGCCACCTCGATTGACTCCACTGTGATCGTCGTCGAAAAGTCCGTGTACCAGAAACCCATCGACTTGAAGCCGGCCTTTGACCTCGCCACCACCGGAAGGTCCCTCTCGCGCTTCGCCCGGTAGGCCGCCGTCGACTGCGCGTCGCTGAGATGCGGCTCCGGGGGAACGTCCAGGGCAGTGCCGTTGCGGTCCTCAACGGCCGTCTGGATGATGACCGAAAGCTCAGAGGACGACGGCCTGGGCACAGCTGCTGCGGGAGACCCGACCGTGCGCGGCCCGGCAACAGGTTGGCATCCGGAAAGGGCAAACCCAAGCAGCACCGCGACGGCGGCCGACGAGCCTCGGTAAGTCATCGTGGTCCCCCTTGCCGGATGTCCTCACAGCCTGCCCGGAAGGCCCCAGCCAGTCAACTAGAGCCGGATGGTGGGCGTAGAAGGTCCAGGATCGCGCTTCATCAATGCCGGTCGTCGTGACGCGAAGGGGCGAACGCGATCTGCTCCGTGCGGGCAATGCCTCGCTCGATGGCAGCCTTGTCTATGCCCAGGAGCGTGGTGAGCCACATGCCGTTTTGCACGACGACGATGTCTGCTGCGCGCTCCTTACTCTCATCGTCGGAAAGCTCGGGTTTGGCATTCCCTATGAGTGTGGCTAGCCCGTCCAGATACCGGTCGAACGCCGCCGCGTTGATCCGTGCGAAGTCCTCATGCGCCTGAGCGAGAGCCCACAGGTGGAGGCGGAGGGACAGGTACGGCGTGGTCAGGAGATCGGGGTCCGCAACGCGCCGAAGTGACTCTCGAAGTTGCTCCTCAGGGGTTGATGCCGGCTCCGGCTCCACCAGCATGAGGTCGTGCTCTTCAATCCGGTGAAGTACCGCACGGATCAAGCTCGACTTGTCTTCGTAGTAGTAGTTCACGAGCCCCAAGGCGACGCCGGCTTCACGCGCCACGGCCCGCATATTGATGCCCGAAATGCCGTGGCGGGACAGCAGTTCCAGGGCCGCTTCGAGAATGCGAGTCTGCCGGTCAACCTGTTCGCTGGACTTTACGGTGCTAGTACCCATTCGGCCAGACTATTGCCAAACCCCGGTCAACGCATCCCGGCTGCCTACAGGTTCTCCTCCGCATAAACCCGCAGGGCATCCCGAACGAACGTGGCTCCTGACTCCCCGCCATAGTTCGCGGCAAATCGGGGGTCCGCAACGTACATCTCGCCGAGGCCTGTGACATAACCCTTCACGTCTCCGCCAGGTGCCGCCGTCGGGGTTCCAGGGATTCCGCGGAGCCATTCGACGTGGCGCCTTGCCAGTTCCTGTGCTTCAGCGCTGTCGGGTGCAATTCCGGACGTGGCGGCGGAGATCCAGTCGCTCCCGAGTTTGCGGGAGCGTTCCTTCCATTGCTGTTTTTCTTCGGCGCTCATGCCGCGCCACCACGCGTCACTCGTGGCGTAAGCGTCCTTGCCCCAGCGCTCCTCTACCTCGTCCTTGTACTGCGTGTGGTCGAAGCCATCAAACATGTCCTGTGCCATGTACCGTCCATCCCCTTTCAATGTGTCAATGGTTTGCCGTACGGACGCGATCTGTCGCGCCAGACGGTCCTGCTCTTGCCCAAGCCATTCCAGATGGCCGCTCAACGCCTTGACGGTGTCGGTCTCCCGGGCAAGCACGTCGGCAATTGCAGGCAAACCCAGTCCAAGCTCCCTGAGCAGGAGGATCCGCTGGAGCTGCACCAAGGCCGGACCGTCGTAATAGCGGTAGCCGTTATGACCGGTCCGGCTTGGCTTGAGCAGCCCTATGTCGTCGTAGTGACGCAGCGTGCGGCTGGTGGTCCCTGCCATCTTGGCGATTTCCTGGATCGACCAGTCCATGAGTCCTCCGTCCTGGCCCTCTCGTTCCTGGCTTGTCCTTTGACAGTAATGGTTGACGTTACGTCAAGGTCAAGGGGGTGGATTGGAGGAATTAGTCGGCCAGGATCAGGTACAGCGCACGGCGGGTTTCATCGAGTTTCTCGATTGCTGCCCGGCGTTGTTCATCGGTTGCCGCGGAACGGAACTGGTGGACGACGCCCATGAGTTTCCCGATGCTCTGGTGGAACTCCTGCATGTTTCCGTCGGCCTCGGTGTTCCAGGCATTGGCGAGTTCTTCCTCATGCTCGGCAACGTAGGCGCGGCCGTCGTCCGTCAACGTGAACTCTGTCCGACGCCCCTCGCCCACGGCTGTGATGAGCTCTTCATCAACCAGCTGCTGCAAGGTGGGGTAGACGGATCCGGGGCTGGGCCGCCATGTTCCGGACGTCTTTTCTGCAATCGTCCTGATCAGCCCATAGCCGTTGGATGGCGACTCGGCCAGCAGAGACAGGATTGCAGCCCTGACGTCGCCGCGGTTTGCCCGTCGCCCGCCACCGGGACCAAAGCCCCTGGGGCCGAAACCGCCCGGGCCGAAGCCACCGGGTCCGAAACCAGGTCCGAAACCGCCGGGCCCAAAGCCGGGTCCGCCGTGTCCGTGGGGACCGCGGCGCCCCTTGCCTCGATTGAAGCGGCCTCTTCCCTGGCCGTGTTCGGGGAGTCCGGAGCCATGCTCCGGGAAGGTGTTGTCGTGTTCGTGGATGCCTTTCATGACAGCATCGTCCTTTCGGTATAAGTGTTCGCCGAAGGATTATCGGCGATAGTTAACGATATATCGGTAACTATCGCGACGTCAAGAGGCTTAAACGCGAAAGCTGCCCCCGCCCAAGGAGGGCAGGGGCAGCCGGAGAGATGCTACGAGAGAGGAGTGACGTAAGCGCCCGAGATGCCGCCATCCACCAGGAAGGTGGAGGCCGTGATGAAGGAAGCGTCATCGCTGGCAAGGAACGCGACGGCTGCAGCCAGCTCTTCCGGTTCCGCGAAGCGGCCCAGAGGAACATGCACCAAGCGGCGTGCTGCCTTCTCAGGATCCTTCGCGAAGAGTTCCTTCAGCAGGGGAGTGTTCACCGGTCCCGGGCATAGGGCGTTGATGCGGATGCCCTGCCGTGCAAACTCGACGCCGAGTTCCCGGCTCATGGACAGGACGCCGCCCTTCGAGGCGCTGTAGGAAATCTGGGATGTTGCCGCTCCCATGACAGCCACGAACGATGCCGTGTTGATGATGGATCCCTTGCCCTGCTCCTGCATGTAAGGAATGGCGTACTTGCAGCAGTAGTAAACGGAGGTCAGGTTCACTTCCTGCACCCTGCGCCAGGCGTCGATTCCGGTATCCAGGATCGAAGCGTCGTCGGCGGGAGAGATACCGGCGTTGTTGAAGGCGATGTCCACGCTGCCGTACGTCTCCTTGGTCTGGGCGTAGAGGTTGCGGACTTCTTCTTCACTGGTCACGTCTACTTTGACGAACAGGCCGCCCACTTCGCTGGCGGCAGCAATCCCCGAGGTCGGTTCGATGTCGGCGATCACCACGTTGGCGCCCTCAGCTGCCATCCGGCGTGCCGTGGCCAGGCCGATGCCGCTGGCACCACCAGTGATGACTGCGCTGCGGCCGGCGAGACGGTTGGAAACTACTGCTTGCATGGGTGCTCTCCTTTGAAAAGTTTTGAAAAAAGTGGAAAAAGATCAGGCGGACTGGGTGGAAATGAAGACGTTCTTGACTTCACTGAAGGCATCCAGGGCGTCCGGGCCGAGCTCACGGCCGAGGCCGGACTGCTTGAAGCCGCCAAACGGGGTGGAGTACCGGACGGACGAATGGGAGTTCACGGAGAGGTTGCCCGATTCGACTCCCCGGGCAACGCGGAGTGCCCGGTCCACTTTGGACGTCCAGATGGAGCCGGACAAGCCGTACTCGGTGTTGTTGGCGATCCGTATTGCCTCTGCTTCGTCGTCGAATGGGACCACTGCAACAACCGGGCCGAAGATTTCATCGGTGAAGGACGGCGCCTTCAGATCCGGTGTGAGCACCGTGGGCGGGAACCAGAAACCCGGTCCTTCCGGCGCCTTCCCCTGGAAGGCGACCGGGGCGCCATCGGGCACGAAAGCGGAAACCGTGTCCAACTGCTGGGCCGAAATGAGCGGACCCATGGTGGTGGCCGGATCTGCAGGGTTTCCGACACGCATGCCAAGGACCTCTGGTTCCAACAGTTCCAGGAAGCGATCGTAGACGCTGCGCTGCACGAGAATCCTGGAGCGTGCGCAGCAGTCCTGACCGGCGTTGTCGAAAGCACCGCCGGGGGCGGCGGCCGCAGCCATCTCAAGGTCGGCGTCGTCGAAAATGATGTTGGCGCTCTTGCCGCCGAGTTCCAGCGTCACGCGCTTCACCTGGTCAGCGCAGCCTGCCATGATCTGCTTGCCAACGCCGGTTGAGCCGGTGAACACCACCTTCCTGACCGCCGGATGCGTGACGAACCGCTGACCCACCACGGAACCCTTGCCCGGAGTCACCTGGAAGACGCCCTCAGGAAGGCCCGCTTCCAGAGCCAATTCAGCAAGGCGGATCGCGGTCAGCGGTGTCACCTCCGCCGGTTTGAGCACCACCGTATTGCCTGCCGCAAGTGCGGGCGCGAATCCCCATCCGGCAATGGGCATCGGGAAGTTCCAGGGAACAATGATGCCAACAACGCCCAGCGGCTCGTGGAAGGTCATGTTGACGCCGCCTGCCACAGGAATTTGGCGGCCGAAATGCCGTTCCGGAGCGGCGGAGTAGTAATTGAGGACGTCGCGGACGTTGCCCGCTTCCCATCGGGCGTTGCCAATGGTGTGGCCCGCGTTGCGCACCTCCAGTTGCGCGAGGTTCTCCAGGTCATTGTCGACGGCGGCAGCGAACCGTCGCAGCAGCAACGCCCGGTCCGCGGGGGCAACTGCCCGCCACATCTCGTAGGCGGCCGCTGCCTTGGCAATGGCGGCGTCTGTTTCGGCCACGCCAGCGAGCGGAACGGTCTGGATGACCTCCTCCGTGGCCGGATTGATCACATCAAACACTGTTGCTGTCATGCGGGGGACATCGCTTTCATGGTTGCGGTCTGGTCTGAGCGGTAGCTGGCGGCGGCGTCCACAAAGCCGCGGAACAGCCGGAGATCATGGGGGTTGTGTTCCGGATGGAACTGGACGCCAAGAACCCAGCCGCCCTCCGTGGTTTCAATGGCCTGCACCAGGCCATCGGCGGAGCGGGCTGTCACCCGCAGGGTTTCAGGCACGTCGTCCATGGCCTGGTGGTGGTAGCACGGCGAAGTGGCGGAATCACCCAGGAGGTGGTGGATGAGGCTGCCCGGCGTGGTGTCGAATGCCGCCTCACCATAGACCCCTGGTGCTGGTTGAGTGTTGCTGCCGGGAAGGATGTCAGGGATGTGCTGGATCAGCGTTCCGCCCAAAACCACGTTGAGGAGCTGCGCTCCCCGGCAAATCGCGAACAGGGGAAGCTCTCTTTCAAGCGCGGCACGGATCAGCGCTGAGTCATGCTTGTCCCGCAGTGGTTGGGGCTTGGTGGTGGGATGCGGTGCCTGACCGTACAGGGAAGGATCGACGTCGGGACCTCCCACCACGATCAAGCCATCCACCAGATCCAGCACGGATTCGTCGGTGCCCAGCGGAGGCAGCAGGATAGGTGTTGCTCCGGCTGCGACCACCGCCTCCACGTACGATCCGGGGAGAATCGCCGCCGTCGTATTCCACACTCCCCAGGAGGCGTCCTGAAGGTAACTGGTGAGCGCGATTCTGGGCTTGTACGGTTGCCCGTAGGTTTCAGAGACGTTCGAAGCCACGGACCCGCTCCCAATCTGTGATGGCGCTGTCATAAGCGGTGAGCTCCACGTTGGCGGCGTGGACGTAGTGGTCCACCACGTCGTCGCCGAATGCCTTGCGCGCAATGCTGCTCTCGGCCAGGAGGTCCCGCGCGTCCCGCAAGGTTGTGGGCAGCCGTTCCGCGTCGGACTCGTAGGCATTGCCCTTGGTGATTGCCGGCAACTGAAGATCGTTCTCGATGCCATGGATGACAGCGGCGATCATTGCGGCCACCGCGAGGTAGGGGTTCACATCGCCGCCGCCCACACGGTTCTCAGTGCGGAGGCCCCGGCCGTGGCCCACCACGCGGAGTGCGCAGCTGCGGTTGTCCAAGCCCCAGGCGATCGCTGTTGGGGCGAAGCTGCCCTCCACGAAGCGTTTGTAGGAATTGATGTTAGGTGCCAGGAAATAGGCGAGTTCGCGCAGCGCCGCGAGTTGACCGGCAACGAACCGTTCCATCAGCGGGCTGAAGCCGTATTCGCCGTCGCCCGCCAGCACGGGGTTCCCGTCCAGGTCGGTGAGGCTGAAGTGGATGTGGCAGGAGTTGCCTTCACGTTCGTTGAACTTGGACATGAACGTGATGCTCTTGCCGTGCTGGTCCGCGATTTCCTTGGCGCCGTTCTTGTAGAACGTGTGCTTATCGCAGGCGGCGAGGGCTTCATCGAAGCGGAACGTGATTTCCTGCTGGCCGAGGTTGCACTCGCCCTTGGACGACTCGACCACCAGGCCTGCGGCTTCCATGTTGTTGCGGATGGAGCGGATCACTGGTTCCAACCGGGCTGTGGCAAGGAGCGAGTAGTCCACGTTGTACTGCGTCGACGGCGCGAGGCCCGTGTAGTTCTTCTGCCACGCCTGGTTGTAGGAGTCATCGAACATCAGGAACTCCAGCTCGGTCCCTGCGTGGGCACGGTAGCCCAGCTTTTCGAGCCGCTCGATTTGGGCCTTCAGGATCTGCCGTGGTGATGCGGTTACCGGCGTCCGGTCCGTCCACAGGACATCGCACTGCACAATGGCTGTGCCGTCGAGCCAAGGGACTCTCCGAAGGGTTGAAATGTCCGGCATCATTACCATGTCGCCGTACCCGGTCTCCCAGGACGACATCGCGTAACCGTCCACGGTTTGCATTTCGACATCCACGGCCAGCAGGTAGTTACAGCCCTCTGCGCCGTGGTCCAGAACGTCTTCGAGGAAGGAGCGTGCACCACAACGCTTACCCTGGAGGCGACCCAGCGCATCCGTGATGGCGACAATGACGGTATCGATTTCGCCGGTTGCTACAGATTCGCGCAGTTCGTCGACGGTGAGCTGCCGGTTCCGGCTGGACTCTTGGATGTGGGAATTCATGATGTCTCCGCAGTGTGGTTCTGTGAGTGGATGTCAGGTTCTGCTGGCTGTTACTTCAGCTCGGCCTCGGCCATGGCGAGTTGGGCGAACTCTTCTTCGGGTGCGCCCGCCACGATCCGGTGCCGGCTGTAGAGCCAGTAGTAAAGGAGGGCAGCGGCAAAAATCGCTGCCGTGATGGAAGCGGCAAAGACGTCGACGACGAACGTCGCCACGACTGCCACCGCGGACAGGACCAAGGCAATCGACGTCGTGACGATCCCGCCCGGCGTCCTGTAGCCGCGTTCCAGGTTGGGTTCCTTCTTGCGAAGGACGATATGCGAGAGGTTCAGCAGGACGTAGGAAACCGTGGCGCCGAAGACTGCGATGTTGATGAGCAAAGCACCATCCTGGGTCAGGGCAGCCAGCAGGAAGCCGACCGTGCCCGGGACGATCAATGCCCAGTACGGGGTGCGCCGGGCGCCGGTCAGGGAGAGCCAGCGGGGCAGGTACCCGGCCCGGGACAGGGCAAACAGCTGCCGTGAGTAGGCGTAAATGATGGAGAAGAAGCTGGCTACCAGTCCGGCCAGGCCGGCGTAGTTGATGAAGTCGGCCAGGAAAGTGTTGCCACCGTAGGCAATGCGTAGTGCTTCAGGAAGGGGGTTGTCCGATTCGCTCATGGCTTGCGAGCCGGCTGCACCCGGGACCAGGACCAGCATGAGTGCGCCAAAGATGACCAGGATAATGACGGCCACAATGATTCCCCGGGGCATGTCCCGCTTGGGATTGGACGTTTCCTCGGCCGCGAGGGGAACGCCCTCCACCGCCAGGAAGAACCAGATTCCGTAGACCAGCGCCGCCAGGATGCCGCTGATACCCATGGGCAGGAAGGCGCTGGAGCCTGCCGATCCATCGGGAACAATATCGAACAGCCGGGCGGAATCGAACTTGGGAAGCAGGCCGACGACGGCGGCGGCCAGGGCGATGGTTGCCACCGCGGTAATGGCGAACATGATCTTCAATGCTTCGCCGACTCCGCGGATGTGGATTCCGATGAAGATGACGTAGGTGACCAGGTAGACCGGCCATGAGTTGGTGAGGCCGAAGAGGCCAAGCGCCTCCACATAGCCGCCGATGAAGGTGGCAATAGCTGCCGGGGCCACCGCGTATTCGATGAGGACCGCCATACCTGTCGCGAATCCCCCGAGTGGCCCCAGGGCTCGGCGGGCGAACGCATAGCCGGCCCCCGCCGTCGGGAGCGTTGATGAAAGTTCAGCGAGCCCGAAAACCATGCACGTGTACATGACGGCCATGAGCAGGAAGGCGATCAGCAGGCCGCCCCAGCCTCCTTGTGCCAGGCCCAGGTTCCAGCCCGCGAAATCGCCGGAGATCACGTAGGCCACCCCGAGCCCTGCGAGAAGAACCCATCCGGCGGCACCCCGTTTGAGGCGCCGGTGCTGCAAATACTCATCCTCGCCGCCGGGCGGCTGGTGCACTGTTTCCATGCGTGTTCCTATCGTCTGAGGAATGCTTCTGGGAAAAGTCGAGCGGGGGATCTTCCAGATCCTAAAGGACTGTTTTCAGTCCAAAGTGTGCTTCAAAGTCTGGAGCGTGATTCGCCACGAGTCAAGACTTTTCTGAAAAACCTGATGACTTGGATCACTATTGAGGGCGTGTCCAATGGTTTTTTTGGTGACCTTTAGTGGTTGGCGTGGGTAGCATGGAGGCAGCAGCGCCGTGTGAACGGCCTCACTGATCGGTGAATGACCTCACTGATGGGCGCAGCCCGCATTCCGTGGAAGGAGATGCCGTGCCGGACTCACCGTTTGGCCCGTCGTTCTCGATGCTGCGCCCAGTCAGGGGCGGCAACGCGTTCGAAGAGACCATCGAACACATCCTGCAGACCATCAAGCTGGGGATCTTTGCTCCCGCCGAAAAACTGCCGCCCGAGCGCGAACTGGCCGAACAATTAGGTGTCAGCCGCGCCACGCTTCGGGATGCGTTGGGGGAGTTGCAGAGTGCCGGCTATTTGGAAGTCCAGCGTGGCCGGTACGGCGGTACGTATGTCTCCACAACGGCAGTCCAGCGCCAGCCGGACCAAGGGCCGCTCGATCCTGCCGAGGTGGAGGACGTCCTGCTGTTCAGGTCCATCATCGAGCCTGCCGCTGCTTCTTTGGCCGCCAAAGCGGACCTCTCCGCGGCTGCCCGGAGGCACCTGCAGGTCTGCCTCTCTGAAGTGAGCGCTTCCCCCGCCGTGGGCTACCGGCCCCGCGATGCCCGGTTCCATATCGCCGTCGCCGAATTGTCCGGCTCCGCAAGCTTGGTGGGCGCGGTGGCCGAAACCCGATCCAGGCTCAACGAACTCCTGGACCGGATCCCCTTACTCAGCACCAACCTCGAGCACGCCAACGAACAACACACCGAGATCGCCGAGGCTATCCTGCGCGGCGATGCCCCCGCCGCTGAACGGGCCACCATCGAACACCTGGAGGGAACGGCTTCACTGCTGCGCGGCTTCCTCGCCTGACGTTCTCTCACGTCCTGCTGCTTTTTGGCGATCCTTCTCTCACGTCCTGCGGTTTATCGGCAATCCTTCTCTCACGTCGGACGGGTTTTTCAGGGTCGTTCCATCAGGTCCTGCGGGTTTTTTGTCATCGCTCTCTCACGTCCAATGCCGCCGGGCCGAATCACGCCGGGCCGAATCACGCCGGGCCGAATCACGCCGCGGCCGAATCACAGCGAGGCCGAATCACGGCGCAATATGGTTGAGCCTTTGTCATGGGGCTGACTAGTGTTGGACACATGCGCGAACTCCAGGCCAAGATCATCGAGGAAATGGGCGTCCAGCCCCGGATCAATCCCCAAGAGGAGGTCCGCAAACGGGTCACGTTCCTGAAAGAATATGTGAAAGCCACGGGCACCAACGGCTTTGTGCTCGGCATCTCCGGTGGACTTGATTCCACTCTTGCCGGCCGATTGGCGCAGCTGGCAGTCGAGGAACTGGAAGCTGAAGGCGTCAACGCGAACTTCGTCGCGATGCGTCTCCCCTACGGCATCCAGCACGACGAAGACGACGCCCAAGCCGCCTTGGACTTCATCAAGGCCAAAAACGAGCGGACCTTCAACATCTCCCGCGCAGTGGATGGATTCGAGGAAGAGTTCGAGAAAGCCACCGGCGCTGAAATCTCCGACTTCCACAAGGGCAACACCAAGGCCCGCGCACGCATGGTTGCCCAGTATGCACTGGCCGGCGAACACAATTACTTGGTCATCGGCACAGACCACGGCGCCGAGTCCGTCACAGGCTTCTTCACCAAATATGGCGACGGCGGTGCGGATATCCTGCCGCTGTTCGGCCTGAACAAACGCCAGAACCGCGAACTTCTGGCCGAACTTGGCGCGTCCGCGCGGCTTTGGCAGAAGGTTCCCACAGCTGACCTCCTGGACGACAAGCCGGGCCGTACCGATGAAGACGAGCTCGGAGTCACGTACGACCAGATCGACGACTACCTTGAAGGCCGCGAAGTTCCCGAGGGCGTCGCGGAAATCATCGAACAGAAGTACCTCCGCACGCGTCACAAGCGCACGGTGCCGGTCACGATCTTCGATACCTGGTGGAAATAACCCCCGGATCCTCTCGCACTTCCCACGGGCTTTTGGCGATCGTTCTCTCATGTCCAAACGGCTTTTGGCCACCGGTCTCTCACCTCCCACAGGCTTCGACGCCCATCGCGGTGACCCGTGGCCTACTCCGCTTAGTACTCGAAGAAGTCCTTTACTTTTGTTTGGTGGCAAGAAGACGTTGGCTTCACCCAGGAACTCGACCTCAACCTTCACCGCTCGTTTTCGGCCAGGGGCCTTCTCATCCCAGGCCTACTACTCGCAGTGAGTGTCGACGTCGGACTTTAGCGACGGCGGCCATCCCGCCGTCGAGCAGGACGTGAGAGAGCAACCGCCCGAAACGGGCAGGACGTGAGAGCGGAACCGCCCGAAACGGGCAGGACGTGAGAGAGCAAACGCCCGAAACGGGCAGGACGTGAGAGAGCAAACGCCCAAAACCGGCGGGACGTGAGAGAGCAACCGCCCAAAACGGGCAGGACGTGAGAGAGCAACCGTCCGAAACGGGCAGGACGTGAGAGAGCAACCGCTGGGCGGGACCTAGGCCGGGACGGGGCCTGTGGAACCGCGGACCGTGAGATGGGTGGGCATGACGGAGCGGCTGCGGTTACCGCCCCCCCGCCAACGGGTTCAGCTGGGCCAGCAGCATGGACACGGACACACGGCCTGCTTGCTCAATGGGTGAGCTCATTGTGGTGAGCGGGGGGTTGCAGAAATCAGCCCCAAAGATATCGTCACAGCCCACTATGCTCATATCTTCTGGCACGCGCAGGCCGCGCTCGCGAAGCCGCTGCAGCATGCCGATCGCTATGAGGTCGTTGAACACAATGCAGGCAGTCACTCCACTGTGGACTGCGGCATCGGCAGCGGCGGCGCCGGATTGCGTCTTCGGCGCAAAAGGGCCGAGGCTGCGAACGTCCACCCCACGGTCCTCGGCGGCTTCGGACAATGCCACCCAGCGTCGGGCGCTCGATTGCGAGACTGCAGGTCCGGCTACGTAGGCCACGGATGTGTGCCCCAGCGAAATAAGGTGATCCAACGCCTGCGGCATGGCCGATGGAGTATCGATGATGACTGCAGGAACGCCGCCGACGTCCCGGTTCACCGTGACCATGGGCATCTTGGCGGCGGCAGCGGCGAGTGACTCGTCATTCAAGCGGGAGGCTGCGACGATCACGCCATCAGCACTCTTGCGCAGCTGCTCAAGGGTGCTGGCCTCCACTTCATCGGATTCCTCGGTGTCCACCAGTAACTGCGTGTACCCGGCAGCCTTGAGTTGCAACTGCGTGCCGCGAATGAGATCGAAGTAGAACGGGTTGGTGATATCCGGCACCAGCACGCCCACTGCTCCGGTCCGGCCTGAGCTCAGCGCCTTTGCCTGGGAGTTTGGCGTGTACTTAAGTTCGACGGCGGCAGCTTGGATCCGCTGCCGGGTGCGGATATTGACGCGGTCCGGATTGGTGAGTGCCCGGGAGACAGTGGACGCCGCGACTCCGCAGAGGGCGGCGATGTCATGGATGGTGGCGGGCCGGTTTGATGCCACGGGTTGCGTCGCCATGGGTGTTCCTCTCTGAACAACGGGTCATCCGGCTGTGATTGCTGCCACACCGTTTATCAAGAATGCCACAGCATGGCAGATTATGGCAATCGGTTGTCATAAGGATGCCAAGTTGGCTAAACTCAGGGGACAACACCGCCTGTGAACTATGTCACCGCACCCCTGCGGCGGCGTCAGGAACAAGCCGCCACAGGCACTATCTAGGAGATTTCGTGACTCAACCCAATGCCGTGTGGAGCCTGTCCGGCTTCGGTGATGAGATAGACCCTGATCCCGCAGTCCAGGCCGCTGTGCTCCTGGCCCTGGGCGCCAGCCACATCGAAGTCCGCAGCGCCTGGGACGTGAATGTGTCCGAACTCGAAAAGGAAGCAGTAGAGCGACTCAAGGGGATTTTTGACGAAAAAGGCCTCAAAGTCTCAGCTGTTGCCAGCCCCATAGGCAAGGTGGACGTCAGCCTTCCCGTGGAGCATGAGGTCAACCGGCTCCGCCAGATCATCTCCGTGGCCAAGGGCCTGGACGCCAAGTACGTCCGGATCTTCTCCTTCTACCGCGCGGAAGGCCAGAGCCAGGAAGAAATCCGGGATGACGTAATGGAACGCATGAGGGCATTGGCCGCAGAGGCTGAAGCCAGTGGAATTGTTCTGCTCCACGAAAACGAAAAAGGCATCTACGGCGATACACCCGAGCGGGTCCTGGACATCATGGAGACTGTGGCCTCCCCGGCACTCCGCGCGGCGTGGGATAACGCCAACTTCGTACAGGTAGGCGTCAAGCCCTACACCGAGGGCTATGCAATGCTGCGTCCGTACCTTGAGTACTTGCAGGTAAAGGATGCCCTGGCCGATACGGGCGAAGTGGTTCCTGCCGGGCAGGGCGACGGCGAACTTGATGCCACAATTGCCGCACTCCAGGCCGACGGTTTCACAGGCTTCGCGTCCCTGGAGCCGCACCTCGACAACGCCCACGAGTTGGGTGGGTACTCCGGACCCGTAGCCTTCGGCATCGCCGCGCGGGCTTTCGCAGCCCTGGCAGCCAGGAATGGCGTCGAACTGGTCTGACCGCCGGATCGACCGCAAGCCCACCAGCACCATCCTTCAAAGGAGCAGGAAATGCCTACAGCGGCAGTCATCGGTTGCGGTGACATCTCAACGATCCACTTTTCGGCGATCTCAACCTTGGACGACGTCCAACTAGTGGCGGTATGCGATACCGATCCGGAGCGGTTGCAAGCGGCGGCAGCCGCCCACAGCGTGCCGGGGTACACGGACTACCTGGACATGTTGGAGAAGGCGCGTCCCGACGTCGTACATATTTGTACCCCACACCACCTCCATGCCTCACTGGCAGCCGACTGCCTGGAGCGCGGCGTCAATGTAATCGTCGAGAAGCCCCTCGCGCACACGCTTGAAGAGGGAAAGCGGCTTATTGAAGCGGCTGAACGGAGCCAGGCGAAGATCGCCGTCTGCTTCCAGAACCGCTACAACGTGACGTCGCAGGCAATGCGGAAAATGCTCGACGGCGGTGGGCTGGGTCGGGTAATCGGCGCATCGGCCACCGTCTTATGGCATCGGAACGGCGACTACTACCGTGATCGGCCTTGGCGCGGCACTTGGCTGGAGGGCGGGGGCGGCCTGATGATGAACCAGGCAATCCATACCGTCGATTTGCTCCAGTGGTTGGTTGGCGATGTTGCCAAGGTGGGAGGCCGAGCGTCGACCCGATCTCTGGGCGGCGTGATTGAGGTGGAAGACACCGCGGAGTTTGTTGCCGAGCACGTGAACGGTGCCCGCAGCGTCTTCTATGCAACTTTGGCAAACGCGGTCAATGCGCCGGTAGCGCTGGACATCGTGACCGAAAAGGCGACGCTCAGCCTGCGCGGGGACCTCACTGTGACTTACGACGACGGCACCGTGGATGTCATCCCGGAGCGGGTGGCGGAAACGGGCGGCAGGTCCTATTGGGGCGTCTCGCATGATCTCCTGATCAAGGACTTTTACGCCGGACTCAAGAACGACGGACCTTTCTGGATAAGTCCTGCAGAGGCAGGAAAGTCGCTCCGGATCGTCAAGGATATTTATGCACAGAGCTATCCGGACCAGTTGGAACGGGTGAGCTGAACGCAGCAGTGCCTGCCGGCGATTCCGGCCGGGAGCCATTGGGGGTTTCCGGCCGTTTTCGTCTCCAATTCAGGGAACCCCGCCGAGCGTCCTGGCAACTTGGCAACATTTTCAGAAACTTTTGACAATCGGTTGCCAAGCCCGGATTACTTCCGTAATGTAAGTCCCACACCCACAAAAATGTGGTTCACACCACACCCTTCGTTCTGATTCGCATCAGGCCAAGATTCAGTAGGAGCCGACAATGAAGTTAGGTCCAAAGGCGGCAGCAGCCGCCCTCGTACTCAGCGCCTCCCTGGCGCTCACCGCATGTGGCGGCGGAGGCGCCGGAGCCGGTTCAAACGCTGGTGGCGGAAAGACTGTCACAGCCTTGACGCTGGGCACGCTCCGTGACATTACTTCGTGGGATCCTGCCCAGGCTCACGTCGGCCACGCACTGCAGCCATATCAAGCAGCCTATGACTCCCTGATCCTGCGCGAACCGGATGGCAAGCTCAGGCCCATGCTGGCCACCGCGTGGAAGTACAACGACACTAATACCAAACTCACTGTGGACCTCCGGAAGGACGTCACGTTCAGCGACGGCGCCAAGTTCGACGCCACAGCAGCCAAGGCCAACCTGGACCACTTCAAGAAGGCCAACGGCCCGCAGATGGCCCAGCTCGGATCGGTATCGGACATCGCCGTGGTGGACGAGGACACCATTGACATCAACCTCAGCGCTCCAGAGCCGGCCTTGGAGTATTTCCTGAGCCAGGCCGCCGGCCTGATGGGCAGCCCCGCAGCGCTCGGCACTGATGCGATCAAGACTGTACCGGTTGGTTCGGGACCCTACGTGATGGACAAAGCAGCATCCGTGAAAGACTCCCAGACGGTCTTCACTGCCCGCGAGGGATACTGGAACAAGGACCTGCAGAAGTACAAGAAGCTCACCCTGAAGATCCTCACCGATCCAACGGCCCGCACCAATGCTCTGGTTTCCGGCCAGATTGATGCCACGCTCCTGGATCCCAAGAACGGCAAGCAGGCAGAGGGTGCCAAGATGAAGCTCGAAACCAACCAGGTTGACTGGTCCGGTTTGCTCCTTCTGGACCGGGACGGCACCAAGAACCCGGCACTTGCCAACGTCAAGGTCCGTCAGGCCATCAACTATGCGTTCGACCGCAAGACCATTCTGGACCAGGTCATGCTGGGCCAAGGCACGCCCACTTCGCAGCCGTTCGGCAAGGAAAGTGGTGCCTGGACGGAGGAGCTGGAGAACTACTACAGCTATGATCCCGCCAAGGCCAAGCAACTGTTGAAGGACTCCGGTTTCGAGGGCAAGGTAACCCTTGACGTTCCCACCCTGCCTGGAGCTGAAACCCTTATCTCGGTCATGCAGCAACAACTCGCAGACGTTGGAATCACCCTGAAACCGGGCGCCGCCATCACCAACACGTTCACAGCGGACGTCGCGGCACAGAAGTACCAGGCGCTCTTCTTCAACCTCTTCCAGGGTGAGCCCACCGTTGCGATCGACCAGATCGTCTCCACCAAGGCGTTGTACAACCCCTTCAAGAACACCACGCCTGAGCTTGAGGCGAAGATCCAGGCTGTGCGCACAGGTGGCGACGAGGCCGGCAAGCTGGCCCAGGAAGTCAACAAGTATGTTGTGGAACAGGCATGGTTCGCCCCGCTCTTCCGCGTGAACCAGATGTACTACCACAACGACAAAGTGAACGTCACCCCGCAAGTACAGCAGGCCGTTCCGTCCATCTATAACTACTCGCCCGCCAAGTAGGAACCCATGATCAAGTTCATTGCGAAAAGGCTGGGCAGCGGACTGGTGGTGTTGTTCGTAGTCTCGGCTCTCACCTTCATCCTGCTGTACACCTCCAGCGGAAGCATCGCCCAAAATATCCTGGGTGACCAAGCCACACCTGAACAGGTGGCCATGAAGGAACAGGAGCTCGGTCTCGACCAGCCACTTGCAACGCGCTATTTCGCCTGGTTGGGCGATGCCTTGAGCGGAAACCTTGGAACCTCGTGGTTCACGTCGGAGCCGGTGGCCAACTCCTTGGCCACCCGGATCCCGGTGACCATGACCATGGTTTTCTCCGCAATGATCCTGATCGCCATCTGCGCGGCTCTGATCGGCGTTGCTGCAGCCGTCAAGCGCGGCTGGGTGGACAGGGCAGTCCAGGTGGGTGCCATCATCGGCGACTCCATCCCCGGATACGTGATCGGCGTGTTCCTTGTGACTATCCTTGCCATCCAGCTGGGCCTCTTCCCGGCCACCAGCACTATCTCGCCCGAGGTGGGACCTGAGGCCTGGGTGTACTCCATGACCCTTCCGGTCATCGCCCTGCTCATCAACGGTGTTACCGGCGGGGCACAGCAAATCCGCAGTGCCGTGATCAAGCAGCTCGAGCGTGACTACGTCCGCACGTTGCGAAGCCGGGGCATTGGAGAGCGTGAAATCCTCTTCAAGCATGTGCTCCGCAGCGCCGCTCCGGCCGGCCTCACAGTATTGAGCCTGCAATTGATCGGCATGCTGGGAGGCGTGGTGATCATCGAGCAGATCTTCGCCCTCCCCGGAATGGGTCCCCTCGCAGTTACTGCAACAGGCCAGTCCGATCTTCCCGTAGTCATGGGAGTGGTGATGTACACCGTGGTGGTGGTCATCGTGGTGAACCTCCTGGTGGACATTCTCAATGGTTGGCTCAACCCGAAAGTACGTGTGTCATGAGCGATTCCGTAGATTCAGCGGCAATTTCCGCAAGTCCCGACTCCATGGGTGTGGCAGCGAAGGTCCCCGATGGACAAAGCGGTACCGTGGTCCGTTCCGGCGTGATGCGCCGCCTCATCAGGAACCCCCTGGGTATCGCTTCGCTGGTCATCCTGGGCAGCATCGCCTTGTTGGCTATTTTCGCCCCGGTCCTGGCTCCCTTTGAGGAGAACTTCGCCAACATCTCCAAGACGTTGGCCGCTCCGGACTCGGTGAATATCCTGGGTACTGACAGCGCCGGACGCGATACCTGGAGCCGCCTGCTCTTCGGCTCCCAGCTCACCCTGGTGTCCGCCCTGCTGTGCGCAGGTGTGGCCATCGCCATCGGACTCCCCGCGGGCCTGATCGCCGGCTACTACGCAGGCAAGTTCGAAGCGGTCTCCAACTGGGTAGTGAGCATCCTGATGAGCCTGCCCGGCCTGATCGTTTTGCTTACCATCCGCGCAGCCTTCGGCCCGTCCGTGTGGATTTCCATGATCGCGTTCGGCGTCCTCATCAGCCCGTCCTACTTCCGGTTGACACGCACAGCAGTCCAGTCTGTCCGCAACGAGCTCTACGTCGATGCCGCGCGTGTCTCCGGCCTTTCGGACATGAGCATCATCGCCCGCCATATCTTCTCCGTGGTCCGCGCACCCATCATCATCCAGACCGCAGCAATCGCGGGCGTGGCCATCGCCATCCAGTCCGGCCTTGAATTCCTGGGACTTGGGGATCCCACCAAGGCAACCTGGGGCGTCATGCTCTCGGAAGGCTTCAAGAACGTCTATCTGACGCCGACCCTGCTTCTCTGGCCGGCACTTGCCATGGCACTCACCATCGGTGGACTCGTCCTGCTTGGCAACGCCATCCGCGACGCCCTGGAAGACGGCGAAAAGATCAAGCACCGCAAGAAGAAGGTCGCCAAAGCTGAACGTAATGCTGCAGAACGCACGACGGCGGAACCCGCCAAGGCGCGCCAGTCACGTAAGTCCGTGGCCGCCGTCGAGACCGGAACCGAACACCACCTGGTCAAGGTGACCAACCTCGGCGTCGGATATCCGCAGGCTGATGGTTACATCAAAAAAGTAGTGGACGACGTCTCGTTCCACGTGGACCGCGGCGAAATCCTGGGCATCGTGGGTGAATCGGGTTCGGGCAAGTCCCAGACCGCGTTCTCCATCCTGGGCCTGCTGCCGGACAACGCCAGGATCGTGGGCGGCTCCATCCAGTTCGACGGCAACTACACCGTTGCCCCGGGCGAGGACCGCGTCAGCCAGGAGCGGTTGTCCAAGCTGCGCGGTAAGAGGATCTCGTACATTCCACAGGAACCCATGAGTAACCTGGACCCGGCCTTCACCATTGGCTACCAGCTGGTCACGCCCATGGTCCGTGTCTTGGGAATCTCGAAGTCCGAAGCCCGCCAGCGTGCGCTCAAGCTGCTCACCGACGTCGGTATTGCCAACCCGGAACTAACCTTCAACGCTTACCCGCATGAAGTTTCCGGTGGCATGGCCCAGCGCGTGCTCATCGCCGGTGCCATCAGCTGCGAACCGGACTTGGTGATTGCTGACGAACCCACCACGGCACTGGACGTCACCGTCCAAGCGGATGTGCTGGACCTGCTGCGCGAGCTTCAGCAGCGACTGAACATCGGCGTGATCCTGGTGACCCACAACTTCGGCGTCGTCGCCGATCTCTGCGACCGTGTTGTGGTCATGCAGAACGGCCGGCTTGTTGAAGAAGGAACCGTCCGGGATATCCTCCGAAACCCGAAAGAGCCGTACACCCAGACCCTTCTTGGGTCCATGCTCGAAGGAAAGACCCCCATGACGATGCTGGTATCCAAGCCTGGATCAGCAGCACAGAAGGAGCCGGTGGCATGAGCATCTCAGTTACATCACCGCAAAGCGCCCCGTTGCTGTCCGTGGAGAACCTGGTGGTCGAGTACCCCAGCAAGAGGTTCCGGGCCAAGCCTTTCCGGGCGCTGACGGACATCAACATCACTATTGGCCAGGGCGAGACCCTTGGCCTGGTGGGGGAGTCCGGTTCAGGCAAGACCACCTTGGGCAGGGCCGTTCTGGGCCTCGCCCCCGTCACTTCCGGAAAGGTGATTTTCGAAGGCAACGACATCAGCAACGCCTCCCGCAAGGAACGCCGGACGCTGAGCAGGGACCTCCAAGTGGTGTTCCAGGACCCCTACACTTCGCTGAACCCGGCGCTGGAAATCGGCGACATCCTGGCTGAACCACTGGGCGTGCAAGGCATGGAATCCGCAGCGGCCAAGAAGCGCGTCAAGGAACTGCTGGACCAGGTGGGCCTGCCGTCGGACGCGATCCACCGACTACCGCGTGAGTTCAGTGGCGGCCAGCGCCAGCGCGTTGCGATTGCCCGGGCTTTGGCACTGTCACCCAAACTCATCGTCTGCGACGAACCGGTCAGTGCATTGGACCTCTCCACTCAGGCCCGCGTTCTGGACCTCTTCCTGCAGATCCAGAAGGACACCGGGGTTTCGTACCTGTTCGTCTCCCACGATCTGGACGTCGTGCGGCACATCAGCCACCGCGTAGCCGTGATGTACCACGGCGAAATCGTGGAGCAAGGCCCCGCCGAGGTGGTCACCCGCGATCCCGATCACCCCTACACCCAGCGACTGTTGCTCGCCTCGCCCGTGCCCGATCCTGACCGCCAGGAACAACGCCGGGCAGACCGCCATCGCTTGCTCGCGAACCAACACAGCCAAATCGAACAGCAAGGTGCCGTGGCCTGAACGGCCAGGCATCCCATGACACATCCAGGGCCCGGAAGGGCCCGAAAACCCCGGAGGAAAAAGTGGCCACAATAGGCGTCCAAGCCATGATGCTGAAGGACAGTTTTGCTGATGTGGGAGCATTCGAAACGCTCCGCAAGGTCAGTGCGATCGGCTATAACGCCGTCGAAATTTCCCAGATCCCCATGACCCCGGAGAATGTGGGCGAGCTGGACCGCTCCCGCACGGAGCTGGGCATGGACATTGCCGCGCTTTCGGTCAATATTGAAGGCCGCAAGGGCATGCCCGTGGAATCACTGGCAGACGACTTCGACAAGATCGTGGACGATGCCAAGCGCCTGGATACCTCGTTGCTGCGCATTGGCATGCTTCCGTTCGGGGCAATGAAGTCTTTGGATTCGGTGGTTGAATTCGCCAAGCAAGCCAACGGCTACGCCGAACGGCTGCAGGAACACGGCATCAGCCTTTACTACCACAACCACCACATTGAGTTCGCGAAGTTCGACGGCAAATACATGCTGGATATCATCGCCGAAAACTCCCCGGCCATGGGTATGGAGATTGATGTCCACTGGGTGCAGCGCGGCGGCCTGGATCCCATCCGCGCCCTCCAAAAGTACGCCGGCAAGACTGCCATGGTGCACCTCAAGGACTACAGGATCGGCCAGATGCCGGAATCGTCCTTCGGGCTCCTGGAGAAGGGCGACTTCCCTGGCTTCATGGCGGAGTTCCGGAATGTAGTGCAGTTCGCCGAAGTGGGCGAAGGCAACCTGGACTTCCCATCCATCATTCCTGCCGCCCTGGGCGCAGGTGCCCGGTATCTCCTGGTGGAGCAGGACGAACTGTATGGACGGACCGTCTGGGATGCACTCCAGACCTCGTACGACAACCTGGTGGCCATGGGCCACGCCGACCTTTTCTAGATTTCAACACAGGAGATTGCATCCATGAGCACGAAAGTACGCCTCGGCATCATCGGCCTGGGCCAGCAAGGCGGCGCCTACGCCAAGTTCATCACCGACGGCTTGGTCCCGAACATGGAGATCGGCGCCATTTGCGACATCGATCCTGCCAAGAAGGAACTTGCCGCATCCCAGTACCCGGATGTCCCGTTCTACGACGACTACATAGCCCTGCTGGAAAGCGGTTCAGTTGATGCTGTTATCACCTGCGTGCCGCACTTCCTGCACCCCGAGATGGGGATCGAATCACTCAAGCGAGACATTCATGCGCTGGTGGAGAAGCCTGCCGGGGTCTACACCAAGCAGGTCAAGGAGCTGAACGAGTTCGCCGCTTCGAAGCCTGAGCTCTCCTTCGGCATCATGTTCAACCAGCGCAACAACCCGCTCTACAAGAAGCTCAAGGAAATCGTCGATAACGGCGAGATTGGCAAGATCCGCCGCTCCAACTGGATCATCACCAACTGGTGGCGGCCGCAGGGTTACTACAACTCCAGCGAGTGGCGGGCTACGTGGGGCGGCGAGGGTGGCGGCGTTCTGGTCAACCAGGCGCCGCACCAGCTGGATCTGTGGCAGTGGATCTGTGGCGTCCCGCAGTCCGTCTACTCCAAGGTGGCGTACGGCTTCCGCCGCGACATCGCCGTCGAGGATGAAGTCACCGCAGTAGTGGACTATGGCGACGGCGCCACCGGCGTTTTCGTGACAGCCACCCACGACATCGTGGGAACAGACAGATTCGAAATCCTGGGTGACCAGGGCAAGATCGTGGTGGAGGACAGCAAGGTGGCCACAGTCACCCGGCTGGTCAAGCCGGAGCGGGAAATCAGCGATTCCATGGGCATGGATGATGTCCGCAAGCTCTTTATGGGCCAGCTGAACCGCGAGGAGTTGTACAGCAGCGAGGTTATCGAGTTCGAGTCTGCGTGGGGCGGCCAGCACGCCGGCGTCCTGGAGAACTTTGCGGCCAACATTCTGGATGGCACTCCTCTGCTTGCTCCGGGCTCGGACGGAATCAACGGCGTCCGCTTGGCCAATGCCATCCACCTCTCCAGTTGGACCGGCAAGGAAGTCTCGCTGGACTTTGACGAGGATGAATTCCTCCGGGAACTCAACAAGCGCATCGCTGAAGAGGGCAAGTTCCCCGAGCGTTCTTAACCAAGCTGGGCCGGTTGCCATGATTAATGAATGGCAACCGGCCTGATTTTGTTGCCAAAAGGTCTACGATGGAGCGGTGACCGACGTGACGAACTCCGGAGCAGCCACTACCCCCACCAAACGCGGCCGGGGGGAGAAGTCCTCACCCACCATCTACGACATCGCCAAGCTTGCAGGCGTCAACCCCTCCACGGTGTCCCGTGCCTTGAGCAAGCCCGGGAGGGTGAGTGCCAAGACGCAGAAGATCATCGAGGATGCAGCCGAGCAACTGAATTACCAGGTGAACCCGTTCGCCCGCGCGCTTCCAACGGGAAGGACGCAGACCATTGGGCTGATCGTTGCAGATATCACCAATCCGACCTTCTTTGACATCATCCGTGGCGCTGAAACCACTGGCTCGGCCCGTGATTACACCCTGGTCCTGGCTGAATCCGCAGAGTCGCCAGAGACGGAAGTCACGGCAGGTCGTCGCCTGCTGAACACCGTGGACGGCCTCATCCTGGCCAGCCCCCGCATGGATGACGACCACATCCGCGCGCTGGCTGAGGACAAGCCGGTAGTCGTTATCAACCGCGAGGTCCAAGGCGTCCCATGTGTGGTGCCGGACGTCAACAAGGGCATCAGCCAAGCGGTCAGAAGCCTCGCCGCCAATGGCCATGAGAACCTCGCCTATGTTGCGGGTCCAAAGCAGTCCTGGATGACGGCTCGCCGCTGGGAGGGCGTTAAAGCGGCATGCGATTGGTCAAAGCTGGGTGCAGTCCGCCTGGAATCGTCCAAACCCACAGTCGACGGCGGCCGCCAGGTAGCGCGCGACGTCCTGGAAAGCGGAGCGACCGCGGTCATCACGTACAACGACCTCCTTGCCATCGGCTTGATGCAGGAACTCCAGGCCGGTGGGATGCGGGTTCCAGACCAGATCAGCATCGTGGGCTTTGACGATATCTTCGGCGCGGACTTCACTACTCCAGCCTTAACCACAGTGCGCTCACCCCTTGGGGAGTGCGGAACCCGTGCAGTCACCATTCTGTTGGACATGCTGCAAGGCCACGATGCCCCCAGCGAAGCCGTGAGCGTGGAGACCGAGCTCGTGGTGCGCGGGTCCAGCGGAAGGCTGCTGAGCTAGTCCTCGGTGTTCAGGCAAATTGGCTGTTGCACTGAATTGGCAATTTTTGGCAACCGGTTGACAAAATGGCAAGCTGAACCGCAAGATTGACCTATGTCACAGTCCATCGCAGCACACCCTGACAGGCTCCTGCCCGCAGATCCCGGCACGCGCAGCATCGCGCGATCCTTGCTGGAGCGCGTCCAGGACCTGCCCATCATTTCTCCGCACGGCCACGTTGACGCCGCTGTTATTGAACAGAACACGCCGTTCCCTGATCCTGCAGCGCTCCTCGTCAGCCCGGACCACTACGTCACCCGCCTGATCCACGCCAATGGTGTTCCGATGGATCAGTTGCTGACAAGTACGGCGTCCGCCCCCGAATCACGGGAGATCTGGAGGCGGTTCGTTCAGGCCTGGCCGCTGTTCGAGGGCACAGCCTCCGGGTACTGGCTGCGCACCCAGTTCAACGATGTCTTCAAACTCGGCGCAGACCTCGGCGACATGCCGGCCGATGCCAGCTACGACGCGATCGCCGCGAAGTTGGTGGAGCCGGACTTCCGTCCCCGGCAGCTTTTCAAGGATTTCAACATTGAGGTCTTGGCCACCACGGACGATCCCCTGGACAACCTCGCCAGCCACAAGGCCCTCACCAATGACCCCAGCTTCAACGGCCGGGTGCTTCCCACGTTCCGACCGGATGCTTATCTGAATGTGGCGCATCCCAGCTGGAGCACCAACGTTGACCGTTTGATCGAAACTGCCGGCGACGGCGCAACCGGCTACGCCGGATACATCGCCGCCCTGGAAAACCGCCGTCGGTACTTTTTGGAGCATGGCGCAGTATCCGCCGACCACGGCGTGCGCGCACCTGCCACGCTCAAACTGGATGCCGCAGAAGCTGAAGCGCTCTTTGAACTTGCTCGTGCCGGCAAGGCTACCGCGCAGGATCGGGATGCGTTCGAGGCCCACATGATGTACCAAATGGCGCGCATGTCGGTGGACGACGGATTGGTCATGACCATCCACCCGGGCTCGTACCGCAATCACCACGAACCTACGTTCACTCAGTTTGGCACCGACACCGGTCACGATATTCCGTTCGCGGTGAACTACACCGAGGCCATCCGCCCGTTGTTGCAGGACTTCGGCACGGCCAAGGATTTCCACCTGGTGCTCTTCACGCTCGACGAGACCGTTTTCTCCCGTGAACTGGCGCCGCTGGCTGGTTTCTACCCGTCCGTCTTCATCGGTGCGCCGTGGTGGTTCCTCGATGCACCGGATGCCATGTTGCGCTTCCGTTCTGCAGTTACAGAAACCGCCGGTTTCTCGCGGTCCTCCGGCTTCATCGATGACACCCGCGCGTTCTGCTCCATTCCCGCACGGCACGATGCCTCCCGCAGGATCGAAGCGTCCTTCCTCGCGCGTCTCGTAGCCGAGCACCGCGTGACTGAAGCCCGCGCGCAGGAGCTGATTCTCGACGTCGTTGATTCCTCGCCACGCAAGGTGTTCAAACTATGAGCGGGGATGGGCTCCCTAGATTGAACCGTGAGGTCAAAGCGGTGGAAAAGGCTCCCGTGCGCATTGTGCACCTCGGACTCGGGGCCTTTCACCGTTCGCACCAGGCCTGGTACACGCAGCATGCTGGCGACGCAGGGGATTGGGGCATCGCCTCCTTCACGGGGCGTCGTCCGGATGCCGCAGCAGTTCTGGCGGAACAGGACGGCCTTTTTACCGTGGTGGAACGATCCGATGCAGGGGATTCCTTCGAGGTTGTAGGCAGCGTTGTAGAAGCCATCGATGGCGCCAACGTTGGACGATTGACCGAACTCGTCGCAGCACCGCAAACAGCGGTGATAACTCTGACCATCACGGAAGCAGCATATGCGCACGGCGCGGATGACCTGCCGCGGCTGGTGGCGGGGCAGCAACCCACGACGCCGTTGGGACGCTTGGTCCTTGGCCTCGCCGCCCGCAGGGACGCCGACGCCGGACCCCTCGCCGTGGTTTCCTGCGACAACCTCTCGGACAACGGAAACGTGGCCCGTGCGGGCGTAGCGGAAATCGCCCTGGGCTTCGACGCCGGACTTGCCGCCTGGATCGACCATAACGTCAGCTTTGTCAGCACGTCGGTGGACCGCATTACGCCCCGCACTACAGCTGACGATGTTGCTCTGGTCAGTGAACAGTGCGGGTACCGGGACGAAGCGCCCGTGGTCACTGAGCCGTTCCACAACTGGGTGCTGAGCGGACAATTCCCCTCAGGGCGTCCACGTTGGGAAGACGCCGGAGCGGTTTTTGTGGATGACATCGAACCTTACGAAAACCGCAAACTTTGGCTCCTTAATGGCGCGCATTCCATCCTGGCTTATGCCGGGCAGTTGCGCGGCCACACCACAGTGGCGCAGGCCTTGGGTGACGCCGTATGCCGTGAAGCTGTTGAGGAATTCTGGGACGAAGCTGCCAGGCACCTTTCCGGCGAGGAACTCCGCATCCCCGAATACCGGACTGCCTTGCTTGATCGCTTTGGGAACTCCCGGATCGCACACCATCTGGCCCAGATCGCCGTGGACGGCAGCACTAAGCTCCGAATGCGTGCACTGCCGGTGCTTCGTGCGGAGCGGGCCGCAGGGCGAAGCGGCACTGCCGCGGCGAGAATGATCGCGGTGTGGTCCGCCTACGCCGCCGTCAATCCTGAGCTGCAGGATCCCAAGGCTTCAGCCATTGCAGCTGCCAACGGGCTCTCTGGGAGTGCGCGGGTCGCAGCTTTGCTGGGGTTTTTGGATCGGAACCTTGCCAACGAGCCAGGAGTGGCAGAGCTGGTGCAGGAGCTGAGCTCGGAGTGGGCCTCTGCCCGTGCCGGGACAGGAACTGCAGCGTAGGGTTTTCCAATCCGCAATGGCAACCGATTGCCAAAAATTGCAAACAATTCTAGAATCAATTTCAGTACCTGTGGTGAACATCGCATCGAGGCGAATAGGAACCCTTTCAACCCAGCCCAATCCCGAAAGGAAAAGCTGTGAAAATCATTGCCGCTGAAGTCTTCGTGACCAGCCCCTCCCGGAACTTCGTCACCCTGCGCATCACCACCGAAGACGGGGTGACTGGCATTGGTGACGCGACGCTCAACGGCCGGGAACTCGCCGTGGCCGCGTACCTTAAGGAGCATGTGGCGCAGCTGTTGATCGGGAAGGATCCGCACCGCATCGAAGACACGTGGCAGTTCCTGTACCGCAGCTCGTACTGGCGCCGTGGGCCGGTGACCATGGCCGCGATTGCCGCCGTGGACATGGCGCTGTGGGACATCAAAGGCAAAGTTGCCGGCATGCCCGTCTATCAGCTGCTCGGTGGTGCATCCCGGAACGGGCTGCGTGCCTACGGGCACGCTTCGGGTTCGGACATTCCCTCGCTGTTCGACTCGGTGCGTGAGCACCTGGAACTGGGCTACAAGTCCATCCGGATCCAGACCGCGGTCCCGGGCATCAAAGCTGTCTATGGTGTTGCCGCGCAGGCCCAGGCATCCGGCGAACGCTACGACTATGAGCCTGCCGGCCGCGGCAACTTCCCGCTGGAAGAAGACTGGGACACCCGCGCCTACCTGCGGCATTTGCCCACGGTTTTCGAGGCCGTGCGCAATGAGTTCGGCCCGGAAATTCCTTTGCTTCACGATGGCCACCACCGCATGACGCCCATTCAGGCAGCCAAGCTTGGCAAGGCACTGGAGCCCTATGACCTGTTCTGGTTGGAGGACTGCACCCCGGCGGAGAACCAGGAAGGCCTGCGCCTGGTCCGCCAGCACACCACCACGCCCCTAGCCATCGGCGAAATCTTCAACACCGTGTGGGACTACCAGACCCTCATCAAGGAACAATTGATCGACTACGTCCGCGCGGCCTCCACGCACTTCGGTGGGATCTCGCCTTTGAAGAAGGTCATGGACTTCGCGGCCCAGTACCAGATCAAGTCAGGCTTCCATGGTCCCACGGACATCTCCCCGGTGGGCTTCGCCGCCCAGTTGCACGTTGGCCTGGCCATCCACAACTACGGCATCCAGGAATACATGCAGCACTCGGACAAGACCAACGAGGTCTTCCAGCAGTCCATGACGTTCAAGGACGGCTACCTGCACCCGGGGGACGAGCCCGGCATCGGCGTCGAGTTCAACGAGGAAGCAGCAGCCGCCTTCCCGTACCAGCAGGCTTACCTGCCGTTCAACCGTCTCGTGGACGGAACCGTTCATGACTGGTGATTCCGGTTTTGCGGCCAACGCCCATCCGCACATTGTGGTGATGGGCGTGGCCGGTTGCGGCAAAAGCACCGTGGGCGCAGCCGTCGCTGAGCGGCTCGGAGCCGAATTCCTCGACGGCGATTCGCTGCACCCTCAGCGGAACATCGACAAGATGGCCTCGGGTACTCCTCTCAATGACGAGGACCGCGCACCCTGGTTGGCCGAGATCGGGAGGCGATTCGCGGCGTCGAACTCTGCTCTTGTCATAGCGTGCAGCGCGCTCAAGCGCGCCTATCGCGACATCATCCGCAGTGGCGATCCGTCCGTGGTGTTCGTGCACCTGCAGGGCGCGCGTGAGTTGCTGAGTGAGCGCATGAACGCCCGGCCCGGCCACTTCATGCCCGCGTCCTTGCTGGATTCGCAACTCGCAACGCTTGAGCCGTTGCAATCCGATGAAGCCGGCTTGGTAGTGGACATCGATCAGCCCGTGGAGAAGATCGTGGACGACGCGTTCTCAGCACTCGAAGGAGCACTGTCCTAGCTCGCTGCACTGGAACGCCCGGCACTGCCCACAAGGCGGTGCCGGGCTCTTCTTTTTGGTGCCGAAAGCATGAAATGGGAAAGTGTGAACGCTAACAACGTTGTAAATCAAGACTTCCGGACGAGGTTCCCACCTGCAATCATTTTGTGATCCAATCCACTTGACCGACGGTATTGTTAGCGTTCACAATGGCAGTCGTATCACCTTGAAGTAGCCTGTGCCGCCCCCAGCGCACAGGCCAACCCAGCTTCACCGTGCCGGACGCGCAGATGCTCCGGCTGCATCAGAGTTCGCGGCAAAGCTGCCGCGGAAGGAGAGCATCGTGAGATTAAAGAAACTCCTGGGCGCCGTAGCGGTTGTCCTTACCTTGACCGTGGGAGCCACGGGCTGCGGTAGCCGTGGAGGAGCTGCAGAATCCAGCAGCACCGCCAAGCCCAGCGATTCGCTGGTCGGCATTTCGATGCCGACGCAGACGTCCGAGCGTTGGATTGCCGATGGCGCCAACGTTGAGAAGTCCTTGAAGGACCTTGGTTACAAGACTGACCTGCAGTTCGCCAACGATGACATCCCTACGCAGGTCTCCCAGATTGAGAACATGCTGACCAAGGGCGCCAAGGCCCTGATCATCGCAGCAATTGATGGCACCACGCTGACCGACGTCCTGGCCAAGGCCAAGGAACAGAACGTTAAGGTCATCGCCTACGACCGCCTCATCAACGGAACACCGAACGTCGATTACTACACCACCTTCGACAACTACACCGTGGGTGTCCAGCAAGCTACGTCACTGCTCACCGGCCTTGGCCTCGTGGACGCAAGTGGCAAGAAGGTTGATGGCAAGGGCCCGTTCAACGTGGAGCTCTTCGCCGGAAGCCCGGATGACAACAACGCCAACTTCTTCTGGACTGGCGCCATGGACACCCTCAAGCCCTACCTGGATGCAGGCACCTTGAAGGTTCCCAGCGGCCAGACCAAGTTCGAGCAGGCAGCCATCCTGCGCTGGCAGGCACCCGTTGCCCAGAAGCGCATGGAAGACATCCTGACCTCGGCTTACAGCTCCGGCACCAAGCTGGACGGCGTGCTCTCCCCGTATGACGGCCTTTCCATCGGCATCATCTCGGCCCTGACCAGCACCGGTGGCTACTCCACCGGAAAGCTGCCGGTAGTTACCGGCCAGGACGCCGAAAAGGGCTCCGTGAAGTCCATCATCGCCGGCGAGCAGTACTCCACGATCTTCAAAGACACCCGCCAGCTCGGCGCGCAGGCCGTGAAGATGGTTGACGCCGTGCTCAAGGGTACGGAACCGGAAACCAACGACACCAAGACCTACAACAACAAGGTCAAGGTTGTTCCGGCCTTCCTCCTGAAGTCCGTCATCATCACCAAGGACAACTACAAGAAGGAACTCATCGACTCGGGCTACTACAAGGAATCCGACGTCAAGTAAGCATTTCCTTCGGGTTGTGGTCCCGCTTCTGAAGCGGGGCGGGGCCACAACCCACCATGAGCCGGCCGAATCCCCGGCCAGGCAAAGTTTCCAACCAGTCAGTGGGAATTGACGATGAACGTACCCATTCTTCAAATGCGAGGAATAACCAAGACCTTCCCCGGGGTCAAGGCCCTTCAGGACGTCACCCTGGATGTAAACCGCGGCGAAGTCCACGCTATCTGTGGAGAGAACGGCGCCGGGAAATCCACCCTGATGAAGGTGTTGTCCGGGGTGTACCCGCACAACTCCTTTGACGGCGACATTCTTTTTGAGAACGAACCCTGCGAATTCAACAGCATCTCGGACAGCGAGAAGCGCGGGATCGTGATCATCCACCAGGAACTGGCCCTTAGCCCGTACCTTTCCATCGCAGAGAACATTTACCTCGGCAACGAACTGGCAAACAACGGCTGGGTGGACTGGCGGAAAACCAACCTCGAAGCCGCCAAGCTGCTTGCCCGCGTAGGTCTGAGCGAAAACCCCGTCACACCCATCCAGCACATCAGTGTTGGCAAGCAGCAGCTGGTGGAGATTGCCAAGGCGCTCTCCAAAGAGGTGAAGCTCCTCATCCTGGACGAGCCAACTGCTGCGCTGAACGATGAAGACTCGGACCACCTGCTGGACCTCATCCTGCACCTCAAGGGCCAGGGCGTCACCAGCATCATCATCAGCCACAAACTCAACGAGATCCGCAAGGTGGCCGATGCCGTCACCATCATCCGCGATGGCAAGTCCATCGAGACCCTGCGGCTGGACCAGGGCCAGATCACCCAGGAACGCATCATCCGCGGAATGGTGGGACGTGACCTTGAAAGCCTCTATCCGGACCGGACTCCGAACATCGGCGAGGAAGTCCTCCGCATTGAAGACTGGACCGTTCAGCATCCCCAGGACCACAGCCGCACCGTGGTGCACAATGCCAACATGAATGTCCGCAAGGGCGAAGTAGTGGGCTTGGCGGGCCTTATGGGCGCGGGCCGCACCGAGTTGGCCATGAGCGTTTTCGGCCGGACGTACGGACGCGCCGTTTCGGGCAAGGTCTACAAGTACGGCGAAGAGATCAACACTTCCACCGTTTCGGACGCGATCGATCACGGCATTGCCTACGCCACCGAGGACCGCAAGCACTATGGCCTGAACCTGATCGAGGACATCAAGCGGAACATCTCCATGGCGGCGCTGAACAAGCTGGCCAAACGCGGATGGGTTGATGGCAACAAAGAAACCACCGTTGCCAACCACTACCGGAAGAGCATGAACATCAAGGCGCCGTCCGTGGCAGCCATCACCGGCAAGCTCTCCGGTGGTAATCAGCAGAAGGTGGTGCTGAGCAAGTGGATGTTCTCGGATCCGGACGTGCTGATCCTGGACGAACCAACCCGCGGTATCGACGTCGGCGCAAAGTTCGAGATCTACACGATCATCAATGAACTCGCGGCCGCCGGGAAAGCCGTGATCGTGATCTCCTCGGAGCTGCCTGAGCTCCTGGGCATTTGCGACAGGATCTACACGCTGTCCGCAGGGCACATCACCGGCGAGGTCCCCATCGCCGAGGCCACCCAGGAAACCCTCATGCACTTCATGACTCAAGAGAAGGAATAGCCAACATGTCCGCCCTACGAGAATCCCTTGGCTTCCTCACAAGCCGCCTCCGCCAGGTTGGCATCTTCGTCGCCCTGATCCTTATCGTCATCCTGTTCCAGGTCCTGACCAACGGCATCCTGCTTGAACCGCAGAACGTCAGTAACCTGGTGGTCCAGAACAGCTACATCCTGATCCTTGCCATAGGCATGGTGATGGTCATCATCGCCGGCCACATCGACCTCTCCGTCGGATCAATCGCCGGGTTCATCGGTGCTGTTGCCGGCGTGATGATCGTGCACTGGGGCTGGGCATGGTGGCTGGCCATCCCGGCTTGCCTCCTGGTAGGTGCCTTGGTGGGTGCCTGGCAGGGTTACTGGATTGCCTATGTGGGCATTCCCGCCTTCATCGTCACCCTGGCCGGCATGCTCATCTTCCGCGGCCTGACGCTCATCACCCTGAAGAACCAGCAGATCACCCCGTTCCCCAACGAGTTGCGGGCCCTCGGTGGAGGCTTCCTCCCCGATATCTCCGGCGGCACATCCGTACTTGAATGGTTGACCGTCATCCTGGGCGTTGGCGGCACCGCAGCAATCCTCTTCCAAGCCATCAAGGAACGCCGGGTCCGCCGCAAGTTCAACCTTGAGAATGAGCCGATGGCATGGTTTGCCGTCAAGAACGGCTTCATTGCCGTACTGATGCTCATCATCACGTTCCTGCTGGCCAGCTACCGTGGAACGCCGATTGTGCTGATCGTCCTGGCAGTCCTCGTGATCCTGTACTCGGCATTGATGAACAACAGCATTTTTGGGCGCCACACCTACGCCATTGGTGGCAACCTGCATGCAGCAGAGCTCTCCGGCATCAAGACCAAGAAAGTAACCTTCCGGCTGTTCGTCAACATGGGCGTCCTCGCCGCGTTGGCCGGCCTGGTGTTCACGGCACGACTGAACTCTGCCCAGCCTGCTGGCGGTACCGGCTTTGAACTGGACTCCATCGCTGCCGCATTCATCGGTGGCGCGGCCGTCCAAGGTGGTATCGGTACCGTTGCGGGAGCAATGATCGGTGGCCTCATCATGGGTGTCCTGAACAACGGTATGTCCATCCTTGGCTTGGGAACTGACTACCAGCAGCTCATCAAGGGCCTGGTTCTGCTCCTTGCAGTCGGCTTCGACATCTTCAACAAGAACCGGACCGGTGCTGGTGGAGGGTCCTCAATCAGCCGCCGCTTCAAGTGGAAGACAACGCCTCCGGCAACCGAATCTGCGCCACCTGCCAAGACTGAACCTGTGCGGGTCGACGCCAAGTAGCAAATAACCCTTGGGATTGGCCTGCATCCTGCTCCCAGCTGAGCTGACCTGCTCGGTGTGAAGAGCCGGATGCGGGCCAATCCTGCCCAAGCCCGCCATACGAATCCATAAAGTGAGGTGCGATGTCTCCCGGTGCACCATCAAGCAGACCACCCGTTATGGGGGATGTAGCCAAGTTGGCCGGGGTCTCGCACCAGACCGTTTCCCGTGTCTTGAACAACCACCCCAACGTTAGCGGGAAGACGAAGGAGCGCGTGGAATCGGCCATCGCCAGCCTTGGCTACCGGCGTAACACCGCAGCCCGCAGCCTGGTGACGCGGCGCTCCCGGACCATAGGCGTGCTGGCCTGCGAAACCGGCCAGTACGGACCCGCGAATACCTTGCTGGGCGTGGAGCAGGCGGGCCGGGAAGCAGGCTATTTCGTCAGCATCGCCAACCTCCGCGAAGTGACCGGCGACAGCATCAACGACGCCATCACGCATTTTCGCAACCAGGCTGTGGAGGGGGTGGTCATTCTGGTACCGCATCCGGATGTCCTGGCCGCCCTCCGTGACGTCGCCGTCCCGTTTCCCATGGTGGCCGTGGGTGCCGGAACCGGGAACCAGCTGACGGGTGCTTCACTAAACCAGCGTCTGGGAGCGCGGTTGGCGGTGGAACATCTCATCGGGCTCGGACACCGCCACATCGGACACATTTCCGGTCCGCCCCACTGGATCGACGCGGCTGAGCGCATCAAGGGATGGCAGGAGGCGCTCGGCAACGCCGGCTTGGAGGCCGACGTTCTTCTCCAAGGGGGATGGGACGCCGCCTCGGGATACGAAGCAGGCCTGGCGCTCATTGACCAGCGCAAACTAGACGATCAGCCCACTGTCACCGCCGTCTTCGTCGCGAACGACCAATTGGCGGTGGGAGTCCTTCGCGCCCTGCAGGAAGCTGGGTTGCGAGTTCCGGAAGACATCAGCGTGGTGGGATACGACGATCAGCCTGAAGCTGCGTTCTTCCTGCCGCCGCTGACCACCATCAAACAGGACTTTGAAGAACTCGGCCGCCGTTGCATGTCCGCGGTACTCCATCAGTTGGAAAACGAGCCAGGCAGTGAGGAACAGATCGTCAATCCCAAGTTGGTTGTCCGTTCCACCACCGCGGCACCTGCGCTTCGCCCGGCTCCGTCCCCACTAAACTAGAAGCCATGACTTCCACCAGTACCCCCGCAGCAGACACTGCAACTGCCCGTGCCCGCCTTCTCGAGCTCATCAAAGAGTTGGCGGTGGTCCGCGGAAAGGTGATCCTCTCCAGCGGCAAGGAAGCTGACTACTACATCGACCTCCGCCGCATCACCCTGCATCACGAGGCCTCCAAGCTGGTAGGCCAGGTCATGTTGGCAATGATCGACGACGCCGGGATCCCGGTTGAGTGCGCTGGCGGACTCACCATGGGCGCCGACCCCGTAGGTACCGCTGTCATGCACGCCGCTGTGGATGCCGGCCGCGCCGTGGACGCCTTCGTCGTCCGCAAGGCCCAGAAGTCGTACGGCATGGGCCGCCAGGTGGAAGGTCCCTCGGTTGAGGGCCGCAATGTGGTTGTCCTCGAGGACACGTCCACCACCGGCGGGTCCGCACTGACCGCCGTCGAGGGTGTCCGCAAGGCCGGCGGCAATGTGGTTGCCGTCGCCGTCATCGTGGACCGCGACACCGGCGCCAAAGAGAAGATCGAAGCCGAAACCGGCGTGCCCTACCTCTTTGCCTTCGGCAAGGATGAGCTGGGCCTCAACTAGGGAGTTTGTAGGCAAACTACGGGGCTGTAAGGCAGTGCCCGCGAAGCCTATGCTAGCTGCGTGGACGTTCAAGTAGGGAAGCTCCAGGCTCCGCCGGAGGTGAACGAAAACCTCCCGGGCCGGGGCTCCGCCTTGCCCGTATCCGGATCACGGGATGCTGCCGATCCGGCAGACTGGGCGAGGATCCTGCCCCAGGTTTCCCGGATAAAGCGGATATCGCGCCGCGACTTCCTTATCACTGCGGGGGTTTCCGTGGCACTGGCCGGAGACATGCTGTTTACCCGGCACGTGCAGGCGGAACGGCGGGCCACCAAGATCCTCCGCGTCCCGGACTCCTACTCGGATCTCTACTTTCCCAAGGCCAGCTGGATCCTGTTTCCCGGGTATAAAACCAGTTGGGAAGAGGCACAGTGGATCCTGAACTCGCTGCGCCCCGCCCTGCACCAGCGCGGCCGCCTTGCCGCCGTCGGGTATTCCAACCTTGGCCTGGACGTTGATGAGGTGGTCCGCGAACTAGTTCTTCACGTTCGCGAACTGGGGCTGGAGAAGCTGTATTTCTACGGCCACAGCTTCGGTGGGATGCTCGCCACGCAAGTTGCCGCCCGTCTGCTGGAGCTGCATGGTGTGGAGACCCAGCTGATCGTCCTGGATTCCAGTCCCTTCAGCCGCGCTGATGTGCTGGATCAGAGCTGGTTCGACGGCGTGGTGTTCCTTTATGAGAACGGCTTCCGCATCCCTTCAGTCCTGCGTGGCGGCTATGAACTGGGGGAGCGGGTGGCGCACAAGGACGAACGCACCTGGCGGCAAATCCTGGACCAAAGCCTGGAGCAGCTCTCGCCGATTGCCCCCTCCAGCGTGCTGATCCAGACGGAGTCTGCATACATTTACCACTTCGATGGCCTGCGTCTCGCCGGCAAAATCGGCTCGGCCAAAATGGCGTTCCTGGGCAACTCCGAGGACAAGACCGTCAACTACGAGTCTGCTCGGGCGGCGTGGAGCAAGGTCTTCGCGGCGAACATGAAGCTCCCGGTGCTGAGTACGGAGGGTGCCCGGCCCGCCCATGCCAGCCCGCAGTGGAGTGCCGACATTTATCGGCCCCTGTTGGAGCGCGTCCAGAATGAGCTGGAACCGCTGCCGCCTGCACCCGAGGAGCCGTCGTATCAGGAGCCGAATGGACGGGTTATCCGGCCGGCGTAGGTTTTGTTGCTGGGCTTCCGCTGCATCACCCCGCAACGGTTCAGCCCCGCAGCGCTTGAACCTCGACGGCGGTTAGACCGGCCTCGCGCAGGAAGCTGCGAGCATCCCCGAATTCCCGTGCGAAGCCCACCAGGAAATGCCGGATCGCGGCTTCAGGGCTCTGCAGGATCATGAGGTCAGGGCTGAAATATTGCGCGGGCGTGGACGGGACGTGGAGCCGCCATGTCTCGGCCATGACCTGAAGCAGGTTCGGAAGGTTGCGGGTGGTGGCCGTGTAATCCTTCACCACGGCCTCGTCCGATTCACCGGCGGCCATGAGCGCGATCGCTGACACCACTCCGGTCCTGTCCTTGCCCAGCGAACAATGAACCAGTGTGCGTTTGCCTTCCGCGACAGGACGCAGGGCATCGGCTACCCAATCGGGTCTGACGCGGATCCAGCCCAAATACAGATCTCCCAGATCTTCCGGAGTCTCCACTGCCTGCAGCGACCCCGCCACCACGTTGGGATCCAGCGGATTATGGATGAGCTCGACGGCGGGTGCAGCGAGGGCGGTACTCCCGCCACCGCCGTCGGGCTTGGACGCGTTCGAAGGAGAGGGGCCGCCCGGAACCAGCCACGGAACCAAAGACCGCTCGAGCTCGTTGCGCAGGTCCATGATGGCCTGGATGCCATGCTCCGCCAGGAACCCCGATGTCGCGGCAGCATCCAGACCAAACGGCTGGCTCCCCCTCAGTATCCGGCCACCGGCCAGAGGACGGAGGTTGAGCACAGCCATGACGGGACTCCTTTGGCTTAGATCTGGCTCTTGAGGTCGGCCACGGAGCTCAAGATCTGGTTGGGGCGGAACGGGAAGGACACGATTTCCTCGCGCTGGGTGATGCCGCTGAGCACCAGAACCGTGTGAAGGCCGGCTTCCATACCTGCCACGATGTCCGTGTCCATGCGGTCGCCAATCATGGCCGTGGTCTCCGAGTGGGCGTCGATCTGGTTCATGGCCGAGCGGAACATCATGGGGTTCGGCTTGCCCACGATGTACGGCTCGCGGCCAGTGGCCTTGGTGATCATTGCCGCGATTGCGCCCGTTGCCGGCATGGGGCCGTCCTTGGAAGGGCCAGTGGCATCAGGGTTTGTTGCGATGAAACGGGCGCCGGCAAGGATGTGGCGAACGGCCATGGTGATCGCTTCGAAAGAGTAAGTGCGGGTCTCGCCGAGCACCACGAAGTCAGGTTCCGTGTCCGTGAGGATGAAGCCGGCTTCGTGCAATGCAGTGGTGAGGCCGGCCTCGCCGATGGTGTAGGCGCGGTTGCCGGAATCAGAGGACTGGACCTGGTCCTTGAGGAACTGGGCCGTGGCCAGCGCGGACGTCCAGATGTTCTCTTCCGGAACTTCAAGACCGGAGGCCCGGAGGCGGGCAGCGAGGTCGCGTGGGGTGAAGATGGAATTGTTGGTCAGGACAAGGAAGCGCTTGGACGTATCCACCCAGCGCTGGATGAGCTCGGCGGCACCGGGGATCGCCTGGTTTTCATGAACCAGCACGCCGTCCATGTCCGTGAGCCAGCATTCGATTTCGTGGCCGTTCCGGTAAACGGATGCGGACGTGTGGGGCGTGGATTCTTCTGCCATATTTGCCTCCGGCTGGGATTGGTCATGCACTGCCTCCCAGTCTTTCATTATTCGGCCGGGGTGACATCCCGTGGTCTCGATGGCGTTAACTATATACTCAGTGTATAGATGGAGCTGTGAACAACTCACTCACCCTTCTGGGCCTTTTGAATCGCGAGCCCAGCTACGGCTACGACCTCAAGCACTCTTACGACCGATACTTCGGAGCAGGCAAGGCGCTGGCCTATGGGCAGGTGTATTCCACACTGGCGCGGATGGTCCGTGATGAGTTGATCCGGGCTTTGGGCGAAGAGACCGGGGGAGGTCCTGATCGAAAAAAGTATGCGATTACCGACGCCGGAGAAGCCACAGTGCGCGAGTGGCTCTTCACTCCCGACATTCCCTCGGAATCCCTGCAGAGCAACCTCTTTGCGAAAACCGTCATCGCACTGCTGCTGGATGACGATGCCGAGCGGTTGCTTGACGTGCAGCGCAGCCAGCACATGGCCCGGATGCGGGAACTGACGCGCGCGAAGAAGGAAGCAGGCCTGCTGCAGGTACTGATGTGTGACCACGGTCTGTTCCACATCGAAGCGGACTTGAGATGGATCGACCTCACGGCCGCCCGCCTGTCCCAACTCAAAAAGGAGCTTCAGAGCGCATGAGCATCCAAACACCCATCCTCAGTGCCCGCGGGTTGCACCACTCCTTTGGCCCGACGGAGGCGCTCCGGGGAATAGACCTGGATGTCCATGCCGGGGAAGTATTGGCCGTCATGGGTCCATCCGGATCCGGGAAGTCCACGCTGCTGCACTGCCTGGCCGGGGTCCTCGTGCCCGACAGCGGGACGGTGACGTACAACCCCATTGATGAAGTGCCCTTGCACCTCAACGAACTCAAGGAGACCAAGCGGGCCCGGCTGCGGCTGACGGACTTTGGATTCGTCTTTCAATTCGGGCAGTTGCTGCCGGAACTCAGCGCGGTGGATAACGTCAGCATCCCGTTGCTGCTTAAGGGGATCAAACGACCTGAAGCGCTGGAGCGATCCAGAGACATGCTGCAACGTCTTGGCTTGGACGGACTGGGCGAAAAGCTGCCTGGCGAATTGTCTGGCGGCCAAGCCCAACGTGTCGCTGTTGGCCGTGCCTTGGTGACGTCCCCTGCGGTGTTGTTCGCAGATGAACCCACTGGCTCGTTGGACTCCCTCGCCTCGGAAAACGTACTGACCTTGATGCTCGATCTTGTCCGCGAAGCCGACACGACCGTGGTGATGATCACCCACGATGCCCGAACCGCTGCCTATGCAGATCGGGAAGTCATTGTGCGCGATGGTGCTCTGGGCGCCGGATACCGGGTGTCCACGTGAACTGGGGACTTTTCCGCCTGGCTGTGGCCGGCAGCCGCTCCGCCTATGGCAGGTTGACTGGAATCGCTGGAGGAGTCGCCGTCGGGGTCTGTCTTTTGTCGTTGCTCTGGGGTGGTGTCAACGGATTGCAAGCCCGGGACGACCGTGGCGCCTGGCTGCGCGAAACGGGGCATCCGTCCGTATCGGATTCGATCGATGCTTCGGGCGTTGCAGCTCCTATCCCCTTGACTCAGGAAACAGTGCTCATGCGGAGCAATGGGCTGGAGATCTTCCGGGACCAACTCATTGAGCGCCGCGATTTCGCTGCACTTCCCTCGACGACCGTGAGCATCCCGGGAATTGGTAGCCCGCCGGAATTCGGGAGCTATTACGCCTCGCCAGCGCTACAACGCCTGATCGAATCGACGCCCCGGGATCAGCTCGGAGACCGGTTTGGGGAGTTTGCCGGCGTGATCAACGACGCTGCCCTGCCGGGGCCCGATTCCCTGGTGGTCATCACGGGGGCCTCGGAGGCAGAGCTTCGAAAGAGCGGAAACGCCTCGTTGGTTTCGGACTTCACCAGCAACCCGTACGGAGGCAGCGCCGCCTCCTACACCACGGTGCTCCTTGTCGGAGCGATAGCAGTGTTCTTTCCCGTATTGCTGTTGATCAGCATCGTCACAGATTTAGGAGCAGCGCAGCGACGCGAACGGTTTGCTACCCTGCGACTCATTGGGGCCTCACCCGGCACAGTCTCCCGGATTGCCGCCGTGGAAATTGCCATCCCCAGCCTGATCGGTGCCGCGATAGGCCTTGCCCTGGCGGTGATGTTGAAGCCTGCCACTGCCCAGATACCGATCAACGGCACCAGAATGTTTACTGCTGATCTCCACACTGGATTGGCGGCCAATGTGGCGGTGGTGGCTGTAGTTGTGGTGGCGTCTGCACTTGTCGCCGCCCTTCGGACCGCACGCGCAGACGTTGGGCCTCTAGGGGTGACGAGGGTGGTTCACGAGAAGAAGCCAACAATTTGGCGAACAGTGCCGCTGGTTATGGGGCTCGCCTTCATGACTTTGGCGGTTGTTCTCATCCGTGTTTTGAATTTTCGGCTGCCATGGCTTGAGTCCCCGCTCTTGGTGGTCGGATTCATGATGGTTCTTGCAGGCATCGTTGTGATCGGCCCGTGGCTGACTCGAATGGTGAGCCGGATGGGCCAGCGACAGGCACGAAGCGCGGCCGCAATCGTTGCCGCAAGCCGTATTCAAAAGACTCCGGCGGCTACTTTCCGGTCCGTATCGGGGCTTGTGATTGCAGTGTTTGTTGTCTCGGTTTTCGCCGGCGCATCCAGCATCCTGGAATCCACCGAGAGTCCACAGCCGCGCCCCGGGTTGATGCAGCCCACCAGCCTCCACGCAACTGTGGGGTCTGGAGAAACACAGGTCCGGGTAGGGAAAGCGGCTTTAGGTGCGAAGGAATTGCCCGGAATTCTCAGCGCCACCATTGGCTATGGCTCGGCTGTGCTTTCGGACCGGGGCGCCGGACCCGAGCTTTACTTCCGGGCCTCAGAAGCTCGGGCCTTGGGGTTCGAGGACATTCCAGCAGCAGAAACGGTTGCTGTGGACAGCGCCTTCCTCTACTTCTGGACAGCTCAGCCGCTGGCCTTGACAGCGGCTCCCGATGGGACACTCGCGGGTCTTGTTCCGGTTGTCATAGTGGTGGACACCGACGGCACTCCTGAGGCCATGGACCGCGCTCGGACTGCGTTGAGCCGCTCGGGAGTCACGGCCACCCCTGCGTCCTCCCCATCTGACTTTCACTTGCAATCATCCAAACGCCTGATCCAGGGCCTTGCCATGCTTGCGTACCTCGGAATGTTCGTTGCCGTCGCCATCGCCGGGCTTTCCCTCGCTGTTGGGACGGCCTCGGCAATCCTGGACCGGCAAAGGGTTCTTGGGCTTATGCGCCTTATGGGGATGCCAGCGTCAATTCTGCGTCGAATCATTGCCCGGGAAGCTGCAGTTCCCCTCCTGAGCGTGCTGCTGCTTTCCATAGGCCTCGGGTTCCTCACGGCCTGGCTCATGGCCACGGCAATCAACGACGCATACCAACTCACGTGGCCGGAGCCCGGATATTTCATTGCCTTGGCGCTGAGCCTGCTCCTGGCGCTCAGCGCTGTCATCGCCACCTTTGGCCTGATCCGGCGAACTACTTCCGTGACGGCTACACGCTTCGAATAAAATCGCGGTTCGAAGGGAGACATCCCATGGTGTGCCTGCGTGGGTAGTTCTGCCCATGCGGATATTCGGCTTTGACTTGCGTCGGGCGGCTCAGCCTCGACTACGCTTGTCCCGGCGCAGGCGTGCCACCACCGTGGGTCGGGGGAACGACATGGTGGATTTTTTGTGTCGCCGCACTTCAGCAGGTCCCCAGCACTGGATCGACAACCGGATATCCCCAGATACGCCGGTACTCAACACGTTTGAAAGGGCCTGTCATGAGCAACAACAATGGAGCGCCGCAGCCTCCGTACAATCCCGACGGCGTGCCGCAGCCGCGCTACGACACCGGCCAGGAGCAGTATCGGCAGTATCAGCCGGGCCAGACCCAGCCTATGTATCAGCCGGAAGCGCAGTACCAGCCGGAAGGGCAGTACCATCCGGAAGCACAGGGGCAGGAGGGCCAAACTCAGGCTCTCCCCACACAGCCGGAAGTGACCCAGGCTTTCCCCGCGCAACAATTGCCGACCCAGCAGGGTTACCCTGACGGCGAGTTCGCCGAAACGGTCCACCGCTACCCACAGACGCACCAGGGTCAGCCCGGTTTCACCTCACCGGGCAGCGGCTACCCCGGCCAGCCTGGTTACCCCGGTCAACCTGGTTACCCTGGTCAGCCCGGCGGACCCAGCCAAGGCCCGGGTGACCACAACAAAAAGGCGCTGTTCCTGATCCTCGGCGGGATCGCCGTCGTCGTGGTTATTGCGCTGGTCGTCGTGTTCGCATGGTTGATTCCTTCGGTGACCAAACCCGTGGCCGTAGCGAGTCCGGTGTCTTCGGCCAGTGCCTCGGACGAAGCCTCCGACGCAGCGTCCGAACCGTCCGCAGAGCCGTCTGGCGAGGCAACCGCTTCCTCGGAGATTCCGGAGGGTGCTATCCCGCTGCCCAGCGTGTGGGAAGAATTTGCCGGCCCGACGAATGTTCCGGCCGACGGCGATCCACTGTTCAGCAAGTGGGTCACGGGCGAATCTTCCTTCCAGTACCTGGCCGAGTGGACGCACGACGAATCCTTCGGGATCACCAAGGACCCCACCACCGGTGAAGAAATCCAGAAGAAGGCCCAAGGCACCGTGGAGGCGGACGGCGACGGCATTGCCCTCGCGTATGCGTTCTTCGCCGAGTCCGACGAAGGCAAGTTCGGCAAGGACCCGAAAGAGATCAAGGCCGCCATCGAGGACATCGAGGCCCGGTACAAGGGGATGACCGCCACGGAACTGCCCCAGAACCTGGTGGGCCACAAGTGCACCTCGGACTTCAAGACCTCGATGCCCGAGATCCGCGAATTCCGCCGTGGTGCTGCCGTGGTCATTGGCTTCACTTGCACCAACGCGCGGGGCGAAGAAATCCAGGCAGTCAACCTGTTCTCGGTGACCCCGTGGGGAACGCCGCAGATGCTCGGCGTTAGCGGGCACAAGACCTACTGGGATGCCCACCCCGGCCTGATGGAGCAGCTGGCCAACTCGTACCGCATCAATAAGTGGAAGATGGTCTAAGCGCTGGGGCAAAGAGGCAAAGTCCGGGCAGGGCTAAAGTTGAGGGGTGACTGACCTTCCCCCCAACACGGCCCTGCCCACGCCTGCCCACACCGCAGCAGAAGCTGACGGAACCGTGGAAGTTAACGGAGCCGCGGCAGAAGGCTGGACTGAAGCGAAGCCGGAGGTCGGGGTCGGGCCTTGGGAAGGCGAATGGCCGGTAGGCGAGCACTGGGACCCGGACCTGCTGAGGGACGGCGACCGCCGCAATGTGGTGGACCAGTACAGGTATTGGAAGCACGAGGCGATCGTCGAGGACCTGGATTCCAAGCGGCACGAATTCCATATCGCGATCGAGAACTGGCAGCACGACCTCAACATCGGCACGGTTGTGCGTACCGCGAATGCCTTTCTCGCCAAAGAGGTCCACATCATTGGTCGACGGCGGTGGAACCGTCGCGGGGCGATGGTCACCGACCGCTATCAGCACGTCCGCCACCACCCTACTGTTGAGGAATTCGTCCAATGGGCGGAGGGGGAGGGGCTAGCCGTGATCGGCATCGATATCTTCCCGGATTCCGTGCCGCTGGAGACCTACGACCTCCCGGAAAAGTGCGTCCTGGTCTTCGGGCAGGAAGGCCCCGGCCTGACGCCCGAGGTGCACGAAGCCGCTGTTGCTACGTTGTCCATTGAGCAGTTCGGCTCCACGCGTTCCATGAATGCTGCCTCCGCTGCGGCGATCGCGATGCACGCATGGGTTCGCCGGCACGTGTTCCAGCAGCCGGTCGCCTAGTCTCTCCGCCGAGGTGGCATTTAAACCCCATGTTTGTCTGCAACATCGGGTTTAAATGCCAACTCGCGCATGCTCCAACGGGAGGCCCTGTGGATAACTCCCAAGGCGGTCCGGTGAACAGGTCAGAATGGGGAATGCGCAGGACAAGTCTTCCGGAGTATCTGACCACGGGTTCGTTTTCCTTGCGCGCATCGGACAAAGCCGGAGTGCCCAGAAAGCGGGCAGCCGCAAAGGACTTGGTCACAGTCTCCCGTGGAATTAGGGTGCCGGTCGCGTCTGACGCCTCCGGCGCTTCGGCATTGCGCGCTTATGCGGATTTGGATGATTCCTCCATCCTCGTCTCGTTCTCGGCCGCACGGATTTGGGGTGTGCCGTTGCCGTCCAGCCGTAGCGGAGATTGGCGTATTCACTTGGCGCGGCGGCGGGGGTTCAGCTTTCCCCGGAGAGTAAACGTGTCCGGACACCTCCTTACTTTCCTTCCGGAGGAGACGATTGAGTACGACGGCGTGAGGGTCACCTCGCCCGCACGAACGTGGTTGGACTTGGCGTCGATGATCGCCATGGAAGACCTCGTTGCAGCAGGCGACGCCCTTGTGTGTTCCCACGATCCTCGGTTTCCAGTTCCGAAAGAAGCCCTATGCACCATTGACGAGTTGAGGGAGATTACCGATCGCCACCCTGGAATGCGTGGTGTGAGGACTGCCCGGGCTGCCCTGGACCTGATTCGTGTTGGTGCCGATTCCGCTCCGGAAACGTATATGCGACTGGCCCTGGTCAACGCCAACCTGCCAGAACCCGCGCTCAACCTCGTCGTCCCAGATCCTTTGGGACGCCCTGCCCTATGGCCCGACGCAGGATACGAGGACTGGAAGGTTTCCCTGCAGTACGACGGCCGGCACCATGGCGACGGTCAACAGCACCTGCGGGACATCGAGCGGCAAGAGAAGTCCCTTGCCCTGGGCTGGCTGGAAGTCCGGATTTCCAAGCACGACCTCCAAGGCGAGCGGCCCGGCGTCGTACATAAAGTCCGTCGTGCGCTCCAAAGCCGGGGGTGGACGCCGAGGTGACATTTGAAACCGATGTTGTGCCGCAATGTGGGGTTCAAATGCCAACCCGGCCGAAGTGTTAAGAGCCCCAGTGACCCGAAACACGGCGTCCCGGCGGATATCGCTAGGATGGGAGCTAGCCGTAAGCGGTCTACTCCAGGGTTACCAACCCACAGACGAATTCAGCATAGGAGTCACCATGCCCATTGCAACCCCAGAGATTTACTCCGAGATGATCGACCGCGCAAAGGCTGGCGGATTTGCCTTCCCCGCGGTCAACGTGACGTCGTCGCAGACTCTGAACGCTGCGATCCGCGGTTTCGCCGAGGCCGAATCCGATGGCATCATCCAGGTTTCCACCGGTGGCGCAGCCTACTGGTCCGGCGCTTCGGTCAAAGACATGGTTGCCGGTTCGCTCGGTTTCGCCGCGTTCGCCCGCGAAGTTGCCAAGAACTACAACGTCAACATCGCCCTGCACACGGATCACTGCCCGCAGGACAAGCTTGCAGACTTCGTTCTTCCGCTGCTCTCTGCTTCCGAGGAAGCTGTAAAGGCCGGCAAGGACCCGATCTTCAACTCGCACATGTGGGACGGCTCGCACGAGACCCTCTCCGAGAACCTGCGCATCGGCCGCGAACTGCTTGAGCGCGCAGCTGCAGCGAAGATCATCCTCGAGGTCGAAATCGGCACCGTCGGTGGCGAAGAAGACGGCGTTGAGAACGAAATCAACGAGAAGCTCTACACCACCACCGAAGACGCTCTCGCAACCATCGAGGCCCTGGGTGCCGGCGAAAACGGCCGTTACCTCACCGCCCTGACCTTCGGCAACGTGCACGGCGTGTACAAGCCGGGCAACGTCAAGCTCCGCCCGGAACTGCTCAAGCAGATCCAGTCCGAGGTTGGCGCCAAGATCGGCAAGGATAACCCGTTCGACCTCGTGTTCCACGGCGGTTCTGGCTCCTCCGAGCAGGAAATCGCTGACGCCGTTTCCTACGGTGTCATCAAGATGAACATCGACACCGACACCCAGTACGCGTTCACCCGCCCGGTTGCCGGCCACATGTTCTCCAACTACGACGGCGTCCTGAAGGTCGACGGCGAAATGGGCAACAAGAAGACCTATGACCCCCGCGTCTGGGGCGCTTCCGCCGAAGCCGGCATGGCCGCGCGCATCGTCGAAGCCGCACAGCAGCTCGGATCGGTCGGCAAGACTTTCTAATGTCCGACGAATTCCGGAAGAACCTGATGGGGCCGGAGCCCACGCTCCTGCCCGCCGAAACCGAGATCTACCAGCACCTGGCTCTCGGCAAGGAAGCGCTGGACCTCGTGGAGAAAAACCCCACGTCGTCCCTTCTGTGGGCAATCCTTGCCGAGGAAGCCTGGGCCGAGGGCCGAACCATCGACTCTTACGCTTACGCCCGCGTGGGCTACCACCGGGGACTGGACTCGCTGCGCCGCAACGGCTGGCGCGGTGTGGGACCGATCCCGTGGGAGCACGAGCCCAACCAGGGCTTCCTGCGCGCGCTCTACGCACTGGGTCGTGCCGCCGCTGCAATCGGCGAGCCCGAAGAGCCCGAGCGGATCGAGAAGTTCCTGAACGACTCAGACCCGAAGGCCAAGGCAGCGATCGAGGCCAGCTAAGGCCTGCGCTGCTAAAGCGAACGACGACGGCGGCCCTCACCAAAAGGTGAGGGCCGCCGTCGTTTGCTCGTTGCGGACTGCAACGAAGGGGGAGACTAAGCCTTGCGCGGGATGCCCGTGCGCGCCATTGCCTCGGCATAGGCGCCGTGGATGGCGTCCAGGTATTCCTGCTGGCGCGCGGGTGTGCCTGCGAAGGAGCGGCCACCAAGGGAGCGGACTTTGAAGGTCTTGAAGCCGCGGCGGGCGATGCTGGCAGGGGCGGCCTTCATCAATTGGTCGGCGAGGCGGTGTGCCTCATTGCCGTGCGCCACAAGGGCGGACGTGCGCGGCAGGATCGCGAGCAAGCGCAGGAGCGGCTTCAGGCCTTCGGTGATGTTGGCCGGCGTCAGCTTGCCCGGTTCCTCGTTGGGCTCGATCCACGGGTACGCGTTCCACGGCATCATGAGCTCCGGGCGGAGACCCAGCTGCCACTGCATGCCGAGCATGCGCGTGGCTGCTTCTTCGTCACCCGGGTTGATGAAACCTTCGCCGGAGTTGGTGCGCTGATTGGAGAAAAGGCTGACGATGCGGCAGTCATCCATGCTGTGGGCGGGGTCGATGTAGAGGACCTCGCTGCCCGGCTTCTGCTCCTTGATGGAGTCGCACAGCTCGTTGACCTCGGCGATGTGCGGTTCGTAGCGGCGGTTCCAGAGGATTTCTTCGGGTGATTCAGTCGCCAGTTCTTGCATCAGGGGTTTGGTCTCCTAGGTGTTACTGCGCGCACCTTTCCAAGGGGCCGCGGGCATGCCGCTGCCGAACCTCAAAGGGTGCTGTTGGGGGCTAACTAACCTTACCGGACTATGGGCGCTGCAGCACCCTGTTTCGGCGCGCCCCCAAATGAGACGCGGCGTGTTGCCCGGCATCGTGGCGGACGTCTCGACCGTGGGGCGCGAATTCCGGCATGATTCGGGCTATGGAGAGACGAGAATCATCCGCTGCCGCTATTTCCGCTTTCGAAGGGCTCGGGGCCGATCTGGCCGCGGCTGGTGTGGTGATGGGCAAGATGTTCGGTGCCAGCTCACTGTTGCTGAACAAGAAGGCTCTGGCCTGCCTGAACGGGGACAAGGTTGCCTTCAAATTGGGTAAGGACACACCGGAACATGCGCGAGCCCTGGCCCTCCCTGGCGCTGAACTGTTCGATCCCTCGGGAATGAACCGCCCGTTCAAAGACTGGGTGGAGCTCCCGTTGTCCTCACAGTCACAGTGGCCTACCTTCGCCGAAGCGGCGCTGCAATCCGCCGCAGGCAAGTAAAGCACCTTCCGTGCTTCGCGCCGGCGTCGAGCCTGAACATTAACCCATTTGTGCAGGTCAAAGCCGTTGACTTTGATTTGCGCAGGTGATGAATTGGGCTATTGGTTTTGGGGGAACCTGTTCTGGAACCCCCGAATCCAGGCACCGGTCTTAGACAGCATCGTTCGCATCATCTACCTCGGGGGTAAACGTGGTTGCATCAACAGAAGCGTCACCAGAATCAGGGCAGCGTCCCGGCAAGGCTCCAAAAGTCCGCGCGATCCTGGCGGGTGGTTTGGTCCTCGGAGTGGGTGCGGCGATCACCTTGGCCGCATGGAACAGTTCCGAGTTTGCACAAGGCACCTTCACAGCAGGCTCCTTCAATCTCCAGGGCAGCATCAACGGAACCGCGTTCACTGAGAACCCGGTGGGCTCGCCAGCCACGTTGGCATTCACTACCAACCCCACAAACCTTTCGCCGGGCGACGTCGTAGCAGCTCCGTTCGCTGTCAGGTTGGATGCGGCGTCAAGCTACGACGCCACGGTGACCATCTCCACGCAAGGATCCACGGGGTCGGTCGCAGGCCTGACATACGAGCTCACACAGACTGATGCTTTTGGTTGCACCGAATCTGTCACGGACACGTTGGTGGCGGCCGGGCAAACGCTGGGGACGACGCCGACAAGCATCACCTTTCCCTTGACTCAAGGAGCCGGCACTGACCCCGGAGCGCCCGTATACCTCTGCTTCAGGGTGACCGCCGGGGCAGTTGTCCAAGCCCAAACCGGGTCGACCACGTGGGAATTCGCCGCACAGTCGCAGTGATCCATGGGTCATCGACGAGCAAAAACCAAGCGCGGTGTAGTTTTCCTTCGGATCCGTGCGCTCCTCGCAGGGGCATTGGCATTGGGGCTCGGCGGCTCCGTCACCCTCGCTTCCTGGACTGACAGCGACTTCGCCAGCGGTTCATTCGGAGCCAGCGTTTTCCAAACTGAATCCAATGTGACCAAGCCATATGACGCCTCGGGTACATGGAGCACCAACGACGTTTCACCCGGCGCCACGTTGGTGTTCGATGCTAGCGCGATGAGCCCGGGCACCGTTTTCTATGCGCCGTTTGCCATCAGGACCAAGGCAACATCCGTTGCCGGCGAGGTGGTGCTCGGGATTCCAGTGGTGACCAGCAGCGGAACCGGGGTCTCAGATCTTGGTGCTGCCCTGCGGTATCGGGTAGTCCGATCGGCTACATGCCAGATGTCGTCGTTCGCGGGGAGCCCGAATTTTGTTGTGGGAAGCGATGGTGTTAAGCCCTTGACCGTGGGCCAGGCCGTCGGCGTCGTAAATCCGCTGGCGGCGGCCACGGCGACCCTGCCGGGGGCACCAACGCAATTCTGCTTTGAAGTGTCGCTTCCGGCGGGGGCAAACAATGCGTTGCAGGGTCAGACGGCAACCGCGACCTGGCAGTTCACTGCCACCTCAAGCTCATGAGCACGCCCAGGATACGGAGTGGCCAGTTTCAGCGCCGCCTGCGGGAGACGCTGCTGAACATTGCTGCCGCGGGCGGCGCTGTCTGCCTCATCGCCGTCATTCTTGCGGTCGCATTCAACATCACCTTGATCCTGTTCAAAACCGGCTCCATGTCGCCCACCATCCCGGCAGGTTCGCTGGCCGTGGTTCGCGAGATTCCGGCGGCGGACATGAAGGTAGGCGATGTCGTCACCGTGGACCGACCAGGAAAGCTGCCCATCACGCACAGGATCCAGAGCATTGGACCCGCGGAGGGGACTGCCCGGACCATCACGATGAAAGGAGACGCCAACGCCGAGGCTGATCCGGCGCCCTACGTCGTGGAGCGGGTCCGGATCGTCCTCTGGTCCGTCCCCGGACTCGCGTATCCCTTGGCCGCTGCCGCAAACCCGGTGGTGTTGGGGGCAACTACTGTGTGCGTAGCGGCGTTGGTGAGCTGGGTGCTCTGGCCACGAAATGGATCCCGAAACGGAGCCGGAAACGGATCCGGGCGCCGCCAGCGTCGCAAAAGAGGGCAACATGCTGCTGCCTAGGTTGGGGGCCTTGGCCGGGCTGCTTGCTCTCTTTTTGGTGGCTGCCATTCCGGCGCACGCCGAAGAAGGACCTTCCGGTTGGTTGGAGCTCGACGCCGGCCCGGCCGGGGAAGTTCATCGTCTCACCCCTGGTGGGAGGGCGGATTGGGCGGTGGACGTGCAGGCACGGGGCGAGGGTGCCGGTTTGCTGGAAGTGTGGATCCAGCCGACCGAAACTGCAGGTCCGGATAGTGAATCCAGGGGCCTGCGGGACTTCCTCAGCGTGCAATTACGCTCCTGTGAACAGCCATGGAATGGCACCACGTGCGCGAGCGGTGAGCGGAGCTTGCTTGAGCCCACGGACCTAAACCTTGCCGAGGGCTTGAGGATTGACCTCATGAAAGACGGCAGCACCTGGTCCAACGGATCGTACGTCCTTGTGAGCGCGGCGCTCGCGGAGGACGTTCCCGCAGAGTTCCAAGGGAGCCGCACGCAAATTGTGCTCGGTGTCCATGGTTCGGGGGACGCGGCTGGAGGTCCCAGCCCCGGTGCCGTCACCGCACGTCCGGGCGGGCCGCCGTCGTCGATTGGCTTGGCGGATACCGGCGCCAGGCTTGGTGGCGTCGCGATGCTGGGCGTGCTGGCGGTCGCCGCAGGGTTCGCTCTTGCCCGTTGGCGGGGTGCGCAGGCATGAAGAAGCGGATCGGCTGGTTGGGCTGCGTAGCGATGGCATTCGCCCTGCTCATCTCCGCCTCAAGCCCGCCAGAGGTGACCGAGGCTTCCTGGCAGCGGAGCGAATTCGGCGCGGGTAGCTTCGGGACGATCACGATTCCGCCTGCAACCCTCAATGGCGCCTGCAAGTACACGTCTATCGGCGGCACAGGCGCTCACATCACGGTCTTTTGGAAGCCGCCGGCCAGCTACCCAGACCTGACTGACGCAGTGATTGATGTTCACCTGCTCACGGCAGGATCTGTGGTGACCACACTCCAGGGATATCCGGGAACTGCGAATACCACGGGGTCATCATCCGCCGGCTACACCACGGACATTCCGGCCACCCTTCTGGGCGGAATTCTTGGATTCAACACACAGTTTCAAGTGGATATCTACATCACCTCGGCCGGCTGGACGTCCACGCCCGTGTCGGCCAGGGCCAACGCGGGCTTGATCGCGGGCGTCGGAGGATCCTGCACCAATCTCTGAGTCGTCATCCCGCATGCTCCAAAAGTTGGGCAAAACGTCCTTGGAAGGCTCCTTGACACCAGAGTTTCAGGCCCCATCGGCTAAACTTGGCTGGTAAGAGCCCCGAACTCTTGCGTACGCTGCCGTCCGCGGCAGGCTGCACCGGTAAGTCGGGGCATTCTCATGTACGGCGTCGAGTCCTGGCCATCCGGCTTGGTCTCGCCCGAAAGAATGGGGGAGGATCCCATGCCCGCTATCGTGATCGTCGGAGCCCAGTGGGGCGACGAAGGCAAAGGCAAAGCTACCGATCTGCTCGGTGGCCGTGTTGACTACGTGGTTAAGCCCAATGGCGGCAACAACGCCGGGCACACCGTGGTGGTTGGCGGTGAGAAGTATGAGCTGAAGCTCCTTCCCGCGGGCATTCTGAGCCCCAACGCAATTCCCATTATTGGCAACGGCTGCGTTGTGAACCTCGAGGCACTCTTCCAGGAAATCGACGGCCTTGAGGCCCGTGGCGCGGACACCTCCCGCCTGCGCGTATCGGCCAATGCGCACCTCGTCGCCCCGTACCACCAGGTCCTGGATAAGGTCACGGAGCGCTTCCTCGGCAGCCGCGCCATCGGCACCACCGGCCGCGGCATTGGCCCGGCGTACATGGACAAGGTGGCCCGCCTGGGCATCCGCGTCCAGGACGTCTTCGATGAATCGATCCTCCGCCAGAAGGTGGAGGGTTCGCTGCGCCAGAAGAATGAACTCCTGGTCAAGGTCTACAACCGCCGCGACATCGTGGTGGACGAGATCGTGGACTACTTCCTCTCCTTCGCTGAGCGACTGCGGCCGCTGGTCATCGACAGCACGCTGGAGCTGAACAACGCGTTGGACGAGGGCAAGGTTGTGCTCATGGAGGGCGGCCAGGCAACGTTCCTGGACGTTGACCACGGCACGTACCCGTTCGTCACCTCATCCAACCCGACGGCGGGCGGCGCGTCCGTCGGCTCGGGTATTGGTCCCACGCGTATTTCCCGTTCCATCGGCATCATCAAGGCTTACACCACACGTGTTGGCGCTGGTCCGTTCCCCACTGAACTGTTCGACGAAATGGGTATGTACCTGCAGAAGACCGGTGGCGAGTTCGGTGTAAACACCGGCCGTCCCCGCCGTTGCGGTTGGTACGACGCCGTGCTGGCGCGCCATGCTTCCCGCGTCAACGGTTTCACGGACTACTTCGTGACCAAGCTGGACGTCCTCACGGGCATCGAGCAGATCCCGGTCTGCGTAGCCTATGACGTCGACGGCGTCCGTCACGACGAAATGCCCATGACGCAGACCGAGTTCCACCACGCAGTGCCGATCTTCGAGTACTTTGACGGCTGGACCGAGGACATCACCGCGGCCCGCACCCTGGAGGACCTCCCGGAGAACGCCCGCAACTATGTGCTGGCCCTGGAAAAACTCTCCGGCACGCGCTTCTCGGCCATCGGCGTCGGCCCTGACCGGGACCAGACGATCGTGGTTCACGATCTGATCAACGACTAAGTTTTACTGCAATTTACGACGACGGCGGGTCGCCCTCGGTTCCATGTTGAACCGGCGGGTGGCCCGCCGTTTGTGGTTACGCCGTTTTGGTCACGGGTTGACAGCGACCGCCTTTTCCGTAGCATCCGCCCTCAACCTCGCGGCCTGGACGGTGATGCCAACTGCGGCAGAAACCATGATTGCCACTCCATAGGCCTGCAGAGTGGGCACGAGCCCCCAAATGGGCGCGACTAGGCCGGCGATGATGACCGGCACGCTGAACGCCAGATACGTCGCCGTATAGATGGCGGAGAAGACACCCGCGCGTTGATGGGGCTGAACATGGGGAGCGATCAGTCGAAGCTGCCCTCCAAAAGAGCCGCCGAATCCGATACCTCCAAGCACTGCGCCGATCCAGACGACGGCAAGCCATTTTTCATTGACCCCCAGGAGGACCGCCACTATCCCCACCAGGATGAGCGACACGCCAATGAGCGAGCCACGTCTGGCAGGGTGCCGGGCGAACACAAATCCTGCAGCCGCCGCGGTGAATGGACCTAGGAACGTGGTGAAACCTGCCACCAGGCCACCGTCCAAGGCAAAGTGCAGCCGGAGAATGGTGGGGAAGAGCCCAAGGAATAAGGCCGTGAACATCCATCCCCCAATGTGAACCGGGATACCTGCAGCAAATTCCCGGCGGATGCCAGCTGGGAGACTGAGTCGGGGTGTGAGGGATCGGGCTGCCCCGGGGCGTTTTGGAGTTGTTTCGGCTGTGAAGCTGACAAAAACGATGGCCAGGAGCATGACGCCCGTGAGAATGGCGAAAATGAGCATGTTGGCGTCAGCTGTGAACTGAACCGCAGCGCCAGTCACGAGGGCTCCGATGCCCAGACCACCAGCAACCGACGCGCCGGCAATGCCGCCAGCGAGTTTTTTAAGGTGTGACGGTGCTTGCTCGGCGATAGCTGCATTGAAAGCGCTGGTCGCAATGCCAGTGGCGATTCCTTGCAGGGCCCGCGCGATGATCACCCAGGTAATGGTGGATGCAACCATGAACGTGACCATGGAAATCAGCTCGGTGTAGAGAGCAAGCAGCATGACGGGGCGCCTGCCCAGGTGATCCGAAAGTGAGCCTCCCACCAGCAGGGCTGCCAACAGGCCTATTGCGTAGATGGCGAAGGCGAAGCTAAGGGTGGCGGCCGAAAAGCCCCACTCCTGCTGTCGGAGGGAGAGCAAAGGCGTGGGTGCCCCTGCCGCGAAAAAGAATGCGGCGAAGACCAACGCCAGCCCGGGAAAAGCCGCCTTGGCCGGGAAAGTTCGGGGCGGGCGCGAAGCGCGGGATGGTGACAATGTACGGGACAAGTGAAGACTCCTTAGACAGAACGGTCTAATCCCAGTTAGACAGCTCTGTCCAATAAAGTCAAGAAATTTTAGACAGATCTGTCTGATATGCTTGTTGCATGGCCTCCACCAAACTTCCGGCTCGTCAGCGTCTCCTGGATGCTGCAGACAAGTTGTTTTATGCCGAGGGTGTCCACACTGTTGGCATTGACCGCCTTATCGAAGAGGCAGGCGTAGCCAAGGGCTCGCTCTTTTACAACTTTTCCGGCAAGGACGATCTCGTTGCCGCCTACCTGGAGGGCCGCGACCGTCAACGGCGCGATCGCATAGCCAGGTTCCAGCAGGGCCTGGACGATCCTATCGACAAGGTCTTGGCCATCTTTGATGCCCTGCAGGAAACGGTATCCTCTCCCGGATGGAGGGGATGCCCCTTCGCCAATGCCAACGCAGAGGCACTTCCCGGAAGTGTGGAGGCCGAGGCGCTCCGGGCCTTCCGGGATTGGCTTTCCAACGCGTTCCTTTCCCTCTGTGAAGAAGCAGGCTTTCTCGAACCGGCAGGCGTGGCCGCCCGGCTCCGGCTGCTCTACGACGGAGCTGTATCGAATTCAAATCTCGATGCGCAACCAGAAGCTGTGGGCTGGGCTAAAGAGCTTGCCGCGAAAGTTCTGCACGACTCACCTCGCGCGTCGGAATAGCCTCGCGGGGAGGGCAGTTGTCGCAAGCATGAAGGCAATTACCTATAGCGAGTATGGAAACCCGGACGTCCTTGAGCTGACCGAGCAGCCAATGCCTAAAGTTGGCCCGGGCATGGTCCTGGTGAAGGTAAAGGCGGCGTCGGTAAATCCTGTCGACTGGAAGATTATGGCCGGTTACCTGGACTCCTTCATGGATCTGCAGTTCCCGGCCATTCCGGGGTGGGATGTGGCGGGAGTGGTGGACTCTGTGGGAATCGACGCCCCGCATTTCAAGCCCGGCGACGAAGTTATCTCCTATGGCCGCAAGGACTACGTTCACGGCGGAAGTTTTGCTGAATACATTGCCCTCCCGGAGCGGCTTCTTGCCAGGAAGCCGGGTTCCCTGGATTGGAACCAGTCGGCCGGGCTTCCTTTGGCCGGGCTCACGGCTTTCCAGGTGCTCAATCGTCTCGGGCTCAAGGCAGGCGAGACGGTCTTGATCCATGGCGGTTCTGGCGGTGTCGGATCCCTCGGAGTTCAGATCGCAGTGGCGCTCGGTGCCCGCGTCATCGCGACCGCGTCGGAAAGGAACCACGAATTCCTCAAGTCCCTCGGAGCCGAAGCTGTGGCATATGGTGAGGGGCTCTCCGACCGTGTGCGTGCGTTGAGTCCTGCTGGAGTGGATGTCGTGGCCGATTTTGCGGGTGGAAACCTCGAGGCGACCCTGAAGGTCCTGTCCGAGGGAGGTCGGCATGCATCCATTGCGGACAGTGAGGTGGAGGCGCACGGTGGAACCTGGATGTGGGTGAATCCTGTTGGTGCCGAACTGCAGCAGCTCGCTGACCTGGTGGACGAGCACAAGATCCGGGTTGAGGTAGCGGAGGCACTTCCCTTGGCCAAAGCAGCGGATGCGTTCCGGCTCAATATGGAGGGGCATACTCGCGGAAAGATTGTGCTCACCGTGGGCGGCGGGGCTTGATCAGTCTGGCTGCACGCACGACGGCGGCGCGCCACTTCGGTGGATTGACGGGCGACAGACCCCTAGGACCATGATCGCGTGCCAGGGTTCCAGCTGTGGTGATCGGCCGCCGTGCCGTTGAGGACTGGCTCGATAAACGTCAGCACAAGTTCGACATGGGCCTCCAGGTCGCGCTGGCACATCTCCTCAAGCTTCAGTTTCCGGCGCCACGCCGCCCATTTTGCCTGCCTGCCATCCTGGCCGTAGCCACCGAGCAGGCCGCGGAGTGGGGCGAGATCGACGCCTCGATGTTGAGCAACTTGAATTGCCGCTTGCCTTACCTCCCGGGCCTTGAACTCGAATCGCTCAGAGAGGAGTGCGACATCGAGTAGATCGCGCCAGCGGGTGCTGGCCGTTCCGCGCTGGAGCATCGTCACTGTTTTCTCAGCAATTACGGTGAGGAGAGGATGGCCCTGCATCTTCACGAACCCGGAAAGCAGTGACGGAATTTTGATGAGCTCCGGCGCGGGCCAGATGGGGTCGCCTGTGCTGATGTCGAGTTTGATGACGATATTTGCGCGATACAACGTCGCAGGTAGGGCCACCCGTAGACCGCTGTATTCATCCTCGTCCCGAATCTGCTCGGTCGTCAGATCGTCGGTGTTGAAAACCAGGCCGTCGTCGACGACGACGTCGGAAACCGTTTTGACCACTTCGGTGATACGAGTTACGTCGAGCTGGAAGTCGAGGGCCTGCATATCGATGTCGCGCGTGGGTCGGCGAAGAGCATGAGCTGAGAGCAGGACCCCGCCCTTGAGGCAGAAATCACCAGCATGACGGGTGTCGCTGAGCCGCGCAAGAAATCGCTCCAGTGCGTATAAGACGAAAATCTCCTCCGATGGCCGACCCCTTTTGCGCGCAACGGCTTGCAGTTGCCGGTAGATCTCGCTGGAGCTCATAGAAGGACCTCCATGGCCACGCGAAGGGGTCCTTTGGATCGAGGAATAGCCGTGGAAAGCTCCATGAGTCGTGCCGGTTGTGATCCAGGGCGCTTGAGCCAATTTCTCAAGGCTTCGATGCCCGTTTCATATCCGGCGCTGGCTCGAAGGCGGAAGGCGTCAACTATGGATCGTTCGGCCGAATAGATGCCTATGTGGGCATCTTCCACGCCTTCAATCGGGACCAGGGTGCGGTCGAGATCGAACGTTGCTTTGTCGAACTGATGCCAAGTGATTGGTCCCGCGATTTTCGGAGGCGTCTTACCGCGCGGTAGGGCCAAGTCAATTGTGGAAGGGATCTCGTCGATGAGGCCGTGCCTCGCAAGTGCGCTGCTGAGGCAGATGGTAGCTAACGGCGCCTTATATGCAGCCTCAAGCAGATCCAAGTCGGCATCGAGACTCCGGCTCAAAAAGTACAGCCCTGGTCCTAGTTGATCGATAACGCCCGAGTCGCGGAGCCGATACAAGCTCGCCTTTGGTACCCCCAATCTAGAGGCCTCATTGACGGTGAAGGGAGAGCCCTTGGGGAGCTTGTCGATGAGCGGACTGCGATAGACCATGGATAAATTGTACGACAGATAAGTTTATGTCTCGTAGAAAAGATCCATTGCAGCTTAAGCGAGCGTTCCTGCTGTGCTGCACCATTCCGTGGACAGCCTGCCGGACGAGGAGCATAATAGTTAGCGGAGCTAATTAGCACTGCTAACTATTATGCCAACCTCAGGAGGCGCCTCCCAGTGACCGCAGCTATTAACGACGGACCGGCGGAGATTCAAGCTGACGTTCTTGCCATTGATCTTCGAACCGCGGTGATGCGGACATCCCGCAGGCTGCGCATCGAAGCCACTGGCGAGGTTATTACTCCCGGGCAGTACACGGTGCTCGCCCACCTTAATTCCGGTTCGCAGACGCTGCGGGAATTGGCCGAGCTGGAGCACGTCCAGGCACCGTCGATGACCCGGATCGTAAACGCCTTGTCCGGGCAAGGCTTCGTGTCACGGCAGGCCCACCCCGAAGACGGCAGGCAGGTCCACATCAGCATCACTGCCGCTGGCCAGGAAGTTCTGGCCGAGGCCCGCAGCCAACGGACTGCCTGGCTGGCCCAGCGGGTAGCAGGACTCAGCGAGGAGGATCGGCTGACACTCAGCCGGGCCGCACACATCATGCAGGAGATGAGCGCCAAGTGAGTGCCATGTTCCGTGCCCTCGAGAGTCCCAATTACCGGCTCTGGGCTGGTGGTGCACTGGTGTCCAACGTCGGCACTTGGATGCAGAGGGTGGCCCAGGACTGGCTGGTCCTGACGGTCCTCACAAATCACTCCGGAACGGCAGTGGGCATTACCACGGCGTTGCAATTCCTGCCCATGCTCCTGCTTGGGCCGTATGCGGGGGTTCTGGCTGATCGCTACCGAAAGCGCGTGATCCTCCTCTGGACCCAAACGGCCATGGGAATCTGCGGGTTGATCGTCGGCCTGCTGGTGGTAACGGGTGTGGCCCAGTTGTGGCACGTCTATCTCGCCGCCCTCGCCTTGGGGTTGGCTGCGGCCATTGACGGTCCGGCCCGTCAAGCGTTCGTGTCAGAACTTGTTGGTCCGGACAAGCTTTCCAATGCAGTGGCACTGAACTCGGCGTCCTTCAACAGCGCCAGGCTGACCGGGCCTGCCATCGCCGGCGTGCTCATTGCATGGATCGGCACAGGCCCAGTCTTCCTTCTCAACGCAGCGAGCTTTGCGGCCGTCATTATTTCCCTGTGCCGGGTTAAAGCCTCGGAGCTGGAGCCAGCAACGCCAGTGGCCCGCGGCAAGCACCAATTAGCCGAAGGCCTCCGGTACGTGCGTCAGCGCCCGGACCTGGTCCTCATTTTGCTGATGGTGGGCCTCCTGGGCGCCTTTGGCATGAACTTCCAGGTAACGAATTCGTTGATGTCCACGGCGGAGTTTGGCATGGGGCCGGAGGCGTTTGGCCTCCTGGGATCCATCATGGCCGTGGGAACGCTCGCGGGTGCGTTGCTTGCCGCCCGCAGGTCCGGCCCGAGGCTCCGTTTCATGCTGGGCGGCGCGCTGAGCCTCGGCGCCTTTACCGTCCTGGCGAGCATCTCGCCGTCGTTCTGGATTTATGCGGCAGTCCTTGTTCCAGTAGGGCTGGCGTCCATCACGTTCCTGAACAGCTGCAACACCACCATCCAGTTGTCCGTTGAGCCCCAATTCCGTGGACGCGTCCTCGCCCTGTACCTGGCTATCCTGCAGGGCGGCACGGCAGTTGGAGCACCCCTCATGGGTTGGATCGGCACGGAATTCGGGGCCCGCTGGGCTGTCGCATCAGGCGGGGTGGTGGTCTTGGTGACCGCCGTCGCTTGCGTGATCCTGGTCAGCCGCCGAAGCCAGAAGACGCTCCGTGAACATGTGCGCAGTGCATGGCTGCGGAGACGGGCAACCCAAGTGTCTTGAGGCTAGCGGACCTCAAGCTCCTCCAGCGTCTTTCCCTTGGTATCCGAAGACAAAAGGGTGGCCAGCGCCGAGACAAGGCAGATGCCCAGAGTGGTCAGGCCGATGACCATGGGGATGTTCGCAGATCCTGGGGGAGCGACGGCCGTGAACAAGCTCGGGAAGAACGAGGCGATCATGAGGCCGATGTTTTGTGAAACTGCGAAGCCCGTCACCCGCATCCGCATAGGGAACTGCTCCTGGAAGAACGTGGCGAAAGTGGCGTTCCACATCTGGAACAGGATGCCCTGGACGATGACAACGCAGACGAAGATCAGCGGCAGGCTGCCCTGTTCGATCGCCCACAGGTACACCATGGTCAGCAAGCCGCCAGCTATGCCGCCTGCAACCATGAGTGTCCGCCGGCCAATCCGGTCTGACAATGCCCCGAACAACGGGATAGTTACCACTGCGGCTACGTTTGCTGCCATGGTCACCCAGAGGAATTCACTGCTTGAGAAGCCGTTGCCGTAGCTCTTCTGGGTAGCGAAGGACACGCCGAAGATCAGGGTGGCCATGCCGATGACGTTCGTGAACGTCATCGCAACGCATCGGACCAGGACCCACGGGTGGGTGCGCAGGAGGTCTGCAAGGGGGAAGCGGCGTTTGGTGCTTGGCTCTTCCGACTGCGCCAGGTAGGCGGGGGGCTCCTGCACGCGGCGGCGAATGATGTAGCCGGCCAAAATCACGACGGCGCTGAGGAGGAACGGCACCCGCCAGCCCCAGGAATGGAACTGATCATCAGGCAGGAGGGCGGCGAGCGGAATGAGGACAGCAGTGGCGAGGATCGAACCCACCTGCGTGCCTTGAAGGCTGAAGCTAGCGAAGAAGCCGCGCCTTGCATCGGGGGAGTGCTCTACGATCATCGCGCTGGCACCACCGAGTTCGCCAGCGACCGCGAAGCCCTGGATCAAACGGAGAATCACCAGAAGGACGGGCGCAAGAAGCCCCACCTGCCCGTAGGTTGGCAGGAGTCCTACTGCGAAAGTAGCGAACCCCATGAGCAGCATTGCGAAAACGAGGACCTTCTTGCGTCCATGCCTGTCACCGTAAGCACCCAGGACCACTGCGCCGAGCGGGCGGGAAACGTATCCCACGGCATAGGTGGCCAGGGAAGCGATGATGCCTACGGTGGGGTTCTCCGTGGGGAAGAAGATAGTGGGGAAAAGCAACGTCGCGGCCAGTGAATAGAGCGCGAAGTCGTAGTACTCCAGCGCGCTTCCGATCCAGCCGCTCATTGCGGCTTTCTTCGGGTCCTTCCGGCCGATGGTGTCGTCCTGGGTTGAAGGGGTATCTCTCCGGTGCGTGACGGTCATTCGCCGAACTCCTTTGTCGCCGTTGGCAAGGAACAAAAACTCTTCCCATCCAGGACTGAACAATGCGGTACTCATTCAGCATGAGGAAGGTTACCTGTGGTGATCCCACTCTTGAATCGATTCATTAATCATACGATGTGACCTGCGATACGTCAAAGGATCGTTGTCGGAAGAGTTGTTCAGGGAGACGCAACGGAAAAACGCACGACGGCGGCAGATCGCCCCGGTACCCAAAGAACCGTTGGTTCGTCGGAACCGAAAGGCGAGCTGCCGCCGTCGTGATTTGATCAGGAAGTCAGGCCATTAGGAGAAAGGCCCTGGTTAAGGCGCAACAGCAAGATTCGCGCTGAGGGACATGCCCAGCCGTGCCTGCAGTTCTGAAACGGTGGGCGGGTTGGCGCCGGAGCGGCTGACCGTGATGGCCGCGGCCATGGAGGCAGTTTTTCCGATGGTTTCGAGTGCTCCCGGCGCAAATCCTTCTTCGCCCTCTGCCAAAAGGCCGAAGATGAGGGCTGACATATAGGAATCGCCGGCGCCGATGGTGTCGGCAACCTCGGTTTTCACGGAGGGGATGCTGAACTTCGCACTTTGCGTGGCGAGGAGGGTGCCGTCAGCGCCCATGGTGATGACGGCCAGGCGTGCCCCCAGCGCGAGCAGGCGGGACGTGACCTCGTCCGGAGACGCCGTCGGGTAGAGCCAGTGGGCATCTTCGTCGCTGAGTTTAACGACGTCCGTGAGCGGGAGAAGGTCCTCGAAGAGACTCTTTGCTTCAGCATGGCTGCCAAGCAGGGCCGGGCGGATATTGGGGTCATAAGTGACCAGGCACGACTTGTGGCCTTGCTCAAGAAGGGAACGAACAGTGGAGGCTCCCGGGGCCAGGAATGTGGCGATGGATCCGGTGTGCAGGACTTTCGGGATCATGGCAGGCGCTACCGGAGGCAGTTCCCAGGCGATGTCGAACTCGTAGCTGGCCGAGCCGTCTGCCGCCAAGGTGGCAGTAGCGGTGGCCGTGCGTTCAAGGGATGTTGAACCCGGAAGAAGCCGGACACCTGCGCTCTGGAGGTGGTTGGCGATAGCGGTACCGTGTTCGTCGTCGCCGATTGCTGTGAGCAGCCCCGTGGATACGCCGAGCCGGCCCAGGCCATAGGCCACGTTCGCCGGGGATCCTCCTGGATAGCTGATGGTTCCTTCGGGCGTGTGAACGATGTCGATAAGGGCTTCGCCGATAACAACAACATCCAGCTGGTCATGGGCGGAGGTGCCGGGGGGAGGCTTTTGCATCTCGGTTCTTTCGTCGGTACCGGCTGGACGGCCGGGTGTGGATCCGTCCGCGGACCTGTGGGCAGGTCCGCGGACGGAGAAGGGGGTTCCGTTGGCACGGAAGGTGCGGCCTGTCAGGCTTTGGCAGCACCTGTCATGATGGCGACGGCGTCGGTCATGGTGTGGGATTGCGGGGTGATGGTGGCCGCGCATTTGCCCAGGCGCTGGATGTGAATCCGGTCGGCCACGTCAAACACGTGGGGCATGTTGTGGCTGATCAGGATGACAGGCAGGCCGCGGTCGCGAAGGTCGCGGACCAACTGCAGTACCTGGTTGGATTCACGAACGCCCAGTGCCGCCGTCGGTTCGTCAAGAACAACCACCTTGGATCCGAAGGCCGCCGCACGGGCGACGGCGACTGCCTGGCGCTGGCCGCCGGAAAGGTTTTCCACGGGCACAGTGACGTCCTGCAGGGTGGAAATGCCCAACCGGGTCAGCTCTTCCTTGGCCTTTTTGCGCATGCCCTTGGTATCGAGCATCCGGAAGATGCTCCCCAGGGGGCCGGGAAGACGCTCTTCACGGCCGAGGAACAGATTCGAAGCGACATCGAGGGCCGGCGAGACCGCCAGGTTTTGGTAGACCGTTTCGATGCCGTGGACGCGGGCGTCCTGTGGCCGCTTGAAGTGGACCTGCTGTCCGGACACGAAGATTTCTCCTGTGTCCGGAACTTCGGCGCCGGTGAGGCACTTGATGAGCGTGGACTTACCGGCACCGTTATCGCCGATGATGGCCAGGACTTCGCCGGGATAGAGATCCAGGTTGACGCCGTCGAGGCCAACCACGCGGCCGAAGGTCTTCACGAGGTTCCTGGCTTTGAGGATGGGCTCGCGGGTTTCGGTGTGTGAGGCTGTAAATTCAGTCATGGTCATGACTTGACCTTTCGGATCCACTGATCGACGGACACGGCGATGATGATCAGGATGCCCACCGCGAGGGTCTGGTAGAGCACGTCCAGGCCAGCGAGGGAGAGGCCGTTGCGGAAGACACCGACGATCAGCGCTCCGAGCAAGGAACCCCAGATGGAGCCGCGGCCACCGAACAGGCTGGTTCCGCCAATCACGACGGCGGTGATGGAGTCCAGGTTCAGATCGACGCCGGCGTTGGGGCTTGCGGCGTTGGTACGGCCGATCTGGATCCAGGCGCCGACGGCAAGGACGGCTCCTGCGGCCAGGTAGACACTCATCAGGACGCGGTTGACGGGAATGCCCGCCAGGCGGGCCGCTTCCTTGTCATCGCCCACGGCGTAGAGGTGCCGTCCCCAAGCGGTTTTGCCCAGGATGAAGGCGACGACGATGTAGAGCAGGAGCATCATGACGACACCGGTGGAGATCCGGACGGGCCCGATCGGGAAGGTGCTTCCCAGCCAGGTGAGCACGCCAGGCATGGCGGATCCGCGGACGGTGCTGCCACCGGAGTAGAGCAGGGTCAGGGCGATGAAGATGTTCAGGGTTCCCAGCGTGACGATGAACGGCGGGAGCCGGAAACGTGTCACGAGGAAACCGTTCAGTGCACCTGACGCAAGTCCCACGATCAAACCTGCGATGAGTGCCAATGGACCTGGGACGCCACTGCCGACAGCCATCTGCGCGATCACCATCGAGGACAGGATCATGACTGCGCCGACGGAAAGGTCGATTCCGGCGGTCAGGATGATGAGCGTCTGCGCGATGGCCAGGGTTCCGACGACGGCGACCTGCTGGGTAATCAGGGAAAGGTTCTCTACCCGAAGGAAGCGGTCGTTGAGGAGTCCGAAGACCACCACGGCGATCAGCAGGACAATGGCCGGGCTGAGGGCGGGGTAGCGGTGGAGGATGTTGCGGATTCTGCTGAGGGGTGTTTGGCGGTCGAGGAATTCCTCGGCCAGGTCAGCGTGCCCGGCGCTCGGGGGGCCGGCGGTCTGTTGCTGGGTCACTTTAGGTTGCTCCTGAACTTACTTGCCCCAGCAGATCTGGGAAGCGTCGGTGGTGGTGATGCTCTTCACGCCGTCTACGGGCTTGTCCGTGACGAGCTCCACTCCGGTGTTGAAGAAGTCCAGGCCCTCGGAGTTGGCAGGCTTCTTGCCGGTCTTTGCGAGGTCAACAATGGCCTTGACACCAAGCTCGGCCATCTTGACCGGGTACTGCTGTGCCGTGGCACCGATCACACCGGACTTGACGTTGTTTACGCCTGAGCAGCCACCGTCAACGGAGACGATCAGGGCGTCTTTTTCCTTGCCCGCGGATTTCAGTGCTTCGAACGCGCCGGCAGCAGCAGGCTCGTTGATCGTGTAAACGACGTTGATGTTCGGGTTCTTGGCCAGCAGGGTCTCCATGGCGGTACGTCCGCCATCTTCAGCGCCCTGGGAAGCCTGGCTGCCGACGATTTCGTACTCGCCACCCTTGCCGCCGGTGTACTTGCCCGTCTTGGCTTCGTCGCCGTTCTTCTTCTTATCGGCGGTGTCGATGCCCAGGCCGGTCAGGAAGCCTTGGTCACGGTTATAGTCAACGGACACCACCTTGTCATCGAAGAGGTCCACAAGTGCGATCACAGCTTTCTTGCCCGCCAACTGCTGGGCAGTCCACTTGCCGATCAGCTCGCCGGCGGCAAAGTTGTCCGTGGCAAACGTGATGTCAGCGGCATCGGCCGGGTCCGGCGGGGTGTCAAGGGCAATAACGAACAGGCCAGCGTCCTTGGCCTTCTTCAGGGCATCCACTACGGACGGGCCGTTGGGGGTGATGAGAATTCCCTTGTCGCCCTTGGAGATCGCGTTTTCAATGGCCTGGATCTGGGTGTCCTCGTCGCCGTCGGCCTTGCCTGCGGCAAGCTTGAGATCAACGCCGTCCGCCGCGGCAGCCTTCTTGGCGCCATCCTGCATCGACACAAAGAACGGGTTGGAGGTGGTCTTTACGATCAACGAAACGCCGATCTTTTCGTCACTGCTCGCGCTGGACGACGGCGAGGAGCCGCCGCCGCAGGCAGTCAGGCTTAGTGCGCCCAGCGTCAGGACTGCGCCGGCGGCAAGAAGACGGGTCTTTGCCGACCTCGAGGCTTTGGAACTCAACATTGAAACTCCTGTTTTTTGTGGCTGCTCATGGCGAGTGATTCCCCCATGACAACGTTGTCAGGTAACATGTAACCAAGCTCACACAGTGCAGTCAAGTGTTAATTGAAGTTGAGGAGCATTTCGTTGACAACGATGTCTAATCGTTACCAAGCCGACCCTGCGCGCAAGCCCCCCACGATGAAAAACGTCGCTGATCTTGCCGGGGTTGGCATCAAGACGGTCTCAAGGGTGGTGAACGACGAACCAGGCGTTTCGGAGGAAACCCGTCAGCGGGTCCTGCGGGCAACGGAGCAACTTCAGTACCACCTGGACATCACAGCCGGCAGTCTGAAGCGGTCCGGCCGCAAGACCCAATCCATCGGACTGTTGCTTCCGAGCGTGTCCAACCCCTTCAGCGGTGAGATTCACCGCGCGATGGAGGATGCCCTCGGTGAGCGGGGAATTGCTGTCTTCGCCTCGAGCCTGGATGACGACCCGGACCGGGAAAGGAAGTTGATTTCGGCTTTCCTGGGGCGTCGCGTGGATGGTCTTGTGCTGACCACGATCGCGAAGAGCCAGGCCTACATGATCCCCGAACACTCCCGTGATCTGCCGTTGGTGTTCATCGACCGCGAGCCCGTGGGTATCGAGGCGGATGCGGTAGTTACGGACAATGAGGTGGGCGCCGCGGCGGCAGCCGCGCATCTCATCAAGCATGGCCACACCAAATTGGCTTACCTCGGGGACCGGACCGATATCCAGACCGCCGTGAAACGCCGCGCAGGTTTCCTGGACGAGGTCGGCAGGTCCGGGATCGCGACCTCCACCGTTGCGGTCCGGGAGAATCTTCACGACGAGGAAACGGCCCTCAAGGCTGCGCACGAATTGCTCACATCGGAGAACCCGCCAACCGCGATATTCTCCAGTCAGAACCTGGTAACTTTCGGTGCCATGCGGGCGCTGAAATCCGTCGGTGAGCAGCACAAAGTTGCTTTGGTCGGATTTGACGACTTCACCCTGGCCGACATGATGGAGCCGGGAGTAACCGTGGTTGCCCAGCACCCTGAACGCATCGGAAAGCTCGCTGCAGAACGGATCCTTGCAAGGATCGACGGCGACAATCGCTCACCACAGACGTATATCGTCCCGACGGAACTCATCCCCAGGGGCTCCGGCGAGATACTGCCCCAGAACTAACCAGAAGCAATCCCGATTCAATCGATCAAAGGACCGGACATGACCAAAACTTTGTACGCAGAATTCACCGTCAAGGAAGGCAGCGAAACCAGGGTCGCTGAAATGATGACAGAACTCGCAGGGCACGTGCGCCAGGAACCAGGCAACGTCACGTTCCTGCCCTACACGCGGGAAACCAATCCGCGGGAATATTTCGTGTTCGAGGTCTACCGCGACGAGCAAGCCTTCCAGGAGCACATCGGCGCAGAATACGGCCGAAAGTTCAACGCGGAGTTGGCTGATCACATCGAAGGCGACGGGTCCGTCCTCACCTGGCTCACGCCCGTATGGTAGCCTTCCGCCCGGCCATGCCAGACTGGACGCATGTTTCCCCGTCCTGAGAAACCGCGCACTTTGTCCAAGAGCGACCATCTGGCTGTCAGGCTCGACGACGCGTGGCTGAGGTTCCAGACGCGCCTCGCCATCCGGAGGGGTCGAGTGGAAACGGTCATCCCGTACACCGGATACGGCACTACTTCCTGGGTCCGGGTGCTGGCCAGAGTTGTTCGCAGCGACCCCCGCGATGCCGCCGGCCATGCCAACCCCTTGCAGGAGAGCATGCGCGGCTGGCGGAACTTCATTAGTGCGCCCGTCGCTCATGCAGCCGTACGGGTGACCATTGCAGGCACCGTCCATGACGTCGAAGCCGACCGTGGGGGCGTCGTCGATGTCCGCATTGAGGCAGCCCTGGATCCCGGCTGGCACACGATCACCCTGCAATCCGGGAGTTCCAGAATCGTCGAGGCTCCCGTGGAAGTCGTGGCGGACGACGCAGACTTCGGTGTGGTTTCCGATATTGACGACACCGTCATGGTGACAGCCCTTCCCCGACCGTTCCTGGCTGCCTGGAACACCTTTGTGCTCAATGAGCATGCGAGGACGCCGACTCCAGGCATGGCCGTCCTCTACGAGCGGATCGCCAGGACGGCACCCACGGCGCCGGTGCTCTACCTGTCTACCGGGGCCTGGAATGTGGCGCCCACACTGTCACGGTTCCTGTCCCGCAATCTGTACCCCGCAGGGCCCAAGCTGTTGACCGACTGGGGACCCACGCCGGACCGATGGTTCCGTAGCGGCAGGGAGCACAAGCGCACTTCGCTGGAGCGCCTGGCAGAGGAGTTCCCCCGCATCAAGTGGCTGCTCGTAGGCGACGACGGACAGCACGACGAAGCCATCTATTCCGAATTCGCACATCGCCACCCGGAGAACGTCAGGGCGATCGCCATCCGGCAGCTCTCCGTCGGTGAAGCGGTGCTCGCCGGCGGTAGGTCAAAGTCCGGGGGACAACCGACGCCGGGAATCCCTTGGATCTATGCTCCGGACGGTGCCGGGATGTCAGCGCAGCTCGAGGAACTCGGCATCATCCAGAGCAGTGTGCGCTCAGCGGACGAACCAGAGCAAGGCGACTGAGGTAGCTGTGAAAACACGTCGCTGAGGACCGCCACATGGCGGTCCTCGCCGTTCCTTTTGAGGGCTTTTGGCGGTTAGCTTCGTGGTCGGGCGCACCTAGGCTTGCTTCAGGTCACGACGAAGTGGCCGAATTAATGGAGGTCAAGATGAAATCGGTACATAAAGCGCCACCTTTTGATCCGGAGCTTGGGGCGACACTTGTGGCATTGGGTGATCTGATCACTCCCACGCTGACGCCTGACATGATCGAAGGCATGCGGCAGTCCTTCGTGGCGACTCCTATCGAGGATCTCTTGGCCGGTCGCCCAGTAGAACACTTTGAACGGACCATTCCAGGCCCCGTAGGGGCTCCAGATCTCATCGTGTCCATTTTTCGGCGGATAGACCACGAGCCTGGCGGACCCGGAATCTTCCACATTCACGGCGGCGGAATGGTCATGGGCGATCGGTTTCTTGGCGCGGATTGGCTCATTGAGTGGGTCGAGCTTTTGGATGCCGTGGCTGTCTCTGTCGAATATCGTCTTGCCCCTGAAAACCCGGACCCGGCGCCCGTGGAAGACTGCTACGCGGGCCTGGAATGGGTGGCCGCGAATGCTGCAGAGCTGGGCATTGATCCTGATCGCCTCATTGTTGCCGGTGCGAGCGCAGGTGGAGGGCTTGCTGCCGGTGTTGCCCTGCTGTCACGCGATAGGGGTGGCCCTGAACTGGCCGGTCAGCTCCTGATCTATCCAATGCTCGATGACCGCAATGACACTATCTCGAGTCGCCAAATTGATGGCATCGGCGTGTGGGACAGGACGAGCAACGATACCGGCTGGGACGCGCTCCTCGGCGGCCGTCGGAAGACAGAGGACGTTTCCATCTACGCGGCGCCGGCCCGGGCTGAGGATCTTTCAAACCTTCCTCCCACTTTCATCGATGTGGCCTCCGCAGAGGTTTTCCGCGACGAAGACATTGCCTACGCTTCCACCATTTGGGCCTGCGGGGGTGACGCGGAGCTTCACGTGTGGCCCGGCGGTTTCCACGGGTTTGATATTTTCTTTCCCCAAGCAGCGCTCTCCGTCATGGCACGGGAGGCCCGCACCCAGTGGCTTCGACGCATTCTGGATGCCTGAACCCACGTCCGGCTGCCCGTCATGCATTGCCGCAGCAGCCGGACTGGGCCACCATTAACTTCTCGAAGACCAAAGGTGGCGGGCGATAGTTATGCAAGGACTCGTGTGGCGCCTCAAAGCGCTCGATCCCCAGGCCTCGGAAAGCCTCAAGGTCATCACGTATTTCGACGCGCTGGTCAACAGCCGGGCGAATGCAGAAATGCTCATCCGCGGGGCGGCGGTACTGTGTGACTGTTCAGTTGGCTTTGCCATGGATGGCCGTTCCATGTGCGTTGATGCATCTGGACGGAGGATGCCGGAACAACAAGGTGAGTGGCCTTCCAAAGAGTTTGGTGCCGACGGGCGGGCATGGATTGAGCGCGCCAGCCCCGGGTTCGTCAATGATGAATTGATCCTGGAACGGCTCGCGATTGCACTGGGCATCTTTTGGGATCGAACGAGTCCCGTAGCAGCCACGCGACGCGCAATTGAGACGATCATCAGCAGCGAGTCTTCATTGGAAAGACGCATGGAGGCGGCAGCCCTTCTGCACTTGGAGCGCACTGGCTCATACAGGGTTCATACAATCCCTGCGGTGATGCCAATGCCCGGATCGTCAGCGGTAGTTCACACGGAATTCGGTGCAATCCGGGCATTCATTCGCCCGTCCATGGCGACTGCGCCACAGGATACGAGGGCAGGAATCGGCTTGGCCACCGTCCCCCAGGAGCTGGACAGATCTTGGCAGACAGCACTCCTGGCCCTCAGACTTACCAGCCCACACCGCCCGATTCACACCGCGGACGATCTTGGCAGCCTCATCGTGCTTGCTGAAAGGGCAAACGAGGCCACCCACGAACCGGCTGACGTTACGGCTTTGAAACGGCTGATCGCAGAACAGCCCAAGGCGTGGCGGATAGAGGAAGCCATTGCTGAAGCAGGCAGCCTGCGCGCTGTGGCCGGTCAGCTCAATCTGCATCACTCGAGTGTCCAGAACCGCGCAAGCGAGTTCACGTCCGCCCTCGGCTTCGACATTCGAATACCGTCAGGCCGCGTGCGGCTTACGCTGGCGCTTACTCTGTTCCTGCTTTCCACCAACAGATTCGATTAGGGCAATGAACCACGACGGCGATGGCAGCCCCGGGTGGGTGACTAGCCGACGTCGTGGTTTTACGAAGCGGACCGCGAAAGCAGCCGTCAGGATTCCAGCACGCGCTTCAGGTTCTGGACAAAGACCTTGTTTCGCCGGGGAACCATGTACGCCATCATCGGGGTCATGAGAACCTTGAGCCCGCTTGGTTGCATCTCCACGCCTCGAGTGAAGCGGGCGCCTTCCCCGGCTGGCTCCACCGTGTAAGTGATGCGTGGCTGCAGTCCTGCGAAGTCGGCTCGATATTGCAAGCGCGAGCCGGGCCTGACATCCACGGCTGTGAATGTGCCGTCGGTCTTGCCCATGAAGGGTTTGAAGTTCAGCGGGTAGGTCTTGCCGACGATTGGGACAGGGTCGGTTTGGTCAGGCACGCTGGCAATGTCAACGTGCCAGTTCGGTTCGTTGCGAAGGTCCGCCACGTACTGGAAGACCTCTTCCGGTGTCCGGGCGATGACAACGCTCTCTGCAGATTTGATCATGGCTCCGTGGCGCCTTTCGCTTCCAACTTTTTCAGGCCCATTCGCAGTGAGCTTGCCACCGGCGCGCCCCGGGTCACGACGATCATGAAGGCGGCCAGGCGACCCATGAAACTTGTGGGCTTACGGTTCCAGGTAACGTGAATGCGTGAACCGCCAGACTCGTTGGGTGTGATTCGCGCATTCACGTAGCTTCCCGGCGCGCAGAAATTACTCTCCTGGACAGTCCACTTCACTTCGTCGGGGTTTGCCCAGTCGTAGTGTTCCTTGGCCCAGATCACGCCACCGGGAGCTTTGCTTCCTTCTCTGATGTCCGCGAAGGTGTCGCCCACCTGGTAAACCTCGTACATGGGTGGGTAGATGCCTGGCCAGATCTCCGGCCGACGCGGGCTAAAGTCCAGCAAGGCCTCCCGTACTTTCGCCGGTGGGACGACGGAATCCAGATCCATTTCCACTTTTGGCATGTCAGCTTCCTCACCTGATGCTTCCAGTGTGGCCGTTTCTGTTGGGCGTGCAAGGGGTTTGGCAGGGGTTAACCGCCCGCCTGGCTGAGCACGCCGACGTCCTTCGGCGATCCGATTGAGCCGCGGAGCACGAGTCGCGCCTCCAACGGCGGGCCAGCTGGTGCGGAAGATTTCCTGCCCTCAATCAGCCGGATCAACGCGGTGGCGGCGGCCATTCCCATCTCGTAGACAGGCTGCGCAATGACGGTGAGCGGGGGAGTGGTGAGACGGGTCCAGGCGAAATCGTCGTACATGAGGAGGGATACGTCCGAGGGGATGGAGAGCCCCGATTCCTGGATGGCCTCCACAACGCTCAAGGCGATGAGGCCGTCAGAGGCAATGATGGCCGTAGCAGCATCCGGCCCCTTCAGCAGGTCACGGGTGATTCGCATAATGGAATCGGCGTCACCGGCATTGAGACGCACCAGGTCGATCGGCTGGCTGAGGCCTTCCTCTTCGAAGGCGCGGCGGATTCCCTCCAGGCGGTCCGAGATTTGCGAGGAATCCAGTGTCATCCCCGCAACGTAGGGCCCGTCTGTCCGAACGGTGGAGACGAACGCGATGCGTCGATGGCCTGCTTGGATGAGGTACTTGGTGGACTCGTAGGAGATGGTTCCCATGTCCACGGCGAAGGTCTCGACGTCGAGTCCTTCGGCGGCGCGGTCCAGCAGGACCAGGGGCCGGCCAGAGTCGCGGACCTCCTTCAAGTGTGAGGTTTCCACGGATGAGGCTGGAGCCACGATCAGTCCGTCAACGCGCTTGTCCAGAAGCACCTGGACGGCGTCCACCTCGGCGGCCCGTTCTTCATCCGTGTTGATCAGGATGACGTTGTAGCCGCTCTTCTTGGCGGTGTCTGTGATGCCCCTGGTGGCCAAGCCGAAGTGCGGGTTTTCGATATCGCCCACCACCACGCCGATGGTGTTTGATTTGCCCGTGTTCATGCTGCGCGCAAGCTCGTTGGGGCGGTAGCCCAGCCCTTCGGCAGCGGCGAGAACCCGCTCCCGGACGTCGTCGCTGACTGCGCCATAGTTGCCCAGGGCGCGGGCGGCTTGGGCCTTGGAGACTTGCGCGGCTTTGGCGACGTCGGCAACTGTCACGTCCCGCCGTCGGGATCCATCAGTACTCATGTTCACCTTTCAGAAGTGGTGTTGACGCGGCTTGTGACTTCCGCTACATTTTCAATCAATCGATGTGAGTCCGGTCTCAATCCTAGGGGCTGAGACCGGACTCAACAAGACCCCGCATCGAGTAAGACCCCAAAAGCGGCCCAGACAGCACCGCTGGCCCTCCCCACGATTGGACAACGCTGTGATCAAACTGAACTTCCGCCCGGCAGCGCTCGCAGCAGCAGCCTTGGCGGCTATCCTCGCCCTCTCCGGCTGTGGCGGATCCTCTGCCGGGACCTCGAACTCGGCTGAGAATCCTTACGGCCTGATCGAACCCGGCACCATCCGCGTCGCCAGTCTTGGCGACTCGAAGCCGTACACCTTCACGGACGGCTCGGGTAACTTCACCGGCTTCGATGTGGAGCTCTTCAAGGACGTGGCCCACCGCGCCGGCGTGGACAAGGTTGTCTTCACCGGACAGGACTTCTCCGGCCTGCTTGCAGCCGTGGCCAATGGCCAGTTCGACGTCGGTGTCGCGGCCATTGGCATCACGGACAAGCGCAAGGAAACCGTTGACTTCTCCGACGGCTACCTGGCCGGCTACCTGACGGTCATCACCACCAAGACCTCAGGCATCAAGGACGTCAACGGCCTCTCTGGTAAGCGCCTGGGCGTTGTCCAGGGCACCCTCCAGGAAGCCTACGCGGTCAAGAACTTCACCTCCGCCCAGCTGGTCCGCTTCCCGGACAACAACACCGCAATCTCCGCCGTCAACAGCGGCGCAGTGGACGCCCACTTCCTGGACTACGAGGCAGCCAAGGCGTACCAGGAGCAGTTCGGACTGGTCAGTGCAGCTGACATCCCGTCCTTCGACGCCCCGGCAGGCTTTGCCATTGCCAAGAACAAGCCCGCCTTCAAGGAAGCCTTGAACAAGGGCCTTGCCGCGGCCATGGAAGACGGCACCTGGAAGAAGCTCTACCAGAAGTGGTTCCCGGGCTCGCCGATGCCCGAGCAGTATCTGCCCAAGGCGGAGCAGACCTCCAGCCCGTCGCCAACGGCTGCCAAGTAGCGGCTGCCAAGTAGCGCAACCGCCTACTCAACAACACCGCCTACTCAACAACACCGCCGGGCGGGCCACACCCGCAGCCCGCCCGGCCATCCCGAAAAAACCAACAAACGTCTGAGAGCACCCAATGGATTGGCTCAATACCATCAGCCGCACGTTCTTCGATGTCGATTCGATGATCGAAGTACTGCCCCAACTCTTGGGAGTTGGACTCCTCAACACCCTGATCATCTCCATCGCAGCAACCATCCTCGGCGTAGTGATGGGCATGGTGGTGGCCGTCATGGGGATCTCGCGGTCCAAGTGGCTGCGAATCCCGGCGCGGATCTACACGGACCTTTTCCGTGGCCTGCCCGCAATCCTGACCATCCTGCTGATCGGCCAGGGCTTCGCCCGGTTCAGCCAGTCAGTGTTTGGACCCTCGCCCTACCCGCTGGGAATCATCGCGCTGAGCCTGATCGCCAGCGCCTACATCGGAGAAATCTTCCGGGCCGGCATCCAGAGCGTGGACAAGGGCCAAGGCGAGGCCTGCCGCGCCCTGGGCATGAGCTACTCAAAGTCCATGGCACTGGTAGTGGTACCGCAAGGCGTACGCCGGGTGCTGCCAGCCCTGGTGAACCAGTTCATTGCAATCGTCAAAGACTCTTCATTGGTCTACTTCCTGGGCCTGTTGGTCAGCGAGCGTGAACTGTTCCGTGTGGGCCAGGACGCTGCAGTGCTCTCAGGCAACCTCTCACCGCTGGTCATGGCAGGCATCTTCTACCTGGTCATCACCGTGCCACTGACCCACCTGGTCAATTACTTCGACAACAAGTTCCGCACCGGTCGCCGCCGTCCCACTGCCCCAACCAGTGGGCTGAAGGAAGTCAAGGAACTCGACGCGGCATCGCCGCTCATCACCGGGAGCAACACGTGAACCTCACAAGCAGCAGCAACACTGCCAGCAGCAGCACCGGCACCAACATGTCAACGGCCAAGTCAACCGCCAAGGACAAGCCAGCCGCAGCCGACGTCCAGACGTTCCACGGCTCCAGCCTGGAACTGCGGAACCTGACCATGGCCTATGGTGACGTCGAGGTACTCCGCAACGTCGGCCTCAGCGTGGCTCCGGGGACCACCACGTGCATCATTGGCCCGTCCGGTTCCGGCAAGTCCACGCTCCTGCGCGGCGTCAACCGCCTGCACGAACCCAAGAGCGGCGACGTGCTTCTGGCGGGCGAAAGCGCCCTCAAGGTCAAGCCGGACATCCTCCGCGCCCGCATCGGCATGGTGTTCCAGCACTTCAACCTCTTCCCGGACCACACAGCCTTGGAGAACGTGGCCCTCGCTCTGTGGAGCGTCAAGGGAATGTCCAAGAAGGAGGCACGGGAACGCGCCCAGCGCCGGCTGGCCGAAGTGGGCCTCGCCGAACGCGCCGACCACCGGCCCCGCGACCTCTCCGGCGGTCAGCAGCAGCGCGTCGCCATAGCCCGGGCGCTCGCCATGGAACCGGAAGTCATGCTCTTCGACGAAGCCACCAGCGCGCTGGACCCGGAACTCGTCAAGGGTGTCCTGAACCTCATGGCAGGCCTCGGACGCCGAGGCATGACCATGCTGGTGGTCACGCACGAGATGGGTTTTGCCCGCAAAGTTGCTGATCAAGTGGTCTTCATGGATGAAGGCGAAGTGGTGGAGGTCGGCACCCCTGCCGAGCTCTTCGACAACCCGCGCAGCGAACGCCTGCAGCGCTTCCTTTCGGAGGTCCTGTAATGGGTCAGGTAACAGCGGCACCCATCCGGACCGCCGTCGTCGGGTTTGGCGTCTCAGGCAAGGTCTTCCATGCCCCGCTGATCGCAGCAGATCCGAACTATTCGCTGGACGTCATCGTGACGTCGGACCCGGAGCGCGCCCGCGAGGCCGCGCGGCTCTATCCACAAGCGCGGATAGTGCCCACTCCGGAACACATGTTTGCCCTTGCCAGCGACCTCGATCTTGTGGTGTTGGGAACTCCGCCGCTCACGCACCTCGAGCTCGGTGCCACGGCAATCGCCTGCGGCCTGAACGTTGTGGCGGACAAACCTTTCGTCACCAGCGTCGCCCACGGTGAGGAGCTGGCCGCACGCGCGTCCGACGCCGGTGTGCAGCTCACGGTCTTCCAGAACCGACGGTGGGACGCCGACTTCCTGACGTTGCGCAAACTGCTGCAGGAAGGGGCGCTCGGCGAAGTAAGGACGTTTGAGTCACGTTTTGAATGGTGGCGGCCCGAAGGCTTCGGGAACTGGCGCGACACATCCACGCTCGCTGAAGGCGGTGGCATCCTTCACGACCTGGGCGCCCACCTGATCGACCAGGCCATCCAGCTGTTCGGACCTGTGGAGGAGAGCTACGGCGAAACCGCAAACCATGGCCCCCATGCCGACGCGGCAGACACGGAGGCCTTCGTGTCCCTGCTCCACGAGTCAGGCGTACGGTCCCGGCTGTGGATGAACGGCATGGCGGCGCAGGTTGGCCCGCGGTTCCACGTCCTCGGATCAAAAGCCGGGTACACCAAATGGGGACTCGACGGTCAGGAACCCGCGCTCGCAGCCGGTGTCACGCCGTCGGACGCTTTTTATGGCATGGAAACCCAGGAGTCTTGGGGGCTTCTGGGAGCCGACGGTTCAGCAACACCCGTACCTGCGGAAAAGGGCGCCTACCCGCAGTTCTACGCAGAACTGGCAGCCTGCCTCCGTGGCCAAGGACGCCTTCCTGTAGCTCCGGCCGAGGCGCTTGAAACCCTCAAAATCATCGAAAGCATCCACGCCTTCGCGTAAGCGCAAGAGCGTCCCAAGCATCCACAAACACGAAAGAAAGGGAGAGCTATGTCCTCCACCAAGCACGTCGCCGTCATCGGGGGCGGCATCCTGGGCGTTTCCACCGCCGTTCACCTGCTCCGCGGGGGAGCTTCCGTGACGCTCCTGACCGAGCGGGGCCTGGCCAGCGAGGCCACGGGCCGTTCACTGTCCTGGCTTAACTCAGCCGGCGAACGGTCCACCCCTTACCACCAGCTGCGGCTGGCTGGCGTCGATCGGTACCGGACACTGTTCGCGGCGGATCCCAACCGCGAATGGCTGCGGTTCGACGGAGGCCTCATGTGGAACGCTGCCGGCCAGCGCGAGGTGACCGAAGCCCGCCACGCTTACGAGAAGTCGATTGGCTACGACTCCAAGCTTCTCGCCCCTGAGGAGATCGCATCGGTGACGCCCGGCATCGACGCCAGCGCTGTTCCCGAGAACGCCATCTTCAACCCCGGCGAGGGCTGGGTCAGCCTGCCGGACCTGGTCAACTTCCTCATGGAGGAGTTCCACGCCCTCGGCGGTCAGCTCGTCCTCAACGCGGGCAAAGTCCAAGTGACGCTCGACGGCGGCCGGGCCAACGGCGTCGAGACTGCCTCCGGCGAGACCTATTCAGCCGACGCCGTCCTCGTCGCTTGCGGCGCGGCGACGCCCGCCGTCGTGAAGCCGCTCGGGGTGGAAATCCCCAATGGTTCCCCGGTCTCCATGCTGGTGGTCACCAAGCCTGTGGAGCACCAGGTGAAGGCAGTGATGAACACGCCGCGTGCCGCCGTTCGTCCCAACCCGGGTAACACTTTCGCGCTGGACCACGACTGGTATGAGGACCGGATTACCGAACACCCAGATGGTTCCTTCAGCATTCCTGATGACGTTGTCCAGGAACTGGCCGATGAATCCTCCAAGCTGATTGCAGGCAACCCTGAACTCAAGCCGGCCTCCTGGAAGATCGGCTACAAGCCCATCCCCGGCGATGGTGAACCCGTCTTCGGCGAACTGGGCCAAGTGCCCGGCTGTTTCGTAGCGTTCACGCACTCGGGTGCCACGTTGGGACTCATTGCAGGTGAACTGCTGTCCGGAGAGATCCTGACAGGCAAGAAGCACCCCATGCTGGCAACGTTCCGGCCCGGACGTTTCTCCTAGCTGCTGATTGAGCAGTATTGAAGAAGCTCGGCGATCGGCCCGGATCTATCGTTGAAACATCCGAAAGATTTCCAGCAGCGAGAGGGGCCTGCCATGACTGAGACCGGAGCTACCAAGTCCTACGAGGGATTCACCGAGGACGAACGCGCCGCCATGAAGGAGCGTTCGCAGGAGCTCAAAAGGACCAAGAAGGCTTCCCAAGCCGACGGTGAGAGCGATGTCCTGGCGAAGATCGCAGAGATGCCGCCGGCAGATAAGGCGATTGCGCAGCGACTCCACGCGCTGATCCGGGAGCATGCGCCGGAGCTTTCCCCCAAGACCTGGTACGGAATGCCCGCGTATGCCAAGGACGGGAAGAACATCGTGTTCTTCAAGAGTGCCGACAAGTTCAAGAGCAGGTATGCCACCCTCGGTTTCGAAGAGAATGCGATGCTCGACGACGGCAGCATGTGGCCAACATCGTATGCCTTGACTGAGCTCACCCCGGAGCTTGAAGACAGTCACCTTTTTTGGTGTGCGCCGCCGTCGTACTCGTTTAAGTCCAAACCAGCCTAACTTGGCGGCTGATCCGGCTGATGCGTCGGGTCTGGATGTGGTGGAACGGGACCAGGATCCGGAACCGGAAGCGGGCCGGGCGTCGGATTTGGAGATGGAATAGGGCTGGGTGGGAATGGGGTAGTGGGATCCGGTGGTGGCTGGACCGGTCCCGGTTCCGGCGGGAACGGCTCAGGTTCGTGAGTTGGAGGAAGCGTCATCATCTCTCCTTTGGAACTCGGTGTTGGTCTTTTTCAGCCTAGTGATTATGTGGGGAGAGTCCAGAGCTTACTGGTCGCGCTGATGTGCCACTACCCTGATGGTTTTCATCGAAGCGTCGGCAGGGTCCGGCAAAACCATTCCGGCGGCTACTCCGGTGCGAAGATAATCGACGACGGCCTGGTTGATCCGTTCGCCCGGAAGGATTGCCGGGATGCCGGGCGGATACGGCGTGATCTGCTCGGCTGCGACCCGACCTGCGGCTTCTTCTGCCGGGACGTTTTCCACGGGTCCGAAGAAGGCATCCCGCGGTAGCATCACCGTTGGCATTTCCAGGTCCTCCGGATCCGGGAGCTGAACAGGCGTCGGTTCCGGCATCTGTGGTGCGGCTTCGATCAGCTGCTGCAGGCTTGTCAGCAAGCGCTCGGTTGTTTCCTCATCGTCCGATTGGGACAACGTGGCTTCTATCCTCCGGTGATCATTGAGCCCAACGTCAAGGTGACAGTTGGCCCGCAACCAGTCCGCCGCCTGGTAGCCGCTGATGCCCAAACCCGCGACGTCGATCAGCACGTGGAGGGGGTCCAAATCGTGGGAGGCCTCGGCATGGACCAGCTCCGGCCCCAGGACGTGGAGTCCGGCCATGGAATCGATATCGCTGCGGACGCTCTCGGCCAGGTTCAAGGTCTTTTCCAGCAGCACCTCGCCATCCTGGACCATGTTTCGCCGCCAGCCGTCGATCGCCGCATAGATCATGACGTTGGCGCTGGTGGTGGAGAGCAGATCGGCGCACTGGCTTAGCCGCACCGGATCCACCAGACTGCCCTGGAGATGGTATATGGACCCTTGCTCGAATCCCATTCCCATTTTGTGGACACTAACCACGCAAATGTCTGCACCTGCATCCATGGCCCACGTAGGCAACCGCTTATTGAACGGCAGATGCGCGCCCCACGCTTCGTCGATGATCAGCGGCTTGCCCCTCTTGTGGCAGATCTCGGCGATTTTCCCAATGTCCGCACAGGTTCCATAGGGCGTTGGGCTCGTGATCAGTGCCGCAGCGGCATCGGGGTACCTTTGCCACATCTTTTCCACTTCTTCAGGGCTCGGCGGGTGGGCAATGTGCAGGTCCCGATCCCACTGCGGACTGATCCACCGGGGCTGGAGTCCGGACAGGATGACGCCGGCAACGACAGATTTGTGGGCATCCCGGCCAATGAGCAAATCACCACTTCCTCGGGTGACGGCAAGGATGGAGGCCTTGACGGAGAGCGAGCTGCCGCAGGTCGAAAAGAATGCCTTGTCAGCTCCAACGGCTTCGGCCATGAGCTCCTCGGCCTTGCTGAGAAAACCGCCTGAGGACTTTCTGTCATCGAGTCCTGCCGTGGAAAGCACATCCGAGCGAAACGTATCAGTACCCAGAACCTCAAGGGTTCGCGGATCGGCACCCCTGCCTTGGCGATGGCCGGGAGGCGTGTACCCGTAGCGGTTCAGTCGGTGGTACTCGGCCAACGCATCGAGCAAAGGTGCTTCATTTTGATCCACGAGGCTCTCCTTGATGGGTAAGTAAACTTACAATTCCATACATCGATCTCGTCTTCCATGTACCCGTCAAGGCGCAAGGTGAATCACGCGTGAAGTTCAATGAGCCTCTTCCACAAGCCCACCCTCCACCGGCCACCCTTGAGGCACTCGCCGCCGCGGTGGATGCAAACATGGCGCACTACGTGACCGTCCTGGCCGACTTGGTCAGCGTTCCCGGCGTCGCCTGGGCCGGATTTGATGCCCATGCATTGGACCTCAGTGTCCGACGGGTGCACGACCTGTTCCTGGCACGCGGCTTCGCCGAAGTATCAATCATCCGGGCCGCGGATCAAAGCGGGGTAGACGGCGCACCGGCAGTGTTGGCGAGGCGGCCTGCCGCGCAGGGCCTTCCCACTGTCCTGCTCTACGCTCATCACGATGTTCAGCCAGCAGGACCGCTGGAGGCCTGGGATTCGGAGCCCTTCTCCGCAATGGAGAAGGACGGACGTCTATGGGGTCGTGGTGTTGCCGATGACAAAGCCGGTATTGTCATGCACCTCGCTGCCATCCACGCCGTCGATTCGGTTCTTGGGCCGGACCACGGACTGGGCCTCACTGTGTTCGTTGAGGGAGAGGAAGAAGCCGGCTCACCCAGCCTTCAGGGCTTCATGAAGGATTACGGACACGAACTCCTTGCCGACGCTGCCATTGTTGCTGATTCAGGCAGTTGGAAGGTCGGGATCCCGGGCCTGACTACCAGCCTCCGCGGCCTGGTGGATGGGACAGTCCGTGTTCGCGTCCTTGATCATGCGCTGCATTCGGGGACGTATGGAGGTCCGGTCCTTGATGCATTAACAATCCTGGCCCGGTTGATGGCAACCTTCCACAATGCTGACGGCTCGGTTGCTGTGGAGGGGCTGGTTGAGGGCCCTGCTGAGGGCCTTGATATGGACGAGGAGACATTCCGGCGGGACGCGGGTGTGCCGGAAGGCGTGCAGCTGGCTGGAACCGGATCGCTCACTTCACGCTTATGGACCAAGCCCGCACTCTCCTTCGTGGGGCTGGACTCCCAACCCATCGGGACAGCCGGGAACGTGTTGCTGCCCGAGGCCACGGTGAAGTTCAGCCTTCGCTTGCCGCCGGGGAACCATCCCGATCAGGCAATGGAAGCTGTGCGGCGCCATGCACTGAAAAATGTTCCTTTCGGGGCGGAGGTCACCTTCACCCCAGGGTCCAAAAGCATGCCATTCATGGCTGACTCCAACCACCCGATGGTTCAGGCGGCAGTCTGGTCCTTGGAGAAGGGATGGGGAGCGCAGCCAGTGTCCATGGGTGTTGGTGGTTCCATCCCCTTCGTTGCCGCACTCGCTGCTGCCCAACCGCAGTGTCCCATCATCATTACCGGAGCGGAGGATCCGGACTCCCGGGCTCACGGGGCCAATGAGTCCGTTCATCTTGGGGAACTGAGGAACGCGATCCTGGCCGAGGCGCTGTTCCTTGCGGCACTTCAAGGCGGTGCCCCACGCAGGACAAGATCGTTGGAGGGCCGTGGGTGACTGTCGTTGTCAGAAGCTGACTGCATTGAGATCTCTGCGGTTGCGGGATTAGTGCAGCCGCGTGTGGACAGACTGTGTCCGAAGTCCTCTGCACAAAGGGTCACTCTGGTTGAACAGCAGTTTTCCCACGGGGCGTGGGGGTCGTGGATGCTGCCACCCAACTTCAAAGCGATGCCTTTGCGGGTGAGCTCATCCGGGATGTTCCTGGCGTCTGGCAGTGGGCGGGGGAGCGATCGAGCTTGGTCACAACGAGGGTGTTCTCGTTCTGGCAGGCGGCGAGGGCCTTGCCAAGGCCGGGCCTTTCGCGTTGGGTGCCGGTGAATCCGTGATCGATGTAGATAGCGTTGGGATCCACACCGGCGGGCGCGAGAGCGTCGCGTTGGGCGGCTAGGTCTTGAGTGTTGGTGGAGACACTGGCGTAGCCCCGATAAGCATGACGCCGAATGTAGCGTTTAGGGCACCTTCACCGGGCATTTTTGCGGGCGGGTCTTAAGGGAATCCAGTAGCCCTTGAACGGCGGGGGCCTCGATGCCCGTTACATCTGCCCGGTGTGGGACCGGCTTGCGGGCGGTTGGGACTGCTCCTCATCGAGAGGCTGCGGGGGTCAAGGAACAATCGACGACAATGCCTGTGCTTACCGTGTCTGGCCTGCCATTGATGTTCATCACTCAGACCTCGAGTCCTTCCTAAGGGATATGGGCACGACAAGGCAGGATGATTGCATGAGCAAGCTGAATCCTGAATGGGCGATCAATGAGATTGACCAGTTCCTTCATGTAACCGACCAGATCGGATACGACAACAGGGGCGGCGGAGTCATAGTTCTTGGAACGCACATGCGTGGATCAGAGACTGAAGCGTCTCAGCGCGCACACGTAGTGGAGCAGATTCTTGATCGCGTTCTACCGGGTTGGAGACAAGACAGACCAGGAAAAGATGGATCTTATGCTTGGCTTCGGGACCAGGCGTCAAGAGCCAAAGCCTCGTTGCAGCGGGCAGCTGAACTCGCTGAAAACCTGGGCGATAACGCGCCAGACATGGACGCCGCCAATCTCCACCCTTGGGCATGGGAAAATGGCAGGTCCTATTGGAACACCGGTCACTATCACCAGGCCGTAATGCAGGCTGCGATCCGTATCAATGCTGAGACTCAGGCAAAACTGGGACGCATGGATGTATCGGAGACGACGCTTTTCAACGAAGCGTTCTCACTGGACGGGCCAAAAGCAGGGGCGCCGCGGCTCAGGCTGATGGAGGACGACGGCGGACGGACATATCAGAACCTTCATAGAGGGGCTCGATCCTTTGCAGACGGTCTCTACACTGCAATCCGCAATCCAGGCATGCACCAACCCCAAGAAAGCGAAGGAGGTGAAGAGCAGCTTGCCCTGGAACAACTAGCCGCTTTCAGCCTTTTGGCACGTTGGGTAGACCAAGCCCAAGTCGATATGCCGTGACGGCAGGCAGGGCACTGCAAAAAGTCACGCACTAGCATCTGGTACATCAGAAGTGCCCAGAGAGAACCTCAATCGGACAGGAAGATGTTCGTTGATGCATCGTGCTGGGGACAGATCTTAGGGTGTTCCGCGTAATGATCGCGATCGTAACCCAGAGCCGCACCGCGTACATGCGACACTCGTCCTCATGAGTGGAGCATCCGAGCGCTGGCTCGCAGACAATGACCGCGGTTACGAGGAAGTGGATGGCGTTCTATGCCGTACCCACATTACCGATACCCACCTACGAGAAAAGTTGTCTGTTGCGGTGGTCGATGACGACGAGAGCATGTGCGTGCTGTGCCCCGCAAATTCGGCGATCGCTGACCTTGCCCCTCTAGCAGAGGTTCAGCGGCACGTCATGGATGTGTTCACGTCCCTTTATGAGCCGGCCGTAGATGCTGGTGTTCCTTGGGATGACGGGTGGCACGGCGCCGATATCTCCGATCCCGGCGAGATCCTGTATCAGGTCTGCGAAAAAGCTATCGAAGACCAAGTCTTCGAGTCGCTCATTGAGTTGCTGCAAAGGGCCGTCCTGGAGACGGACTGGACAGAAAACAGACATCCCACATCACTGGATGCAGCCTACTGGGGCTGGGACCAGTTCGAGGAAGACGTACGAACACAGTCTCGCTTTATATTTCCTTCTAGTAACACCGATTCTTCTGTTGCTGCGCCTGGTCAGAGAAGTGAAAGCTTCCTGCAAAGCCTTCTACCCTATGCCGAAAAAGAAGAGCTGAGTCTCATCTCCATGGTGCCGGCTGGCACCTTCTTTTACAGGGGGCGTTTGGTCAGCAGTGAGTTCAGCAAACTGGCATCGGCTTCTGAACTCGGTCCAGCTCCCGCGAAACTGGCCACTGTGAATCGAATGAGTCCCGAAGGAATACCCATGTTCTACGGCTCCGCGACGCCGGAGACTGCCGTCGAAGAAATTGCTTCTCACGGAACTAGGAACTTTGCGCGTATCGGGGGTTTCAAGAGCCAAAAGGATCTTAGGGTCCTCGATCTAACGTCCGACCTGAACATGCCGTCCTTGTTCGCTCCGGACACCCTCGAACAAATCGGCATACTCCAGTTTTTCCGAAGGTTTGCCGCTAACGTCACGGCGCCCATGGGGCCTGAAGACAATCCGAACCTGACTTACGTTCCCACCCAGGTGATCACAGAGTTCTTTAGGTGGGTTCCCAAGACGCCAATCGACGGCATAAAGCTAAGTAGCGCACAGAACGGACAGGACACCTTTGTCCTGTTCATCGATGCACAAAGTGTGGAGGACGCCCCCGTTGCGGGCGGAGCAGTATCACCTTCGACGTCGCGTTCACCCAACTGGTTTGCTGTAGATCCGATGCCGCCTGTGCTGACGTTGGACTCTAGCGATGTAAAGACCTACAAAATAGAGCGGAAAATCACGGCCACCGTTGTTGAGTAGTCATCTGGCCATCTGCGGACTCCTTCAACACTCAAGGCTTTATTGGAGCGGAGGCAGGCCAGTTGATGTAATGAAAACTTGGAGCGGCACGTGGCGTGGCCGTTCGATAACAGCCGTGACTTTGAGTCGTAAATGACGGCGTTTTCACAGCCCACTAGGGGCGTGATGCGCGGTAGACGATCGGCTTAGGGGCAGGTAGTTTGCATTTATAGGCGAAGATTCCTTGTATGCACGATTCGATCCTTTCCGCCCAAATGCAGATGACCACCAGGTTCGGGGCTGTTCCGGCACCACCCTTGAAAGGAATGAAAGTAGGAGTTTCCGAAAACGTACGGTCGTCGCATCTTCTTCCCCTCAATGGTCTAAGGCATCCCGCCGCAACTGGCACCAGTGGCTGGTTCATTTGGCGCGGCGAAGAGCTCGGAACCGCGCCCGACTTCTTCGTTCCCTTGCACGTCGAGCATCTGACGACCTGGTGTCCAGAAGTCCTTCCCTATCTCGCTTTGCCTCCGGGGTGGCGATTCCTCTTAGCACCCGGCTACGAAGATGTCTGGTTCGACGAGACGTTGTTGAATCCCTGAGGAAAGCTGATGACGGGGCTCAAGCTCCGTTCCGGTTCGCCGTCCGGTGAAGGATCCTCCAGCGGGGCACCCGTACCTTTAGAGACACGGCCGCGCCCAACTTGTCACCGCTAGCTGCAATCATCGACGGACTCAGGAATTCTGGCGGTAGCATTCTGGCTATGCAGCCACTCTTGACCACGTCCATCCGACGGCCATTTCACTGGGGAATCGTCATCGTCGCCGATGCTGAGTCTGGCGGCAAAATTCCGGAAGTGGAAGCTGACAAGGCTGTCTCGTCCAATGAACACGGCATTATTGCGTTGGTCCGTCATGCCCAGGACATCGACTCATTTGAGGACGAATTCGACTGGGCTGAAACTGAAGTGGTAGTCCGGCTTCTAACCGAAGCGGACCTCCCCAGCGTGGACAGAAGCGAAGTATTCCGTGGAAGGCTAAAGTCAGCCAATGGCAGAATCACAGTCGGTGACGCCGACAGTGACGTCGAAACTCCGGCTCACCGCGGTTGGAACGAGCTCGTTGTGACGGTCGCGTCCGATGCCGCTGTTCGTGGTAGTTCGCCAGACGAGCTACGCATCGACCTTATTCCCAGCGTTTAACCGCTGATGGCGTGAAGGCTCGCCTCTCCGTCTTCCGCGAACCAACGCCCGTTTGCCGCAGTCCAGCGGACGCTCCAAGTGTCCGGTCAGGGATCGGCTTACGGACGCAGGTCCACCGGATTACGGAGTTGGCCCAAGGACCAGGAAGCCGGTCAAAGCACCTTAGGATCCAGTCATGACAGCTACTGACATTTCGCACCTAATCTCGGATCTCCAAGTCACAACGTGGTGCGATGAATGACCGGCTTGCCGAAGTACCGCGACGGCGGCAGAGACATAAACAACTACCGCATTGATCAAAACTTCCGTCGTAAACGTCGCGGTCTCACCTTTGCCGTCGTCTTTGGCGTCATATCGATCCTGGGGTTGGGCCTGTTGATTTTCTGGACTTCGTGGGGCGGCTAGTTGTGGGTGTGCGACAGACTGTGACGACCACCATATTACGTTTGAGTTTTGAAGCCACAGACGCGGAATGCCCAGTGGAGGATCCTTTCCGGAACTCCCCGACGATCTGAACAAGATCTATTTGCCGGATTGGGGGCGCACCTCCGAACGAGCCGTGACTCTTGGTGGATGCTTAGAACATGCCCCCTAAGCCGAGCACCCCATGCACCTTGGGATTCGCTGTATGGAGCGACAACGTCGCCCTTGTCCGCGAACTACTGGACGCCGGCGCCCCTGTTGACCATTACGGATCCGACACCGCAGCCGACATCACGCCCTTGATGGAGTCAGTCGACGAGCTTGAGCCGTTCTATGACGATTCCAGACTCCTTGTGACGCAGCTTCTCCTGTCGGCGGGCGCTGACGTAGGGAGGCGCGACAACACCGGACGCACGGCTTTGCACTATGCCGTCGGGGCTGGTGTTATGGCGGTCGAGGTTCTTCTCGCGGCCGGTGCGGACGTGAACGCCGCTGCTGACGACGGGGCCACACCGCTACACGAAGCGATCGTCCGCGGGAATGTCTCAGCCATTGAAGCTCTCTGCCACGGCGGCGCCAATTGGGCCGCTCGAGACCGTACGGGACGCACACCCGCCGACTTACTTCCTGAGAACAAGGATGCGTTCACATCTGAGGAACTCGCTGCCGTGAATCTTCTGCTTGAGTCCACCTAGCCGGCGCCCCTAGCCGCTGGCTATTCGCGCGCGGCTATTGAGCGTCTCAATGCAGAGACTAACTGCCCGTAAATAATCTGCGCCATGATTATGCCCATGACATCGGATCTTGATTGGGCGCGCTTCCATGAGGCTTTCGGGGAGGACCCCGGCGTGCTTCCTGATGGCGAGGTGGCCGGGAGCGCAGAACACGACTGGGATGCGCTGTTTGCGATGCTGCACCACAACGGCTGGAAACTGACAACCAGTGATGGCGATTTGCCGCTCCCGCCCGATAGACACGGTCTTGCCGAATTTGAGACCTTCGCCGTTTGGCCCGTCGACGGAGTACACGTCAACTTCTTCCCTGGACCGCATGGCGTATTTTTCGACGTCGACTTAAGGCAGCTCGTCAACCAAGCCGCAATGGACGGCCTAGCCCATTTGATGCGAAAGCTCGGAACAACGCTTCGTCGAGATGTCGAGCTTAGAGACGAAGGTTCGAGCGGCGCCCCAGTCATTCGCTACTCCACTGCAACAGACCTGTTTTCAATAAGTTATAGAGCAGACTTCAGCCCGCACGGAAGGGGATCGCCTTAGGGACGTTGTCCTAATGGGCCCGGGGCAGGACCGTTCACGGAATTTGTGAGGCATGATGTTGCCATGCTTGAGATCTTCGGTAAGAGGTTCGACGTCACCCATGGAATCCCCGGATCTCCTGAGAGCGTGGGGAACAACGTCGCCTACTTATTCAGCCGCTATGGCGGCTGCACCTTCAATGGCGGCCTGTACCGGGTGCATTCAACGGAACATTTCGCAAAGCGTCGACAATGGTGGCCGAGGCCTATCCCGAGTTCGGCTTTCCACTAATTCCTTTCGGGTTCGATTGGTTGGGCCGTCAGTTTGTCCTTGACCTGCGAAGTGGTGACGTTGATCCCGAGATCCTTCTCCTGGAACCGGGAACGGGTGAGGCGCTAGAGATCCCAAGGAAGTTCTCGACCTATCACGACGACGAGTTAGTACGGGATCCGGAACCAAGCCTCTGCGTGAGCTTCTTCAATGAATGGAAGTCTGAGAACCCTGCAGACTTGGCTTTCGATCAGTGCGTCGGCTACAAAGTACCTCTTTTTCTAGGCGGCGAAGACTACGTCCACAACCTTGAGGTCAGCGACATGGAAGTCTACTGGTCAGTGATGGGTGAGCTCCGTCTCGCTACGATGAATCTCGCTCCTGGCACGCGGATAAGCGGGATCGAAATCGGTGAATGACGCTTCAGCAGGGGCTCCGTTAAGCCGAGAGCAATTGCAGACACGCGTCCGGTTCGGGATCCTCCAAAGGGCACCCAGCTGGCCTAACTAAAGCGTGCTTTTGGAACCAAGAAATCGGGTTGGCCAGGCCCGGCTGACCAACCGGCGGTATTTTGGTGACGGAAGAAGGTTGGTTTCACCGTTCTAGCTGGTCAGGCTCAAAGGAGTTGCAGAGATGGATGAACGTCAGAAGCTGTTCCCGATCTGGTTGGGCAGCCTGTGCACATTGCCCAAGAGATGGCGGCGAACATTGGGTTTGGTCTCGCCGCCGGGGACCCTGACGGGCCGGGGCTCCGTTCGCGTACGTGGCCAGGGCTGTTCTGGGTGACCTCCCAAGATCCGTCCGCCGGGCAGGTCCTTGAGCGGGGGAGCCAAATTAGGATTACTTTCGTTCAGAACGGTCAAGCCCGAAGCGACGTGCCGGAGCAGACGGGCGGGCCGACCCCCTCACTTAAGAGTCATGCGGAGGCTGAGAAGGACGAGTGAGCGATGTCCGGTGAGGGATCCTTCACCGGGACACAGGATCGGATTGAGCCTCAACTGTGACTTTCAGCGATTCGTGGCGGCTGTGTCGGGTGACGTGGTGCTGGGTGCCGTTTCCAGCCATGACGGTTTCCTGCTGGATAATCAGGGCATGCTGATTCGAGAGTCCAAGGCCCAATTGGAGCAGATGCTTGCGGTGATAGGGGCCGACGAACGCATCGGGGCTCGGAATCCCGGTGCCGTGATGAACGTCTTCGAGCGTTTCGCGGCTATGCCGGCCAACGACTGCGCCCCGATGGACGAAGATGGCGATGGCGTTCTTGCCCAGTTCGGGACTTATGGGGCGCGGGGCATCCAAGAATTCAACGTGGATCTCACACGTCAGTTCATTGAAGCCGGCGACGACGATGCTCTGACGTGGCAGCTGTCATGCACGTTCTACTGGGATCCGACGCCTGAGACCCTTGCAATGGGCAGCGGCAGCCTGTGGTCCTTCGACTTTGCTCTCGAAGACTTCTTCAGGAACGCTGCCCTGCTACCCGGATGGGAATGGGCGCTTGGTACAAACGAGCAGCCCAAGTCCCTGGAAATAACGCTGGACCAGGTCTGAGTGAGCCCAGGGCTCCATGCTGAGCCCGCGAGCTGCACCGAGCCATCTGGCAACACGAGAGTCCTTTCGAACTGGCCGTCCGATGAGGGATCCCCATTCGGGCCAGTGAGGCTCCCGGTGGACCACCGCCTTACGGACGTTGTTCTAAGGTGCCTGCTGCTTCTCCGCTTCGGCTTTAGTTCGTTCCAAGATCTCGGCGAAGTGCCGGCGCTCGAGATAGTCCGCGTGGGCTAGTCGGATGATGCGGCCCGTATAAGGATCTCGTTGCATTAGTTTCTTGTTGCCAAGGCGGATGGTTGTGTAGCCAGCCCTTTTCTCAGCATCCTCCCTGAATCCCGCCCAGTTGATAAGAACGACCAAGACAAATCCTGAGACGAGCACCAGACCTATCAGCAGATCAGTAAACAAAGACTGGGGGACACCAGCAGCGCTTGGATAAGCAATCGACAAACTAACAACTACTAAGACGGCCGTGGCGCGGTGGCGCCACCGTGTCACTTGAAAAGCAGTTCTGCCAGTGATCAAACCACTACGAGATCCCGTGTTTACCAAGTCGCAGCTCCATATTCGCCCAAGCAGTCTCCAGCTCTCATCGTGCCACGCCCGTAGGTGGTCCTGGGCGATGCCGGACGCCCGACGAGGGATGCCCTTGCGGGCAGCCGACCCCATGCAGACTTCGCCCCGGTCATCGTCGCAAGATCCAGTCCACGGGGTAGCCGAGTTCCTCGAGAGTTAGAAGCAGTGGTTCGGGAGGAACCGCAAAGACGAAGAGTTCAAAGCCGCCGCCGCGGATGTGGATCCGCTTAGAGAACAATCCACGAGTAGTGAAGACCTCGATTACCTGTTCCCTGCGGAAGGGCCATGGCCCGAAGATGCGCCCAAGACCGAACCGAAAGCGAAAGTTGAGATCCTCCTCCGTTGCGGTTAGTTCGACGAGCGGCGTCGTGGCGCGGATTGTCCGGTACTCGATGCCGACATTTATGCGATAAGGCTTCATAGGCCTGCATCATCCCCCGAGTTGGCTGAGTGGTTTCACCAAAAGTTACTACCTGGGTGCGCAGAAGTCTCTAATACCGGCGCCCCCTATGCCCCCGATAAGGGATCGTCAGTGGCACTGGGCCTTGGCTAACAGATAGCTGGTTTGGAGCCCCTCCAGCCCGTTGAGCTTAGTCTGGAGAGACTGCATGCGGGCAGTGGCGGTCACAATGCCTGCAGTGTCCCCGGTGCTCAGCGCCTTGCTGGTATCGGAGAGCGCGTTGATGGTCTGGATAGCCAAGTCCATGATTTGGTCGGCATACTGGAGGGCCTGAGTACATGGGTAGGGAGTCTGGGCCACCGTCTTGGTCTGGGTGACGGTCTCGGTCGCCGTTACGGTCGGAATCGGCCTGGCCGACGCCTCGGAGGAGGCGGTGCCGTACCCGTTGTTGTAACCAACGGTCGTCCCAGCAGCCGTTCCCAGGGCGACCAGCGCGAGAAATGCCAGCACTATCGCAAGGGTCCGTCGTGGCTTGCGCTGGGTCCGCGGCATGGCCGGGGCCTCATCTATGGGTGCGGGCGGGTAGGGCGGCAACGGAGGCTGCCAAGGGGCCTTCGGCCCCGGGGTGTAGTCGCTCATTTGCTGCCCGCTGTGCTGCTCCTCCACGAGCTGCCCCCAATCTAAAATGTGGCCTTGTTTTGGTGCATTTACGCTCGCATGCAGCCGCACCCGCGGGCAACACTTGCCTGTACTCGTCTTTCGGACGCGCCCACTACGGGGTGGAACAGGATACGTCGGAAAGGGGCAGCACCAAGCGCTATCGCCGACGAACGCCGGTGGCAACCGAGGCTGGCCAGCTCCCGCCCCTGGTCCACTCTGGGGCCAGCAACGTCGCGGCGAACCCAAGGTATCAAAACATTGTCCTCTAACCCCCGCTGCACCACCCCCGCCACCGTTGAGCCGGCCGCGAAACTGGCCAAACCGCGGGCCTGCATGCGTCGCCCCTCAAGGCCCCTACCCCTAGCACCCGCCCGTAAGCCGATCCCCTTATGGGTCCAGTGTCGGTGACTTAACGGGCAACAAATCGACCTTGCCCGTGACGCGTTTTGGGATCAATGGGTAGCCAAGCTCCTCAAGGAAATCAAGTACCTGGATTGGGATGGTAAGTCCAGAATGTCCACCAGGTTCCGTCCGTGCGGAGGAAGCCTAAACCGTGAGATGTATCGAGGCCCCTCATCGTCCGGTATACGAGCCTGACCTCAATCCGTTCCAGCCTCCATGGGCCGAAAAACCTGCCCAATCCATGCCGCGTGCCCGGAACTCCAGCCGCTCCTTTGTCGGGACGAGAAGGATCCACGGGGTACCGGCCCGGAACTTTCCCGGGAGAGCAAGCCCTCCCCTGAATTCCTTCTGCATCCGAGCCCTTCAATCCCGCTAAGTCGCCTCTATCAACCCACACTAGGGGTGACGGTTGGATTCCGCTCGCGCTCTGATAACCGTGTACGCAAGTGGATCCTTTACCGGTCGCCAAGCTTTCCTGGCCAACACGAACGGGAGTTGTCTGTAGTTTCCGTTACTGCCCGGAGAAAAATGCGAGTCCGCGCTGCCTACACGCACACCCAGCAGTAGAGCCCTTGCCCGGAAGCTTTGGATCGTCGGGCCAGACCGGCCAAATCCTTTAGGAAACCGCCAAGAAGCGCCGGATCAGCTGCGTTCCAGAACTCCTCAGTCTCCGACCATGGGATCGCCACCTGCTCAAGGGCTTCGTCGGAAGCGGTGGCCAACGCTGTGGAAAGGGGCTCCGTTAGGGTCAGCACAAGACGCTCCCCACCATCCCGATCCGCGAGGGCTTGCCCGCTCCGTGGATCATCCATGACATCGTCAAAGGACCGTCCGGTGAGCAGCTCTTCTAGTGTTCCCAGCTGCACGACGGGATCAATACCGTTGCCGGACACCGTGTCAAAAACTGCCGCCTCCTGGAAAGTCACGGTCGCCGGTGCCGCCGGTTGGCGTTTACGGCCGAAGATGCCTCGCCGGGGCTCGGCCGGCGGAGCGATCGTCGCTTGGGATCCGGGACCGCCAACACGATCGATCACCGAGGCTGCTTCCTCATCGGAGGCAGCAGAGAAGTAGTCAAAAAGAACGCCCATAATCGACATTCTCCACTACGTGAGGACGCCGGACGCCACGGCGTCAACTTCCCGCTGATAATCCCGTAGGTGACTAAGCCGGGCCGGCAACGAAGTCCGAACCAAGTGCGCCTTGTGGTGAACTACAGCCAACTTCATGAATCACCCGCCCGTAAACCGATCCCTGAACGGGCACTTTGAAGCGTTAGGAGAGCTACCGTCTTACGGACGCGGCCCTGGGTCGTGGATTACGGCAACGGCTAAGCAATGGCGGACTCGTATGCCTGGCTGCTTAGCCATTGAGAGTAGCGCTCGGCGGAGTTGTATCGAAGGCCAGAGCCCAAGGCCAAGGGACATATGGTGATCATGTGGAGGTCCATAAATAATGCATGATTCAGTCGAAGAGTACCTGCTCTCCCGATGGGGCGATCCTACGAGGAAGGCCAATTTCGAAGGCGAAGGATTCTCCATCCAAGTATGGAAATGGGGTGCTGCGGTCACGGGAGAAGGTGTCGATATATATGCGACTGTCGGAGCTGCAAGTGGACCTGTGGGCGATCCAGGCACAGTAGAGCATCGCGCAGAATTCCTGTTGGGTTTGCGGCCGGGGCAGGACGCAGTGGCTCGCTCATTCGCGGCTTTGGCGCTCTACGGCGGACGGAACCGAGTCACAGTAGCGGACGGACACACCGTCCCGTCGGACGGTCCACTCTGGCCTGGCACAGAAATGATGGCGTTCCTGATCCGTGAACAGGAAGCGATAATTCCAACTGTCCAACTATCCGATGGGTCGTACGTCCACTTCCTCCAAGCTATGCCACTGCACGAATCCGAACTGCTATATAAGCGTCGTCACGGGATGGACGCCCTGATGGCCAACTGGAAAGAGCGCCTTGTGCCTTTCTGGGATTCAGAGCGCGGGCCTGACACTCCGATCTTCTGATTTCAGGAGCGTTGCGTTGAAGGATCGACTTACGGCCAACAGGTGCCTCTGCCCTGAGTGGGACATTCGGGCGGTTCTCTTCAGCTCGTGGTAGCTTGGCAGCGCTGCGGACAGCAATCGTCGGGTTATGTGACGGGTTGCAACCGTGAATGGGCTGGGGACCCAGGGCCGGGGCTAGTGGCTCTTGTGACCCCGGCCTTCGACCGACAGGAGTGACGTGCGCAGCCCTCTTACCCTTTTGAACCAGTACCCAAAGTTCCGTCGTGTACTGTTCGGTGAGGGCTTGGCCATGGCAGGCGAAGCTGCGTTCTCCATTGCACTGGCTTGGCTGGTGATTAGTGAAACCGGGTCGATTGTTGCCCTTGCTGGTGTGCTGCTGGCACAAGCGATACCCCGAGGAGCGCTGCTACTACTGGGTGGTGCGCTGACGGACCGGTTCTCGCCGGGCCGCGTCATGCTCGTGTGTCACCTGGTGCGTGCCGGTGCGATGGCATTAGTGTCGACCCTTAGCTTCACCGGCACGGTGCAACTGTGGCAACTGTACGTCCTGGCCGCTATCACGGGAACTGCTTCGGCGTTCTTTGCCCCTGCCAGTGAAGCTGTGCTCCCACGCCTGCTCCCTGGAAAGGACCTACCGCAAGGAAACGCAGTTCAAGGAGCCGTCGCACAGGCTGCTTTCATCGCCGGCCCCATGGCTGGGGGCGTCCTAACCGGCTTGGGCGGCGCCGGACTGGCCATTGCCGTCAACGCCCTAACGCTAACGGTTGCAGCCTTCACATCACTGAACATCCCCCGTGGACCCATCGGGAGTGGATCAGGCAACGCCACTGAAGTCATCCGCGAGATTGGCCTGGGTCTTCAGCACGCGGCACGGTCCCACGAGACCCGCATCGTCCTTCTGGTTATCAGTGCTGCCACGCTGAGCTACAGCGGGCTCTTCGCCATCGGGCTGCCGCTGTTGGCCACCTCCCTTGGTGGCTCACCGATGGCCCTTAGCATCCTCGTCTCCGGTTGGGGCGCGGGGCAGCTGCTCGGAACCGTGGCGGCGGCCGTGACCGGCCTGCCCCGGCGTTGGGGGCTACTCATTATCTCCATGACACTCGTGGAAGGCATCGCCTTTGCCCTCCTAGGTCAGATCACTGAACCATGGGTAGCAGCCATCATCCTTGCCCTGGTCGGGGTAGGCGTCGCCTACAGCACAGATGTGGCCCTCCCAACGTTCATTCAGACCCGCACCCCAAGCCACCTACTAGGGCGGGTAAGCTCCGTCCTTGAACTGCCCAGAGTCATTCTGGAACCCGTATCCATAGCCTTGCTCGGCCTGGTCCTCGCCGGTTCACTGCAATGGGGATTCCTCGCAGCCGCTGCACCAGTACTCATCGCCGGCACAATCCTTTCCCTCAACGGAAAAGCCCGAACACTCACCGCAGAGGGAACCTGAAAGCGCAGCGCCCGGTAGAGGATCGGCTTACGGACGCAGGTCCACCGGATTATGGAGTTGGCTTTGACCCAGTGGGAATCTGGAGACCCCGCCGAAAACCTGTACTTTGCGAGCGCTCTGCGGCAAAGGAAGTGCAGGGCTGGGTCTGTCGGACGGAGCACCCTGGCTCCTATGAGAATTGGCGCAGATCCGTCCATCCAGGATCGGGTACTTGTGTAGTGGCAGCGTCAACTAAGCGGGCAGCTGCTTCGATAGACGCATGTCCGTTCTGGTCGTCGGAATCAGTGTAATAGTGGAGCACTCTGGTTCCAGCCGCTGTTTCATGGGCCACTAGGATCCCTCGCGGCCCGAGTGCCGCAGTGATGTTGTCCTCGATTTGGCGGAGACGGTTCAAAGCGGTTTCGGTTGGCAAACCATCGTCCCGTTGGTCTGCATACGCGAGGCTCACCTCAGTATGGAGATCGAAGACCGGGTAATCGATCCACCGTAGCGGCCTACGGGCCAGGACAACCATCCGCTCGCCAGCCGGTGTCGTGCCTTGGAGAAAGGCCCACTGGTCCGGTTGCGTATGAGTAGTCATCCTGTTGATGGCTTCGATGAGATCAGTTGCTGAAGCTGTGGCTACATCGGCGCTGGTGGTTGTGTTGATAGCTCCCACCCACCGTTCGACGCCGTCTTCGCCCAGAAGCCAGTCAAGAAACAAGAAGGAGACCCGAAGAGGTTCATTCCCGGGCATTTGACCGAACAGAGGGTGGTAAACCTCGACGTCGATACTTTCACGCTGGTCATCCACGCTGAGGCCGAACCGGATGTCCCGGAGTGGGAACTTAGTGCCGTCGACGTCGAGGACGTTCTCGATAACGCCGGGCACCGGCTGACGGGCCGAGGCGAAGTCCCAAACCTCGTCAGCGGAAGGGGCTGCGCGCAGCCATTGTTCTGCGACTCTGCGTAACGCAGCATCACCCTCAGCACTGACGACCAGAAGATGGTCCGAGCGATGACCGCGACCGGTGTCCCACGCCAAGTCAGGATGCACCTTGGCGAGTTGCTGGGTCATGACGCTGGGAAGGTCGTCCCACTCTCCGGTCTGCACTGCGGTGCCGATGCGGTCTTTTCCCTCAGCGGTCCACCATTCCCAGAAAGCGCTAATCGGATGTACTGGGGCCGGAGTGACCTTGCGCCGAAAAATTCCCATGTCTACCTCTGCTTGGGCGGCACGATAAGCCGCAATGCAGAATCTACCGGAAAGTTCTGACGGAACTCCCCATAAGGTCACACTCGTGTCTACGGCCGCCCGTAAGCCGGTACGGGCGTTCAAGCGCCCGTATGGGGATGGCTCACCGGGACACGGAACAAGGTGCGGCCCGCCGGGATATATTTCCCTCGTGAATAGTAACGAAAGGGCGCGAGCAATCTTCCTTTGCGAGCAGACGGGGCTGATTCCGCCCCACGAGCTGCCTGAATTCGCCACTGAACTTCTCGTCCTGGGCTATGACACCCCTTCACTTCGTGAACTGGCAGGCCTCCCGACAGGTGACCGGGCCGACTCGGCAGATATGTGGAATGCAGTCCGCGATGAACTCAGCGTCCGGCACGAAGGCGAAGAGGAAGCGGCGAGGTTTCTCCTCAAGTACTGGGCTCAGGAGACTGTCGAAGGACGGATCGACATCCTCGCCGGGTCGAGGCTCATGAACCGGGTCGGCTGGTTCCCACTGAGGCAGCCGGCGGAGCTGAATGAGCTCGTATACCTCCTGGACCTCTGGGACGAAATGCCCCAGCGCCGCGAGCAAACTACCGCGGAGCTTCGTGCCTTCGCGCGGAACCTGATGGGCAACGAAATCTAACTTCGACCGAATCCCAAGCAGTCGATGCCTACTCCGTGACAATCTTCGACATGTAAGATGACTGACTTCGGCCCCGAGACTGAGGGGAAGCAATAACAAGACGCCGTTCGGTAAAGGATCCCCTAATGGCACGGTTCTGAACGGAATCGTAATCCCCAGCGGCGGCAGTGTGCTGGCGTGACCCAGTTGAGCGGCGACCGGCAGATGTATGGCTAGAGGTCCGTTCTGCGGGCAATGGCCATTGGGGCACGTCTAGGGTTGAACGCAGGAGGAAGGTGGGCCGTGGTAGATGTTCCGGCATCCCTGAGCGGAGCTCAGAGATTCGAGGGTTACTGGCTTCTCGATGTGAGCGCCCAACTCATCCTGCAACTCGTCTTGGATTTCCAAGTAACTCTGGTTCTCGAACACTTCAGAATCACCATCGAAGAGAGCTTCGTTCTCGAGCACCCCGATGGCACTACACATGTAGTCGAACCCGGCGGCGATTTCGACCAGCTCGCCCCCGTTCTTCCGCTCTCACGCTCCAAGATTGTTGCTGAGGGAAGAGCGTTCGACGACGGACGTCTTGAAGTCGTCATGCAGGATGGCTGCCGGCTGACTGTGGTGCCGGATCCCGAGTCGGCGTACGAATCGTGGAACCTCACGGGGCCAGACGGACTAAGGATCGTGTCCATGCCCGGAGGCGAGCTAGCCCTTTGGGGCAGCCCGTAAAAGGATCCCTCACTGCGATACGAGTCGAGTCAGACAGCGGCACCGGTCACTTCTTGGCCGACGATCATAGCTAAAAGGTCGTCTAGACTTCCGTGGCACTTCTCCAACTCCGGTAGGTGGTAGAACGTGCTGGTAGTCATCAACGTTGTTGATGACTTCGTCCTGCGAATGCAGGATTGTCCTTCTGCCTTGAGCAATCGCGATGCCAAGCTCAACATGTGTGCCCTTCCCGCCTGGAAGCAGGATTGGGACAACGTCGGCACTCATCACTGCGTCTCTCTCATGCTGCCCGATAGAGCGCAGATCGCCGAGGGTGACGGTACCCGCATCGCGCGCACACGCGTTCTGGGTCCAGTCGTACGTGTTGACGTAGCCCTTGGATAGCTTCGGAAGATGACAGTAACGCCTCGGATCACCCTGAAACCGGCTCCCGAAAAAACTTTCAAAAAAGTTCGTAACCGGCGTAACCCTTTGGCGTACCCCGACGATTACGTCTTTGAAAGGGCCGAGCTGGAATTTGTCCCCCATCATGTTCCAGCTCGGTTCTTCTCTTTCCTGAAGAGATTTTGAGGGACATGATGGGCCTTCCTTGGGGCCGCCCGGTTGAGCAGATACCCTTGGTGGGTTGCCCGTCGAGCAAAGGCGGACGACCTGGCTCCAAGCCCGGACCTGCCGCCGATCGAAAGTCTCTTAACTGTGACCGACGCATTGACCGACGAAGCGCTTCATGCACTCAAGGGCAATAACGCGGAACTGTTCAGCGCCGTCTACCAGGCATACGCTGGACCGGTTCTCGGCTACCTGACGGCTAAAGGCGTATCAGATCCCGAGGCCATTACACAGGACGTGTTCCTTGCTGTCCTGCCCCGATTGGATGACATCCAGGGAGGAGCAGGCGGACTACGGACCTTTGTTTTTTCCGTGGCCCACGCCCGCATGGTAGATGAGCACCGGAAACAAAGCAGGGCCCCGGAACACCACGAGTTCGAGCCCGAGCGCGATCCCCGCGAATCAGGTTCTGCAGAATCAGAGGCAATGGGCCTGCTGGCTCCCCACGAGGTCATGAAGCTCCTGGACTACCTCAGGGACGATCAACGGGAGGTCCTGGCACTCCGGATCGTGGCAGGCCTGACCGTGGAGCAGGCAGCCGACATCATGGGGAAATCCGCCGGCGCAGTAAAGCAACTGCAGCGCAGGGCTTTGATGACGCTCCGTGAGCATTCGGCAGTAAAGGAATACGTGTCCTCATGACATACAGGGATATGGAACGCGAAGATATCGTCGACGAGCTCCTGCTCGACGCCGGGCCCACTGACGCGCCCGGCCTTCGGCAGGCACTGCTCTCCCTGCGTTCCTTCGCGGACCGCCCGGCACCTGCTCCGAGCGAGGCGCTGGCCGCGATGTTCGCTGGACCTCACGATGAACTCAGCAAGCGTCGTTGGCGACACAAGCACCGTACGGCTGTGGTGAGCGTTGCCGTGGTTGCGGCCATGGGACTCGGCGTCACTGGTGTGGCCGCTGCCAGTTCCGGTTTCACCCGTACGCCCACGTTCGTCGATGAACTGCTGGGAAATTTCGCTCCGCAACCTTCATCCGCAGCGCCCGCGCTGCCCACGCCCGATGCTCCGAAGGTCAGCACCGAACCAGCGCCCTCAGTGGATCCCGCAGCAGTACCGCTGGTTACCGAATCCCCTGCGGCGCAGGGCGGGCAAGACGATGAGGCTTCTGGCACTGCCATGCCGCATGTCAAGGCACCGGCGCACCAGTCAGAGCCTGAGGCGGCCGACGTCGGAAACGTCCCGGCTTCAGGCGCGGTCGGCGAGCCTCCCCGTACCGACCAGGCGAAGCCTGCCGAGCCTAAGGAGGCAAAGCTTGAGGCAAAACTTGGACAGTCCGGACTTGAGCCAACGCTCCCCGACGTTGTTAAACCAACCGCAGAACCGACTACAACGGCCAAACCCGCCCCCGCCAACGGAAATAAGCCAAGCCAAGCACTCCCACTGCTGAACGAGAAGCCGGCTCACGAACCTTTCCAGTCCTTCATGGACAAGCTGAAGCAATGGTTGAGGGGCGCGGGACACTAAGCTTGCTTCATGATGCATGTCAACGATCCGGCCGTGGTGGAACGATTGATGCGAACAAAAGGATGCTGGGCAATCGTTGGCCTCAGCAACAATGAGTGGCGCTCCGCATACGACGTCTCCCTGTACGTTCGCGACCGCATGGGTATGGAGATTATCCCCATAAACCTCAAGGGCGAGGACGTCCATGGCGAAAAGGGATACAAGTCCCTGATGGATATTCCTGCGGAGAAACACCCCATCGACGTGGTCGACTGCTTCGTTAACTCCCAACGAGTGGGCGCTGTTATTGATCAGGCAATCGCCATCGGCGCCAAGGCTGTGTGGCTGCAGCTGGGCGTCTTTGACGACGACGCCGTCCAGCGGGCCAGGGATGCAGGTTTGGACGTCGTGGTCAATTCCTGCCCGGCGCGCGAAGGCTGGCATTACGGCCTGTAATCACCAGGTCGATTCCTTTGCTAATCTGCAGCTGACTCATTCTTTTAGCCATAGGGGACGGCCATGTGTGGCGACCATTCAGCGGTGCCCATTGCCATGCCAGCTTCCACGCCAGCCCGGCGGGCCGTCTTAGGCGTATTTGGAGCTTCGCTCGTTGCCGGTTTGAGTGCCTGTGCTGCACCTGAAAGCACAGCGCCTAAAAGCACGACGTCGGAGCTGCCGCCTGGTTCCGCCGCTGCGTCACCGGAGGTGCCGGGCCCGAACGGTGGGCTGTCGGCCGGGGGTGAGGTGCCGCCGTCGTACACTTCAACACCAACGCCCACGCCCACCGCATCGAAACGGATACGGCGTACGTTCATCCCGGACTACCAGCTGCCGCCGATCGTTGGCGGCCTGGCCCCAGTGATCACCAAGATCCAGACCAAGCACCCGGTGGTGTTCCTGACGATCGACGATGGCAACATCAAAACCCCGGAATCGGTCAAGCTCATGACTGACTACGACTATCCGGCTACCCTGTTCCTGACCAAGAACACCATTGCGGACAACCCCGCCTTCTTTAACGCCTTCCAAGCGCAGGGCAGCCTCGTGGAGAATCACACAGTCACGCACAACATCAATATGGTGCAGCAGTGGGGATACCAGCAGCAGCTGAACGACATCATGGGCATGCAGGAGTACGCGTTTCAGCATTACGGCCGGCGCCCCACGCTGTTCCGGCCACCCGGCGGAGCCTACTCCAACGTCATGCGCCAGGCGGTTGCCGCTGCTGGGATGAAGGCGATCATCACGTGGGAGGCCAAGGCGAACGCCGGGAAGATGGACTATCAGGTTGGTAACTCACTGCGTCCCGGTGACATCGTGCTGATGCATTTCCGCGCAGAGTTCGCCGCGGACCTCGCTGCCTTCCGTGCTGCACAGTTGGCCGCGGGCCTGGAAGTCGTGCTGCTGGAGGACTTCTTGGGGGTAGCGTAGGCCTGCCGTGGCCCCATTTAGACGAGTCGCTGCGCGTTAGACGACTCCTACCATCGAGTGCGCAGCGGGGCATCGAAACGGGGACGAACGCGGCGTCGAAATAGAGGGCCGGGTAAGCTCACCTCCATGGATGTTTCCCAGCTCCGCCAGATCTGCCTGGGCTTTCCCGGGGCCTTTGAAGACTTCCCGTTCGGACCTGAAACGTCGGTGTTCAAGGTGCGTGCCGCCGTCGCGGGTGGAGCACGGCACGAGGCCAAGTTGTTCGCGCTTTCCGCCATGGATCCTGACAACTGGTCCGTGAGCCTGAAGTGCGAGCCCGCCCTGGCCGAGCAACTCCGAGCAGCGCATCCAGAGATCACTGGTGCCTGGCACATGAACAAGACACATTGGAACGGCGTCCGTCTGGATGGAGCCCTTCCCGATGACATGATCCGGGACATGGTGGAGGACTCCTATGATCTGGTGGTGGCTTCGCTAAGCCGGAAGCAGCAGGAACAGCTCGGCTGGGCGCGGCTCGTCAACCGCACTGGCCTCTGAAGCCGACCCGCCCGGCTCTGACACGGCACCGCACCCTCTCCCCACGCCGCTGACATGGGGCTACATTGATAGTGCAAGCCAACGGGCGCAGCTAATGGCTGGTCAGGAGCGGGTTGATGCTGGATCAGGGAACTTTGGACCACTTATGGAACTTTGGCGATCCGGCAGCGTCCGAAGCCAGGTTTCGTGCAGCAATGCTGGAGGAAATCTACGACGCCGATGAGCGGGCCGAGCTGGCAACCCAGCTTGGACGGGCCATCGGTTTGCAGGGCCGGTTGGAGGAAGCCGATGCCCTCCTGGACGGAATCGACGGCGATGAACCCACCGTTGGCGTGCGCGTGCTCCTGGAGCGCGGCCGGGTTTTGAACGCCGGAGGGCACCCTGAGATGGCAGTGCCGCTCCTCGAGCAGGCTGCGGAGTTGGCTGACCACCTTGGTGAGGAATTCCTGGCCGTGGACGCACTGCACTTGCTCTCCATCGCGGACGTCGCCCACGCCGAATCCTGGATGCGCAGCGGCATCGAATATGCCTCCACGGCCCGCCATGAGCGAACCAAGCGATGGATGATTGCTTTGCACGGAAGTCTCGGGTGGTTTCTGCACGGTAACGGGCGCTTAACCGAGGCCTTGGTGGAGTTCCAGTTGGCCGAACAATGGGCGGAACGACTGGGAACTGAGCGGCAAAAGCTGCTCGCACGGGAAGCGATTACCGACTGTGGAAAAGCCCTTGCGGAGGGTCCTTAGAAAGATCACGCTTTGACAAATGTTGATCGAAAGTGCCGAGAAATATTGATTTTCGATCATTCGTGGTGAAGTATGTCACACGAAGGTTGGCGCTGCAGAGTGGCCAACCCAGACTGTCCGACTTTCCGGCCGCCTGCCGCAACAGTCGACATTACGAGTCACTGGAGGGTTACGAAAATGAACGTTCAGCACCAGTCCCTTGGCCGCCGCGGATTCCTCCGCGGGGCACTCGCAGCTGCGGTGCTCGTCCCCATGGGGGGAACCATTGCGTCCTGTGCAGCAGGCGGTGGCGGTACCACTGCCGGCCCCACGGGCGCCGTCTCCGACACCAACCCCTTTGGCATGGCGGACAAGTCCACCGTTGATGCCGTGATCTTCAAGGGTGGCTACGGCATCGACTACGTCGATTTCGCAGGCAAGGCCTTCGAAAAGGCCCACTCCGGTTCCACCGCCAAGATTGCTCCGTCCACGGATATCGCGCAGGAGCTCCAGCCGCGCTTCGTCGGTGGCAACCCACCGGATCTGATCGACAACTCCGGCGCGAAGGCCATTGGCTTCAGCACCATTCTGGCCCAGCTCGAGGACCTCACCAGCGTGGTGGAGGCCAAGAACCTCGAGGGCAAGGTCATCAAGGACACCTTGTACACGGGCGTGCTCGCTCCCGGGACATTCGAGGGCAAGCTCGCCGCCCTGAACTACGTGCTCACCGTCTACGCCATGTGGTACTCGGACTCCCTGCTCAAGGCAAATGGCTGGACCGTTCCCAAGACCTGGGACGAAATGTACGCGCTGGGCGAGCAGGCCAAGGCCAAGGGCAAGTACCTGTTCCTCTGGGGCAAGGAAGCTGCAACGTATTACCAGGAAATGGCGATCGCTTCCGCCATCAAGGAAGGTGGCGACGACGTTCGGCTGGCCTTGGAGAACCTCAAGGCAGACTGCTGGTCGCACCCGGCCATACAGTCCGTCTTCACAGCTTTGGACAAGATCGTCAAGGCGGGGTACTTCAAACCCGGCGGTTCCGGAACGCAGTTCACCGCAGCCCAGGCCCAGTGGAGCAACGCCCAGGAAGCGGTGTTCTACCCGTCCGGTTCGTGGATCGAAAACGAGATGAAGGACCAGACGAAGGCGGACTTCAAAATGACGGGCGCGCCGGTGCCTTCAGTGAGCGCCAGCCCCAAGAAGCCGTACGCGTCGCTGCACAGTGCAGCGGGCGAGCCTTACGTGGTTCCCTCCCAGGGCAAGAACGTTGCCGGCGGCAAGGAGTTGCTCCGCGTCATGCTCTCCAAGGAAGCTGCTACCAACTTCGCCAAGACCAAGCTTGCTCCCACCATCGTCAAGGACACCGTCCCGGCCGATGGCTTCGGTTCCACGGCCTTGGTCTCGCAGACAAAGCTGCTCAGCGATGCAGGCGAGAACATCTACACCTGGAACTTCATCGACCTTTACGGCACCAACAAGGACCAGCTCGTCGTCTGGAACACCTTCCTCGACGGCAAGTCGGATGTCGCGACGCTGACCTCGGCCCTGCAGAACATCACCGACAAGGTCCGCAACGACAGCTCGGTCAAGAAGATTGAAGTGAAGTGACCGTAGTGAAAACCAAGCAGAGCCGGAACGACGACGGCCTGGCCGCCGTCGTTCCGGCCATGGCCCCACCGGTTGTGGTGAGGCGCCGGCGCAAGCCGCTGACGTGGGACAAAGTCAGCTTCTTCGCGGTGTTCCTTGGCCTGCCGCTGGCGATCTATCTCTTGTTCGTGATCTGGCCGTTCATCCAGGCCTTTGGGTATTCCTTGACGGACTGGTCGGGTTTTTCGCCCACACAGAACTTCATCGGCTTTGAGAACTACGCCAGGATCTTCTCGGACGACATCTTCATGAAGGCCATGGGGAACAACATTCTCCTGGTCATCGTGCTGCCCATCGTCACCATCATCCTGAGCCTGGTGCTCGCCACCATGGTGACCGTTGGCGGGAGCAGCAAGGGCCAGATCAAGGGCCTGCGCAATTCCAGCTTCTACCGCGTTGTGTCGTTCTTCCCTTACACGATCCCCGCCATCGCCATCGGCATCATGTGGGGCCAGATCTACGATCCTTCAGGGGGCTTGCTCAACGGGATCCTCACGAGCCTGGGCCTTGACCAGTTCAAGAGCTTCGCGTGGCTGGGCGATAAGAACACGGCCATGACCGCCACCATGTTCGTGATTGTGTGGGGCTTCGTTGGCTTCTACATGGTCCTTTTCGTGGCCGGTATCAAGGGCATTCCTGCTGAGCTGTTCGAGGCCGCAAGGATCGACGGCGCCGGAAGGCTCCGTACCGCCGTCTCCATTACCATCCCGCTCATCAGGGACAACATCCAGACCGCTTACATCTACATGGGTATCCTGGCGCTCGATGCGTTCGTTTACATGGCGGCACTGAACTCCGGCGGTGGTCCGGACAACTCAACGCTTGTGATGGCACAGCAGTTGTTCTTCACAGCGTTCAGCAAGGGCCAATTCGGCCTGGCCAGCGCCATGGGCGTTGTCCTGGCTGTGGCCACGCTGATCTTCTCCGGCCTGGTGTTCGTGATTAACCGGCTCACTGGTGGCGACAAGGACGTGAGCATCTAATGACAACAAAAGTCTCAACCCCTGAAATGAAGTCGCTGCATTTCCAGCCGCGCAAACCCGCCACTACGCCCGGGGACAAACTGGTGGGGGCTGTTTCCCACACGGCACTGACCATTTGGTCACTCATCGTGATCCTGCCGTTGTTGTGGACGTTCATGTCGTCCTTCAAGACGTCCAGCGAGATCTTTGCCTCGCCGTTCGCTTTGCCTTCCGTGTGGCGGTTCGACAACTATGTGAAGGCCTGGAGTGAGGCCGGGATCGGGAGCTACTTCCTGAACTCGGTGATTGTGGTGGGTTCGGCACTGGTGATCGTCATGGTGCTCGGTGCAATGTGCGCCTATGTCCTGGCGAGGTACACATTCCCGGGTAGCCGGGCTATCTACTACCTCATGCTGGCCGGCCTGACGTTCCCGATCTTCCTCGCGATGGTCCCGCTGTTCTTCGTGCTGAAGAACATCGGACTGCTGAACACCCTGCCGGGCTTGATCATCGTATACGTGGGGTTCGCGCTGCCGTTCACAGTGTTCTTCCTGTTCTCCTTCTTCAAGTCGCTGCCGCACGAAATCACCGAAGCAGCAGCTCTGGACGGCGCAGGGGAGTGGCGCACGTTCTTCCAGGTGATGCTGCCGATGGCCAAGCCGGGCCTAGCCTCGGTTGCCATCTTCAACTTCCTGGGCCTGTGGAACCAGTTCCTCATCCCGGTATCCATCAACGCTGCCGGGCCGCGCGTTCTCTCGCAGGGCCTGGCCGCTTTCGCTGGCCAGATGGGGTACGCCGTGGACTTCGGGGCACTCTTCGCGGCAGTCACTGTCACGGTGGTTCCGGTCCTGATCGTGTACGTCATCTTCCAGCGCCAGCTGCAGGGTTCCGTCTCGCAGGGCACCTCCAAGTAAACGCAACGCGGGGTCACCTACGGCCCATCCCAAGGGGATTTATGGGCCGTAGGTGACCCCGCGTTGCTTTAAAAGGCGGGGGTTAGAACCTCCAAGGGATCTCCGCGTGACCGAAGTCGGAGAAGGAACCGAAGCGGCCTGCCTTGAACGCGAGCACCTCGCCGTCCCGGTCGCGGCACGTGGTGACCTGGCCGAAGAAGACCTGGTGATCTCCGACGTCGTACTGCTGCACAACGGTGCAATCCGCCTGGGCGAGGGCTCCCTTGATGACGGGAAGTCCATTCTCGGTCATGTCGAATTCGCCGTCGCCGAAACGGTCACCGCCTCGCACCGCAAAGCGCCGCGCCATCGACTCCTGCTTGGCGCCAAGGATCGACACGGCGAACTTGCCGCTCTCGATCAATGCCTCACCCGTCCGCGTTCCGAAGTTCAGCGAGATCATAAGGATGGGCGGTTCCAGGCTGATGGAGGTCAGCGAGCTGATGGTCATCCCGTACAGTTCATCCTCGTGCTTGGTGGTGACCACGGCGACACCCGTGAGGAAGCGGCCCATGGCGCGGCGCATTCCCATGGCATCGGGAACAGTGAAGAGCGGTGCGAGGCTCATGTCAGTTGCTCCGTTCGGCTTGTACTGGATCGGCGTAGTACCGGACCTCGAACATTTTGGCTCCGGTTTCGGAAACCCATGGACCGTGTTCCATGCCCGGCGGACGGGTTGCCCAGTCGCCGGCTTGGAAGGTCTTGCCCAGGCGCTGGTCCACGAACGAGCCCTCGAAGATGAAGACCTCTTCCCAGAAATCGTGGGTCAGGACGCCGTTGGGCGAGGTGTCCGTGCCGGGCTCGAACTTGAGAATGCGCGTGACACTGTCATTGTCTGAATCCCGGGCAAGGATGGCCTCGGACAGGCCCTCAATGTGCGGGTTGCATGGTGCGAAGTCCACCGATGAGGTGGGGGTGAACTCGAATTCGGGCTTTGCCATGGCTATTCTCCTTCCATGCCGTTGACGCTGCCGTCGACTGGGCCGTTGATGCTGTAGGAACCAAGGTACTTGTCCAGCTCAGCAACCAGGGCGTCGTAGCCGTAGTTCCGGTAGGTGTACGCCCCACGGACCACGAACGGGGCGCCGGCGTAGAACATTTCGTACTGCTGGTGGCGGCCGGCGAATTCGGAGCCGATGATGTCCCAAGCCAACTTGAACAGCTTCACGCGCTCTTCGCTGGCAACACCGGGGGACTGCACGTAGCGTTCCATGTCCGGACGGGTCACACTGCTGGTCATGTCGGCAACGCTGGAGGGCAGCTGAAGCACGCCACCACCCACCAGGTCGCGAAGGATCGAAATCACCCGCGGGTACGTCTCGGACTGAAGACCCATGGCCCCGTAAAGGGCGCTCTTCCCGGGAACCACCATGCCGGCGTCGTCAACCGTTGCTGTGTATTCGGCCGCAAGAACCGCCGATTCAACGGACTGGACGATCGCGGCGAGCTCGCCAAGCTTCTCCTGGACTCCGGGGATCTTGTCCGTGCCGTTTACCTGGGTGACCTTGCGGGCAACGGAAGCAATGAACTTCAGCTTGGTGGAGAACCGGATCTGGGCCTGCCAGTTTCCCAACGCGTGGGCACCGGTATCGAAGAACTGACGGCGGAGGGTATCGATGTTCCGGTTGATGAAAACGCGGTCCCAGGGGATGAGCACGTCATCGAAAACTACCAACGCGTCGGGCTCGTCGTAGTGGCTGGTCAGCGGGTAGTCGAAGTCGCTGGTGGCTGCCGGCGCGAACGGACGGCGGCAGTACAGCTTCAACCCGTCAGTCGCCACGGGAACGGCGAAGCTGACGGCAAAGTCCACGTCATCCGGGCCCAGCGGCTTGATGCAGGTGACGAACACTTCGTCCGCGATCGCTGCGCCGGTGGCAAGCATCTGCGAACCGCGGACAATGATGCCTTCCTCGGTTTCACGCACGACGCCGACCTGCAGGTATTCGCCTTCCCAACCTGACGCCGTGGTTGCGCGGGAGACCTGCGGCGGAATGATCGCGTAGGAAAGGTACAGGTTCTCGGAAAGGATCTTCTTGTAGTACCGCTCCACGTTGCCGGCGAAGTCGCGCTCGTCATTCTTGAACACGTCCGCGTGGGAGCCGAAGGCGGCGAAGAAGGTACCCACGTGGTCGGGGCTGCGGCCAACCCAGCCATGGGTGTGCTTGGCCCACTTTTCAATGGCGTGGCGCCGGAGGACGAGCTCTTCCTGCGTGCGCGGTGCAGCGAAGGTGCGGTTCGCGGGCCCATCAATCTCTTCTGAATGGAAATGCATGCCGTTGCTGGGATCGGCTGCGATGTCGAACAGCTCAGCCATGGTCCGGGCGACCTTCGCGAACGCCGGGTGTTCCAGCACGTTGCCAACTACCTCGCCATCGAGGATCACCGTCCGGCCATCGTTCAGGGACTTCAGGTATTGCTTTCCGGTTCTCATCGAAGTGAGCCTTTCTTGATTTTGTAGTTGTGTTCGATTCTCGTCCCATCGGGGAACGAGAGCTCTACTTTCCAGGAAGTTCCGTCAACGAAATTCCCCTTGAGGAGTGGCAGAGTGCCACCCAGGCACATGAAGTCGGCGTCACCGATGTCCGTCCGCGCCAGGAGCTTTTCGACGACGTCTGCCGGCTTGCGCAGGCCCGCCAACGAACCCTCTTGGTACAGTTCGCCGTCCACCCACGAGCGGGCGGTGCACTGGTCAAGGTCCAGGTCCTCAAGTGATTCGACTTCAATGACCTCGGTTGCGACGGGCTTGGGGCATGCTCTCTTGGAATCGCCAATATCCTGGGCCTCGATGTCCCTGTCCGTGTGGTCGGAACCGATGCCGAGGTAAAACTTGCCGTTGTGGCGAATATAGAGAGGCTCAATCTCGCCGGAGGTCAGGTTGTTGCTGGTGTCGTGTTCGCCTGATGTATCGAACAGTTGCGAGTCCATCCGGTAGAACATGGGCACTTCCGGCGGTGGAGCTACGCCAATGGCTGCCAGCTCATCGATGTGGTGCTGCACGGCCTTCGGGTCCCGGCCCGTATAGCCGGCCACTACTGCGTGGAAGTCCGAGACCACAATGGTCTTGTCGGTGCCCGCCACCCTGAAGGTGAGTGGGACTTGCCTTGTTGTTTCCATGTACGTCTCCTTGAATGCTGTCTAAATCGTGGCGGGTCAGTCTGGCCAAACTGGTCAGACGGCCGGATTCCTCAAACGGCAAGTGCGTCGTAGTCCGCGAGCCGATCGCCAATGACGGGGAATTCGGTACGCACTGCATTGACCTGGTCGGGATCGATGTCCACCATGAGCACCGATTCCCCGGCACCGGCTTCGGCGAGTACGTTGCCGGCCGGGTCCACCACCCGGCTGTGTCCCCCAAGTTCCACGCCTTCCTGGCTGCCTGCGGCGTTGCAGGCAATCACGAAGATTTGGTGCTCCAGCGCCCTGGCGGTTGTGAGGAGTCGCCAGTGTTCGCAACGCGCTGCGGGCCAAGCTGCCGGGACGATGACGATTTCCGCGCCCCTGGTGCTCAGCTCCATCCACAATCCCGGGAACCGGAGGTCATAGCAGGTGATCCCGGCCGTTGCTCCGAACGGCAACTCCACCACCGGCAGTGAGGATCCCGCCTTGAGGAGGCTGGCTTCCTTGGACTTGTAACCAAAGACGTGGATCTTCCGGTACGTGTGCAGGATTTTCCCGTCCGGTCCCAGCAGGATGGACGTGTTGCTGAGGCGTCCATCCTCGCCGGCCTCGATGATGCTTCCGACGTGAAGGTACACACCAAGCTCTGCCGCCACGCGTGAGCACATGGACACTGTGGGGCCAGTGAGGGTCTCGGCCAGGGCCTGGTACTCATCAAAGTGGAAGTATCCGGCACTCCACAGTTCGGGGAGCACGATCAGCTCGGCACCCTCGATGCCGCGAAGAATCGCTTCAACGCGATCTATCCGCTCCTCACGGGTTTCCGAATCCGGGCTGGCCACCTGGACGAGTGCGACTTTCATGGCTGTTTCCTTACTTTCAGTGGTTCCGAGATGGCACTTCGCGCCCATGTTTGGGGCAAATATGGGTGTGAAGTGCCATCTCGCGGGTGCTTACTTTGCGGGTTCGTCCAGGTCGCTGAGCCGCAGGCCTTTGGTCTCCTTGGCGAACATGACCGAGACCATGGAGATCAGGCCCATCGCTGCAAGGTAGATGCCGATCGCGTAGCCAGTGCCGAAGGCGCTGTAGAGAGCCAGGGCGATGATGGGCGATAGCGAGCCGGCGATCAGCGAGGCGAGGTTGTACGCAACCGAGGTGCCGCTGTACCGGACATCCGTGGGGAAGAGCTCGGAGAAGAACGCACCGATCACGGAGCTGTAGGCGGCGAAGATCAACAGGCCACCGACGGCGGCAGCAATGATGCCCCACACTTCGCCAGTGTTCAGCAGGGCGAAGAACGCGAACGCCCAGATGACGGTGGCAATCGAAGCGCCGATCATGATCGGCTTTCGGCCCACTTTGTCCGCATAGAGCGCCAGGATCGGGATAGCGACGACGGCGACGCCCTGGCCGATCATGACGGCGGTGAGGCCGGTCTGCCGCTGCAAGCCCATGATCTGGGTGACGTAGGTGATGATGAACAGCGAGTAGATGTAGAAGCCTGCGTTCTCACCCATGCGGCTGCCGGTGGCGATGAGCAGTTGGCGCCAGTTGCGGCGGAACAGAATGGCCAGGGGCAATTTCCGTTCCTTGATGGCTTCTGCCTCGCGCTTCAGCTGTGCTTCCTTGAACAGCGGAGTCTCCTGAACGTAGAGACGCAGGACGAGGCCGATGATCACCAGGAGGGCGGACAGCCCGAAGGCGACGCGCCAGCCCCAGGCAAGGAATTCACTTTCGGGCATGGTCGCGGCGAGGATTGCCAGCACACCTGCGGCCATGAGGTTGCCCAGCGGCGGACCGATGTTGGGCCAGGATGCCCAGAACGCCCGCCGTGCACTGTCATTGCTGTGCTCCGAGACGAGGAGAACGGCCCCGCCCCATTCGCCACCCAGTGCGAATCCCTGGATCAGGCGCAGCAGCAAGAGCAGCAAAGGTGCTGCAATGCCGATGGCTGCATAGGAAGGGATGAATGCAATAAGCGTGGTGGCTACGCCCATGAGCATGAGGCTGGCCACCAGTGTGGCGCGACGGCCGTGCTTATCGCCGAGGTGCCCCAGAACGATGGCGCCCAGAGGACGGGCAAGGAAGCCGGCGGCAAATGTTCCGAGGGCCAGCATGGTGCCCACAAGCGGGTCAGAGGTTGGGAAAAAGAGCTTGTTGAAAACCAATGCGGCAGCGGTGCCGTAGAGAAAGAAGTCGTACCATTCGACGGCCGTGCCGGCAAGGCTCGATGCAGCGACAACGGGCAGGCTGGAATGCTTCTGCTGCCTCAGTTCTGCTTTCTTCAAATCGGTCATGGTGGGGATCCTTTTGCGGTTGGGAGGCTTCGGTGAAGCGAGGCGGTCCCAGGAAATTGAGGGGTTCCAAATGCGTGAGCGGAGTCACTGAACAACACTGTAGACTAGTTGTATACAACCCGTCTACATCCAGCGAAGAAGTTTTTCGTGCGTGTCCGGGTCCGTCCTGAATGCAACTCGTATACTGGGCTTCGCGAGAAAGGCTCTTCATGATCCAGATGACTCCCACTGCTCAATCCCAGCCCGAAGTGGCCTATCAGTGGATGAAAAGCTATATCGCTGCCCTGCCGCGGGACGAGGAGACCTTCCTCAACGAGGCGGTCCTCGCCAAGTCCACCGGTACCTCGCGCACACCAGTCCGTGAGGCACTGCTGCGCCTCGAAGCCGAGGGTTTCGTCAAACGGATCCCACACAAAGGCGCTTACGTTCCGCCAATCTCGGACCCCGATGTCCGAGCCATACTGCAGGCCCGCTCTGTGGTGGAGAAGTGGGCCGTCTCAGCACTGGACAGCATGCCGGATGGACAGATTGACGCGTTCCAGCGCATCATCGACCAGCAGCACGAAGCCAAGGACGACGCCGCCCGGTTCATTGAGCTGGACACCGAATTCCACACGCTCATGGTCCGTGCGGGAGGAAATCCAATCCTGGCCGATTTCTACGCTTCCCTTCGGCAGCGGCAACTCAGGATTGGTGTCCGCGCTGTCACTCAGGGGACAGACCGTGCCGGGGACGTGCTCCGCGAGCATCAGCTGATTGTCGATGCCCTTCGAAGCCGGAGCCTGGACGCTGCGCACCAAGCGATCGATGCCCACCTGGACTCAACGCGGCTGGCGGTCATCGGCTACTAACCCTCGGGCTGGAGTACGCCTAGTCTTCGCTGTGCCTAATCTTCGCTGTACTTAATCTTCACTGTGCAGCTCGCGTTGCCTTGCGCTCAGAAGCTCAAGCTCGGGCCGGGCGGCAACGAACCGTTCAACGGCGTCGAGCACTTCCTTGAGGTGCGCGCGGTCAGGCGCCACCAGTGCCGCACCCAACAAGGTCCGGCGATATTGGTCCTGCATTCCGGTCTCGGCTGCGGACACCTCGAAGCGGCGTTTGAGTTCGGCAATGACGGGCCGCACGAGCGAGCGTTTCTCCTTCAGGCTATGGACATCGCCCAGGAGCACATCGAATTCAATCCAACCGATCCACATGGTTCATTATGAGCATGTCTCCGGCCCCCAATCCTGAGCCAATCTTGAGGAAATGTCGCACCGGGGTTGATCCAGCACAGTCAGACTGGAACCACAGCAAGGCCAGAAGCAGCTAAGGGGGCGGGCGGCATGAGCAAGAACCATACCTGGCGCGCACTCGCGGGCGTAACCGCCGTCGCTGTTTCCATGATGGCCGGACCGGCCGCCGCACTTGCCGCTTTCTCTGACACCGGGAATGCCACCCCGCAGTACTCGGCCATGCGTCTCCTTGCCCCTGCGAGTGCCGACGTGATCATGACGTGTTCGGCGAATGGTGCCAAGGTTGCCGTGGATGTGAATTCCTTCTCGGAAGTTTCCGGCGCGAACTATCACGAGATCGACTTATACAACCCGTCCGGCACGTTGGCATTCACCGGCGACCTGGGCAAAAATGCCGGAAAGTCCTACAAGTCAGGAAATCAGCCCGTGGGTACCTGGACCTACGAGATCCGCGGGTATTACAAGGTTCCCGGCACGGCCAACATGTGGAGAGGCTCCGCTTTGACAGGAACCCTGACATGTTAGAAATTGGCGTGGGACCAATCGGCAGGAGCGAACAATGGTGCTCGACTCGTTTTCGGTGAGGATTGCCCTCGGAGTGGTCACGTTGACGCTCTTTGCGCTGTTCCTCGCCTCTTACCGCCGCACGAGGTCACCGTACGCGGGCTGGTGGAGCCTGGCGTTGCTGCAGTTCATGCTGGGAAACACGGCGTTCCTCCTGAACGGCACACCCGCGCAGCACTGGGCCAACCCTTTCGGCAACGTCCTGGTGGTGGCCGGAGCGTTCAGCGTTTGGGCCGGCGCCCGTACTCTGCGGGACCTTAAAGCGGCACCATGGCAGCTCGCCGTTGCTCCTGTCATCACGGCGGTCGCCTCCGTCCTGGAAAGTCCCGGCTCCAATGTGTGGTCCGGCGGCTTCGTGTACCTGGCCATGATGACCCTTGGCATCGCATTGGCGGCCCGTGACTTGTGGTTCATCAAGGCGACCCACTCGCAAGTGCACAAAGCCCTTTCCCTGGCTGCCGGACTCCTGGCGATCTACTACCTGGGCCGTTGGGTAGTTTACGCATTGGAAGGCCCCGGCGGCGCAACATTCCGGGCGTATTTTGGTCCCGCGCCTTCGGGCCTGGTGTCCTTGGTGCTGCTGGTGACGGTGTCCTTCAGCATGACCACCTTAAGCAGCGATCAACTGATCAAGGGCCTGAAGGAACGGGCCACCAGGGACCATCTGACGGGTCTCCTCAACCGGGGAGCTTTCCTGGACCTGGCATCCACGGAACTCAAACGACTGCGGGCCGACGAGTCCGGTGCTGCAGTTGTCCTGGCTGATTTGGACCACTTCAAGCTGGTCAACGACGCCCATGGACACCGCGCAGGGGACGTCGCTTTGAAGGCTTTCGCCGAAGCCTGCACGTCTTCGGTCAGGTCTACAGATCTCATTGGCAGGTACGGTGGGGAAGAATTTGTTCTCTTCCTGCCCGGAGCCACGCAGGAGCGGGCCCAAAGCATCGCCACCGAGATCAGCCGCCGCATGGCTTCCACTGAGGTTCCAGAGGGCGTCTCCTTCCCCACCATCAGTTACGGAGTTACGGCAAGCACCCACGCTGTCCCAGACCTCATTTCGATGATCGAGGTGGCAGACGCAGCCCTGTACAGCGCCAAAGCACAGGGAAGAAACCGGATTGTAGGAGCCGACCGCCTCCAGGCGGCCACTATCGCTGACGAGGCACGATCATGACAATCAATGAACTCACCACCCGCATCCAGATCCAGCACAACCAGGAAGTGAGCGCCTTCCGGCATGACATCACCAGTGCCCCGTACCAGGCTGGAACACCGTCAGCCTTGAATGTGGCCCGGCGTTCCGTGCGCATGCAACCCGTCCAGTCCGTAGGTGATGACAGCGCAAACCTGACCATTGTGGCTGATGTCGAGGGCCTTGCATGGTTCACCGCCGATAAGGGACTCCTGGGCAGTTGCATTACGGTCTCCATCGCCGGGCATCGGCGGAACACCGGAACACGTGTACCCCTTCCCTTGGCTGAATGTGATGCATGGATCGAAGCCATCCTGGGCGGGTCCTGGATTACCCACGTCTACCGCGCCGGGACTCCGATTGAAGGAGACGGCAGGCTCGATGTCGCCTCGTACCGCCTTTTCCTCGACGAACGCCGCAATCCTGTCGCCAAACCTAGTGCGGTAGCGGACAGTAGCCTGCGGCGCATGGAAGCGTCGTGAGCGGGGCCCAGCCCAGCGGAACACCACCCAGCGGGACACCATCCAGCCGGACACAGCCCAGCCGAATCCAGCCCAGCCGCGCCTTTCCCTCTGACATTGACGCTCGGATCGGAAAACTGGAGCGGCACATCAGGGCGTTGATGGAGGAGCTGCACCACGCACGCCACGAGCAGCGTCGGGAAGCCTTCACAGATCCGCTCACCGGGCTCGGCAACCGACTGGCTTTGGTGGATGCCTTCATTGAAGCGCAGGAGGCTGCTGCGCGCGGCGCCCTCCCAGCCGCACTCCTCCTCCTCACCCTGGATGGCTTCAAGGGACTCAAGAAGTCCGCCGGCTACGCGTCGGCGGACCAGATTCTGGTCATTGTCGGGATGCGGATCCGCTCGGCGGTGAGGGAGAACGACGTCGTTACCCGCCTTGGCGGCGACGAATTCGCCGTGCTGTTGCCCGCCACGCCGCAAAACCGGGCGGCCGGCGTCGGAAACCGTATCCTTGCGGCGCTGGAACCCAACATCGACCTCGGGAACAGCAGTGTCCGCTGTGGTGCCAGCATGGGCCTTCGGATTGCCGAGCCGCACCATAGCGTCGAGGACCTTCTCCAGGAGGCCGATATGGCGATGGAGGAGTCCAAGAGCGAGGGCCGGAACAAGCTCAAGTTGTTCGATCCCTCCACGCTTCATGCCCGGCAACTCCAGCGCCAGATCGTGGGGGAGCTGCGGGAAGCCATCCGCTCGGATCAGTTGGTCCTCTTCTACCAACCGATCGTTGACCTGGCTACCGGCCGGATTGAGGGCAGTGAGGCCTTGGTCCGCTGGAACCACCCTGTGCGCGGGCTCATCATGCCGGACCACTTCATTCCCGTCGCAGAGGCCACAGGCTTGATCGCCGAGCTGGGCCGCTGGGTCCTCCGGGCGGCCGTGGAGCAACTGCGCCAGTGGCGGGACAACCCCGTCACGGCACAACACGATTTCACGATGCGAATCAATGTCTCTGCTGCAGATCTGCAAAGCCTGGAGTTCGTGGACGACGTGCGGGACGCCTTGGCCAAAACGGGACTGCCGCCGGAATCACTGGTTCTGGAACTCACGGAGAGTGCCATCATCCAGAACAACGAGCTGGACCGTTACACCTTGGCGAGCCTGCACCGCTTGGGCGTCGGGCTGGAGATCGACGACTTCGGCACGGGCTACTCATCCATGGGATACCTGCGAAAACTCCCCGTGGACTGTGTGAAAGTGGACCGGCAGTTCGTCCAGGAACTGAGCAAGGACAGTACGCAGCTGGGCTTCCTCGCCGCGATCCAACAGGTTATCCGCTCGTGTGGGCTGAAGGGCATCTGGGAGGGAATCGAAACGGCGGAACAAGCCGAAGCGCTGCGGAGCATCGGGTGCACCAGTGGACAGGGCTATTACTTCGGGCGCCCTCTTCCAGGACCGGAATTCACGGACCAGCTCTCCCGGCAACAGACTTGGCCCGCTTAAAAGAGCAACGCGGGGTCACTTATGGCCCATCCCGAGGGGATTTATGGGCCGCAAGTGACCCCGCGTTGCTTTAAGCGGGGAGGACTAGCCGAAGTACTTCGGCAAGGTGGCCTCGTGTGCTTCGCGGAGAGCGTCCAAGGACAGTTCGTCCACGCCGTTGATCTCCAGCTTCGCACTGGCAGCATCGACAACTCCGATCCGGAGGTGGGCGAAGCCGCGGGCGGTGCACATGTCCTTGAAACGGACTTCCTCGGAGCGCGGGACCGAAACGATTGCCCGGGCCTGGGACTCGGAGAACAGTGCGGTGAACAAGTCCACGCCGTCGCGCTCCATGAGTTCCTCAAGGGCGATGCGGGCACCGACGCCGTAGCGCAGTGACGACTCAACCAATGCAGCTGCAAGGCCGCCTTCGGAGAGGTCGTGTGCTGCGTCAACCATGCCGTCACGGGAAGCGTTGATCAGGATTTCGCCCAATGCACGCTCGGCTGCGAGGTCGACCTTCGGCGGCAGGCCACCGAGGTGTCCACGCAGGTTGGACCATTCCGAACCATCCAGTTCTGCTGCAGTGGTGCCCAGCAGGTAGATCGCCTGGCCGTCCTCGCGCCAGCCCGACGGCGTGCGGCGGGCGACGTCGTCGAGCTTGCCCAGGACTGCCACCACAGGGGAGGGGTGGATCGGCGTGGTGCCGGTCTGGTTGTACAGGGAGACGTTGCCGCCGGTGACGGGAATGCCCAGTTCCATGCAAGCATCCGAGAGGCCACGGATGGCTTCGGCCAGCTGCCACATGACGTCCGGGTCCTCGGGCGAACCGAAGTTCAGGCAGTCGCTGACGGCCATCGGAACAGCGCCAGAGGTAGCAACGTTGCGGTAGGCCTCGGCCAATGCAAGCTGTGCACCCTGGTACGGCTCAAGGTAGGTGTAACGGCCGTTGGCGTCGGTAGCCAGGGCAACGCCCAGGCCGGTTTCCTCGTCAACGCGGACCACACCGGAGTCATCGGGGTAGGCCATGGCAGTGTTGCCGCCGACGTAGCGATCGTACTGGTTGGTGATCCAGTCCTTGCTGCACATGTTCGGCGAAGCGACCAGTTCAGTAACGGCTGCTGCCAGTTCCGACGGAGCGGAAGGACGGTCGGCGTCCTCAACGGAACCAGTGAAGGAGTTCGCCTGGACCGAGTCCTGCCATTCCGGGCGTGCAAACGGGCGGTCGTACACCGGGCCGTCGTGCGCAACGGTGCGGGGATCGACGTCGACGATTACGTCGCCTTCCCAGGTGATGATGAGGCGACCGGTATCGGTGACCTCACCCAACCAGGAGTACTCCACGGCCCACTTGTCCATCACAGCTTCGAAAGCTTCGATGTTCTCCGGGGTGACCACGGCCATCATGCGTTCCTGCGACTCGGACATGAGGATCTCGCCCGGGGTCAGCGTGGGATCGCGCAGCAGGACGGAGGTCAGTTCGACCTCCATGCCGCCGTCGCCATTGGAGGCGAGCTCGGACGTGGCGCAGGAAATACCAGCAGCGCCGAGGTCCTGGATGCCTTCAACCAGCGAGCCCTTGAAGAGCTCGAGGCAGCACTCAATGAGGACCTTCTCAGCGAAGGGGTCGCCCACCTGGACGGCGGGGCGCTTGGAGGGCTTGGTGTCATCGAAGGACTCCGAGGCCAGCACCGAAGCGCCGCCGATGCCGTCGCCACCGGTGCGCGCACCGAACAGGACAACCTTGTTGCCCTTGCCGGAGGCGTTTGCCAGGCGGATGTCCTCGTGGCGCATGACGCCTACGGCGAGTGCGTTCACCAGTGGGTTGCCCTGGTAGACGGAGTCGAAGACCATTTCGCCACCGATGTTCGGCAAGCCGAGGCAGTTGCCGTAGCCACCGATACCGGCAACGGCACCGTGCATGACGCGGGCGGTGTCCGGGTGGTCGATCGCGCCGAAGCGCAACGGGTCCATCACGGCAACCGGGCGTGCACCCATGGAGATGATGTCGCGGACGATGCCGCCGATGCCGGTAGCGGCACCCTGGTAAGGCTCAACGAACGACGGCGAGTTGTGGGACTCGATCTTGAACGTCACGGCCCAGCCGTCGCCAAGGTTGGTGACGCCGGCGTTCTCGCCGATGCCCACCAGCATGTCCTTCTTCATTTCCTCGGTGACCTTCTCGCCGAACTGGCGGAGGTGGTTCTTGGAGGACTTGTAGGAGCAGTGCTCGCTCCACATAACGGAGTACATGGCCAGTTCGGCGCCGGTGGGGCGACGGCCAAGGACCTTGACGATTTCGTCGAACTCGTTCTGCTTCAGGCCGAGCTCGGCCCACGGGAGTTCCGTGTCCGGGGTCTTGGCAGCGTGCTCAACAGTATCGATGTTGAACTTCTTGGTGGTTTCCGTGGTCACTTGTCGCCTCCCACAATCTTGTTCAAAACGGAGGTGAAGAAACCGAGGCCGTCGGTGTCGGAGCCGCCAATGCCGTCAAGCGATTCGGGGCCGAAGCCCACCTCAACCGCGTGCTCGGGGTGGGGCATGAGGCCCACAACGTTGCCAGCCGCATTGGAGATGCCGGCGATGTCGCGGCGGGAGCCGTTCGGGTTGAAGCCCACGTAGCGGAACACCACGCGGCCCTCAGCCTCAAGGGCGTCCAGGGTTTTCTCGTCCGCGATGTACTGGCCGTCCTGGTTCTTGAGCGGCACAGTGATTTCCTGGCCGTTCTGATAGTCCAAGGTCCAGGCAGTGTTGGCGTTCTCCACGCGAAGGACCTGGTCCCGGCAGATGAACTTCAGGTGGTCGTTCTTGATCATGGAACCCGGCAGCAGGTGCGACTCGGTCAGGATCTGGAAACCGTTGCAAATACCCAAAACCGGGAGCTTGGCCTCGGAGTTGGCAGCGTCGATGATCTTGGTCATCAGCGGCGCAAAACGCGAAATAGCGCCGGCACGCAGGTAGTCACCGTACGAGAAGCCACCGGGGATGATGACCGCGTCAACGTCGCCCAGTTCGGTATCTGCATGCCAGAGCGGAACCGCTGTGGCGCCTGCAAGCCGCACCGCACGGGCGGCGTCGCGGTCGTCAAGGGTGCCGGGGAAGGTGACGACGCCGATCTTGGCACCGGCCAAGCGGGGCTCAGCGGCGACGGCCACGGCCTCGCCAATCAGGGGGATCGATGTCATATCAGGCCTCGACGACCTCGACGTTGACAACATCCTCGATCACCGGGTTGGACAGGAGGGTCTCTGCGGCCTCACGGGCCTGGGCCAGGATAGCGTCGGTCACCTCGCCGTCAACCGTCAGTTCGAAACGCTTGCCCTGACGGACTGCGCTGAAGCTGTTGAAGCCGAGGCGGGGCAGTGCACCCACGATGGCTTTCCCCTGGGGGTCCAGAATCTCGGGCTTGGGCATGACGTCAACGACGATCCGGGGCATCCGGTAACTCCTGTGCGTGAGTTGGGTGAACCTTAAATAAGGCTGCCGCGGAGGTTGCCGTCTCACGCCGTTCAACTGGGTTTCTACAGCGTGGGGGCGCTCCGCGAGCTTGCACACCTATCTTACCGGGACCGGAGCGCATACCCTATTCAGCCGGATTCCGCGAGGACCCCCCGCCGATCCCCATCAAATTCGGGGCAATGAAAGCCCGACGGCGGCACTCGCCGGGCGTGGCGCCCGTCACTAGGATTGTGGCATGGCGGAGAAACCGAGGTCGATGGTGCTGGGCGTCGTAGCCGCAGCTGTTTTTGCTGGTCTGGGACGAATGGTCATCCAGAAAATCAAGGCTGACAGGGTGGCAAGGGAGCATCACGTGACAGCCCCGTTGGATAAGGAAACGCGCGCGAAGATCAGCGACGCGCTCCGGACCCCGGGCAAATAGCTGCCTATTAGCGTACGTACAAATGCGCTATTCCTTCGGGTTAAATCCGGCTGTGGCGGCGTAGTTTAGGGACTACACGCGGGGTCCAGGCCCTGCGTTAAGTCTGGATCCAACCAGGAGGAACAATGACCGAACACATTGCCGAAGTATCCGCCTGTAGCGTTGGCAGCTGCGGCTTCAACCACGACGGATGCACTGCTTTTGGAATCACCATTGGTGGAACGCAGGACCACGCTTCCTGCGCCACGTTCATCGACACCAACGCAATGGGCGGCCTTCCCAAGGTCCTTGCCCACGTCGGTGCTTGCCAGCGGTCCGAATGCGTTCACAACAACAACCTCATGTGCGAAGCCCACGACGTCAAGGTCGGCCCTGGCCGCGAGGCTGCGGACTGCTTGACGTACGAGCACGCCTGACTTTTTTAGTCTTTCGCGAAAGTGGGTCCGTCCTTCCGGACGGGCTACTTTTTGTCATTTTCCGGCTCGCGCCGCTTGGCTTCGAGCTAGCCGGAAACCTGCGCTAGCCGGAAACCTGGTTGGTCAATGCACGGCCTTCGCGGAGTGCAGACAGGTTGGCAAGGACGAGCTTGGCTGAACCCTTGGGGCGATTGCCCGCCACGTGCGGGGTGATGATGACATTTCGTGCCGACCAGAGTTTGGAGTCTGTCGGCAGGGGCTCTTCCCTCGTGACATCCAAGGCTGCGGCGCGCAGGCGACCCTCGTCCAGAGCGGCAACCAGCGCCTCTTCATCAACGGTTGCCCCGCGCCCAACGTTGACGAAAATTGCGGTCTCTGGAAGTGCGCGCAGGAGTTCATCGTTCAAAGCGTCAGTGGTCTCGGGCGTGGCGGGGAGGATTGAGATCAGCACATCCGTGGTTCGCAGTAGTTCGGGAAGTTCCTCCGCCGCGGCGACTGGAAAGCCATAGCGCTCCCCACGTGAGCTGGCTACGCCGGCGACGTTTGCCCCCAGTGCTGCCAACATCGGAGCGAGTCGTCCCGCGATGGAACCGAACCCCCAAATGGTGACGTTCGCGCCGTCGAGCGTGTAAAGCTGTTCCGTGTCCGGGCTGGCCTGAGCGGCGTTGTAGGCGTGGTCCCAAGACGCGGACTTTTGGGCTTCGAGCAGAAGGTCCAGCCTCCGCACGGCGGCGAGCGTGAGAGCCAAGGCGTGCTCGGCCACTGGACCGTCGTGGAGTGAGCGACCCGAGGCGATGGACACGTTGGCCGCAAATCCCGCTGCCAGCACCGAATCCGGTCCGGCTGCCAGGGTCTGTACGAGTTTGAGCTGGCTCATCCTTCTGGCTGCGTCGGCCAGATTCTCCGTGGTGTTCTGCCAGACCACCAGGACCTCCGCGTCAACGTGCTCGTCCGGAACCGGCTCATCCGCCTGGTAAGCGAACACGTCCTCGCCCGAGTCAGCGAGGTCCAGATTGATGGTGTGGGGGACGAGGATCTTCACTGCAACTCCATCGTTGAAAAGATTTGCCGGTATGTGCACGAGGTTAGTCTTTCTCCTCGCGAAGGCGCGGCTCCAACTTCATCCCTAGCAATGTGAGGGCGAGCACTCTATGGTTGTAGGACGTTCGACGTCGCACGTAGCACAAGCGTCAAACGTTCCCTTCCGCAGCAATGAAAGGACGCCCGATTTGAGACCCTCAAGCGCCACCCCATCGCTCATTCGCACCGTAGTTACAGGCGCTCTGAGCCTGTGCCTCATGGCCGGACTCGGCCTCCCTGCCACAGCAGCCCCCATCCCGCCCAACGACCCCACGGCCGCCCCTGGCAGTTTCACCGAAGCAAACATCGCCGCTGACCGGACGGCCGCAAACTTCTTTTATCGGATCCCGGCACTGACGTACCTGGGCAATAACGTGGTGCTCGCTGCCTGGGATGGGCGTCCGGGCTCAGCCGCAGACGCTCCCAATCCGAACTCGATCGTCCAGCGCCGCAGCACGGACGGCGGCCAGACGTGGGGACCGGTCCAAGTCATCGCCGCAGGGCATGTGGCCGATACAAGCGGCCCGAAGTACGGCTACAGCGACCCCTCATACATTTATGACGCCGAAGCTGGCAAGGTCTTCGCCTTCTTCGTCTACTCGAAGGATCAAGGCTTCGGCGGCAGCCAGTTCGGCAGCGACGACGCCGATAGGACAGTGATTTCGTCAGCGGTCATCGAGTCCTCGGATGCGGGCGTTACCTGGAGCCAGCCCCGCCTCATCACGAATGTCACCAAGCCCGGCACCAGTAAGACCAACCCCGTGGCCGGCGATGTCCGCTCGAACTTCGCCTCTTCCGGTGAAGGCATCCAGCTCAAGTACGGTCCGCACAAGGGCAGGCTCATCCAGCAGTACGCCGGTGACGTCCGCCAGGCTGATGGCACCAACAAGATCCAGTCGTACAGCGTCTACTCCGATGACCACGGCGCCACGTGGCAAAAGGGCGCCAACGTGGGCGACAGGATGGACGAGAACAAAACCGTTGAACTCTCCGACGGTAGGGTCCTGCTCAACTCCCGTGACAATGCCAACCAGGGGTACCGCAAAGTAGCCATCTCCACCGATGGTGGCGCTAGTTACGGTCCGGTGGCCCAGGACACAGAGTTGCCGGATCCAGCAAACAACGGCGCCATTGCACGGATGTTCCCCGACGCAGCCCAGGGTTCGGCCGATGCCAAAAAGCTCATCTTCACCAACGCCAATTCCAAGACCGGCCGCGAAAACGTCTCCGCCCGGGTTTCCTGCGATGACGGTGCCACTTGGCCCGGCATTCGCACCATCCGGTCCGGCTTCTCCGCCTACTCCAGTGTGACCCGCTTGGACGACGGCAAGTTCGGCGTTCTCTACGAGGGCAACTACACGGATAACATGCCGTTCGCGAAGTTCGATGACGTCTGGCTGAACTACGTCTGCGCCCCGCTCTCCGTCCCCTCTGTCACTACCGCACCCGGCGCCACCCAGCCGGTTGCAGTCACCATCACCAACCAGGAGGCCGCCACACTCACTGGAGCCAACGCGACGGTGTACACCCCGAGCGGCTGGTCCGCCACAACGGTGCCGGTGCCGGACGTGGCCGCCGGCGCCTCCGCTACTGTCAACGTAGCGCTGACCGCGCCACCGACCGCCAGTGGGCCGCAGAGTCTGAATGCAGCATTTACGACGGCGGATGGCAGGGTTTCGCAATTCACTTTCACGGCAACAGTCCCGGCGGCACCGCAGGTGGGGCTCACCATCACCGGTACGGCACCGGCGCGTGATGTGAGCGCCAGTCCTTATCAGGTGGGCGACGTCTTGAACTATTCATTCAACGTGAAGAGCACGTCGAACGTCACTGCCAACGCTGTACCTGTTTCCGGCACGTTCGACTCCGGTTTCCTGCCGCCGTCGGCCCCCAACTGCCGGTTCAACAACCTGGCAGCCGGCGCCAGCTACAACTGCACCACCGCCAAGCATGTTGTGACATCCGCTGACTTGGACCGCGGCTACTTCCTGCCGGAGGCGAGCTTCACCATCACGGCCAGTTCGACGCCGTCGCTCACCAAGACGGTCCCGTTCAACGGCGCTGCAGTCGCCTTGCGCGATGGTTTGGTGGCAGCCGAGATCAGCGGGGCGCGTGCCGACGTCGGGCGTGACCTCGCGGCCCAGCCTTATGCGGCAGGTGACCTGGTCCCCTACACGTTCACCGTGAAGAACACGAGCCCGTTGGTGGAGAAGGTAGTCCCGACCACCGGCAACTTCAGCCCCTTCCTTCCGGAGGGTCCGGGCAACTGCAGGTACCTGTCGCTGCCGGCCGGCCAGAGTTACCAGTGCACTACGCCGCGGCACGCCGTGACTGCCGAGGAAGCCGACCAGGGCTTCTTCGTCCCCAAGACCACATGGGAAGTCAGCGCTGCGGGCCAGAGCGCCAAGAGCTATCAAGTGGATGGCGGAGAAGTGGACCTCAAGATCCGCGAAGCGAAACTTGAAGCCACTGTTTCGGCGGAGTGGAAAGACGCCGACGGCGACCGGTTCGCCAGTGCAGGCGATCCCGTCATCTATACCTACACGGTGGGCAATGCCGGAAACGTGTCTTTGACCGGGCTTGAAGCTGAACAAGCCGGGATCTCCCAGGCCTCCGTGCCCGCCGGAGAAACGGCGACGGCAACCCGCAAGCGTGTGTTGACCGCTGCCGACGTCGCGGCGGGAAGCCTTGCCGCCGTAACCTTCGAGGCGACGGCGCACAACGGCGCCAGAGAAGTGGCCGTCACCGCCGAAGGCGGCGCGTTGGCGCTCAAAGTCCAGCCCGCCAAGCCGGAGACCGAGCCCGCGCTAACTGTCCAGGACTTCGATGGCCAAACGCCGCCGTTTGATCTGGGCACGGGGGAGAAGTATCGCAATGGCCAGAAAGTGACCTTGAAGGGCTTGGAATACGGGCAGTGGTACTACCTGTATCTAAACAAGGACAGTTATCGGCTCGGATGGATCTTCCCCACCACGGATAACACCGTGGAATTCATTCTTCCCTCGGACGTGAAGAATGGCCGTGACGATGTTGTGGTCCTGGATACGGACGGTGCGCAGGTCTCGTTCGATCGCCTGCAGGTGACGCCGAAGGGCTGAAGACAGCGCTCGAGTAAAAACAGCGGACCGCAGAATGTTTCCTGCGGTCCGCTGTTTGGTCGTCATGTGACGGGAATTTGGTGCGGAGACAAGACAAATTCACTGAAATGTGCTGTATGTCATATTTTGCTCTCAGTCTGTACTCTGTGACTCGACTGGTTGCGCATTTTTGACAAGAACTGTCACGAACGCAGCCATTCACATGTTGACAGGCCTTGGCGATGGAGCCCGGGCCTCACTCAGTGAAAGGTGCTATCACTCGTGAAATCACAAGGAAAGAGCTTCGTCAGAAGCGGGGGGCTTCGAAAGGCAGCGGCTCTCGCCGTGGGCTTGCCGTTGCTGCTCTCTTCCGTGGCGATACCGGCCCAAGCAGCTCCCTCACCGGAGACCGTGGCCGGAAATCAGGCGGGCGTGGCCAAGAAGAACCTTGACCCCAGCGCCTACAAGGACGGCCGCTACATGGTTGTCCTGGCAGAAAAGCCTGCGGCTACCTACGACGGCGGCACGCCGGGTCTTGCGCCCACCAAGCCGGAAGAGGGCAAGAAGCTCGACTCCGGCAGCGCCGAGGTAAAGAAATACCAGGAACACCTGCAACGGTCGCAGCAGGACGTTGCCCAGCAGGAAAAAGTCACCATTGAACGTGACTTCACCACCGCCATCAACGGCTTCAGTGCCAAGCTGACGGCAGAGCAGGCCATCAACCTGGCCAAGGACCCCAAGGTCCTGATGGTCGCGCCGGACACACAGTATGCACCGGACTACTCCACCAGTGATTTCCTGAAACTCAGCGGCCCCAACGGCACCTGGGCAACGCAATATGGAGGCCAGGAGAACGCCGGCAAGGGCACCGTTGTTGGCGTCATCGACACCGGATACACGCCCTCCAATCCATTTTTCGCAGGCGATCCCGTCGGACCGCTGGTCGGCAACCCCCAAGTGGGCGTCCCTTACCGGACCGCCGACGGCAAAATCGCAATGCTGAAGGCAGATGGCGATACCTTCATCGGCGAATGCCAGCCCGGCACGGACACCGGCGCCAGCTACGATGGCAGCGCCTGCAACTCCAAGGTCCTCAGCACCCACTACTTCGCGGACGGCTTCCTGGGAAGTGTCCCCCCGGAAAACCGTGCCCCTGAGGAGGTCATCTCGCCCGTTGACGTGGACAGCCATGGCACCCACACCGCAAGCACTGCGGCAGGCAACGGCAACGTCGACGCCGTAGTGGACGGCCGCAGCTTCGGCATCACCAGCGGCATCGCTCCTGCCGCCAAGCTCTCCATCTACAAGGTCTGCTGGGAAGACACAGATCCGACGACCGGCGGCTGCTACGGCTCCGCATCCGTGGACGCCGTTGAACAGGCCATCCTGGACGGTGTGGATGTGCTGAACTACTCCATCTCCGGTTCCACCACGTCCACCACCGATCCCGTATCGCTTGCTTTCCTTTCCGCTGCTTCGGCTGGGATCTTCGTGGCAACGTCCGCTGGAAACTCCGGACCAACCGCCAGCACAGTGAACCATGGAGCACCCTGGCTGACCACAGTCGCTGCCACCTCCTTCTCGCAGGAACTGCAGGGCACAGTTGAATTCTCCGATGGCAGCAAATTCCGCGGAGCGAGCATCATGAATCACGAGGTGAGCGGGGCCGGCGTCGTGCTTTCCACCAACGCTGCAAGCGGTGAAGGTAACGCAGCGCTGTGTGCTCCCGGCTCGCTGGATCCGGCCAAGGTTTCCGGCAAGGTGGTTGTTTGTGATCGTGGCGTGGTTGACCGCACCGCGAAGAGCGCGGAGGTCCTTCGAGGCGGTGGCGTCGGAATGATCCTGGTGAACCTGACGGAATCGTCGCTTGACACGGACAAGCACGCTGTTCCCACTGTCCACGTGAACCCCCCTGCCACGCAGGCCATCAAGGACAAGGTGACGGCCAACCCCACCATCACTGTGTCCCTGGTGAACCACGACACCACCGGCCTGCCCGCCGAGGCGCAGCCGCAGATCGCCGGATTCTCCTCCCGCGGGCCGTTGCTGGCAACGGATTCAGACCTGCTGAAGCCTGACGTATCAGCACCCGGCGTCGCTATCTTGGCAGGCGTTTCGCCCATCGGAACCGGCGGAGACAACTTTGGCTTCCTGTCAGGAACGTCCATGGCTTCCCCACACGTGGCCGGTTTCGGCGCCCTGATCCTGTCCAAGAACCCACAGTGGTCACCGGCAACCGTGAAATCGGCAATGATGACCACGGCCGGCCCGGTGAAACTGGCCAACGGGGCCATCAACCAGGATGTCTTCGCCACCGGCGCAGGACAGGTTGATCCCGCAAAGGTCCTGAGCCCCGGCTTGGTCTACGACGCCACAACTGAGGACTACCTCAAATTCGTTCAGGGCACGGGCATGGACCTCGGCATTGCGGGACTGGGCTCGACGCAGCCGCGCGATATGAACGTTCCCTCGTTTGCGCTGGGCAACCTGGCCGGCAAGATCGAGGTCACGCGGACAGTTACCGCGTTGACGCCGGGTCTGTATCGCGCCTCCGTCAACGTTCCCGGCGTCAACGTCAAGGTCACCCCGTCCGTGCTGAACTTTAGCGCTGCGGGTGAAAAGAAGACGTTCAAGGTGCAGTTCGAGAACAACAATGCAGCCTTGGGTAAGTTCGCCACGGGATCACTGAGCTGGCAAGGCGCAAACAAGACCGTCACCTCTCCCATCGCCGTCCGTCCGCAGTCTGTGATCGCTGATAAGGCCATGGCCTTCACGGGAACTGGCCCCAACGGCTCAGCAGCCATCAACATCGTCTCCGGCACCAATGCACCGGTGGGAGTCACGATCGATGGCCTGTCCAAGGCGGATTCGTCAGAAATTGAACTGGTTCCGGGTCCCTTTACCGGTGAGACCGACGCCTCGAACTTCGTCAAGAAGGTGACGGTGGGGGAGAACAGCGCCTTGGCCAAGTTCTCGGTCATATCCTCGGACGAAGCCGCAGACTTCGACATGCTCGTCCTGACTCCCACCGGGCAGCAGCTCCCGTCCGCGACGGCCTCCGCCAGCGAATCCGTCACGGTGCCCAATCCCGAGCCGGGCGACTACTACGTTTTCGCCAACCTTTACGCGAGCCCCAACAACCAGCCCACCAAGGCAACAGTTGATGCCGCGGTCCTGGGGGCCAACGAGGGCAACGCCACGGTGACGCCCAACCCAATCCGCCTCGCCAACGGCAAGGTGGGGACCATCTCGCTGAACTGGACCAACCTGACGCCGGGCTCCTACATCGGACGCCTGACATTCGAGGGCACCAGTGAACCCAGCTTCGTCACGGTAGTGGTGACTGCTGGCGGCGCCGCGGTTGTTCCGGATGCCGAAAACCCGAAGAAAGACAAGAAGGGCAACAAGATCCGCGGAGACGAGCCAACGCAAAGCAACAACGCAAGCTAGCTCGTTCACGAAATTTGTACAGCTGACGCCCTGAGGAGGCTCTCTCCTGAGGGCGTCAGCTGCACCCGGGCTCAGATGGCGCCGGTAGATCCTCCCGCGCCGCCCAGGAGTGGTGCCATGGCGCGCCAACGTGCGATCTCGCAGCCATCGGTCCGGCTGAGCTTGCTGTGGATCTTCCGTCCGCGGAACCAACCTGTCACCAGGGCCACCTGCGGGCCCCCGTACTGTTGCGTGCAGATCCGGTCGGGTCGCGGAACCGGGAAGAACACTTCCTCACCAAACTGCTCGACGGCGGCAAGGGCCGCGGTCGCGTCCGGAAGGTTCGAGTCGATCGAATCCGGCTCCGGAGACAGAATGCCTTTCGCGGACCGCAGGTAGAACTCAGTGGGCGCGGCGCCAGGTGCCTCTGTCAGCGCAACGGTGAGGTCGACGTCGTACTCGCTGTTGTCGGGGGAAACCATGGTTACCTTTCGCTGGTGGCGGCGGGTGCTTGCGGCGGCGGGTGCTTATGGCAGGAGTCCCGGGGGACGATCAGACTCCTTTAAAGAAGCGGTTCGATTGCCTGAAGCACGCGGGCCCGCAGCGTCTGGGATTCGGCCGCAAAAGCCCGCTGGTACTCAACGTACTCGGCCTTGCCCTGCGGTGTCTCGATCCTGATGGGCGGGTAGCCCCATTCTTCGAGGTCGTAAGGGGAAGCCCGCATGTCCATGGTCCGGATCCGCCACGACAGTTCGAAGCAGTCCATCACCAACTCGCTGGGCAGCGCGGGAGTCAGTTTGTAGGCCCACTTGTACAGGTCCATGTTGGCGTGCAGGCAACCCGGTTGTTCCATGGTGCGCTGGTTCTCACGGGTGGGCGTGAGCTCGTTGAGCGGGATGGCGTCCGGAGTGTAGAAGCGGAAGGCATCGAAGTGGGAACAGCGGATGCGGTTCTGCTCCACCACGGTGTCAGTGCCGTCCCCGCCAAGCCGCAGTTTCAAGTACTCATGCCGAAGCTCGAATTTCTCCTGCCGGTACACCATGGCCCACTCATGGAGGCCGAAGCAGCCGAACTGGGCCGGGCGCTTCGCCGTGCCGTTGAGGAGAATGCCGGCGAAACTCACGGCCTCGGCGCGTTGGGCCATGAAACTGTCGCGATCAAAGATGACGGCGGGCGCACCTGGCGGCAGTCCGACGGCGGCGAGGTCACCGTCGTCGAGCACGCGGTAAAACTTCCAGCTGGCACGTTCAAGGGCACGCGCGCCACTGAGCACCACTCCATCGCCGGGATGCCAGCGCAGCAGTTGGCCAGGTTTTTGGGTGTAGTACGTGAAGAGGAAGTCCTCCACGGGGTGTTTCTTTCCTGCTGACCGGCGGGCCAGATACGGGTCGGCGTACCGGGCGACGCGTGCGTGATGGGCGGCCTCCATCCCGAGCCAGTGCTCTTGGGGGAGGTGCTGGGGCCTAAGCTGCTCCACCACTGGAACCGATGATGGCGCTGGCCGCGTCCCACAAAGCGATTTGGCAACCGTCGGTGCGGCTGAAGGAAGCGGAGACTTCCATGCCGTCAACTGCGCCGGTCACCTTGGCTGTTTGCGGACCGCCAAACTGTTGCGTGCACGCTTGGTCGCTCTTGATGGGTGCGGGGCTCAGCAGCGACGGATTGTTCTTCAGTGCCGTGCAGGCTGCGCTCGCGGTGGGGTGTTTGCTTTCGGCTGCCGGGGCGCCGTTGATGCACACGAGCGTGTAATTTTGCGATGCTGCCCCGGGGGACTCCAGCACCGTGATGGAGAGTTCAGCGTTTCCCTGTCCTGGAGTGGGCTTCGCTCCCGGCAGGCTGGGGTCCGGTGTTGTGTCTTCGGGGCCGAGGGTTGTGGGCACCTGGGTGGGCGTTGGTTTGGATGGCGTAGGCCTGTCGCTTGGGCTGTCACTTGGACTGACGGACGACGACGGCGCTGAGGCAGTGCTGCTCGACCCACCCGGCGCGGGGGCGCCCGAGCAGCCGGCCAGGGCAGCGAGGGCCAGGACGGCTATGAGGGGCCGAACTCCTATGAGGGGCCGGACTCCTACAAGGGCCCGGACGAGGCGCGAGCGCATGGGTTCTCCTTGGGCTGCCATTTTATGCCGGCGCGGCAATGCTTTCGGGCTGGCTGATCCCTGCCCACACCTCATCGAGGGACAGCCCGAGGACATCGGCTATCGCCGCGATGGTCTGGAAAGCCGGGGTTGCCACACGTCCGGACTCAATCTTGCGGAGTGTCTCCGGTGAAACCTGGGCCTCGAGTGCGATCTCCAGCATCGAGCGCGCTCCCCGGGCGCGACGCAACATGGCGCCGAGACGCTGTCCGCGCTCGACCTCTTCAGCTGTGAGTGGCAATCTGACCATGGCTCCAATTCTAATACCGGGATAATATGGCCGGGATAGTTATTGGTTGAATGGGAAGGCGCCGCATGATCGAGATTCTGAACCGCACCGAACTGCATCGGGCAAAGGAGGCTGGTGCTCTGGTTGCCGACATCCTTCAGACGATGAAAGGCCGCAGTGCGGTGGGGGTTAACCTCCTGGAGATCGATCAGTGGGCTCAGGCCATGATCGCCGATGCCGGGGCCCAATCCTGCTACGTCGACTATTCGCCGTCCTTTGGGCGCGGTCCTTTTGGGCACTACATCTGCACGTCCGTCAACGACGCCGTACTCCATGGACTGCCTCATGACTACACGCTTGCTGACGGCGACCTGGTGTCCCTGGACCTCGCAGTTTCCAAGAACGGGGTCGCTGCAGACTCTGCCATCAGCTTCACAGTGGGCGATTCAAAGCCCTCGGACAGCCTGGCAATGATCGACGCAACGGAGCGGGCCCTGAGCGCAGGGATAGCCGTGGCCGGACCCGGCGCCCGCATCGGCGATATCTCCCACGCCATCGGCTCGGTCCTCAGTGAAGCGGGATACCCCATCAATACCCAGTTCGGCGGTCATGGCATCGGATCCACCATGCACCAAGACCCGCACATCGCCAATACCGGTCGGCCGGGCCGTGGATACAAATTGCGCCCGGGACTACTGCTGGCGCTGGAGCCTTGGGTTATGGCGGACACCGCCGAGCTCGTCACCGATGACGACGGGTGGACGCTGAGAAGTGCGACGGGTTGCCGTACAGCCCACAGTGAGCACACGATAGCCATCACCGACGACGGGGCTGAGATTCTCACCTTGGCGCGCTGAGCGCTGGTGCTCAGTGGCCGTTGCGTTCGGTTGTCGTCGGCTTGGGTGGCCGTCCGCTAGTTTGACGTCCGCTGGGTCGCCGCGATGAGGCCGGTCATAGCTTGGTGGAGTTCGGCCACTTCCTCGCGACTGAGCTGCAAGCGCTCCCGGATCGCACCAGGAACCGCCGTCGCCTGATCCCGAAGCGCGGCTCCCTTTTCCGTCAGCTTGACGGCAAGAGCTCGCTCATTGCCGGGCACGCGCTCGCGGGTGATGAGCTGTGCTTCCTCAAGTCGGCGCAGGAGCGGGGATAAGGTGGCGGGCTCGTGGAGGAGGCTGTCGCTAATGTCCTTAAGTGTCCTGGGGCTCCGCTCCCAGAGTGCAAGCATCACAAGGTACTGCGGATGGGTTAGCCCGAGCTGTTCGAGGATGGGCTTGTAGATGCCCACGACGCTCCTGGAGGCAACGGTCAGCGCGAAGCACAGCTGGCGTTCCAAAAGGAGGTCGTCAGTTTCGCTGGCCTGGCTTGTTTCATTGCTCTGGATTGTCTCGCTGGTCTGGGTCATGGCTACCTTCCCGCACGATTAGTTAGTGCACTAACAGTTAGCGTACTATGAACTTGTTGAGCCGTCTAAAAGAGGAGTCGATCGGCGTGGCAAAGGAATCCTTTACCCAGAAGTTCATGCGCGCTACGGGAAAGCTGAGGGTCATCTTCGGCCCCGCACACAGCAGCTCCATTGATCACGAAATGACCGAGGCCAACCGCAGGCTCCTGGCCCAACGCGAAGCGGAGACCCAGCAATGGGAAACCCTTCGTCGCCCCGATGGCAGCACGTACGTGGTTCCCCGTAATCCGGACGATAAGTCGCTGCGTTAGAGGCCGCTCGCTGCAAGGAGGGTGAGCCTGTCGGTAAAGGCTGACGATTCGAGAACGTCTCGGTTGATCACAAAGTCCGGGACTCGGCCTGCGGCGACGTTGACGATGGCGCGGACGCAACTGCTGCCGTTTCCGAGGGACATCTCGTCCGTCCAAGAAAGGCAATGCGGCGAGAGCGTTACGTTTTCCATTCCCAGTAGTTCGTTGGCCACCGGCTCGTGTTCAAAGACGTCCAGCCCCGCGCCGGCGATAACTCCCTGTGAAAGTGCATGAATAAGGTCCTGTTCGTTGATGATGGGTCCGCGTGCCATGTTGATGACAACAGCGGTTGGCTTCATCTTCTCCAGGATGGTTGCGTTGATGATGTGATGGGTCTGCTCGGTCAGGACTGCCATGACGATCAGGGCGTCGCATGCCGCTGCTACGTCTTCGAGTTGCATCAACTCCACGCCGAGTTCGCTGGCGCGTTCGGGAGGGCAGAAGGGGTCGTGACCCACGCATCGGACCTTGAACGGTTGGAGCAGGCGGATCAGCTCGCCGCCGGTGTTCCCGACGCCGAGGAAGCCAATGGTTTTTCCGGTCAGGCCGGTCCCCATGAAGCTTTCGCGCAGGTCCCAGGATTCTTCCCTGACCAGGCGGTCCTTCATGACGGTGTTGTGGAAGACCGACAGGAGCATGGATAGGGTGGCCGTTGCCACCGGGCCACGGGCGCCGTCGGGGGTTATGGTCGCGACTGTGCCGGCACGGCTGCAGGCGGCGAGGTCAACCGCATCGAATCCCACCCCGAAGCGCGCAAGTATGAGCGGGGGATTCGCGACGCCTTCGAAAGAGGCGGCCGTAACCGCGGGTGCAGCGTAGAGAATTGCGTCATAGCGCTCCAACTGTTCAGGTGTCAGTTCTTCGGCGCTGTCGGCCATGTATTCCCATTCCAGACCGGCCTCGTCAAGACCGTCCAAGCCGATGTCGCCCCAGACGTTCTTGCCGCTGGAATCTAGGAAGTCGCGGGAGATGCCTACGGTGAATGTCATTAGAAAACCGCCAAAGGGTTAACGGGCGAGCCAGTGCCACGGGGAATGTTGAGTGGGGCGACCATGAACATGAAACGGTAGCGGTCCTCTTCGGCGCAGGCCGTTCCAAGTTCTTCAAGATCGAGATTGTCCAGGAGCGGCAGGCCCATGGCTGTGATCGCAAGGATGTGGATGGGGGAGTGGATCCCGGGTGTCGGTGAAGGGCGAACATCGGAGTCGCCGTCACCGCCCAGAAGGACGATCCCCCGTTCGGCGAGCACGGGCATGCAGTCAACATGAAGCCCCGCACTCAGGTCCGATGAGTCCCAGATACCTACTTCGCGTGCGCGCCGGAAATGACCGGTGCGGACCAGGACGGCGTCGCCCTCCTGAATGCTGATCCCGAGCCGCTCTTCTGCCGCCAGGATGTCCGCTGCATGTATGGCCGTGCCTGGTTCAAGCCAGGGAACGTCGAACAACACGGTAAAGTCCAGCAACACGCAAGGGGCAACAAGGGGGCCGAGGGCGCTGACCGAACCGAAATCCGCGCCCGTGGCCGTGACAACTTCTTTCGAAACCTGTCCGTCGTAGAGCAGGCCTTTGTAGGCGATATGGCTCAGCGCATCCAGGTGGCTGACGGCCTTGCCGTGGTAGTCGACGCCGATGAAGTCCTTATTGCAGGACGGTTCCGGCGCTTCACGCACTCCAAGGTCAGTCATATAGTGCAGCGCGGGGTTCGCATTGGACGGCCCGCTCGTGGTGTTCCACGGCAATGCGGTGGACACGACACGGCCGCTGCGGACCAACGAGGCGGCGTCAATGACTCCCTCAGCAGTTGCCTTCTGCCAAGCACCTGCGGATGGTTCAGCGTAAGTGCCCCAGGTCTTGACCTGCTCGAAGATCTGCTCGAACTGTTTCCCGGTCACTGTGGGGTCCGTGCCGGGCGGGGCTGGGTAGAGTGAGCTTGCCCTGGTGTGTTCAGCGCACACGGTGTACTCCTAGATTTTGGTGTCCCTGTTTCCGGCGTCGAGTGACAATTCGCGCAAAGCCTTGGCGTCAGGTTGAAGAAGCTGGCTCTGTGGCGCCCGGAGGGGTGACACAGCAATACTAGGCCAATATACTGGTCAGGAGTCAATACTTTGATTGGGGAGGGTGGAAAATGACAACAGAGATCACCACGGCTGGGCAGAGTGCAGTGCCGGCGATCACTCGGGCGATGGCAATTCTTGATCTGATTGCGGCGGCGGGACAGGCGGGCTTGAGCGTGCCCGAAATTGCGAAATCGATGGACCTTGCCAAGTCCTCCACGGCAAACATCTGCGGTGCGCTTGAAGGCGAGGGCATGCTTCGTCGCTCGGACGGACGGTTCATTCTGGGCAGGAGGATCCTTTCCCTGGCCGGCGACTACCTCCGCTCGGCCGATCAGCTCTCGGAGTTTTATGCGTTGTGCCGGCGGTCCCCGTTGATTTCCCGGGAAGCGGCGCGGTTGGCTTTGCTTGACGGTACCGATGTCCTTTATTTGGCCCGTTATGAGGGAACCAATCCCATCAGGCTCACTGCGAACATTGGCGATCGCTTTCCAGCCCATGTAACGGCTACCGGAAAGGCCGTCCTCTCGACTCTTCCTGATGCCGTTGTGGAGGACCGGTACCGGGGAAAGACCTTTGTTCCCTTCACCGCCCGCTCCCTGTCCAGCGTTTCGGAGCTGCTTTCCGACCTTGAGAAATCGCGTCACCGCGGGTACTTCATGGATGACGAGGAGACCAACGTCGGCGTGGTGTGCTTCGCCGTTCCTGTGGTGGACATCCCTGGCGACCCCGCCCAGTTTGCGATCAGCGCCACACTGATCAAAGCCCGCGCTGATGAGCTCGACCACGCGGAAATTGTGCAGGAATTGCAGGTCATTGCCCGTGCTTTGGCCAACCCCCTTAGCGCGCACTCGCTTTAGGGCTCCGTGGGAGTCCTCCCGCTTGCATGTACTGGCAGCTCGTGCAGCTTGGGTGAAAAATCGGTCACGAAATGCTATTGACCAAAGGGTTGGCTATCAGACAAGATGTTGGTCAATAGGTCATTGGTGACCACCCAGAATTTTAGGCAGCACTGGGGCTGCAAGGAGCGACCATGGGACTCAACCCTCCCTCGAAAACGCTGATTCAGATTGACCAATTGTCAAAGCGGTTCGGCGTCAACGCGGCTCTGCAGGATGTAGACCTCACGCTTGAGGCCGGGAGTATCCACGCGCTGCTGGGCCAGAACGGCGCAGGCAAATCGACCATCATCAAGATTCTTTCCGGGCTGTACTCGCCCACCAGCGGACGGATCACCGTCAATGGCCATGCCTTGGGCACACCGGAAGCAGCGGCAAGCATGGCCTTCATCCACCAGGATCTTGGACTCGTTGATTCCATGACCATCGCCGAGAACATAGCGCTGGGTACGGGTTTTGGACGCACGGGAGGACTCATCTCCTGGCACAAAGTCCGTGAAAGCGCTGCGGAAGCGCTGCGGACGGTGGCCTCGCACCTGCAGCCTGACCGATACGTCTCTGAATTATCCAGGGCCGATAAGTCCCTGGTTGCCATCGCCAGGGCCCTGGCGTCGAATGCGTCAGTCATCGTGCTCGACGAACCGACTGCAAGCCTCCCGGCGGCGGATTCCCGCAAGCTCTTTGACGTCCTGGAGAAGCTTCGGAGCAAGGGCCACGGTCTTTTGTATGTCAGCCACCGGCTCGATGAGGTCTTCGCCATTTCCGATACTGTCACGGTGCTGCGTGATGGGAGGCTGATTCACAGCGGCCCCATCTCGCAGAAGACTCCGCGGGAACTCGTCGTCGACATCGTGGGACATAAGCCCGTCAGTTACAGCTCCAAGAGCACGGTCCGGGATAACCCCGAGCGCCTGTCGGTCAGGGACCTGGCCACAGCGCAGAACCGGCCGGTATCCTTTTCGGTCCGTGCCGGGGAAGTGGTGGGCATGGTTGGCCTGACCGGGGCCGGACACATGGAAATCGGACGCGCGCTGGCAGGCGCATACCGTATTGATTCAGGCAGCATCACCTTGGATTCGGAGAGCTATCAGCCACGCACCGCCTCCGAGGCGGTTGCCTCCGGCGTGGGATTCGTGACCAGCAACAGGATGGATGAAGGCTGTGCCCCCGAGCTGACTCTGCGGGAGAATTTCCTCCCGAATCCAGGCGTGCACTCAAAGAATCCGTTCCTTTGGACCAACCCAAAAACAGAACGGCGGCTCGCGGAGGGACTGATTGAACGCTATGGCGTCCGGCCTGCCCTCCCTGAGGTGGCCATCGCGACGCTCTCGGGCGGAAACCAGCAGAAAATCATGATTGGCCGGTGGTTGAGCGCCAACCGAAAACTCCTCATTCTCGAAGAACCTACAGCAGGCGTGGACGTCGGGGCTAAGGCAGACATTTATCAGCTGCTGGAAGAATCCCTGGCCGCAGGCCTGGCAGTCCTGATGATCTCCACTGATTTCGAGGAAGTCGCCAGCGTCTGCCAGCGGGCCCTCGTCTTCGTCCAGGGAACTGTGACCACGGAACTTGCCGGCGCTGACCTGACTATTGCAAACCTCACTGCGGCGGCCTCGGGTGCTGCCCATACTTCGGAGTAGTAATCCTCATGAACCAAACTAAGAACAGCAGCCGGCAGGGCGTCGCCCATCTCTTGGGACCCTACGGCTTGGTGGTCATTCTCGTCCTGCTTTTCGCAGTCTTCGCATTGATCCTGCCCCAGACGTTCCTCTCAGGCCGAAACTTCAATGCCATCCTCAGCAATCAGGCAATCCCCGCGTTGCTGGCCCTCGGCGCCATGATCCCCATCGCGACAGGAAAATTCGACCTGTCCATCGGTTACGGGCTGGGACTCTCTCATGTAATCGTCCTCAAACTCATCGTTGATGGTGGGCTGCCATGGGGCCTTGCAGCGCTCGTAGCGATAGGTGTCATGGCATTGGTAGGCATCGTCAACGGACTGCTGGTGGAATTCGGCCAGATCGACTCGTTCGTGGCTACCCTCGGGACCGGGACGGTGCTTTATGCCATTACCGGTGCCATCACCAATGGCGCCCGCGTGGTGCCCGGTCCTGGTGGCCTGCCGATTTCTTTCAAGGACCTCTACGATTCCAAGATCGCGGGGGTGCCTATCGTCGCCGTCTACCTGCTGGTTGTTGCTGTCCTCTTGTGGATCCTGTTCGAACGCCTTCCACTGGGCCGTTACTTCTACGTCCTGGGATCCAATCCTCGGGCTGCTGCACTGATGGGGATCCCCACTAAGCGATATTCCATCTACGCTTTCACGTTTTCCGCGGTCGTCACCGGCTTCGCGGGCGTGCTGCTCGCTTCGCAGCAGCAGATCGGAAACCCCAGCGTCGGCATGGACTACCTGCTACCGGCTTTCGTAGGAGCCCTCTTGGGAGCCACCGCCATCAAACCCGGCCGGGCCAACGTCATTGGCACTCTCGTCGCGGTGATCACGCTGGCAATCGGACTCGCCGGCATCTCGCAGCTGGGAGCCCAGTTCTGGGTCACCCCGCTCTTCAACGGGGTCACCCTGCTCATTGCTGTCGGCCTGGCCGGGTACTCTGCCAGGCGCAAACTCCGGGCAGGCGCAGTCGCAGCGCCCCCGGCAACTCCCACACCAGGGGATGAAACACCTCCGCCCGCGGGACCTGCGACGTCCGCTGCATTGCCACCGGCCACCGCCCCCAGTTCCCTATAGCACTCCTACTTCGTCAGCTGCTTTCGTCATCCCGCTCACCACAACGGAACCCTCCATACTGAAAGGCTCCACCATGAACCCTTCCACCCCCCGCCTGCTGCTCGTCACTGGCACCGTCCTCGCGCTTGGACTCACGGGCTGCACCAGCGGGTCCTCCGAATCAGCGGCCACGGCTGCCGCAACCGGGAACAGCGGGTGTGCCGACGTCGTTACCTCCGCCCAGAAAGCTGTCGACGGCGCCTCCAAGTCCGATGCGCCTTGGGACGGTCCTACGGCGGGCCCCAAAGCGGCTGCGGGCAAAACCATCGTGTATGTGGCCCAGTCCATGACCAACCCCGGCGTTGCCGGCGTGGCCAAAGGACTTCAGGAAGCCACGGCAGCGATCGGCTGGAACGTCAAAGTGATCGATGGACTGGGAACTCCGGCAGGGATTCAAAGCGCCTTCAGCCAGGCCCTGACAACCAAGCCTGACGGCATTGTCATCGGCGGCTTTGACCCTAAGACCACAGCCGCGCAGGTGGCAGAAGCCAACTCTTCCAAGATCCCGCTCGTGGCGTGGCAGGCTTTGTCCACCCCTGGCCCAAGCACCGACCCGCTGCTCTTCAGCAACATCACCACCAAGGTCGAAGACGTCGCCAAAATCAGTGCCGACTACGTCATTGCAAAGTCCAACGGCAATGCCGGCGTCGTCATCTTCACGGACTCCTCCATCCCGTTCGCCGAAGGTAAATCCCAGATGATCAAGAAGGAATTGGAGACCTGTTCAGGGGTGAAGGTTTTGGAATACGACAATGTACCGCTCTCCGACGTCAGTGCCCGTATGCCTCAGGAAGTCTCCTCCCTGCTCAGCAAGCACAACGAAGCCTGGACCTACTCAGTGGCCATCAACGACGTCTACTACGAGAACGCAGCCGCAGCACTGCGGGCGGGTGGCGTCAAAGCCGGCGGCGCACCCTTCAATGTGGGCGCTGGCGACGGTGATTCATCAGCCCTGCAGCGCATCAAGACCGACGACTACCAGACAGCCACGGTTCCATCGCCCCTGAAATCCGAAGGCTGGCAGCTCGTTGACGAACTCAACCGCGCTTTCGCCGGCGAACCTGCGAGCGGCTACGTCCCGCAGATCCACGTTTCGACCAAGGAAAACACCACGGCAACTGACGCTTGGGACCCCATGGGTTACCAGGATGCCTACCGCAAGATCTGGGGCAAGTAGCCCTCGAGGCTGCGCCATCCAAACCGGCTCCCGACCCAGAACAAAGGTTGATTTTGACACAAGATAACAATCCCCGGGTCTTCGGTCCGCGTTCTAGCGGCCTACCTCGCAGCGTTGGGTTCGTCGGGCTCGGCCTGATGGGCTCGCGCATGGCAGCAAACCTGCTCCACGCCGGCTGGTCCGTCACAGGATGGAACCGGTCAGCGGCCGCTCTCGACGATCTCGTTCGTCGGGGCGGTGCGCGGGCCTCGACGATTGCAGAACTACGGGACCAGCCGCTCGTTATTTTCATGCTTCCCGATTTGCCCTTCATTGAGGAATCCGCCGCTGGTCTTCTGGCTGAATGGAGGCAAGAGCCGCCTCGACCCGGAACGTTGGTCGTAGTCATGAGCAGCGTCTCGCCAACTGCGGTTCTGCGGTTCGGCGCAACTGTCAGCGAGGCCAGCAATGGCAATGCGGTAGTCCTTGACGCCCCAGTCAGTGGCGGGACGGAAGGCGCCGAGCGTGGAACCCTGGCCATTATGGCCGGCGGTCCTGTTGAGCATTACGAACGGCTTCGTCCGGCGCTCGAGGCCATGGGAACCACGGTGCGGCGTCTTGGGGAACTGGGGGCGGGCTCGCTCGCCAAGGCCTGTAACCAGCTGATCGTCGGGACCACGACGGCGGCACTTGCCGAGGCTGCTGAGCTTGCCGAACGATCGGGCATGGATGTGGAGGCCCTCTTCGAGGTGTTGGCCGGGGGCTTGGCCGGCAGCCGGGTGTTGGAGTTTATGGGTCCCCGGCTGGCCTCGAAGGACTACAGGCCGACCGGGCCAGCGAAGTTCATGCATAAGGATTTGGCCTTTGTCCTTCAGAGCGCGTCCAGGTCAGGAACAGACATGCCCATGGCATCGGCTGCCCTGAAACTCTACGAGGACCTTACTGATCAGGGTCTGGGCGACCTTGACTTGGCCGTCGTGAGACAAACGATCGCAAACCTCAGTGACCTCCACATCACCGTACCGGCCATAGAGACCGCACCGACTATTGAGCAGGATTCTTTATGAGTGGACTATTTGATCTGAGTGGACGCGTCGCGTTGGTGACGGGTTCGAGCCGGGGGATTGGCAACGCCCTGGCCCGGGGCCTCGCCGACGCCGGAGCAACTGTAGTGCTCAACGGAATCAATCCCGAACGTTTGGAGGCGGCAGCCGACGCTATGGCGGCTGACTATCCTGCGGGAAGGGTCCACAGGCGGGCGTTTGATGTGACGGATGCGGCTTCAGCCGCTGATGGCGTGGCGTGGATCGAGGCCAACGTTGGCCCGTTGGACATCCTGGTCAACAACGCGGGTATCCAGCACCGTGTTCCCATGCTTGAGTTGGATGTGAAGGACTGGGACAGGGTGATCAGCACGGATTTGACCAGCGCGTTCCTGGTGGGCCGGGAAGCGGCGCGGCATATGATTCCCCGGGGCCGGGGGAAGATCATCAATATCTGCTCGGTCCAGACCGACCTTGCCCGGCCGACGATTGCCCCGTATGTGGCGGCGAAGGGCGGGCTGCGTAACCTGACCCGGGCGATGACGGCTGAGTGGGCGGCGTCGGGGTTGCAGATCAACGGCATCGCCCCGGGGTACATCCATACGGAAATGACGCAGAACCTGGTCGATGATGAGGCGTTTAATTCCTGGATCCTGGGCCGGACACCTGCCCATCGGTGGGGGACGGTCGCTGACCTGGCCGGGCCTGTTGTGTGGCTGGCGTCCCAGGGGTCCAATTTCGTCAATGGCCAGACGATCTTCGTTGATGGCGGAATGACGGTGGTGGTCTGATGGGCATCACCCTCCCGGCCTCCGGCCCCGCGGTCGTCGCCCATGGCAAAGGTGACCTGCGGATCGAAGACATCCCGCTGAAGGCGCCGGCGCCGGATGAGTCGATCGTGGAGATCGCCTACGGCGGGATCTGCGGTTCAGACCTGCATTATTGGCTGCATGGTGCCGCCGGGGAGTCCATCCTGAAGGCCTCGATGGTCCTGGGCCATGAAATTGTCGGCGTCGTCATCGAGCAGGCAGCCGATGGCAGCGGCCCTGTGACCGGCACTCCGGTGGCTGTGCACCCTGCAACCCCCGCCCCGGGCGGGGCACGCTACCCGGCAGAGCGGCCCAACCTTTCCCCGGGCTGCACGTATCTGGGCAGCGCGGCACGCTACCCGCACACCGATGGGGCTTTCAGCCGCTACGCCACCCTTCCCTCGCGGATGCTCCGTGCCCTGCCGGAAACCCTGGATCTGCGGACCGCGGCGTTGGTGGAACCGGCCAGCGTGGCCTGGCATGCCGTCGCCCGGGCCGGTGACGTTGCGGGAAAGACTGCCATGGTGATCGGCAGTGGCCCGATCGGTGCCCTCGCTGTCGCTGTCCTCAAGCGCGCCGGTGCTGCCCGGATCGTCGCCGTCGATATGCATGACAAGCCCTTGGAGATCGCACGGGCCGTGGGTGCCGATGCCGTCTTGAAGGGCGACGACGCCGAGGCCATCGCGTCTGTGGAGGCCGACGTCGTTATCGAGTCTTCCGGCAGCCACCACGGCCTTGCCTCGGCCATCAAGGGAGCCACCCGCGGCGGGAAAGTAGTCATGGTGGGGCTGCTGCCCTCCGGGCCGCAGCCGGTCTTCATCTCCCTGGCCATTACCCGTGAGCTGGAACTGTTGGGATCCTTCCGGTTCAACAACGAAATCGATGACGTCATCGCAGCGTTGGCCGACGGATCCTTGTTCGTGGACCCCGTGATAACGCACGAGTTCGACCTCGCCCATGGCCTCGAGGCATTCGACGTAGCCAGGAACTCAGCCGAGTCCGGCAAAGTCCTGCTGAACTTCAGTTCCAAGGGGAGCATATGAACGATCCTGAGCGCAGGATCGCCGTCATGGGTGTCTCCGGAAGCGGAAAAATAACCCCACATTGCGGTTCCCTTGGAATCGCCACTGAACGTCGCAGTGGAGTCCGTTCTGGCCGCGTTGGGAGTCATGGCCCGGCCCCTTCCGGCACCAAACGCTCGCGCCTTTTCCGGCCCGCGGGCGTAAAATTGGCGTACTGGTACGGCATACGCCGTCCTACCGCTTTTTCTCTCTCCAGTTGAAAGGAGGTGGAAGAACATGGGACGCAAGTTGGAAACCTTTCAGCACGTGACCGAGCGGCTGCAGTCCGTCTTCGGACCGGCAACCCATGGGGATACGGATGCCCCTGTTGTGCATAAACACGACGACTTCGAAACGGCTTCCGAGGAAGACTTGAAGAATTTCGAGGTTGAGACCGATTCGGAGGGTCATCACTACGCTGTCCGGAGGAACGATTCAGGACCAACTTCAACCGACTACACCGTGTGATCGCCAGTAACCATGAGTAACTGTGACCGACAGTAACAACGGCACCCAAATACCGAAGGACCGGACCGCGAACTCCGGTCCTTCCTTATTCCGATCCAGCCTTGCCCTGCCACTGTTGAGCCACTTATAAGCATGCTTATTATATGAGTGCATGGACAAGTGATGAGCACGCATACGTTCTGGGAAATGAGGGGGCTGTCAATGAGCGCTCAAGATGATGCGGCAATGGCCCAGAGAGGCTCTGGGCGGGCGGACCACATACAGCCAAGGGTGGCACCGGCAAGTTCCCGGCCCACGCGAACAGCAGCGATCTGGGTGGCCGTAGCTGTGGGCCTGGTGGTGTTGGTCCTGTTGATCGTGTTCTTCGTCCAGAACCAGGACATGGTCACCGTCCGGTTCTTTGGATTGGAAGGGGCACTCGCCCTCGGCACCACGCTGTTCATCGCGGCTGTTGGAGGAGGCGTGCTGGTGGCGCTTGCCGGCGGCGCGCGGATTCTTCAACTCAGGGTGAGCAACCACCGGCGCCAAAAGATGATCGGCGGACAAGGAGGCGGGTTATGACGGACGCTCCGCTGGAGGACGACGAGTCGCCGGACCGGCCTGCTCCGGAGGATGGCAGGGAGGCTGCCGGCATCCTTGGAGACGTTCTTTCCCCGGTGGTCGCACCTGAATACACCGACGAGGAGCGACTGTCGGAGCCCGGTAAGTCCCAGCCCGACAAGGACGGCACAGAGGAAGCGGGCGACAAGTAGTTAATTGCGGAAGGACCGGAGCATCGCGCTCCGGTCCTTCCGCAATTAATCCCGACGGCGGCACTCCCTGACGATTCATGTTCCGCCGGGGTGGTGGTCGTCTTTAGCCTTCGCAGTCAGTGCAGTAGGCGACGCCATCCTTTTCGCGGGCAATCTGCGAACGGTGGCGGACCAGGAAGCATGAGTTACAAGTGAACTCGTCGTTTGCCTGGGGGATGACCTGGATGATGAGTTCTTCAGCGACGATTTCGCCGCCGGGACCGTTGGCGTCCAGGCCGTCAGTTTCGTCGAGTTCAAGAACGACGCTCTTCGCCGTGGGGGCGCTGGCGGACTGGAGCGCCTGGAGGGACTGCTCCTGGTTCTCTTTTACATCGGTACGGAGTTCGTCGTAGTCGGCTGCCACTTTTTGATGCCTCTTCGTGTTAGGGGGTTACCGGGTATGCAACGTACAGCATGCCATGAAAATTCCATACCATACCCCAGATTCGGCGCTTGTGGCGAAAACCACGTGCGTGGCGGCCCAAAAAAGGCCGCCATGCCGCGCCAATTGCCCTCTATTATTACCGCACCTCGATGTCCAGAGTCTGGAAGGTGTCCGCAACATGGCGACCCACCAGCAGCCGGAAGCCTCCACGCTCAAACTGCCAGCCGCCGTCGTAATGCGCAAAAGCCTTTGCCGGGATGCGGACTTCAACGCTGTCAGTCCCCGCTGGAGCAAGGTGGGTTCCTGCGTAGCCTGCCAGCCAACGGACCGGACGTTCCACGGCGGAATCGGTGCGCTCGAGGTAGACCTGAACAACTTCACGTCCCGTGCGCGTGCCGGTGTTCTTCACCGGGACGTGCACAAGCACATCGTTGCCGGCCGTGACCGACTGTGGCGCGTGGGCGGTGCCGAACTCGAAGGTCGTATACCCGAGTCCGAAGCCGAAAGGCAGCGCCGGAGCAGGGCCGCCAGCGCCCTGCTGCTTGAGCCAAGCGCGGTACCCCACATGAATTCCCTCGGAGTAGACCACTTTGCCGTCCACGGGGGTGGTGTTCAGGACCGGGACATCCTCCAGGGCTGCCGGCCACGTTGTAGGGAGCCGGCCGCCAGGTTCCTCGGCGCCAAGCAGGATGTCTGCAATCGCGTTGCCGAACTCCTGTCCACCGAACCAACCCAGGAGCACCGCGTTTACCTTTTCGAGCCACGGCATCACCACCGGTGAACCGGAGTTCACAACCACCACCGTGCGTGGGTTGACCGCGGCGACAGCCTCCACGAGTTGGTTCTGGAACCCCGGGAGGTCCAGGTCCTTACGGTCAAAGCCCTCGGATTCGATGGCGGCATTGGTTCCGACCACCACCACAGCTACATCTGAAGTCCGGGCGGCTTCCACTGCGGCGTCGATCTCCGCCTGAGGATCCGCCACCACAGTTTCTTCGCCCAGCAGGATGGCCGTGAACGGGATGATCTGTTCCTTGGGCAGACGGTATTCCGCCTCGATACGAACGCTCTGTCCCGCTGCGGTCTCTATTGCGTGAACAGTCTTGGGCGGATCGAACAGCGCAGCACCCAGGACGTCGGTGTCGTCCTGGATCTCGTCGTTGAAGACTTCGGCTCCATCCAATGAGAGACGGATGTGCCCCACTGTGCCCACTCCGAGGTGGTGGACACCTGCCGAATCGGCTGTCCAATCGGTTTCCATCCGGATGATGGCGGCGCCCTCCGGGATGCCGATGCCGAACCAGATCAAGTGTGACGCCAGGCGGTCTTCGCCGGAGATCTCCGTGCCGTCTTCCGCGAGGAATGTCACGCGGATCCCAGGGACGTTGGAGACCGGATTGTGCAGTGAAGTCCGGGGGAACGCCTGAAGCCCCTCGGCCACTTTGGCGCCACGCGCGTAAGTGACCCTAACGCCGTCGGGCAGTGCATTCCGCAGCCCCTCCAGTGGCGAGACAGTGTACTTAGGCATCACGGTGGCGCTTCCGCCGCCCTGCGTCCGGGCCTCTGCAGCATTGTGGCCGATCACCGCGACGCTGTTCAGCGTCGCGGCGTCCAGCGGCAGGATGCCGCCTTCGTTGCGGACCAGCACGGCGCCTCGGACGGCAACTTCACGCGCGACGGCGGCCCCGTCCAGTTTGGCGGGGAGCCCGCTGACTGCGGGCTCGAAGCCTTCGAGGGAGCCGACGCGGGCAGCAAGGCGCAGGATACGGGTGACCTTTTCCAGGATGGCCTCCCGGCTGACTCGACCATCATTGACGGCGGCCAGAAGTTTTGGTCCCCAATGGCCTGCAGGCCCCGGCATTTCCAAGTCCTGGTGGGCGTTTGCAGCATCAATGGAACGCACTCCCGTCCAGTCGGAAACCACCACGCCGTCGAATCCCCATTCTGTGGAGAGCGGGGTTTCCAGCAGCTTGTTTTCGCTCGCCGTAGTGCCGTTGATGGAGTTGTACGAGCTCATGACCAGCCAGGCCCGAGCCTCCGTGATGGCGTCTTCGAACGCTGCCAGGTAGAGCTCCCGCAGCGGGCGTTCGTCCACTACTGAGTCGGAAGTGAAGCGTTCCGTCTCGGCCTCGTTGGCCAGGTAGTGCTTGGGAGTCGCCCCTACGCCCATGGACTGCACTCCGGCAACGTACCCGGCGGCCATGGTTGCTGTGAGCCGCGGATCCTCGCTCATGCATTCGAAATGACGGCCACCCAACGGTGAACGATGGAGGTTGATGGTGGGGCCGAGTACGGCGTGGACGCCCTTGCGGCGGGCCTCCTGGCCGAGAACCTGCCCGTAGCGGCGAGCGGTTTCCACGCTCCACGTGGCAGACAGGGCGGACGACGACGGGAGGGAGATTGAGTCGTGGCGCTCGTCGAAGTCTTCGCCGCGGACGCCTGCAGGCCCGTCGGACAGGACGACGCGACTGAGGCCAATTTCGGGGATGGCGTGGGTGGACCAGACATCCGCTCCCGTCAGTAGTTGGACCTGCTGCTCCAGGGAGAGGCTCTGTGCGAGCTCCCGGATGCGCTCTTCGGCGTCGGGGACGCCTGTCGCGAGGACTGCTTGCGAGAGTGTGGGGTTCATTTACTTGACTCCTGATGAACTCAATGACCCACCGTTGGGTCTTATCAGGAGACTTTAGCGACAAAAATCGAGTGTGACTAGATTTTTAGATAATAAATCTAGGGTGACTCGGTTTTTGGCGAGTGAAATAGACTGACTCAATGTCTACTTCCAAGGCCCGCGGGCAATACGCAAAGGGTGCGGAACGCCGCGAACAGATCATCCAGACGGCTACGGACGTCTTTGCGACCGAAGGTTTCGAAGGGACTGCGCTCAAGCGCGTCGCGGAACTCGTTGGGGTCAAGGAAGCAACCCTCTTCCACTACTTCAAGGGCAAGCAGGAACTCCTCACCGCGGTCCTGGCAGAGCGCGACCGGCGGTCCATAGCCGTGGGCGGCCAGGAAGATGTGGGGCTTAGCCTCATGCCGCCGATCGCCGAGCGGAACCGGCACGAGCCAGGGCTGACTACCCTGTACGCTGTCGCATCGGCCACAGCCAATGATCCCGGACATGACTCCCATGGCTACTTCAAAGAGCGTTACGAGAAGGTGGTGCAGAGCCTTAGTGAGGACATCGCCCGGCGGCAGCAAACCGGTGAAGTCCGGAGCGACGTTGACGCAGCCATTCTGTCCAGATTGGTTGTTGCGGCGTTCGATGGCCTGCAGTTGCAGTGGCTCTATGACAAAGACGTGGACATGGCGGAGGGACTAAGGCAGCTCATCGACGTCCTGCTGGCTCCGGCTCACCCAACTGGGTAGCAGATAAGGCCGTTCTGAGAGCTCAGAACGGCCTTATCTGCGACTTACTTGGGGGCGTTGCCCGGGGTGACCCTAGCGGCCGGTGCCGCCATAAACGGTAGCTTCAGCATCGCCGTCGAGCTCGAATGCAGCGTGGATGGCGCGGACGGCGTCATCCAGGGCATCTGCACTCGTGACAACCGAGATGCGGATTTCCGAGGTGGAGATCATGTCAATGTTGATGCCGGCGTCGGAGAGGGCCTTGAAGAACGTTGCCGAAACGCCGGGGTGTGAACGCATTCCCGCGCCGATCAGGGACAGCTTGCCAACGTGCTCGTTGTATTCGATGCTCTCGAAGCCGATCTGGCCTTCAGCTGCGCGCAGGGCGGCCAAAGCATCGGCGCCTTCCACGATTGGGAGCGTGAACGAGATATCAGTGCGGCCCGTGCCGTGGGTGGACACGTTCTGCACGATCATGTCGATGTTCGAGTGCGCGTCCGCGATCACTTGGAAGATTGCTGCGGCCTTGCCCGGAATGTCCGGAACGCCTACAACGGTGACCTTGGCTTCGGACCGGTCGTGTGCAACGCCGGAGATGATTGGCTGCTCCAAGGCAACTCCCTCTTGAATCGTGAACTTTTCTTCGGCGCCCGGGATGACCCACGTGCCTTCGTGCTGGCTGAATGAGGAACGGACGTGCAGCGGCACGCCGAAACGGCGGGCGTACTCCACGCACCGGAGGTGCAGGATCTTGGCGCCGGAAGCAGCAAGTTCCAGCATTTCCTCGCTGGAGATGCGGTCGATCTTCTGGGCCGAAGACACAACACGGGGATCGGCCGTGTAGATGCCATCCACGTCCGTGTAAATCTCGCAAACATCGGCTTCGAGCGCTGCAGCCAACGCAACAGCCGTAGTGTCCGAGCCGCCACGGCCCAGTGTAGTGATCTCGTTGGTGCTGCGGCTCATGCCTTGGAAGCCCGCCACGATCGCAATGTGTCCCTTGTCCAGGGCGGTGCGGATGCGGTGCGGGTCGACGTCAATAATCCGGGCTTTACCGTGGATGCCGTCGGTAATCATGCCTGCCTGGGAGCCCGTGAAGGACTGGGCGGAGGCGCCAAACTTGTTGATGGCCATGGCAAGCAGTGCCATGGAAATTCGCTCTCCGGCGGAAAGGAGCATGTCCATTTCGCGGGCAGGAGCGGAGTCCGTGACCTGCCCTGCGAGGTCCAGGAGTTCGTCTGTGGTGTCTCCCATGGCGGAAACAACAACCACAACCTCGTTGCCGGCCTTCTGCGCATCCACAACACGCTGAGCGACCCGCTTGATGCCATCAGCATCGGCAACCGAGGAACCGCCGAACTTCTGAACGATCAGCTGCTTGGTAATGGCAGCTCCGTCGGAGAGCTCTTCGATCTTCACTTCGGTAGTGGGCATAGTCATGCGCGCACCCTCACTGCATCAATAGGGTTCGAACGCGGCATGCCAAATTCCAAATTCCAAATTTGAGCACGCCTGCGTAGCTTATTTGGCCAGTTTATCGCCGTGTTGTGTCCCCACAGGAATTGTGACCACATGGCGGCCACACAGTCTGTATCGGCAGCAGGTCGCCGGGCGTACGATCCCTTTTATGAGCATTGCGTGGTGCCATGGCCAGGGTTCCTGAGGACCCGGACGATCCTGGGCCGGCGCGCAGCGATTCGGAATATGAAGTGATCGGCGGCGGCGTGATCGACGACCGGTTTCCGCGGCGTGACGGGACCGCGGGGAGCGAACACAGGCTGAACCACCAACCTGGGATCGCCGACATTCTTGGAGCCGCTGTGCGGGAGGCCTGGGATGACAGCCGCATGTCCTTGCGATCGTGGTGGTTCTGGTTTGCCTGCGCGTCCGCATTGATTCTGGCCTGGGCGATGGCCGCAGCTGTGGTGGCCTTCGGCGAAGCCAACGGTTGGTTTGAATCGAGCCTGCCAAGCGCCATCTACATATTGATGGCCGGATTGATGGCAGTCGTTTCTGCCCTACTCGGGGCAGTCTGGGGCTTCCGTCAAATCGCTCGAACCTTCCTTGGCGCGCTTTTCGCCGGATTCTTCCGCGGGGCGGTCTTCGCAGTGCCGTCAGGCATCTTGCTGCTCGTGGTGGGCGCTGGCGTCGGCGGGCCGATCGCAGTGGCCGGTGCCGCCGTCGTGGTTGTTGTCCTTGAAGTTGTGCTCTTTGGACTCATCGGCGCTGGTGCTCGCGCATGCTCGGCCCGAACGGCGGCAGGTGGTGCCCTGGCTGCGGCGCTGGTGGCGTTCCTGTGCCTGGGCAATGTAGCGGCCATGATCGCGCTGCTCCCCGGCACTGCGGTGATGGATCAAGCGTCAGTGCCTATCAACGTGGAGCGGGACGACGCCGGTCGGATCACTGCGTACGAGTGCGTCGGGAGTCTCCGCCCCGTCGAGGTAGCCCACACAGAGCGGGTGGCTTGGCTGGCCGCGTCCAATCCCGTTCTGCTCTTCGGCAGTATCGCCGCGGAGGCACTCCCCAGGGAGCATGAACTGGCATGGGTGTTGTCCGGCCTGCAGTGGGCCGCCGATGGGCCGAGCCGTGATGCTCCTTGTATCGGCGGGGAATCAAGCGATCAGCTTGCGCCTTCGGTACCCGTCGCCCTCACCGGCCTCGCGATTCAAGCAGCTGTGGCTGCCTTGGTGCTTCTGCCAGGGCGCTGGTTATCGTCACGCCGGCTTACGTCAGTGCGTTCCGGCGGCCCTCAAACGCCCGGCCCAGCGTAACTTCGTCGGCGTACTCAAGGTCCCCACCCACGGGCAGGCCGGAAGCCAACCGCGTGACGGTGATCCCGATCGATTTGAGCATGCGGGCCAGATAGGTAGCAGTGGCCTCGCCCTCAAGATTGGGATCCGTAGCGATGATGATTTCCTGGATGGCACCGTCGTTGAGGCGTGTGAGGAGTTCGCGGATCCGCAACTGCTCCGGGCCAATGCCAGCGATGGGATTGATGGCTCCGCCCAGTACGTGATACCGGCCACGGAACGAACGGGTGCGCTCTACGGCAAGAACGTCCTTGGATTCCTCAACCACGCAAATGACCGACGGATCCCGCCTCGGATCGCGACAAATGTTGCACATTTCCTGCTCGGTGACGTTGCCGCACACAGTGCAGAACTTGACCCGTTCCTTCACCGTGGTGATGGCCGTAACGAGCCGTTTCATGTCCTCGGGGTCGGCCTCAAGGATGTGGAACGCCAGGCGCTGTGCCGATTTCGGGCCCACACCGGGAAGCCGGCCGAGCTCGTCAATCAGCTCTTGAACTGCACCTTCGTACAAAATGTCCTCGTTTGTTTGGTATCAATGCTGTGATCAGCGGGGTTGCAGGGGAGAACCGTCCAAGGCGCGTTCTTCGATCAGCTTTCCGCCCAGAATACGCTCCACGGCAGCCCGCCCAAAGACCCTCGATTCCTCGATGGTCTCGTCTTCCGGGCTGGGGATGTCCTCCGGTGCCGGCTCCGGCCTGGCTTGGGTCCGCACGGGCGCCTGCACCCGCCCGGCTTGGGCTTCAGGACTGTTGGTCAAGCGCTGGTACAGGCTCTGACGGGCCGAAGGACCGCCCGACGGCGCGCCCTCCTCGAGCGTGGCAACGGAGCCACTGGCGTGTTGGGTTTCCGTAGCTGTAGTGGGCCACGCTGCAGGCGCTTGGGCACCTGTCTGCGCTGGGAGGGTGCCGGGCCAGCTCGACGCCGGAGCGACGTCCCAGCCCGACGAGCCGGTTTGCTCCGGGCTGGTCGGGTGGCCATACGTCGGGGTTCCTGCGTCAGCCGTGTTCGTCGGGGCCTGCGCCGCCGTTGCTTGCGCCGCTGGGGCTTGCGCCGCTGGGGCTTGCCTGTCCGCCGGGGCCTGCCAGTCCGGGGCTTGCGCCGTGGCCGGTTCGTAGTGGGGGGTGCTCGACCCATCCGCATCGGCCTCGACCACAGCCGTTGGCTTGGTGCCTACGTTGGAGTCGGTCCCGACCACCCACGTGCCCGGCGCTTGTTCTACTGCCCGGGACCAGGGGTCGTGGGAAGCGTCCGCTTCTGAGGTTTTGTCAGCTGTAGTCGCCGCCGATGTGGGGGTGTGCTCCGCAGGGGTTTGGTGGTCAGGGATTTGTTCCGATGACGTGGACTGTGCCGGACGTTCCGAGAAAGCCTGTGCCTGGGTGGTATTCGGACCGGAAAAAGCGGGTGAGGGTTCCCAATCCATCGGCGGTTCTTCGTCCAGCGGTGGTGCATCTTCGTCGAGCGGAGGACCCCAATCCTCGTCCGGGTAGGAGTAGTCTCCAGTCGGCTCCAAAGCGGTAGCAGGCGCGCGTGTCTCTGCAGCTGCAGGTGCTTGGGCGGTCGGCGCTGGCGTCTCTGGATAGGCAGGTGCTGGTGCGGCTTGCTGCGCGGGTTCTGGCGTCGTCCACTGGGCAGGTTCTGGCGCAGCACTGGGAACCATGGCTTCCCTATGCGGCGCGCCCGTTGCCGAAGCAGAAGCGGAGGGTGCCGGCGTCGTGGGTTCTTGCTGAGCCGGGGCGTGCACAACGGCGGGGACTGCCTCCGGCCCGGCGGGAACCGGTGCGGCTGCCTGAGGGCCAGCGGGTGCCAAGCCCCAGGCAGAGTCGACCGACGAAACAGGGGTCGGGGCAGGGGCAGACGCGGCCGGCATTGGCACGTCCGGCACCGGGACAGCTGGCGCTGGGCTTGGGGCCGGCGCTGCCGAGAGTGATACTGATGGTGATGTCGAAGGTGCTGTGGTGCCAGGTGACGCCGGAAGATCCCGGCTAGTAGGTGCTTTTGGGTTTGGCTCAGAGCTCGCTGAGCTGTTGCCGCCGGCCACTGCGACGATCTGGCAGTCGATGCCGATGGTCTTATGGATTGCCTGGCGAAGATTCTCGGAGTGATCCGCGCGCCCAAAGGCGCCGGCAAGGCCAGCAGTGGTGAAGGCGAGTGTCAGCACTTGACCGTCAAACTGTGCCACCTGGGCATTCGGTTCGACCAAGGCCCAGGTGCTGCGCTTGATCTTGGTCAGCGTCTGCAGGACTTCGGGCCAAGCGCGACGGAGAGCTTCGACATCTCCACCAGCGGCAGGAGCTTGCTTTGACGCGGGGGCCGGCTGGGAAGCGGGCGCCGTCTGTGCAGCGGGTGTGGTCTGCGAGGCGGGTGCAGTCTGCGGCGCCGGTTGCGGTGCGGCGGGAGGGGCCGTCGCGGCGGCAGGCTTCGTCGAGGGAGCATTCTGGACAGGACGCTGTGCAGCCGTCGACTCGTCCACGGGCCAGTCGTTGGTCGAGACGCGCGGAGCGGAGAGTGGCCCCCGCGACACGGGCGCAGACGACGTTTCCGACACAGGTACAGGTGCTTGAACTGGTGAAGAGGCAGGTGCGGGTGCCTGAACTGGTGCAGGTGCAGGTGCAGATGCTGGAGCGGCTGCCGGGACCGATACAGCTGCCGCCGGTGCTTGCGCGGGAGCGGACTGGGCAACGGGGGCAACCGCCGGTGAAGAAGCCGCGGCGGAAGGTGTGCCGGAAGCGGCAGCCGGGATTCCGGCGTCGCCAGCGTAATTCAGGCGACGCTCCACGCGGTCGATCCGGGCGGCAATGCCCCGTTCTGTTTCCTCGGAGCTGGGCAGCAGGATCCGCGCGCAGAGAAGTTCCAAGTGAAGCCGCGGGGAGGTGGCTCCGGTCATTTCCGTGAGCGCCGTGTTGGTGACGTCCGCAGCGCGGGAAAGCTCCGCAGCGCCCAGGTTCGTGGCCTGGTTGCGCATCCGGGCAATCTGGTCCTCAGGCACGCCGCGGAGGATGGCCTGTGCACTCTCAGGCATGGCCTGGACGATGATGAGGTCCCGGAAGCGCTCCAGCAGGTCTTCCACGAAGCGGCGAGGATCATGCCCGGTCTGGATGACTCGGTCAACGGCGCGGAAGACAGTTGCGGCATCGGCGGCCGCGACGGCGTCCACGACGTCGTCCAGCAAGGAAGCGTGCGTGTAGCCGAGAAGCGCGACGGCGAGCTCGTAGTCGAGACCGTTGGGTCCGGCGCCTGCCATGAGCTGGTCCAGCACGGACAAGGTATCGCGGACGGAACCGCCGCCGGCACGGATGACGAGCGAAAGCACGCCCGGAGCCACGGGAACGTTTTCCTGGTGGCAGAGCAGTTCAAGGTACTTCATGAGCGGCTCGGGCGGCACCAGCCGGAAGGGGTAGTGGTGCGTGCGCGAGCGGATGGTGCCGATGACTTTGTCCGGCTCCGTGGTGGCAAAGATGAACTTGATGTGTTCCGGCGGCTCTTCGACGATCTTCAGAAGCGCGTTGAAGCCAGCCGACGTGACCATGTGGGCTTCGTCGATAATGAAGATCTTGTAGCGGTCCCGCACCGGGGCGAAAGTTGCGCGCTCGCGGAGATCGCGGGCGTCGTCCACACCACCGTGGCTGGCGGCGTCAATCTCGATGACATCCAGGGAGCCGGAGCCGCCGCGTGCGAGTTCGATGCAGCTGGGGCATTTGCCGCAGGGGGTGTCGGTGGGTCCCTCGGCGCAGTTAAGGCAACGGGCCAGGATGCGCGCGGAGGTGGTCTTGCCGCAGCCGCGGGGGCCGGAGAAGAGGTACGCGTGGTTCACGCGGTTCTTCCGCAGGGCCGTCATCAGGGGCTCGGTGACGTGTTCCTGCCCGATAACGTCCGCGAAAGAGTCCGGGCGATACCTTCGATACAGGGCAGTTGTAACAGTCACAAGTGAAACCTACCTATAGGGACTGACATTTTAAATAAGAGACCCCTCATGCACCCGCCAGAGCCCATCTACCCTTGCTACCTTCCGGTCCTGGGGGAGTTCAACAGGATGACGCCACATGAGGGGCCGTCGACAAGCTTACCTGAACTTGGTTATTGGTTCGAATCGGCACAAAGGGCTGTGGAAAACGCTCGACGGCGGCTGGTTGGCGCCCACATTTTGTCGGGGCTGGGTGGTAAACCTCGCACTACATGAGATGTTCATTTGAGAGGGCGAGGCTATGGGGCTGGATGGGTAGCGGTGACTGGGTCGATCCAAAGGATGTGTCCAGTGAGATTCATAAGGACGTGCTCGCCGTGGTTCGTGTCCTCACCTCGTCCGGATGGAGGTTGAGGCGGCAAGGTCACAAGTTCTACATGTATTGCCCCTGCGGATCTGACGGCGCGCAGTTAAGGGTTGACGGGTCTCCTAAGAGCTCGACCCAGCGAGCCAAGATCCTTGCGCGCGACGCGCGTCGGTGTCAGGTCAGCACGAACTGCTCAGGGGGCGGCGTTAGGTGTTGTCATTTGTCAACAGAGCGGGCTATGCTGAAACCATGACCACGGAGCAGCCATTCGAAGTACGTCTCCGCCTCGGGGAACTTTCGGAGCAGGTTGAAGACTTGCTCGTGGAGCAACTCGACGCGATAGTTTCCCGCTTGGCCGGCGTTCCGTATGTGACTTTCCTCCAAGATGCCCCCAGCGGTACAGAGGCTGCGCGCCGCCTTGTTTCCCGGGTCCACGATCTCGGAGGGAAGGTTCAGTCCGTCGATTTCGACTACGTCACCCGGAGCGAAATTGCTGAACGGCTGGGTGCAACCAGGCAGGCGGTCGCCCTCTGGGTCGCTGGCGACCGAAAGGCCGACTTTCCATTCCCTCGCCCAGCCATCCAAGCGGGCGTTTCGCTATGGTGCTGGTCCGACGTCGTGGACTGGGCCACCGCTTCGACCCATGCCGTTGGTGAGGGAGTGAGGCTGCTGTCAGCCGATGAGATCGCAGTCATCAATGGTGAGTTGGCTGCTGGGCGAATGCCCATCTTCGCCTGACGCGCACTTATGGATTACCGCCACCCCCTCACCGGCCACGTCATGAAAGCCGGCTCCTCGTAAGGGTGCGCCGTTCGCAGAGCCAGCACAACGGCGTCGAGCACGTCCTCCTCAACCACGCACTCAACCCGGGTTTCCGGCACCTGCTCGCTGTTTCCGACGTCGCCGATGAACGGCTGTGCGCCCGGCAGGGGAGTGAAGTGGCCAGTGCCGGGCGAGGTAAACGAGCAATGCGAGTAGTCGCCGATCCGTCCTGCGCCGGCGTCCCCTATTGCCATCAGGACCGCTGGAGTATGGGTCTCGGGAACGTAAACAACCAGGGCGTGAAGCTGCGTCATGGGAACATCCTGTCAGTAACTTCGGCTGCAAAGCGGCGCACACCATTGCATATCTGCGGGTCACAGCGGACCATGGGTATGTACACCGATTGGGGCAATCTCAAGATTGTGAGCTGCGGGGCCTGGGGGCGAGGGGCCGGACCCGGCAGCTCAACGGTGATACCGCAAGAATGGGCGCGTTGGGGGCGTCCATTTTTCCGTTAAGGCGCGGTTTTGACCGACGCACCTGGAGGCCTCGCCGGGCCGATTACACGATGCCGAAATTCTCAGGTACAGTAGTATCTGCTTTCGATTCGGAAGCAAGGAGAATTCGCCTAGCGGCCTATGGCGCACGCCTGGAACGCGTGTTGGGTTAACGCCCTCGGGGGTTCAAATCCCCCATTCTCCGCGTTTGGCCCCGGTCCCCAGGACCGGGGCCTTTTGCGTTCCTGACACCTACGTTGGCTCCTGCCCGCGACCCGGACTGGGGACACCCATATCCGGGCGTCGCCAGTGTGTTTCGAAGGCGTGGGCGAATTTGCGCGTCGCCAACGGACGCCCGGCGCTGCGGAAGTGAGCTGGCTACTGCTGCCCTGCGTCAACTTGCTGCCCTGCATCAACTTGCTGCGCAGCGGCCACCCGCTCCAGTACTTCCCTGCACGCAAGAATCGCGGGGTGGATCCGGCCGGCCGTCCTTGTGGACGTGAAGACGGTCCGCGTTGGCAGGCTGGGGAGGTCCAGCAGTTGGACGGGGCGTGTCCGGCCTGTCCAGACGAGGTCCGGCATGAGGGCAACGGCATTTCCGGATTCAATGAGCCGGATCTGTGCTTGAAGGTCGGCCGTTTCGTATCTGACGTCCGGTTCGAAGCCAGCGGATCGGCAGGCCTGCTCAGCCCAGTGCCGGGAGGCGGCGCCTCGGGGCTCCATGACCCAGGGCATGTCTGCGGTGTCAGCCAGTGAGGCAACAAGCTCCCCGCCCAGTCCGACCGGGGGAGTGGCCAGCCGGATGGCGTCACTGGTCAGCGTTGCCCGGTCCAGCCCCGGGTGATGAGGCGCGGCGTGCCCGGGATATTGCTCCGCCACCACAATGTCGAAGTCGCGCGCCCAGGTTTCGTAAAGTGCTGTCTCGGGTTCGCGCTGGGTCATTTCCACGCGCACTTCCGGATACTCCTGGCGCATGATGCTGAGGAAGTCAGGCAGAAGCGCGAGTGCGGCCGACTGGAACACTGCCAACCGGACAGTTCCTGTGACTGTGGACAGCGACGCGGCCAGTTCGGTTTCGGCGCGTTCCAGTGTCTCCAGGAGGGCGGCGGTGTGTGCAACCAGGATCTCGGCTTGAGGTGTCAGCTGCACCCGGCGGCCAGCCTTGCGAAGCAGTTCGACGCCTGCTTCCTTCTCCAGCAGGGTCAGTTGCTGGGACACGGAAGAGGGGCTGTACTGCATGGCATCGGCCACCTCAGCGAGCGTTCCGCGGATCTTCAATTCGTGCAGCAAACGCAGCCTGCGGACGTCCAGCAAGGCGGCCTCCAAAGGTTCGGGATGGGTAATGAATATTCGTCAGAAAAGATCGCTTTTCCTAACGTGATTGTAGATCCATACTGATGGAAACAAACAAACTTCTCCGTCCCAGAAGGAGCCCCAATGACCAGCACCCTCCCGGTTGCCGCCGCCCCGCGCACCCAGGATTCCGGGCAGTTCGATGCACTGGCACAGGAAGCCATCGCGTTGGTCCGCCACTGGCTTACCGAAGCCAGCAAGATTCCCGTGGACGTGTCCGCCCAGCGCCTCGCCGGCGTCTTGAAGGACCCGAATGGCCTTGACTTCACGGTCGGATTCGTCGACGGCGTCATCCGCCCTGAGGATCTGTCGGTCGCCGGCCGCAAGCTCGCCGAGCTGGCCCCGAAGGTGCCCAAGTTCCTGCCCTGGTACATGCGCAGCGCTGTCCGTGTAGGTGGAGTGATGGCTCCGATCGTCCCACAGGTTGTCATCCCGATCGCGCGCCGCGTGCTCCGCGACATGGTGGGCCACCTGATCGTGGACGCCACGGACGCGAAGCTGGGTCCGGCCATCGCAAAGATCCGCCAGGACGGCGTGCACCTGAACGTGAACCTCCTCGGCGAGGCAGTCCTCGGTGAGCACGAAGCCCAGCGCCGCCTGGATGGCACGCTCAAGCTCCTTGCCCGCGAAGACGTTGACTACGTCTCCATCAAGGAATCCTCCACCGTGGCGCCGCACTCTCCGTGGGCCTTCGACGAAGCCGTCGATCACGTGGTGGAGAAGCTCACGCCGCTGTACCGCCTGGCCGCGTCCTTCCCCAAGCCCAAGTTCATCAACCTGGACATGGAGGAGTACAAGGACCTCAGCATGACCATTGCCGTGTTCAAGCGGATCCTGGACATGCCCGAGTTCAAGAACCTGGAAGCCGGCATCGTGCTTCAGGCCTACCTCCCGGACGCCCTCGGTGCCATGCACGAACTGCAGGAGTGGGCCGCTGCCCGCCGCGCACAGGGCGGTGCACCCATCAAGGTCCGCGTCGTCAAGGGCGCCAACCTGCCCATGGAACAGGTGGAGGCGTCACTGCACGATTGGCCGGTGGCTACATGGGGCAGCAAGCAGGATTCGGACACCAGCTACAAGAACGTCATCAACTACGCCCTCACCCCGGAGCACATCGACGCCGTCCGCATTGGCGTCGCGGGACACAACCTCTTCGATGTCGCCTTCGCCTGGTTGCTTGCCAAGCAGCGAGGTGTAACTGAGGGTATCGAATTCGAAATGCTCCTGGGCATGGCAACAGGCCAGGCCACGGCTGTCCGCAAGGATGTCGGCAGCCTCCTGCTCTACACACCGGTGGTCCACCCGGGCGAGTTCGACGTCGCCATCGCGTACCTGATCCGCCGGCTCGAAGAGGGTGCCAGCCAGGAAAACTTCATGTCGGCGGTCTTCGAGCTCAGTGAAAACGAAGCCCTGTTCAAGCGTGAGCAGCAGCGCTTCCTGAACTCCCTGGCCGGCATGACGGACAAGGTTCCGGGCCCCAACCGCAAGCAGGACCGCCGCTTGCCATCCGAACCGGCCCCGCTTGAGGGCTTCCGCAACACCCCAGACACAGATCCGGCGCTCCCGGCAAACCGCGCCTGGGGCCGCGACATCCTCAAGCGCATCCCCGGTTCCACTGCCGGCAACAAAATCGTGGAATCCACCAAGGTCTCCGACGCCACCGAACTGGATCGCATCATCGCCACCGCCGTGGATCACGGCAAGGCCTGGGGCGCCCGCCCGGCAGCCGAACGCGCCGCAATCCTGCACCGCGCCGGCGACGTCCTTGAAGCCCGCCGCGCAGAACTCCTTGAGGTCATGGCTTCCGAGACCGGCAAGACCATCGACCAAGGCGACCCCGAGGTCAGCGAAGCAATCGACTTCGCGCACTACTACGCGGAGGGCGCCAAGGACCTGGAAACGGTCGACGGCGCCACCTTCGTCCCAGCGAACCTCACCGTGGTGACCCCGCCGTGGAACTTCCCGGTGGCGATCCCCGCAGGCTCGACGCTCGCAGCGCTCGCCTCAGGTTCCGCCGTCGTGATTAAGCCTGCAAAGCAGGCCCGCCGCTCTGGTTCGGTCATGGTGGATGCGCTCTGGGAAGCCGGTGTGCCGCGCGAAGTGCTGGCGCTCGTGCAGCTCGAAGAGCGTGAACTCGGCACTCAACTGGTCTCGCACCCGAGCGTCGACCGTGTCATCCTCACCGGCGGCTACGAAACCGCTGAGCTGTTCCGCTCGTTCCGCCAGGACCTGCCGCTGCTCGCGGAGACGTCGGGCAAGAACGCCATCATCGTGACCCCGAGTGCTGACCTGGATCTAGCCGCGAAGGACGTCGTGTACTCCGCCTTCGGCCACGCAGGCCAGAAGTGCTCGGCAGCCTCGCTGGTGATCCTGGTGGGCTCGGTGGCGAAGAGTGCCCGCTTCCACAACCAGCTGATTGACGCGGCCCGCTCGCTGACCGTCGGCTACCCGGAGAACGCCACCACGCAGATGGGGCCGATCATCGAGCCGGCCAATGGCAAGCTCCTGAGCGCCCTTACTACCCTGGGCGAAGGCGAAAGCTGGGCGATTAAGCCTGAGCGCCTGGACGAGACAGGCCGCCTGTGGTCCCCGGGCATCCGCTCCGGCGTCAAGCGTGGCTCCTACTTCCACCTCACCGAGTTCTTCGGCCCGGTCCTGGGTGTTATGACTGCTGAGACCCTCGAGGAAGCCATTGCCATCCAGAACGAGATCGAGTACGGCCTCACCGCTGGCCTGCACTCCCTGGACTCCGCTGAAATGGGCGTCTGGCTGGACACCATCCAGGCCGGAAACCTGTACGTCAACCGCGGCATCACCGGTGCGATCGTCCAGCGCCAGCCGTTCGGTGGCTGGAAGAAGTCGGCCGTTGGCGCCGGAACCAAGGCCGGCGGACCGAACTACCTCATTGGTCTGGGCAGCTGGCTCCCCGCCGAAGCCAAGGCCAAGCGTGGCATGGTCCTTCAGGGGGCAGCCGCCCAGATCCTTGCCGCTGCAAAGTCCGCGGACGTGTCCGCTGAGGAGCTCCAGACCCTCCAGCAGTCACTCTTCAGCGACGCCGCCGCCTGGGAATCCGAATTCGGCACCCGCAAGGACGTCTCTGCACTGTCCGCAGAGCGCAACGTGTTCCGCTACCGCTCCCTCCCCGTGACGATCCGCCTCTCCGAAGGCGAGCGGCTTGCTGAACTGCTCCGAGTAGTAGCAGCCGGTGCAGTGGCCGGTTCGGCGCTCAAGGTGAGCTCCGCCGTCGTGCTTGAAGATGCTGTGGTGAATGTGTTCGCGAACCTGGGCGTCAGCGTCCGGATCGAGGACGACGCCGCGTGGCTGGCTCGTGCAGCAAAGTTCGACGCCGGCCGGATCCGGCTGATCGGCGGCGACTTTGCCGCGCTGAGCGCAGCCATGGGTGGTCGTCCGGATGTGGCCGTTTACCACGGTGAAGTGACGCAGGCCGGCCGCATCGAGATGCTCCCGTTCCTCCGTGAGCAGGCCGTGTCCATTACGGCCCACCGCTTCGGTACCCCGAACCACCTCTCGGACCACCTGATCTAAGGCCTGGCCACGAAGGCCGGGTAGGACGGATTCGTTCCGACCTGCCCGGCCTTCGTTGTTGTCGATTGATCAGGCCATACGTCCACCACCCACTTTGGCTGGGTTTGAGCCCGACACACCAGGAATTGCGGCGGGGTCAAATGCTTACGGATTCAAAGTGGGTGGTGGCGGTACAAGCCAGGACCATCAGGCCTCCGCATATCCCAGCCTCTGCAACCGCCGTCGCGCTGCGAGTTCGCTTGGACCATGTGAACCAAGGGCCAGCCGGACCATGCCCAGAACAATGCGACCGGTGGTGATGGCGGGCAAGGGGATTGGACCCAGTCGCGCGGCTCGCAGGCCCAGCATGTCCCGGTACTTGGGTTCAAGGCTTGCGACGGCGGCAGCGAACAGTATCCGGTATCCCGGCAGAAGGAGTGGGCTCAAGGGCGGGCGGCGTATAAAGGCAATGGTTTCCGCCAGCCGGTCATCCGAGCGCAAGATCCCGGAGGCATACCAGGCTTCCAGTTCCTCGCGAACCTGGGCCTCGGTGATGGGCGGATCCTCCACGCCCATGAGCCGGCCGGCCTGCGCCCACTCCCGGACGTAGGCATCCGGGCCGCCGGGTATCGGATGGCCCCAGATGCGGTTGGCAGTAAGGAAGGAATCCGCGTAGGTGACATGGACCCAGCGGAGCAGTTCGGGATCATTGGCGGCGTAGGGGCGGTACGCTCCGGTGCCGTCCACGTAGCTTCCCCGGACGTGCTCGTGGATTTTCCGGACACGGTACGTTGCTGCCTCAGCAGCTTCCTTGGAGCCGTACGTGACCGTGAAAATCCAGCGCACGGTACTGGCCAGCCGGCCCAGAGGATCTTCCTTGAAGCCGGAGTGCTCGTAAACACCTGCAAGCGCGCCGGGATGCAGGGACTGCATCAGCAGGACCCTGATTCCGGCCACAATAGTGGCCATGGAGCCATGCACCGCCCAGACGGCCGAGCCGGGAAGGTGATATCCGGCGTCGTTCCCTTCCGCCAGGCGCGGCACCCACTCGGGTGGCGTTCCGGCCGTTCCCGTGAAGGTGCGTTGAAGTTCGTACCTGTACTCGGTGAGGTAATTCCTCATGCATCCCATGAGACCGCTCTTCGCGGAACCTGTACAGAGCAATTTGTGTACAGCTCCTGCCCTGCGGAGGCGGTCGAAAGGGCAGGAGCCGTGCACAAAACCTAGGAGCGGATGCGGCGCCTTGACGGTGCTGCTGCCACCAGCAGGGCCGCGATGGCGACGGCGGCACTGAGGATGAGGCCCGGGCGGTACTGTTCCAGCATGGCCTGGGCGCTGACGGTTCCAGCCGCCTTTCCGTGTCCGCTCACCAAAGCGGTGGTGACTGCCAGGACCAGTGCTGCCCCCACTTGGGTGCTGGTTTGGATCAAACCGGCAGCCAGGCCTTGCTCAGAGTCCTTGATGCCTGTGGTGGCCTGAACGTTGATGGACGGGAAGGCCAGAGCGAATCCGATGCCCAGCAGGATCACCGAGGGCAGGATGTCCAGGGCGTAGTTGGGCGTGGTGCCCACCCGGAGGAACAGGACGTAGCCCAAGCCAAGTGCCGTGAGGCCCGTGAGGATCAGTTGGGTGGCACCGAATTTCTCGATCAGCCGGTCAGCAAAAGGAGCACTCGTGGCCACCAGCAATCCGGCGGGCAGCAGGGCCAAAGCCATGCCCAAAGGCGTCCAACCGAGCACCGACTGCAAGAACATGGTGACGATGAACTGGAAACTCAGGTAGGAACCGAAAAGCCCCACTGCGCTGAGGTTGGCCCGGGCTACCCAGCCTTCCTTGAGGATGCCGAAGCGGATCAGTGGGTGCTTGACCTTGTTCTCTATCACCGCGAAGGCCGCAAGGACCGCTGCAGATACTGCGAATCCGGCGATAGTTGCCACAGATCCCCAGCCCTGCTCCGGCGCTGAAACCAGCGTATAGACGAGGCCGAGCATGCCCAGCGCGAGCGTCACGGCACCCCAGATGTCATGCCCGCTGTTTTCTGCGGACGGCTTGTCTTTCGGAATGAACTTCATGCCCAGCAGGACAACGGCGACGGCGATCGGCACGGAAACCAGGAACGTCCACCGCCAGCTCAGGCTGGTCATCAGCCCACCGACCACCAGGCCCAACGAGAAGCCGCTGGCGCCGAACGTGGTGAAGATGGAGAGGGCCTTGTTGCGCTCGCGGCCCTCGGCGAAGTTAGTGGTGATGATCGAGAAGCCTGTGGGCGCGGTGAACGCTGCCGCGAGACCCTTAACGAACCGGGTGGCGATCAGGATCGCGGGATCGTCCACCAGGCCACCGAGGAGTGAGGCTGCGGCGAACACCGCCAAGGCGATGAGGAATATGCGACGGCGGCCCAGCAGGTCCGCGAGCCGGCCGCCCAGGAGCAGGAGGCTTCCGTAACCCAGGACGTAGGCGGAGACGATCCACTGGAGGGAATCGGTTCCGAGGTTGAGTTCATGTCCGATGGAAGGCAGGGCCACGCCAACCATGGAAACATCCAGCCCGTCCAGGGCGAGGACGGTGCAGACAACCATCAGCAACAGCCACTGGGCGCGCGTCCAACGTACGGCTGCAACCACGGTCTCGGCGGATCTTTGAAGGGTGGTGGGTGATGTCATGCCACCAAGCTATATGACGCGTCATTGAATGACAAGGAATATGACGCAGAATATTATGACGTGGATTCTAATGGCGGAATGGACTAGAATCGGGGCATGGCAACGACGCGTGACCGCCAGCTCGTTGAGCAGTGGCGAAGCATTCAGGACTCCTACTTCCGCACCGCAGGAGCCATTGACCGCGCCTTGGAAGCCAAGTTCGATATCGGCTTGAACGAGTTCGAAATCCTGGACCTCGTGGCAGAAAGCACTGACGCCGCTTGCCGCATGAAGTCTTTGGGGGAGCGCACCCCCATGACCCAAAGCGCCGTTTCCAAGGTGGTGGACAGGCTGGAAAAAGCAGGGCTGGTCTCCCGCCAAACGTGCGCCGATGATCGTCGCTCCCTGTTTCTTGAACTCACAGAAGCCGGCCGCGCGCTGCACGAATCCGCCGCCGTGGAACACCGTGCACTGCTCAAGGAAAACCTCGGCTAAGGCGTCCTCCCCGAATCTCAAGATCCCTTGAGCAAAAACTGAGGAAACCCTGCGCTTCACTGGGGCCGGAAAGCCTTTATTTTCATTTTGATTCCCGCAACAATGGTGCTTGCACGCCAGGCTGGGGTTTGGTGCCGCTGGCTTTGGGGAGTGTTCTTGTGGGCAAGCATAGTGAATCTTACCGATATGTAGACTTGGTGCGCACCGACGTTTTTCGTCGCATGCTCATCGCCGGAATCCTGGCAGCCGTAGCCTTTTTCGCTTTTGGTTTCCAACCCCTGAATTCCGTCTCTACCGGCTCCGTGGATGGTTCTGTGGCGCAAGGCGTCGTTGGACCTTTCTCGCTTGGTAGCCTAGTGCCGCCAGAAGCCGAAACAACAGTGATCGACACCATGCCTGAGCCGCCGGCCCAAGAGGCTGGCACGCCCATGGTCTACTTCGACCGCGCACTTGTCCGGACAGTGGCCAAGGACGGATCCTCCGGCCTGACCGTCGCTTCGTCAGGTTTGTCGCGTCCACCGGCCGGCAGCCTTTACGCGCCGCTGGAAGTCCTCAACCCGAGTTCTCCGTACGGCTACCGCTACAGTCCATTGACCGGACTTCCCGGCGAGTTCCACTGGGGCCAGGATTACGCTGCGGCATGCGGCACAAGGGTCTACGCCGCCGACGCCGGAGTGGTCAAGGCCGTCGGCTGGCACCCTTGGGGTGGAGGCAACCGTGTTGAGATTGAACACGGCAACGGCCTGGTCACCACGTACAACCACCTTCAAGGGATTGGTGTTACCCAAGGCCAGTCCGTGCGAGTCGGAGAAGTCATCGCCGAGGTAGGGACCACAGGGTGGTCCACTGGTTGCCACCTGCACTTTGAGACGATCGTAAACGGCCTGCACACCAACCCAAACGGCTGGATCTACCTGCCGCTCCGGCAGATCGATCCGCTGCAGAACATCACCATGGTGAACTACCAGCCTGGAGTCGGAACAGGCGTCTCTGCCTCGCCGCAGTGGGCCGTGCCGGTGTCAGACAGCAGCAACCGGGCCGTCATAGGTGGCGAGCACGAAGAGAGCGTTGCTCCGCCGGTGATCACACAGCCGGGCACTTCGGGCACGACGCCGCCTGTCACGCAGGCGCCACCCGCCACTTCGGGCACTACACCGCCTACGCAGACCGTCACACCGACTCCGACGGCCACGGCAACGCCAACCCCGACAGGGACGGCAACGCCTACGCCAACAGCTACAGCGACACCGACCGCGACGGCAACGCCAAGCCCGACGGCGACTTCCACACCGACGCCCACCACAACGACGCCTGTCACGACGACGCCTGGTACGACGACGCCTGGTACGACAACACCTGGCACAACGACGACTGTGCCCAGCACGTCGCCGGTGGCTCCCAGCACCGCCACCCCGCCCGCCGTCGTCGAGCCCGTGGCGCCGGTTGCTCCCGCAGCGCCCGTGAACCCGGCCCCTGCTCCAGTAGCCCCTGCGCCCGCACCGGTAGCTGTTGCACCAGCCCCCGTGGTAGTTGCGCCAGCGCCGGTAGTTGTAGCACCGGCACCCGTGGTGGTTGCTCCCGCCCCGGCCGTGGTCACTCAAACCGTGGCGCCCGTGGCTCCCGTGCCGGCGGCCCCCGTGCCCAGCCCCGCGGCAGTGCTTCCGTCAACGCCTCCGGCAGTGGTTCTTCCGCCTGGATACATCCTCATTGGCCCGGACAAGGTCCAGCGGCCGGACGGCGTGATCGTGCCGTTGTCTTCGCTCATCCTTCCCGCGTCATAAGCCAGCGAGCGTAGGTACCCCTAGGTTTCATGGCTGCGGCAGCTCCCGTAAGCTCGATGGCGGCAATCCCGCCAGACGACGTCGTCAGGAAGCGATCACATGAGAACCCTGTACAGCATTCCCCTCACCTTCAACGATGGCTCTGAAGCAGACTTCGGACGCTTTGAAGGGAAAGCGGTACTGGTGGTGAACGTGGCCTCCGAATGCGGCTTCACGCGCCAGTACGCGGGCCTTGAGGAACTCTACGGAAAGTACCGTGAGGACGGCCTGGAAATCCTTGGCGTGCCCTGCAACCAGTTCGGCGGCCAGGAGCCCGGCGCCGACGAGGAAATCGCGGAGTTCTGCGAACGCAACTTTGGCGTCTCTTTCCCGCTCACCAGCAAGGCCAACGTCCTGGGCAAAGAGCAGCATCCGTTGTTTGCCGAGCTGACCCGGGATGAGTCCGGGCAGCCGGTCAAGGTCAAGTGGAACTTTGAGAAGTTCGTCATAAACCGTGACGGCGAGCTGGTTGCACGGTTCCCCTCAACGGTTGAACCTGACGCGCAGGAACTGGTTGACGCCGTTGAAAAGGCTTTGTCATAAGAGTCCTCGAATTCGAAAGGAGAAAGAAATTTTCCAACATTCCGCCGGCAGTTGGCCTCTTGTTGGCTTGTTGTCTGGTTGGATTGGAAGTACTGGAATGACACGGGAGACGCCGTCTCCCACCAAACGCTAAGGCAGCTATGGAGCTCATCGAGGCCGAGTACCCCAAACCAGGTCATGTGCTTTTGCACTTGAGCGATCTTCACTTGGTGGCCGGTCCAGACACACTTCATGGTTCTGTTGACAGCGCTGCCAGGCTCCAGGAGGTCTGCGATCAGATCATTGCCTCCAGGATCAAGCCAGAGGCCATCATCTTTACCGGCGACCTTGCGGACAAGGGCGAGTTCCGAGCCTACAAACGTCTCCGCGAAATGATTGAGCCTGTGTGCGATGCGCTCGGAGCGAAGGCCATTTGGGCCATGGGCAACCATGACAACCGCGCGAACTTCCGTTCCGCGTTCCTGGATGCCTCCGTAGCGAGCCGGCCGCAGGATCCTGTGGACCGCAGCTACTTCGTCAACGGGCTTCGGATCATCACCCTGGACACCACGGTCCCCGGACACCACCATGGGGAGTTGTCCGAATCCCAGCTTCAGTGGCTGGCTGAAGAGTTGGCCACTCCCGCCCCGGACGGCACCATACTTGCCCTTCACCATCCGCCGGTCCCGTGCGTCCAGGACCTGGCCGTGCTGGTGGAGTTGCGCGGCCAAGCCGCCCTGGCCGCCGTCGTCCGAAACACAGACGTCCGCACCATCCTGGGTGGCCACCTGCACTACTCGACGACGGCGAGCTTCGCCGGCATCCCGGTATCGGTCGCCTCAGCTACCTGCTATACCCAGGACCTGGGGGTGCGTGCCGGCGGACAGCGCGGACGTGACGGAGCGCAGTCGTACAACATGATCCACGTCTACGAGCACACGATCGTGCATTCCGTGGTTCCGATGTCCGGTGGCGTCACAGTTGGCGAGCCCTTGGATGCAGCCGAGGTTCAGCGACGGCTGGGGGCGGCCGGCATCCGCATTCCGCACGAGTCCCGGGTGGGGGCCCACACGTCGCCGGGCACGCACACCTCCTCGCTTCCGCTTGTTTCTCCCGGTGGCTTTACTTCTCCCAAGGTGCCTTAACCGGGAAGTACTTCTCCAGGAAGTCGGTCACCAGGTCGGCTCGTTCATTCGCCTCGACTTCGGGGAAACTGCCGTCATTCAGGCAGAAGAAGTCCATGTGGCGCTTTGCAAGCAGCTTGGGCAGGTAGTGCAGTCCGGCCCACATGGTGGAGTCCACATACCTGACCTTGGCGCTGGTCTGCGTAACGGCGCGGCCGGTGAGCAGTGCGTAGTAGTGGTAGAACGAGTTGGTCACTGAAATGTTGTCGGCGGCCCGGAACCGGCTGCCGGCGGTCTTCGCGAACTCGGCGGGAAATTCCTTCTCCATCTGGGCCACCACGCTCCGGCGCAGGGGAGCGGCCGTGTGTTCCAGGTGCCTGGTGGTGATCCGTCCGAAGCGTTCCCACAGCAGCTTGCGGTTGACGCGCGCAGCGTTCTCGAAGCCGCTCCGTTCGGCGTCGTTCTCTCCCAGGCCAATACGGGTGTCAGCCTCGATGAACTTGGTGATTCCTCCGGGCGTGAAGAACATGTCAGGGCCAACGGGACGGCCGAAGAACATGTCGTCGTTGGAGTAGAGGAAGTGCTCGGACAATCCCTCGATATGGTGCAGCTGGCACTCCACTGCTTGCGAGTTGTGGGTGGGCAACACTGACGGATCGGCGAAGAACTCTTCGCTGCGCACGATCGTCACCGAGGGGTGGTCGGCCAACCACGCCGGGGCGGGCGAATCGGTGGCGATGAAGATCCTGCGGATCCACGGTGCAAACATGTGTACCGAGCGCAGCGCATACTTCAGCTCGTTGATCTGCCGGAAGCGTGCCTCATGGTCGTCGCCCTCGCCGAGGACAGCCCCAGCCTGCTGGGCGCGCCTCCTGGCGATGTATTCGGGGTCGCTGCCATCCACCCACGAGAAGACGATGTCGATGTCGAAGTCGATGTCGCTCGCATGGTCAGCGAACATGTTCTCGATGGTCGGCCAGGTGAGGCCGTGGCGCTGCACGGTACCGCGAACGGCGTCCTGGCGCAGCATGGTGCGCCGGGTCAGGGAATTCTCCACGGGGAGTTCAAGGCGGTCGCCTTCGAACCTCCACAGCTCCAACTGGACACCAAGGGCAGGGCCGTACCAAAGCCCGCCGCCGAGCTCCACCCTGGGCCGGTACAGGCGGAAGATGCGTGCCTTCCGGTTGGCCGAGAGTTCGCCGTCTGCCACCAGGACCGAGGTTTTCTTCTTGGCATCGACGGTCATGGAGTAGAACGGCTCATTGCGGAAGGCGGCAACCAGGGCCTCGCGCACATCCTTGCGCGACTCCCAGTCGACGGCGATGACCGGCCTTTCGTCGTTGCCACGCACCAATATGAAGTCCACGCCGGCTGCGTCCAAGGCAGCGCGGATGGCCAGGAGGTCCGCAACCATGGCCTGCTGGGGCGTGAGGTCGCCGTTAAGGAGGGCGTAGCGCCCGCGGTGACGGACGACGTCGGACCTGTGCTTCAGGTGGGCAACGACGGCAGGTGAGACCGCCTCGGCGATCGCATCTTCCTCTACGGTGGGGCTGCCGTGGTAAATCGGATCGACCTGTGCTTGCGTGATGGCTTTTCTCCGTACTGTTGTGAGTCGTTTCTGGGGAATGCAGGAGTCTAAATGGCGAGGGCGTCGCGCCAGCTGCGCAGGAAGGCTCCGCCGGCGTCGTCGTGAATGACGTCGTCCGCCAGCTCGAGGTCGGCGGCGGTAAGAATGGTGTAGGGCTTCACCGGAACGCCGTCTGCGGGCCGGACGTCCACGTGCTTCACGTCGTGGTCGTTGTAGTGAAGCCAGTCTGCCATGGCGTAGTCCGTACGGGAATCACCTACGGTGCGCCAGGAGAGTGGGGTGATTCCCTGGGCGGCCAACAATTCCACGGCCCGGCTGGCGCCAAGGTCCTTGCCCAAGCGGACGGATTCGATGTCCGTGGAAATGATGGTGGGGTCCAGGCGGTAGTCCACGGTGTCATCGGACTCAGGGGCGTGGTGGTCCAGGATGGCTGCGTTCAGGCCGTGGCGGCCCATGATGTTCAGGGCATCGGCGTCGAAGAGTTTTTGCTCGGCCAGGTAATCTTCGCTGGCCACTTCAACGTGCTGCTCAACGGAGACCATGGCACGCTTGGTCTCATCGAAGAACATATGCGCGGAGTAGTCCTCGGCAACGAGCCTGCGGATGTCATCCCCATATGCCTTGGGCACGGCGAGCTCGTGGTCCACGTGGATGGGGCCAGGACCGGCGTCGGTGTAGCTGAACCACACGGCGCCCTTTTCGCAGATGGCGTGGATGATGGTGTCGGCCGGCATTCCAGCAGCGATCATCGGCCCCATGACCTGTTCGCTGATGAAGGCATCCGATCGGCCTGTGTTGAAGATGACGGGGATGCCGGCCGAAGCCAGCGCCACGAGGTCTGCGATGATATCCGGCTTGACGTCGCGCGTCACAGGGCTGGCGATGGGGCCGTCGACGTCCAGCAGCAGCGCGAGGGCTGGGGCCGTGTGGGCAGCGGTCCGGTCGGTACCTTGGAGCGATTGAGTCATGCCCCTATTCTGTCAGTCCCCGAGGTGTGCATCACAGCTGTGACGCCAGACGTTCGGATAGTCACCGTTTGGCCACAACCTGCGTGTGCCGGGGGTCACAAGTTCCGTTAGCGCAGCAACTTCCATAGGCTTGCAGGGTGATCTTCAAAGCTGTGGGCGAGGGACGCCCGTACCCTGACCATGGATATTCCGCGCCCCGTGACTGGGCTGCCCTTCCACCGCGGCCTGTTCGCCTCGATGAACTCGTCACCACCAAGCGCACCCTTGATCTGGAGGCGTTGCTGGCAGAAGATTCAACGTTTTTTGGGGATTTGTTCCCGCACGTCGTTCAGTACCAGGGCGTGCTGTACCTCGAAGATGGGCTGCATCGGGCAGTCCGCACCGCGCTCCACCAGAGGACGGCCATCCACGCACGCGTGCTGGTGATCGATGGCTAGGCAGCGCAAGCGTCCCAAAGATGTGACGCAGTTACACGGGCACCATGTGGTGACCGGACCGGAGCTTCGTGCCACCTTCGCCGAGGACGCACGTGCCCAACGCAGCCGCTTCCGGCGCCGGGTCTTCCACGCCATCGTTCTTGTCCTGCTGGTTGGTGTCATAGCGGCCGGAGCAATCGGCGCCTGGGCCATCATGAACGGCGTCATCAGGATTCCGACGGCGATCGCCAGCAAGGCGCCCACCAGCCTCTGCCCCACCACCACGTTCGATTACGTGCCGAACGAAACCGTGAATATCAACGTCTTCAATGCCACATCGCGTGCAGGCCTGGCTACTACTGTTGCCGACGAGTTCAAAGCACGGGGGCACAAAGTCCTGTCTGTGGACAACAGTGATACTGCCTACTCGGGGATCGGCGTGGTGGTTTCAGGAGTCAAAGGCCAAGCAGCTGCATTCAACATCCAGCGGAATTTGGCAGGAACGGACTACTTCCAGGACAACCGCGAAGACGAATCAGTGGACGTAGTCCTCACCCGGGGCTTTCAGGGCTTGGTGGAACCGCAGCTCGTCGATCAGACTCCCGGCAAGCTCAGCTGTCCGCGTGAGGACCTGAGGATTGCGGATACTTCCCGATGGCCGATCATCCCCACCCGCCCGGCTCAGTAGGGCGGGCCAGTAGGCCGGGCTGACGACGCGTCGGCTGATTTTCGCCACGCAAAGTGGTGGGCGATGCCCTGATTTGGGTGTCGCCGCCCTGTTGCTCTGGCGTTAGCCGGCCAGGGTGTCAGGGACTGCACCATCCACACGGATGGGCTTGCCCGCCTCGTCGAACTGCGCTCCCGCACCTAGCTGGATGAACCGCACCGTTTGCGCTGTCTGGAGCTCGACGTCGGAGGCTGGGGCAGGCGGGGGAGTCTCGCCGTCGGGCGTTCGGTTGCGTCGTGCGGCGCTGGCTGAGAGTGTGCCGTGGATGAGCCGCGCCAACTGGGCGACATCCGTGTCCGGGAGGTAGCCCTGCTGGACGCCTTCAGTCAGGATGTCCTGGAGGAGGACGTTGAGGTCGCCCACGTGATCTGCGAGCTTAGCGAACGAGGCCGGGGATAAGACGGCGGCCATCGCTGGCCCCGGCGGAAGGTGGCGGCGGCTGAGGTCCTCTACCTGTGCGCGGACGTAGAGGGCCAGCCGGTCCACCGGGTTATCAAGAGCTGCGAGCGAGTCGCGAAGGTCCACGATGAAGCGCTCGGTTTCATCCAGCGCGTACGCAATGAGCAGTTGCTCCATGTCTGCGTAGTAGTTGTAAACGGCGGTGCGGCCAACGCCCGCGTGGCGCGCGACGTCCGTCATGGTGAGGCCGGGAAGGCCATGGGTAAAGAGGAGCTCGCCAAAGGCGGTCAGAATACGGCGTTGGGTCTCGGCGCGTTGGGCAGCATTCGTGGCGGCCGTGATCCTGGGCATATAGACACTTTACAATGATGTGTCACCAAGTCCTGCAGTTTGCGTACTCGTGACGCCCGTTGGAGGCCTTCGCGAGGGCATTGGGTAAACACAAACTCGCGTAGCATCGTGGGAACCGGACTCGAACTTCACCCGGACACTAAATTCACAAGGGGGACTGTTGCGGGCAACGGTCAAGGATGTGGCACGCCGCGCGGGAGTGTCGCCGAAAACCGTCTCGAACGTCATGAACGGAATCGTGCCGGTCAGCGCTCCAACGCGGCTCAGGGTTGAGCAGGCAATGCAGGAGCTGGATTACGTTCCCAACCTTTCCGCCCGCGGACTCCGCAACGGCCGCTCCGGTGTGATCGCCTTGGCCTTGCCTGACCTGGCCACCCCGTTCTCCGCTGAGATAGCGCAGAGCATTGTGGAAGTAGCCCACGAGCAAGGCTGGAGCGTCCAGATCGAGGAAACCGGTTCGGACCCGCAGCGCGAGCAGGAGTTGATGACCCGCGCGCGCTCCAACCTCATCGATGGGCTCATTCTCAATCCGGTGGTGCTGGATGAAAGTGCCGTCAAGGTTGGGGTGGCCTTGCCTCCCGTCGTGCTGTTGGGCGAAGTGACACAGGAGCTTGCGGACCGGGTTTACGTGGATAGTTTCGCAGCTGCCCGGGATATGACGCTTGCCTTGGCCAAATCCGGGCGCCGGCGTATCGCCGTGCTCGGGGTCAACCGTCGAAGACGGTCGGCTACAGCGATCCAGCGGACCCAGGGTTACGAGGCTGCGCTCCAGATCCTCGGGATCCCCAGGGATGAATCCCTGCTGATTCCTTGTGGACCGTGGACGCCGGGATCTGCAGCCGAAGCGCTGACCCGCTATCTTGATTCGAACCCGCTGCCTGAGGCTTTGTTCTGCTTCACGGATTCGCTGGCCATTGGTGCCCTCAATGCGCTGTGGAAGAGGGGTGTTCGTGTTCCTGATGACATCGCGGTGGCAGGTTTCGACGACGTCATGGACGGGCGGTACGCCGTTCCCTCGCTGACTACCGTATCTTTCGACAAACGGACCATCGCCACCGAAGCGCTGCGCCTCCTCACTGCGCGCATGGCCGACAGGGGCCACGGACAACGCGTCGTCACGGTGGACTACACCATTGTGGAGCGAGACAGCACGGGCTAAGCGGTCTTTGAAATTTAACTGTGCGCGCTAACAATTTTTCCTTGCCTCAGATATTACAACGATGTAATGTGAGAGCCGCGTCACCCCCGGGCCACCCTTTACCCGGCAGTGGAGATGCACCGGAGCCGGATTTGCGCAGCAGTTGTGTTCTTTTTCAGCGGACCCTTCCAAAGGAGTGACGGGTGAAGCAGTTTGAATCTTTGACCGGGAAACAGTTGTCCCGGAGACAGTTATTGACCGGATCGGCCCTCCTCGGAGGCGGGATCCTGGCCACGGGCCTCACAGGCTGTGGAGGTGCGGCCCAGGCAAACACGGTTCAGGACATTGATTTCTGGCATCTCTTGTCCGGCGGTGACGGCATCAAGATGCAGGCCATGATCAACAGTGCCAACCAGGCCAACCCTGGCTTCAAGGTCCACCCCACGGTGTTGGCTTGGGGCCCGCCGTATTACACCAAGCTGGCCATGGCGTCAGCGGGCGGGCGACCCCCAGAGGTGGCCATCATGCACGCCAGCCGGGTTCCCGGGTATGCGCCCGGCGGGCTGATTGAGCCTTGGGATTTGGATCTGCTTGCTGAAAATGGCGTCAGGCCCGAGAACTTCGCCCCGCGAATCTGGGAAAAGAGCCAGCAAGACGGGAAAGTCTTCTCCATCGCGCTGGACTCCCACCCATTTGTCATGTTCTACAACACTGACGTGGCAGGCAAAGCGGGAGTCCTGGGCAACAACGGCCAGCTTCAGGAAGTGAGCTCCCCACAGGAGTTCAAGGCCATGGCCCTGGAAATGCAGAAAGTCACCAAGGCCCACGGCCTGTCCTTCGGATACCTGGGCAGCGGCTCCCAGATGTGGCGCCTGTTCTACACCCTCTATAAACAGCACGGAGCGGACATAGTGCTCACGCCGGGCCAGGCCATGGAAGTGGACCGGGATGCAGCCATTGAGTCGTTGGAGTTCATGACCTCGCTCTTCGACGACACCATCGCAGCCCAGGCCGGCGACATCAGCACGGGCATCGCGGAGTTCGCGCGCGGCGGCTCGGGGATGCTGTTCAGCGGCGTCTGGGAACTGCCCACCATGAAGAATGCGGGGATACCCGTAGACGCAGCCACCATCCCAACCTTGTACGGGACACCAGCCTCCTACGCGGACTCGCATTCCTTTGTCCTCCCTCGGCAGCTCACACTGAACGAGGACAAACGCCGCGATGTCTACAAATTCGTCACGGACGTCCTCAAGGGATCTCTGTCCTGGGCGGAAGCGGGACACATTCCGGCCTTCCAACCTGTGGTCAAATCCCAGGGTTACCGCGAGCTCACGCCCCAGATCCACTACGCCAACGCAGCGGACATCATCGCCTACGACCCCGAAGCATGGTTCAGCGGCTCCGGCTCGGACTGGCAGACCTACTTCGCGGAGAACGTGCAGAACGTCCTTCTGGGGCGGGACAAGGCATCAGTCGGCTGGGATGCCTTCGAACACCGCACCAACACGCTTCTTTCCCGTCCTAACCCGGTCTAGCCGGCCAACGTACCGAGCGACCAAAGGAGTTCTTGAATGAGTACCTCTACGCTGTCCCGGCCAAGGCCGGATAGTCTGCGCAGGCCGCGGAGCCGCACCAACAACAATCTGAGCGGCTGGGCCTTCGCCACCCCGTTCCTGGTGTTCTTCCTCGCCTTCCTCGTCTGGCCCATGGTCTACGGCTTCTACATGAGCCTCACGGGCAAGTCCCTTACCGGCGCCAACGACAAACTGATCGGGTTCGACAACTACGCCGAAGCACTGGCCGACGCCGATATGTGGCATTCGCTGGGCAACACCCTATATTTCACGGTCATCAGCACGGTTCCGCTGGTCCTGGTGGCCCTGGTGATGGCAGCGCTGCTCAATATCGGGCTCCCGGCCCAATGGCTCTGGCGGCTGTCCTACTTTGCCCCGTACCTCCTGGCGTCCACGGTTGTCTCACTGTTCTTCACCTGGATGTACAACCCGCAGCTCGGCCTCATCAACGAGTTCCTGGCAGGAATCGGACTGCCTCGAGTCGCGTGGCTGAATGATCCCAATGTGGCCATGTGGGCGATCGTCATTGCAACGCTGTGGTGGACCGTGGGCTTCAACTTCCTTCTGTACCTGGCAGCGATGCAGAACATTCCAACGCAACACTATGAAGCGGCGTCCCTGGACGGTGCCGGCGCTTGGCGGCAGTTTTTCTCCATCACCCTGCCGCAACTCACGCCCACCACCGTGATGATCGTGCTGCTCCAGATCCTGGCGTCCCTGAAGATCTTCGATCAGGTGTACCAGATGACGGCCGGCGGTCCCGCTGGGACTACTCGTCCCGTGGTGCAGTACATCTTCGAAACCGGGTTCACCGGATACCGGCTGGGATATTCGGCAGCCATCTCCTACATCTTCTTCGGGCTGATCGTGGTGGTCTCCATCATGCAGTTCGTCATCACCCGCCGCAGGAGTGCATAACCATGGCAACCCCCACCCTCACGCGTCCCATGCCGGGCGCCGCACCCACCACCGCACTGAAGATCCACCAGCCACGGAAAAAGCTGACCGTCGGCAGAATCACAGCGATCGTCGCCGCCGGATTCATCGCGGTGTTGTGGCTGATCCCGTTTGCCTGGGCCACGGCCACCGCTTTCAAGACCGAGACGGATGCCGCGGCTCCGGATGTCACCTGGCTGCCGCCGTCGGGCTTTACCCCGGACGCGTTCATCAAAGTGTTCCAGGACGGCAACATCCCGCTCTGGACGTGGAACTCGCTTTACACGTCGGCGGCCATCACGGCCATCACCCTGGTGATCTCGGCGCTGGTGGCGTATGCGCTCTCGAGGATCGATTTCAAGGGCAAGAAGGTACTGATGACCGTGATTATCGCGTCCATCATCATCCCACCGCCGGTCCTGATCATTCCGCTGTTCTACCAAATGCTGGCCCTGCACCTGATCGATACTTCCTGGGCCATCATCCTGCCGCAGGTCATCCACCCGGCCATGGTGTTCGTGCTGAAGAAGTTCTTCGACCAGATCCCGCGGGAACTCGAGGAAGCCGCCGTGATGGACGGTGCCAGCCGCTTGCGCATCTTTACCCAGATCATCCTTCCGTTGTCCCGCCCGATCCTGGCCGCCGTCGCGATCTTCGTGTTCATCGGTGCGTGGAACAACTTCCTGTGGCCGTTCATCGCAACCAACGACGGCAACCTGCTGACCCTCCCGGTGGGCCTGCAGACCATCAAGAGCGCCTACGGCATCCAATACGCCCAGAACATGGCGTCCGCTTTGTTGGCCGCTTTGCCGCTCATCGTCGTCTTCCTGTTCTTCCAACGCCAGATCATCAAGGGCGTCGCGACGACGGGACTCGCCGGAACCTGATCCGGCACCTTCGCTCACCACCTTTTGAACACAACCAAGGAGATACATGTCCCGCGCACGCATCACCCTCGATCGCGATTTCACCATCGGCGAGGTACCTAGACGCCTCTTCGGCTCCTTCGTGGAACACATGGGCCGCTGTGTGTACAGCGGCATCTACGAACCCGGACACCCTGAGGCCGACGAGAACGGCTTCCGCCAGGACGTCCTGAAGCTGGTCAAGGAACTGGGCGCCACCGTCATCCGGTACCCCGGCGGCAACTTCGTCTCCGGCTATAACTGGGAAGACGGCATCGGCCCGCGCGAAACCCGGCCCCGCCGCCTGGACGGTGCCTGGCACACGGTGGAGACGAATGCTTTCGGCCTGCACGAGTTCGTGGATTGGTCCAAGCAGGCCGGCACGGAAATCATGGAAGCCATCAACCTGGGCACCAGGGGAGTGGATGCTGCCCGCGAGATCGTGGAGTACGCCAACCACCCCGGCGGGAGCTACTGGTCCGATCTGCGCGCCAAGAACGGCCACAAGGACCCGTTCGATATCAAGCTGTGGTGCCTGGGGAATGAAATGGACGGTCCTTGGCAGATCGGCCACAAGACCGCCGAGGAGTATGGGCGACTTGCCCAGGAAGCGGCCAAGGCCATGCGCTTCGTGGACCCTGACATTGAGCTTGTTGCGTGCGGCAGCTCCAACTCCCGGATGCCAACGTTTGGTGCCTGGGAGCAGACGGTCCTCACCCACACCTACGACGAGGTGGATTACGTTTCCCTCCATGCCTACTACTACGAGCACGAAGGCGACGTCGGCAGCTTCCTGGCATCCGCCGTCGATACCGACTACTTCATCGAGTCAGTGATCGCCACCGCGGACGCCGTGCGGGCCAAGGGCAAGCACAAGAAGCACATCAACCTGTCCTTCGACGAATGGAACGTCTGGTACCAGCGCGGCCTGGACACTGAGGACCAGCCTCACAACGTGATCAAGGCTGGTTGGCGCGAGCACCCCCGCATCATCGAGGACAAGTACAACGTGACGGATGCCGTGGTGGTGGGCACCCTGCTCAACTCGCTGCTCCGCCATGGCGACCGCGTCAAGATCGCCAACCAGGCGCAACTGGTCAACGTCATCGCGCCCATCCTGTCAGAAGAGAACGGACCGGCCTGGAAGCAGACCATTTTCCACCCGTTCGCGCGGATGGCTGAGCTCGCCAAGGGCCAGATCCTTCGGCTTTCGGTGGACTCGGACAAGTACTCGAACAGCCGCTTCGGGGACACGGACCTTGTGGACGTCAGCGCGACGTGGAACGAGGAAACGGGCCGGGCGGCATTGTTCTTCGCGAACCGCGGGCTGGAAGAAGCTGCCGACGTCGAGGTTGCCCTGCGCGGCTTCGACGCCCGCCAGGTTCTCCGCGCCGAAGTCCTGGAGATCCCCGAGGGCGGCGACAGGTTCACCACCAACACGCAGGACCAGCAGGGCCGCGTCGGTCTGAAGCCGCTGGAAGGCGTCAAGGCGACTGGTTCGGAGCTTCGGCTCACGCTGCCCGCATTGTCCTGGGCCGTCGTCGAGCTTGAGGTTGTGAAGGCCTAGCGCCGCCCTTTAAGAGCAACGCTGGGTCACTTATGGCCTATCCCGAGGGGGATTATGGGCCATAAGTGACCTCGCGTTGTTTTAATTGACGCTGCAGCCGTCCGGACCGCAGGCCTCGGCGTCGGATGCGCCCACGGGGATCAGGGGATTGGCTTCCTGCCATGCCTGGTTCAGCGCCTCACTGAAGAGCTCAGCCGGCTGGGCGCCCGAGATGCCGTACTTGCGGTCGATGACGAAGAACGGAACGCCGGTGACGCCGATGGCGCGCGCTTCATTGATGTCCTCGTTGACGGCGTCTGAATATTTGTCAGTGGTGAACAGCTCCGCCACTTCGCCCGCGGGGAGTTCCAGAGCGGTGCCAAGTTCCGTCAGATACTCCTGGTTGCCGATGTCCTTGCCATGCTCAAAGTGATCGCTGAGCAGGCGTTCCTTCGCGGCATCCTGGCGGCCATGGGCTGCGGCCAGGTGGATGAGGCGGTGAGCCGTGAAGCTGTTGGCAACCACTACCTTGTCGAACTGGTAGTCCAAGCCTTCGCCCTTGGCGGTCTCCGTGACGTGGGCGAACATCTGCTTGACCTGCTCCGGAGCCATGCCTTTGCGCTTGCTCAGATAATCCAGTTCCGTGCCGTCATAGTGCTCCGGGATTGAGGGATCCAGCTGGTAGCTCTTCCACTCAATGTCCACGGAATCACGGTGCGGGAACTGTGCCAGGGCAGTCTCAAAACGGCGCTTGCCGATGTAGCACCACGGACACGCGACGTCGGACCAGATCTCAATCTTCATGCTGTGATCAACCTCCAGGGCCGCGGGGGCATTCCGGAAAAGTCTGTTATTTTCGTCACCCATTGCCGGGGCGGGCGTGCCCAGCCTAATGTGTGAAGCAGGTTATGCAGCTAGCCGGTGGGGCGCTCTTCGCCCCAGGAATCGCGTGTGTCTGGGGCCGCGATCAACACGAGGTTGAACCCCGTGCGTGGGTTCGCATATTTGTGGAGGCCTTCAGCATGCGCATTGGACTCATCGTTGGGCCATGGTTCACAGTGCCCCCGGAACGGTATGGCGGCACGGAGCGGGTGGTGGACGCCTTGGCGCGGGCCTTGGCCGATGCCGGGCACGAGGTGCTCCTGGCCACGGCAGCCGACAGTACTTGCCCGGTTCCCCAATTGCGGGGCTTTGGGCCGAGCGAGCCTGAAGAGTTGGGGCAGACGCTCAGCGAGTTGCACCACGTCATCAAGGCTTATGCCGGCATGAAGGACGTGGACATTATCCACGACCACACCCTTGCCGGGCCCCTCTACGCCCACCGGCCGCCGGGTGTTCCCGTAGTGACCACCGTCCATGGCCCGCTGACACCGAGGTATGCAGGGCTCTACCGGGATATGGCCCAGGACACCGCAATCATCGGCATTTCGCGTGACCAATGCAGCCGCATTTCCGACCTGCAAATATCCGCAGTCATCCACCATGGCCTGGACCTGTCCACGGTTTCTGTCGGCGACGGGGCCGGCGGCTACGCATGCTTTGTTGGACGTATGTGCCCGGACAAAGGCTTGCTGGAGGCGGTGGCAGTTGCCCGCGAGGCCGGTGTGCCGCTGCGCATCGCGGCCAAGATGCATGCCAAGGAGGAGCGGGACTACTTCCACGACGTCGTGGAGCCGATCCTTGGGTCACAGGAAGAATTCCTCGGCGAACTCTCAGATCCGGAGAAGTACGAACTGATGGGTGGAGCGATGGCCCTGATCAACCCCATCCAGTGGCATGAACCGTTCGGGCTGGTCATGATTGAGGCGTTGGCCACAGGAACACCAGTTCTGTCCACCCCCATGGGCGCGGCACCGGAAATAGTCCAGCATGGCGTCACAGGATATCTCGCGCAGACCAATGAACTCGCAGGGTTTGTACAGGACGTGCAAGGGCTTAGCCGTGCGGAGTGCCGGCGTACCGTGGATGAGTATTTCAACGCAGCACGGATGGCGGCGGACCATCTGGAGCTTTATGCCACGGTCATCGAAGAATTCAAGGCCGGAGGCCTTCCCGGCGACGGCAAGTTGCAAGACAATCAGAGGCAAGCCCCCATCAACCTGTGATTGATAAGCAGGACATTTCCCGAGGAAGGCTTCGTGGGCCATGACTGCTTGGAACGCCGATACGGAGGCAGGCGCTTCCGAGCTGGGCGCCGTGACCATCGTCGAAGGTTCATCCTTCTGCATCTCAGCCCATTCCGGTGACATCCACGGCGGCGGCTCCCAAGGCACCTACTACCAGGACACCCGGATCGTGTCGCGTTGGATCCTCAGGATCAACGGTGCCCTTCGGGAACCATTGGTCACCACCAACCGAACCGCCTTTCAGGCCGAATATGTTGGCCGGGCCTGCTCCAGCGATGGCCGCTTCGACAGTCCGCTGGTGGTCCAGCATGAGCGGCACGTGGGCGCCGGCCTGCGGGATGATCTCACCATCAGGAACTACTCCGGCCAGCCGGCGCCGTGCGAAATCGAGTTGCTCATCGACGCCGACCTCGCAGACCTCTTCGACGTCAAGGGTGGCCGGGCAAGCAGGGCAGGAGCCGCCGAGAAGACTGCCCACAAGAAGGAGCTGCACATTGAGTCCGTCCACGCCAACGGGGAACGCCGTGGCGTGGTGTTCCGGGCTTCGGGAGCCAAAGCGAATCCGGAAGGATTAACGTTCCACATCACCATCCCTCCCCGCAGTCAATGGAGTACCAGCGTCATTGCCATTCCGTTGATCAACGGAAAACGACCCGATGACCCGTTCACGGAAACCACGGCGCTGCACCACACCATTGGGGTACGGCGGCACATGGCGTGGGCAGAGCACATTCCCCGGATCGCTGTCACGGACAGAAACGTTGAGGAAGTCCTGGAACGAAGCCAGAGCGATCTTGGTTCGTTGCGGATCTTCGACCACGAACACCCTGGGCGTGCTGCAGTCGCAGCAGGCGCACCCTGGTTCATGGCACTTTTTGGACGCGACTCTATCGTGGCGTCGTACATGTCACTCATGGTGGATCCCGGACTGGCAGCGGGCTCGTTGCAAACACTGGCCGGACTTCAGGGCAGCAAAGAGGACGTCGACTCCGAGGAAGAACCGGGCCGGATGCCCCACGAGGTGAGGCTGGGAGTCACCGCAGGACTCTCCTTGGGCGGAACCGCCTACTACGGGACGATCGATGCGACCCCTCTCTTCGTCATGCTGCTGGGGGAGCTGAGCCGATGGGGCTTGGGCGCGGACATCATCGAGTCCCTCCTTCCCCATGCCGATCGTGCTATCTCCTGGATGGAAAACTACGGTGACCGGGATGGCGACGGGTTCATCGAATACCAACGCCCCAACAGCCACGGCCTGATCAATCAAGGGTGGAAGGACTCCTGGGACGGCATCAACTTCGCCGGCGGCAAGATCGCTGAAACCCCCATTGCCCTGTGCGAGGTCCAGGCCTACGCCTACGGCGCCTACGTTGGGCGTTCGCTGCTGGCGCGCGCCGCGGGCGATACCGCCGTCGAGCGCCGTTGCGCCGACCGGGCCGAAGCGCTGAAGGATGCGTTCAACGAGGCTTTCTGGCTGCCGGACAAGGGCTATTTCGCCCTTGCCCTGGATAAGGACAAGAAACCCGTGGATTCCTGTACGTCCAACATGGGCCACTGTTTGTGGACGGGCATTGTGGACGAGGACAAGGCTGCACTTGTGGCGGAGCGGCTGATGTCGCCTGAGATGTTCACGGGCTGGGGGATCCGCACCCTGGGTTCGGACATGGGAGCTTACAACCCCGTCAGCTACCACAACGGCTCGGTCTGGCCGCACGATACGGCTCTCGTGGCGACTGGACTCATGCGGTACGGCTTCGTCAAGGAAGCCAGCCGGGTAGCGAGTGGATTGTTCGACGCCGCTGAGCACTTTGGCGGTCAGCTTCCGGAACTGTTCTGCGGCTTTGACCGCTCGGACTTCCCGGAGCCGGTGCCCTATCCGACGGCGTGTTCCCCGCAGGCGTGGGCGGCTGCGGCCCCGATTCAGCTGGCCCGCATCCTGCTGCGGTTTGACCCCGATTTCACCAGGAAAGTACTCCATCTGGCGCCCATCCTCCCGGACGCGTTCGGGGAGTTCAAAGCCGAAAACGTGCTGCTGGGGCGCTCGCGGGTCACCATCCAGGCTTCCGCGGGCAATGGCACCGTGACAGGATTGCCGGCCGGCTTGGAGTTGCACTCCGATCCCCGACCACCCTTGGCGGGGGACTTGTTCGGCTAGCTGGCCACGGCCTCAGGCCGAGCTGCCATTGGCTAGAGCGCGTGCTCCATGACGAAATCATGTTCCACGGTGTCGCCCAGTTTGAAGGACTTGGTGCCCACCCTCTGAAAACCACTCTTTTCGTAGAAACGGATGGCCTTGGCGTTTTCACTGTTAACGCCGAGCCAGAGTCCGGCCGCGCCCTTCTCCGCCGCGTCGGCGATGGAGGCCTTCATGAGGCGGGATGCGGCTCCTTGGCCGTGGTGGTCCGGGTGGACGTAGCACTTGCTGAGTTCCGTGGAGGGGAGCGCCGAGAGGACAGAAGCTACATCCGGGTCGCCTGCCGGCTTGGCAATCAGCATGGTGTACCCGTTGAGCTGGCCGTCGTCGTCGAGCACCAAAATGGTGATGTTCGGATCGGCGAGGTAATCCACAAAGTTCGCTTCGGCGAGCGTCTTCTCGAGATGGGCCTGTATGTCCGCCGGTGAGGCGCCCGGTGGGCACGCCAGCGGGAAGGTGACGGCCGCAAGCTCAGCCAGCTTCCCGGCGTCGTCCGCTGTTGCTGTTCGAATGGTCTCGGCCACGTGGCCCTCCTTGCAGTTTGTGAACGGCTAATGCCCCTAAGAACGAATCTTAAGGGCATTAGTTGTTCACAATCTCCCGGTTTTGCGTTTAGTCGGCTTTCACCGCGAGCACCGGGCAGTCCGCTTCCAACAGGATCCGTTGCGAGACGCTGCCCATGATGAGTTTGCCTACCGGGCTGCGGCGGCGGAGGCCAATCACAATCAGCTCCGCGTTGTGCTCGTCCGCCGCATCCAGTACCTCAGCAGCGGCATCGTGGCCGCGGACGGGCTGCTTGATGATGTGCTCGATGCCTTGCAGGGCAAGGCGCTCCTCGATGGTCTGGATCTCCGGTTCCTGCGCATACCTGTTGTCCACCAAGGCGTCGCCCTTGGAAGAATTGATCACCAGCAGGGTGTCGTTGCTTTTCTTGGCTTCGGCAATGGCTTGGGTCAATGCGGCTTCGCCCTCGGGCGTGGGGACGTAGCCCACCACGATGGTCATGGCTTCTCCTTGTTGTGGTGGATGTCGTGCTGGAGCGGGGTGGTGGTTTTGTCTGCTTGGATGGCGGCGTCCTCCGTCAGGAGTGCTTCACTGGGGTGCGCCGGGACCACGCTGGCTGGCACCGGACGGTTGCGGCGGACCAGCTTGAAGAGCAGCGGCCAGAGGATGACGATAGCCACGATGATGTAGACGACGACGGCGATTGGCTCGCTCCACAGCCCGGCGGGGTCACCGGCGAACAGCTGGAGAGTCCTGCGCAGCTGGCCTTCGATGCGCGGGCCGAGGATGACGCCCAGAATCAGGGGCAACACAGGTAGCCCGAAGCGCCGCATCATGAATCCCAAGGCTCCGAGCACCAGCAGGATCACCAGGTCGAACGCCTGCAGGTTCACCGAGTAGGCGCCCAACGTAGCGAAGAAAAGGATGCCGGCGTAGAGGTAGGGCCGCGGAAGCTGCAGCAGCTTTGCCCACAGGGGTGCAAGGGGCAGGTTGATGAGCAGGAGCAGCAGGTTGCCGATGAAGAGGCTCGCGATGAGCGCCCACACCAGGGGACCTTGGCTGGAGAACAGCTGCGGACCGGGCTGGATGCCGTAGGAGGTGAAAGCCGCGAGCATGACGGCGGCTGTGGCGTTGGTGGGCAGGCCGAGGGCAAGCATTGGGGTCAGGGTCCCGGCGGCTGCAGCGTTATTGGCCGCCTCCGGGCCCGCGACGCCTTCGATGGCTCCCTTGCCGAATTCCTCCGGATATTTGGTCAGCCGTTTCTCGGTGACATAGGAGAGGAAGGTGGGGATCTCGGCACCACCGGCGGGGAGTGCACCAAACGGGAAGCCGAACGCCGTGCCACGCAACCAGGGTTTCCAGGAGCGGGCCCAGTCCTTCTTGCCCATCCAAGGCCGTCCGACGGGAATGATGTGAAGCGGTGAACGCCGCAAGTGCGCGGCAACCCACAGTGCTTCACCCACGGCGAAGATGGCCACTGCCACCACCACGATGTCCAGGCCGTCGGCCAGCATCGGCTGACCGAATGTCAGGCGGCGCTGTCCCGTAACGGAGTCAATGCCCACCAAACCGATGGCCAAGCCCAGTCCCAAGGAGGCAAAGCCCCTGAGCCGGGATGAACCCAGGACTGCGGTGACGGCCAGCAAAGCGAGGATCATGATGGCGAAGTAACTCGGTGCGCCCAGGCTCACGGCGAACTGAACCACCAACGGTGCAAGACCTGCCAGCAGGGCCGTACCGATGGTACCGGCAATAAAGGAACCAATGGCCGCAGTCGCCAGCGCTTGGGCTGCCCGGCCGGCTTTAGCCATCTTGTTGCCCTCGATGGCCGTCACAACAGACGACGATTCGCCGGGTGTGTTCAGCAGGATGGAAGTTGTTGAGCCGCCATACATGCCGCCGTAGTAGATGCCGGCGAACATAATAAAGGCGCTGGTGGGCTCAAGAGCGGCCGTAACAGGAAGCAGCAGCGCCACAGTCATGGCCGGGCCGAGCCCTGGCAGAACACCAACGGCCGTACCCAGGAGCACGCCGATCATGGCGTACAAGAGGTTCATGGGGGTGAGGGCGGTTGCGAAACCGTCCATCAAAGAGGACCAGACGTCCATCAGAGGATTCCTTCCAGGAGTCCGGCCGGCAACGCAATGCCAAGGCCGAGGTAGAAGCCGTAGAAGGTGGCCAGGGATAGTGCAACGGAGATGATCCCGTCACGGACGTAGTGCCGGCTGCCAAGTGCCAGCACGCTGCCCCAGAACAGGACAGTGCCGGAGATGACCCAGCCGGCCCAGTCGATGAGCAGGATGTTGAGGATGAATGCTCCTGCAAGAGGAAGCACGGTCTTCCAATCGGCGGGGTGCGCGAGGTCAATGTCCTCGCCGCCTTCCACCTCACCCTTGCCACCGCGGAGAACGTTGATGGCCAGCAGAATTGCGCAGACCACCAGGAGCCCGGCAACAACGAAGGGAACCGCCTTGGGCCCTACCGGGTCCGACTTCGAATATGGGGTCACCAGGCCGTTGGCGTCGAGGAAGACAAGGACGCCTACCGCGCCGAGCAGGAGGGCTACCCCCAGCTCGGCGCGGCCTTTGAGGCCTGTTGCCAGAGTGCTCACGCCAAGCCAAGCTTGGTGAGCACGTCCGCCACCCGCTTGTCCTGGTCCGTCAGGAACTTCTGGAACTCGTCACCGGTGATGAAGGCGTCGGTCCAGCTGTGGGTCTTGAGAGCTTCTTTCCAGCCAGCGGATTCGTGCATCTTCTCCAGTGCGGCAATCAGGGACTTCTTGTCGTCCTCGCTGATGCCCGGAGGGGCCACCATGCCACGCCAGTTGGTGAAGACCAGATCGATCTTGGACTCCTTCAGCGTGGGAGCGTCAACACCTTCAAGACGCTTCTCGCCACTGGTGGCCAGGACGCGTACTTCACCGGACTTGATCTGCTGAAGGTACTCGCCGGCACCGGAAGCAGCGAAGCCAAGCTTGTTGCCCAGGATGGCTGGAAGGAGATCTCCACCGCCGTCATAAGCGACGTAGTTGACCTTCGTGGCGTCAATGCCAACTGCGCCTGCCAACTGCATGGGCAAGAGGTGGTCGGGACCACCAGGCGAGGAACCGCCACCCACGGAGATCGAACCTGGATCTGCCTTCCAAGCCTTCACGAGGTCATCGATGGTCTTGTATGGGGAGTCCTTGCTGACCATGATGGCGCCGGGCTCTTCAATGAGCCGTGCCAGCGGGGTGGTCTGGGTCAGCTTCGACTCGGACTTGTTGGTGTAACTGGCACCCACAACACCCAGACCCATGAGCATGGTGAGGTCCCCGTTGCCCTTTTCGTTGACGACGCGGGCGAGACCCACCGTGCCGCCTGCACCTGCAAGGTTGAACACCTCCGTGTTGTTGGCGATCTTCTCGTCGTCGAGCACCTTGGCGGCTGCCCGTGCGGTGGTGTCGTAACCGCCGCCGGGAGTATTGGGAACCATGATCTGGAGTCCGGTGACGGGTCCGGCTGCAGCGCCGGAGCTGGCAGAACCAGTGGAGCTCTTACCTGTGGCGCCGCAACCGGTGGCCATCAGGGCGATGCCGGCAGCGACGGCGGCGACTCGCAATGCGCGGATCTGGCGCATGGTGTTCCTCTTCTCATCATCGAAAAATTCAGTGCGGGGCGATCAGCGTTGTGCCCCCGTGAATTGATGCTAGGTGCCGGCGTGACGGTCATCACTCTTGTGTTCGCAGTGATCTTTAAGTTCATTGCGTTCACGCCTTTGCCTTCGCATAGGGCCTGGCCCCGCTGGTGCTCAGCGTGCTTAGGGTATAGTTCCGATACGCCAAGGCGGACTGCTTTTGAAGCTGTTAACGGCCCTTGCATAGTGGAATCATCAAAGGATCCAAACAGTGACTCGACGAAGAGGAATGTCCTTGGCAGGGCAGTACCTTGTGCTGCAGTTGTTGATCGTCCTGGCGGTCCTGGTCGCTGTTGTAGCCATCTCCCTGGCCCAATCTGCTGCTGCTTTTGAACGCACTGAAGGACGCCGGGCATTGTCCGCGGCAGAGGCCCTGGGCAACAACCCCACTGTGCGCGCCCTGTTGCCCACCGCCGAACCCCGCAACGGGTCATCCCTTCCCGCCGTGGCCGAGTCCATTCGCACTGTATCTGGATCTTCCCACGTGGCACTCGCAAAGCTGGATGGCACAGTAGTGACGTCCTCGGATCCCAGCCAGCTGGGCAAGCCGCTCCTGCTGGGCGACAGCAGGGTCAAGGAAGGCCGGGCCTGGACCGGAGTCCTTGCCGGCAACGAAGGGAAAGTTCTCTCAGCACATGTGCCGGTACTGGACGACTCCGGGACCATGATCGGCATCGCCTCCATCAGCAGGAACTATCCGTCCGCCCTTGAACGGCTGGAAGACGTGGTCCCCAACCTCCTCACCTACCTTGGCGTCGCGAGTGTCCTGGGCGTCGCCGGTTCCCTTCTGCTGTCCCGTCGCGTCAAACGGCAAACCCTCGGAATGGAGCCCCGGGAGATCACCGGGCTCGTGGAAAACCGTGAAGCGATGCTGCAAGGCCTCAAGGAAGGGGTGGTGGCGCTGGACCCGCACGAGCGGATTACAGTGGCAAATGAGAGCGCCCGTCAACTCCTCGGATTGCCCGCAGACTGTGTGGGCCGAAAACTTGGGTCTCTCCATGTGGACCACGCGCTGAAGGTGGGATTAACCCGGGAACAGTCAGACCCCGACCAACTGGTGCTCGTGGGGGACCGGCTGGTAGTCATGAACAGGGTGGCCCTGAAGTCCCATGGGCGCGACATCGGCTCCGTGACAACCCTGAGGGACCGGACCGAGTTGTCGTCCCTGGAGAGTGAACTCGGTGCCACGCGAACCGTGACCGACACCTTGCGTGCCCAAGCCCACGAATTCGCAAACCAACTCCACGTCATTTCCGGCCTGATCCAGATTGGCGAATATGATTCCGTGGTGCAGTTCGTCAACGGCGCCACCGTGGACCGGACCCGGCTCAACGATGAAGTGACCAGCCGTATCCAGGACCCGGCGCTCGCAGCCCTCTTGATAGCCAAAGCCAGTTTGGCCACCGAGCGCGGCGTGGAACTGCAACTCGACCCGCAGTCCGGGCTTCCGCGCGTCGATGATGAACTGTCCCGGGACCTCACCACTGTGGTGGGCAACTTGGTGGATAACGCGTTCGACGCCGTCACTGGGCTGGTTGGGGCGTCGGTGAGTGTGTTGGTGGTCAACTCAGCGGACGGTGTTTCAGTCACCGTCCGGGACAACGGACCAGGCGTGCCCTCCGACTCCGCAGAGGACATTTTCCGTCAGGGCTTTTCCACTAAGGAGCCGGGGCCCGGCGACGCCCGCGGCTTCGGCCTGGCGCTCTCACGGGTGATCTGCCGTCGGTCCGGTGGCGACCTGACGGTAACCAACGACCACGGGGCAGTTTTCACCGCACAATTCAATAAAGGGGCAGTGTAATCATGATCAAAGTCTTGATTGTGGATGACGACTTCATGGTGGCCAAGGTCCACGCCGGTTTCATCCAACGGACGCCCGGGTTCGGCGTCGTGGGGGTAGCGCACACTGGCGCGCAGGCCATCCTTGAGACGCAGCGGTTGCAGCCGGACCTTGTGCTGCTGGATATCCACCTCCCGGACGTCAACGGCCTGGACCTGATGCATCAGCTCCGGGACGTTGCCCCGGACCTTGACGTGTTGGTGATCAGCGCGGCCCGGGAAACCGAGACGGTGCGCAAAGCACTGCGCGGGGGTATTGTGCACTACCTGATCAAGCCGTTTTCGCAGTCTGATCTTCAGGAGCGATTGCAGCACTATTTGAATGCTTACCAAGGGCTGGACGCTACCAAGGACGTGGCCGAGCAATCGGATGTCAACCGGGTATTCGGGCTGGACTCTGCTCAACGTACGCTGCCCAAGGGATGCAGCGTGGAGACACTGGAACTCGTGGAGACCGCACTGAAATCGGCCCCCGGCGACGTCTCCGCCGCCGAAGTTGCCGAGCAATTGGGGACCTCCCGGGTGAGTGCCCGCCGTTACCTTGAGTACCTCCACGATGAAGGTGCGCTGGAAGTGAGGCTCAAATACGGCGTCGGGCGTCCTGAGAGAAGGTATGTGCTGAAGGGGCGGTGAGCCGCTTGTGACGGGGTGCCCGTCCGTCTTGCCCCAAGGGTCAATTGATAAACTGGGTGCACGTCCATGATCAGGCTTTCTGACAAAGGAGCGTGAGTATTATGCCTAAGACCGGCAAGAACGATCATGCCCGTAAAGACGAACTCCCATCGACGCTGCAGCGTTCTGAGCAGAAGGCCCAGGACACTTTCGCCAAGACCTACGACTCTGCTATGGAGACCTACGACAACGATGAGAGCCGGGCGGCCCGCACCGCCTTTGCCGCGGTGAAGCATAGCTACGAGAAGGTTGGCGACCATTGGGAGGCGAAGGAGGAACGCGGTCCTTCGGACCCGCACGCGGAAGAGGGCATTGGATCAACGAAACCAACCGCCGGGGGAGTGGACGCCAACGCCTCCAAGGAACATCTCTATCAGCGCGCCCAAGAGCTGGACATCAAGGGCCGTTCGAAAATGAGCAAGGATGAACTCGTCACGGCGCTGCAGAAAGCCAACGACTCCGCAACCCGGAAGGCGCGAGGGGGCTAGTCTCTGCACTCTTGGGCCGTGCAAATTTGGAGCGGCCAGGGATTTATTCATCTTATGGCGCTTTATTAGAACGCAATAAAGTCTCCTAAATCTTGTAAGACTTTCTCATAGGCAACTCGAATTCACGGCGAAGATCGTCGCCGCTGATGGTATTGCCGTCGGCGATGTCGCGCCGTGCCTGGGCAAGGTCTTCGCGAATGCCGGGCTGGGATAGCCAGTGGAGGGTTTCCTGCACGGACTCTGGATCATCGGCTGACATCACCCCGCCACCGTCTTCAGATAATTCCGGATCCCATCAACCACCATTTGGTGGTCCTCATCAGAGCTCAAGCCAGCCACAGTAACGGCACCAATAACACCCGCACCCCGCACCCGGATCGGGAACGAGCCACCAGCGAGGGTGTAATCCTCATGCGCAAGCCAGCCGCCTCCCAGGGGGCTGTGGGTGCGGGCGGAGAACTGCTCAGTTAACAAGGCGGTGCTGTGTTCAAAACGCAGCACCGAGGCAGACTTGCGGCGGATCCACTCCTCTTGGTCGGCCGTGGCTCCAGGCAGGACGCAGCGGAAGAGCACAAGGTTGTGCCGGCGGATGTCGATGGCAACGCCATAACCGGAAGCGATCGCGTGGTTGGCGATGAGCGAACCCAGGCGCCAAGCGTCGTGGTGGTCAAAGCTTGCGAAGACGAGTTCTTCCTCTTGCTGGCGGAGTTCCACAAGGCGGGCAGATTCAGTCATTTCGTTGCACCTTCTTCTGAAACAACAGCATCCGCCGCGTACGACAGCCCGATCTGGCGGCGGATTTCATCCATGGCCGCCATGATGGCCACGCTTTCGCTCGGCGGCAGGATGGTGCCAGCGGTCTCACCGGCGCGGATCAGGCGTTCCAGCTCGGCCGCCTGGTACTGCATTCCCCGGCTCTTCACGGGCTGCTCGAAACGCTCCACCACCTCGCCATCAACGCGGAAAACGGTGAAGGGCACTTGGTTGTACCAGGTGTGTTCGATGTCGATGTAGCCCTCTGTGCCAATCACCATGGCGCGGTTGGCGCTGGCGGCGTCGAGCTCACAGTCCACAATGGCCTGTTGCCCGTCGGCGTACTCGAAGATCGCCGCCGTTTGCCTGTCCACGCCCGTGGCCGACATGGAGGCGCTTGCCCGGATTACGGCAGGCGTACCAAGGATGTCGAAGGCAAAGGAGATCGGGTAGATGCCCAGGTCCAGCAACGCTCCACCGCCCAGGGCGGGATCGTTGAGCCGGTGGGCAGGGTCCTTGGGAAGGCTCTGGTTGTGGCTGGCAACCACCTTCCGGACCTCGCCGATGGTGCCTTCCTGGATGAGTGCGCGGATGCGCACCATGTGCGGGAGGAAGCGCGTCCACATGGCTTCCAGGGCCACAAGCCCTTTTGACTCGGCCAGATCCACGATCTCTTGGGCTTCGCGGGCGTTCATTGTGAAGGCCTTCTCCACCAGCACGTGCTTTCCGGCATTCAGGGCCAAGAGTGCGTTGGCATGATGGAAGGGGTGCGGCGTAGCGATGTAGACCACGTCAACCAGCGGGTCTGCCACCAAGTCCTCGTAGCTGTCGTGGGCGGTCATCACTCCATGCAGCTCAGCGAATGCTTTGCTGGACTCCAATGAGCGCGAGCCCACAGCCTGCACGGTAAAGCCGTTCTCTTTCAGGTCCTGCGTCTGGAGTCCGGCAATAAATCCTGTGCCGAGGATGCCCCAGCGGATTGTTCCGTCGGAGGTGCCATTGCTGAGGGTCACGTGCTTAGTCCTTCGTCGAGTCAGAAAGCGGGTAGGCCACATACGCAAAACGCCGGGAGTCCGGCGACCAGCTGTTGACGTTGAGGCTACCTTGGCCACCGAAAAGTGGCCATGTATGCAGCGGCGTGGCCCAGTCGTCTGTAGAAACAAGCACGACGGCGACCCGCAGGTCCGCGGGGTGTCCTGCGGTTCCGCTGGGGAACCGAATGTAGCTGGCGTACCTGCCATCGGGGGAGAGATGCGGGAACCAGTCGACTGTTTCGGATTCGAGGAGCCGTTCGAGGCCAGTGCCGTCCACGCGAACCCGGGCGAGCTGGGCGTGACCCTGTGTGGTCGAAAAGGACTCCGTGTTCAGGTAAAGCCATTCCCCATCGGGCGAGTATTCCGGCCCGTCGCAGTGGCCTGGGCCCACATCAAAGCGGCCGACATCCACGCTGGCGCTGGCGCCGCCGTCGGACGCTATGGTCATCAGGCGACCTGGCTGCGTGAAGTCTCCCGCTTCGATCCCCACATACGCCAGCTCCTTGCCGTCCGGGCTGACGCCGTGGAGGAAATGGAAGGAGCCGTCGTCGTCGGTGATGCGCGTGACCGGTCCGCCGCTCAGTAAAGCACGGTAGATGTGGCCGTCGTTCGCGGAGACGAAGATGCCCTGGCCGTCAGGTGCCAGGACGTGGTCGTTGTTCAGGTCCGGGACCCCAGTGAGGGAGATAGGTTCCAGAGAGCCTGCGTCGAGATCGAAACGCCATAGCTTGCCATCCCCGTTGAGGATGAGTGAGCTTCCCTCCAGGGTCCAGTTGGGCGCTTCGAGAAGAAGGTCATCGGTGGTGTAGAGCAGTGCCGACTCCCCACTGACCGACGCGATCCACACCTCGCAGCGCTGGCCGGATTGAAGGGTGCGGATCACGTCGGTCCTTTCCTGGTCCTTGCTGCTGAACTAGTCCTTGCTGCTGAAGGCGGCGTCGAAGCTGGTTTGGGAGGCGGGGAAGTCGTATTTCTTCAGGGCGGCGAGGGCTTCGGGGGCGCCGTGGAGGCGATCCATTCCGGCGTCTTCCCATTCGATGCTGATGGGGCCGTTGTAGCCGATCGCGGCCAGTGCCCGGAAGGAGGATTCCCAGGGCACGTCGCCTCGTCCGGCGGAGACGAAGTCCCAGCCGCGGCGCGGGTCGCCCCAGGGCAGGTGGGAACCCAGGACGGTGTTGCGGCCGGTGGGGCGGAGCTTGGTGTCCTTGCAGTCCACGTGGTAGATCCGGTCCTTGAAGTCCCAGATGAAAGACACGGGGTCGATGCCTTGCCACATGAAGTGGGAGGGGTCCCAGTTCAGGCCGAACGCGGGCCGGTGGCCGATCGCTTCGAGGGTCCGCACGGTGGTCCAGTAGTCGTAGGCGATCTCGGAGGGGTGGACTTCGTGGGCGAAGCGGACCCCGCATTCGTCGAAGACGTCCAGGATGGGGTTCCACCGGTCGGCGAAGTCCTGGTAGCCAGCGTCGATGACTTTTTCGGGGACGGGCGGGAACATGGCGACGTACTGCCAGATGGAGGAGCCGGTGAACCCCACCACGGTGTCGACCCCCAATGCGCGGGCGAGCCGGGCGGTGTGTTTCATTTCTTCGGCGGCGCGTTGACGGACGCCTTCGGGCTCCCCGTCACCCCAGACTTTGGACCCGACGATTGCTTCGTGGCGGAAGTCGATGGGGTCATCGCACACGGCCTGGCCTTTGAGGTGGTTGGAGATGGCCCAGACCTTCAGGTTGTACTTTTCAAGGACGGCGAGTTTGGATTCGACGTAGCCGGGTTCGTCCCAGCGCCAGGCGTCCAGGTGGTCTCCGGAGACGGCGATTTCCAGGCCGTCGTAGCCCCAGCCCGAGGCGAGGCGCGCGACTTCCTCGAAGGGGAGGTCGGCCCACTGGCCGGTGAACAGGGTGTACGG
>NZ_JBFTJK010000014.1:0-118708 GCF_056395385.1 Paenarthrobacter sp. 10L420 | reverse complement strand
TTCACGTAGTCGGCCGGGGTCAGGACCTCGGACTCGTCGATGTAGTCCACGCCGAGGGACTGCAGGACCTGGGCTTCGACGAAGTGGCCGATGCGGGCCTTGGCCATGACCGGGATGGACACGGCAGCGATGATCTGATCGATCATGTCGGGATCGGACATGCGGGACACGCCACCCTGGGCGCGGATATCGGCCGGTACGCGCTCCAGCGCCATGACGGCGACGGCACCGGCGTCTTCGGCGATGCGGGCCTGCTCGACGTTGACGACGTCCATGATGACGCCGCCCTTGAGCATCTCCGCCATGCCCCGCTTAACGCGGCTGCTGCCCGTGACGCTGTTCGCGGACGAACCGGCTTCGTTGCTTACATCTGGTGTAGACACAAAAACCCCTATGGGTAGATAAACGACCTTTTCGCCGGTGGCTCGCGCAGCCACACGACCGCAATCAGCGCACACCGGATTTTCAGGTCAAGGTGACCAAGTACTAGTAATACTAGTCGCACGTTGCCCGGTGGCTGTACATTCATTACCGCATTCGGGGGCCAAGAAGAGGGCGACTATAGGACACCTGCACAACTGCCGTTGCCGGGCTCTGGTCACATGCCAGTTTCCTAGGCTTCGGCCATCGCTTGCTTGCGGACAGTCACCATTCTTTGCACGATAGTGACCACACTGGCGAGGGCGAGAAGGATCAGGGTGGCGAAGAGCACCACTGCCGGAAGTCCCAGCCCTGTGAGCCCAGTGATGAGAAGCACCGAAGCTAAACGCTCTGCACGCTCGGCAATGCCAACGCTGGCTTGATAGCCCAGTGATTCAGCCTTTGCCCGCGCATAGGAAACCACCATGCCCAGTACCAGGCAAACGACGGCGGCAGTACCAATAGCCGGGTCCTCACCTTTGGTGAAGAACCAGATGGTCAGCCCCGCAAAGATGGCGCCGTCCGCCAAACGGTCCAAGGTGGAATCGAGGAAGTTTCCCCAGCCGCCGCTTCGGCCTTGCAAACGGGCCATAATGCCATCCACGACGTCCGAGAACGCGAAGAACGCGACCACCACTGAACCCCACCACAGATATCCCAGCGGGTATAGAACCAGTCCGCCGAGAATGACTCCTGCTGTACCAGCCACGGTCACTGTGTCTGGAGACACGCCAATCTTGAGGAGCCAACGTGCCAAGGGTGTGAAAAGGGAAGTAAAGAAACCACGCGCATGCCTATTGAGCATTCGACTCCCCCGGCCAGGCTTCGGCCACCAGTTTGCGGACCTCGTCGAGTGTCTGCGTAATGGCCTTGGTCTGGGCGATGATCGGGAAGAAGTTTCCGTCCCCACCCCAGCGGGGTACAACGTGCTGGTGCAGGTGCGCGGCGATCCCTGCTCCACCGGTGACACCCTGGTTCATGCCCAGGTTGAAGCCGCTGGGGTTGGAGACCTTCCTCAGCACTCGCATGGCTGTCTGCGTGAGTTCGGAGAATTCCGCCGTCTCTTCCACCGTGATGTCCGTGTAGTCCGGAACATGGCGGTAGGGGCAGATCAGCAAGTGGCCTGGGTTGTAAGGGAAAAGGTTGAGCACCACATAGCAGGTCCTGCCACGGTAGACGATGAGTGATTCCTCATCGCTACGGGTGGGCCCAACACAGAACGGGCAGTCGTCCTTGTTCTTGAACTGATCCTGTCCGCCCTTGATGTAGGCCATGCGGTGGGGAGTCCACAGGCGCTGAAAAGCGTCCGGAACACCTGCCAAGCCGAAGTCATCGGTTACTTCGGCGTCGCCCGGAAGGTCAGCTGCCGCGCCTGTGTTCTCCTGCACCGTCTATTGTCCGTTCCGTCAGCTTTCGCGGTTCTTGACAGCGTCCACGATTCTGCGGACCGCCTCTGCCACGGGCACGCCGTTATCCTGGCTGCCATCACGGAAGCGGAACGAGACAGCACCTGCCTCGGCGTCCTCACCGCCCGCGATCAGGACGAATGGGACCTTGTCCTTGCTGGCCGTGCGGATCTTCTTCGGGAAACGGTCTGAAGAAATGTCCACCTCTGCGCGGATTCCCGCGGCTTTCAGCTGGCCGACGACGTCGAACATGTAGTCATTGAATGCCTCGGCCACAGGGATGCCCACTACTTGGACGGGAGATAGCCATGCGGGGAAGGCACCGGCGTAGTGCTCGGTGAGAACGCCCATGAACCGCTCCACCGAGCCGAAGAGGGCGCGGTGAATCATGACGGGACGCTGGCGCGTTCCATCCGCTGCCTGGTACTCCAGCTCGAAGCGTTCAGGCAGGTTGAAGTCCAACTGAATCGTGGACATCTGCCAGGTCCTGCCGAGGGCGTCCTTTGCCTGGACGGAGATCTTCGGCCCATAGAATGCTGCTCCACCCGGGTCCGGTACCAGATCCAGCCCGGAGGCCTCCGCAACCTCGGCGAGTGTGCGGGTGGCTTCCTCCCAGGCGGCGTCGTCACCTACGAACTTTTCCTCGTTCTTCGTGGAGAGCTCGAGGTAGAAATCATCCAGGCCGTAATCCTTGAGGAGGCCAAGGACGAAGTTCAGTGTTGTGGTGAGTTCGTCCTTCATCTGCTCGCGGGTGCAGTAGATGTGGGCGTCGTCCTGTGTCATGCCACGGACACGGGTCAGTCCGTGCACAACACCGGATTTCTCGTACCGGTACACCGAGCCGAATTCGAACAGGCGCAACGGCAGTTCGCGGTACGACCGGCCGCGTGAGCGGAAGATCAGGTTGTGCATGGGGCAGTTCATCGGCTTCAGGTAATAGTCCTGCGCAGGCTTTCGCACGGTGCCGTCTTCATTGAGCTCAGCATCCACCTGCATCGGCGGGAACATGCCGTCCTTGTACCAGTCAAGGTGGCCGGAGACCTCGTAAAGGTGTCCCTTGGTGATGTGCGGGGTGTATACAAACTCATAGCCGGCGTCCACGTGGCGCTGACGGGAGTAGTCCTCCATGGCCTTGCGGATGATGCCGCCCTTGGGGTGGAACACAGGAAGGCCCGATCCAAGTTCGTCCGGGAACGAGAACAGATCCAGCTCCACACCCAGCTTCCGGTGGTCGCGGCGTTCTGCCTCAGCGATGCGTTCCTGGTAAGCCTTGAGGGCTTCCTTTGTGGGCCATGCGGTGCCGTAGATTCGCTGAAGCTGCTGGTTGTTCTGGTTGCCCAGCCAGTATGCGGAGGATGAGCGCGTCAGCGCGAACGCGTTTGAGATGATCTTGGTGTTGGGCAGGTGCGGTCCCCGGCAGAGGTCGCACCAGACGCTTTCGCCGCTCTTGCGGTCCACATTGTCGTAAATAGTGATGTCGCCGGCACCGACTTCAACATTCACGCCTTCTCCGGCGTCGGCGGCGTCGTTCTTCTTGCCCAACAGCTCCAGCTTGTAGGGTTCGCCGGCCATGGCTTCGCGGGCTTCTTCTTCGGTGACCACGCGGCGAACGAACTTCTGGTTCTGGTTGATGATCTTCTGCATCATCTTTTCCAGCTGGCGCAGGTCTTCCGGGGTGAACGGCTCAGCGACGTCGAAGTCGAAGTAGAAGCCGTCAGTAATGTAAGGGCCGATGCCAAGCTTGGCATCAGGCCGCAGCTGCTGCACGGCCTGGGCCATCACGTGCGCGGTGGAGTGACGGAGAACGTTGAGTCCGTCAGGAGACTCGATGGTGACACCTTCGACGTCGGCACCCTCGGTGAGGACCTGGTCAAGGTCCTTCAGCACACCATTGACACGGGCAACAACGACGTCGCGGCGCTCGAAAAAGAGTTCCGCGCCGGTAGTCCCTTCCGTCACCTTGGTCTCTTCGCCATCGACGATGAGGGTGATCTGTTGGGCATCTGACACGGGTGTCTCCTATTCATAGTGAAGGCTTCATAGCTTGTGGCGTACGGGGACCACAGCCAGCCACCGTCAATCGTATCTGTTTCGACGAAGGCGGCCAAAGCAGCGCGCCGACGCCTGATTTACCTGCCTGTTCAGCTCCCCAACCCGGTAATGGCCAGGTTCCTGGAGATACCCTCAAGGGGTCCTGAATGAGTGAATTCAGGCGGAAGCCCGACGCCGGGTGGCAGGACTTCGGCAAACGGCAAAGTTTCGGGGCGGCTAAGGTCCCAGGCTTTGCTGGCACTGAGGCTGATTCCCTTGGGACCTGTTCTCCGCGTCGTTCCGCGGATCAGCAGAAGCCGGGTACCGAACAGGAGCGGACCCGATTCTTCCTGCGCTTCGTGGAAGAAGACGGTGTCCACGCAGCCTGTACCGTCGTCGATGCTGATGAACACCACGCGGCGTCCACCACGCATGGGGGGTGTCTGCGTTGCGATCCGGACACCGGCAACCAGTACCTCGGTCCCGTTGCGAAGGCCCAGGAGCTTATCGGCCGTGGTGACGCCAAGCTTGTCCAGCAATGGCCTATGGCTTTGCATAAGATGCTCACTCACATCCACTGCCATGAGATCAAGCTCTGCCCGCACGTTCTCCACCATGCTGGGCTCAGGTAGTCCAGCAGCAAGGTTCCGCAACTCCACATCACCAAGGGGTAAGGATAATTGCCCTTCAATGACATCGTTGGCCTTTTTGGAGGGACTGGCCTGGAGGGCCTGCAAGTGCTGCACCAGATCGGCACGGTTTGCAGTTCCGCCGGCATCCCGGTGCAGGGCATCGAAGGCTCCGAGTTGGGCGAGCCTCTTGATATTCGGTTTGCTCACCCTGGCCCTTGCCCGGAGGTCCGCGAGGGAATCATAGGGTTGACCAGCTACGATCCGCTTCAGTTCAGCTCCCGACAGTCCATATATTCCGTTCAGGCTCAAGCGAATGCCGAGCTTGCCGGAATCCTTGCCTTCCTGGATTCTTTCCACTCTGTATTCAGCCTGGCTGCGATTAATATCCAAGGGCAGGATGGGAATACCCAAGCGGCGGGCCTCAGCAACCAGCAGCCGTTTGGGGTACATCCCTGGATCGTGTTCCCACAGCCCTGCAAGGAAGGCTTCAGGGTGGCGTGCCTTCAGCCACGCCGATTGATAGGTGGGAACAGCAAAGGCAGCTCCATGGGCTTTGCAGAAACCAAAGCTGCCGAAGGCTTTGAGGGTTCCCCACACTTTGTCCACGACGTCCGGGGAGTATCTCTTGATCGCTTCCCGACGGAAATACCTCTCTACTTCAGGTTCGTGGAGCTCGTCACCCAGGGCCCTTCGAAACTCGTCCGCCCGGTCCAAACCACACCCCGTCATGACATGGAAGGTCTTCAAGATCTGCTCATGGAAAACCGTGACGCCATGGGTTTCCTGCAAAACGGGTTTCAGGTCCGGGTGCGGGTAGACCTCGGGTGCGAAACCATGCCGGTGTTCAAGGAAGGGGCGGACCATGTCCGACTTCATGGGTCCAGGCCGGAACAAGGAAATATCGATAATGAGGTCATTGAATTCGCGCGGCGCCATCTTCCCAATAAGCTCACGCTGGCCAGGGGATTCAATCTGGAAGCAGCCCAAGGTGTGGGTACTGCGGATCAACTCATAGGTGGGCTCGTCGTCGAAAGGCACCGCATTGAGATCAATCCTGCCGTCCTGGGCAATGTAGTCCGGGCCAGCGCCTCCCACCTCCACCGGGTGGTGACCAGCAACAACTACCTCAGCTTTGGACGGATGAAGGCGGATAACCTCCCGCACCGCAAACGCCATGGCACTTTGCATCCGCACACCCAGGACATCCAGTTTGAGCATGCCCATGGGATCCATGTCGTGTTTATCGAACTGGCTCATCGGCAGCCCCAAACCGCTGGGCTGTACCGGGGTTCTGTCCAGGAGCGTGGCATCGCCCAGGATCACACCGCACGGGTGCATGGAAATGTGCCGGGGAAGGCGGTCCAACCTTTCAGTGAGATCCACCAGCAGGTCCAACTGCTGGTTTTCCTCAATGCCCCCTGGCCCTTCACGGCCAGCCTCCACCCTTCCGGCAAATTCTCGGAGTTCAGGCTTTTCAACCAATGCCTCCCTGAATTTACGCGCAGAAAACCGCCACAACTGCTTGGCAATTTCACCGATTTCACCATCGTCCATGCCAAGGGCCATGCCGGCATCGCGGACAGCACCACGGGCCCGGTACCCGTTCTGCATGCTCATCAGGGTCACCCGTTCGGCTCCGAAGCGCTCGAAGATCTTCCGGTAGACGTTATGCCGTTCGGCGCTTTCGACGTCGATGTCAATATCGGGAAGGGTGGATCGGCGACCCGAGAGGAACCGTTCAAAAATGAGGTTATGCCGGATAGGATCCACTTGGCTGATGTCGATCAGATAGTTGACCAAGCTGGAGGCGCCGGAACCTCTGGCAGCTACCCGGACGCCCATCTCGATGATCATTCTGGATACTTCCGCAACAGTGAGGAAGTAGGAGGCAAAGCCGAGTTTGTCGATGATCCCCAACTCATGCTGCAACCGCGAGCGCATCTGTATTTCCGCATCGCCGTTGATGCCGGGGAAGCGGCGGGTGATTCCTGCCTCGCATCGTTGGGTGAGTTCCACCATGGGGTCACGGTCGATGCCGATGATGGAAGCTTCGGGAACAACGGGCTTTTTCCATCCCATGTCCAGGACTGGATCGATGCGGCATTTGTCGGCGAGCGCTTCTGTGTTGGAGAGCAGCTTGTTCAGCCCTGCCGCTCCTTGCCCTGCGGCGCCCATGATTTCCTTGCCGAGTTGGTGCATTTGTTGGGCGTTTTTCAACCAGCCTTGCCCTGTTGGTTGCAGCTGCCCGGTTGGTTGGAGCAGGCCGGTTGTTTGCAGCTGTGGGGCCGATGAGAGTTCGGGGAGGGATTTTAGTGTGCGTGCTGAGTCCAGGACGTCTGCGGTGGGGGCGCCGTCCTGGGCGCAGTAGCGGACGGCGTTGCTGAGGATGGCGGGGATGTTGTATTCGAGGGCGAGTTTGAGCATGCGTACAGCGTGGGATGTGCTGAGGGGTTCTCCTGGGGCGCTGAGGTGGGATACGGTTTCGGCGACGATTGTTCCGGGCGGCATGGCGTCGATCCATTGTTTGAAAAGTGTGCGGGGGCGAAGATATTTCCGCCCTCCCATGGCGCGGCCCACATCGGAGTCCGGTCCTATGAGGACGGTTAGCACGGGCTTGAGGGTTTTTGGGTCCAGTGTGCGTGATGCGAGTTCTGCCCGTGTCACAGCGACGGGCACTACTCCCCCGGCCTTGCCGGAGGTGCGGGCATGGGCGTCTGAGACGAGTCGGCAGAGGGCTCGGTAGCCGGCGCCGTTGTTGTTGCCGTGGGCGAGTACGATGACGCGGCCCGCTACTTGGGTGCGGTGGTCGCCGTCGTCGTCGAAGATGGCGAGGTCCACGCCGATGATGGGGTCGATACCGGCGTCCATGCATGCTTTGAGGTGTTTGATGGTGCCGTACAAGCCGTCCCGGTCAGTACAGGCGAGCGCTGTTGCCCCGTCTGCTGCGGCTGACTGGGCAAGTTCATCTGGCCAGGAGACACCGTAGTGGGCGCTGAAGGCTGTGGAGACGTGCAGGTGTGTGAAGCTCAAGGTTCAGGCGGCTTCGTCTGGTTCGACTGCTTGGGCCGGTGCGGCGTCGTGGATCCGTAGGAGCCGCCACCGGCCGCTGGCGAGGTGGCGGACGAGGTCAAGGGTGATGGTTTTGCCGGTTTGCCCTTCGTCCTGCGGGCGCTGGAGTTGGACCCGCCAGATCTCGTGATCCACCAAGCCTGCGCCGCTTCCCAGTGGGGCCCGGCTTTCTTCTACCCACCATTGGCGTCGTTCGTACCATCTGAGGGGTTCGTTAGTAACGACGTAGTGGGTTCCTTTCCACTGGATTTCCTGCGGCTGGCCTGTATCCGTGCAGATGACGTCCACGGACTCACTGAAAAGCCCCATATCCACACTCCTTGCCTGGTGAAAATTCGTTCGAATGTATGTTCGAATATCTCCAGTTTACGTCGCCCCTCCGACAAAACCTACTGGGAAGTTTTGCTCCTTCCGGGCGCTTTGGACTTTCGTTTGGCAGCAAGGTCCAGCAGCTTGTCGCGCAGGGGTTGCGCACCTTCTGCGAGCGCCACGCGCATCATCAGGGATGAGCCGATGCGGTATTGCTGGGTCCGAAGAACGCGTTGACGGTTGTAGGCATCAAGGGCCTTGTCCAGGGGCAGGGTGTTGACCAGCTTGCCCAAGGTGACGGCGTCTAGCAGCGACTCACAAGCGCCTCGTCCCAGGTTGGGTGCCATGGCGTGGGCCGCGTCGCCGATGAGGACCACATTGCCCCGGGAATAACGCCACAGCGGCGGGGTGGTCCAAATGCGTTGTGCCAATGATGTTTGGGGCGTCGCTGCCTGCAGGACATGCTGGATACCCTGCGAGTGCCCGGCGTAGCGGCGGCGCGCAACTGCCAGGGCTTCGCCGACGTCAATTCCCTCGGGCCCCATCCGGGAGCGGAAGGACGCATACCAGTTGGTTCCGCCGCTTGAAGGGCCTATGCCAAAGAGGTCCCCGCGCCCCCAGTACTCACCTATGGTTTCGCTGCCTGGCTCTTGGGCAATGACGCCTCGAACGGCGAGGTAGGGTGTCAGCTTGGCCGAACGCGCCTGGCCCCATACGGAGCGCCTCACCATGCTGTGCACCCCATCCGCCGCCACTATCAGGTGGGCGTCACTTGGAACCGCGTCCAGCTTTTCGATGCGTCGTTGGACTGTTGGGGGTACGGCTGAGTCGAGGAGGCGCAGGAGCGTGTGGCGGGCGACGCCCACAAGGTTCTGCCCTTCCACACTCAGCCACGGCGCCCCTGCGGCACTCCGGAGCGCGCCGCCCCTGATGATGGGGCTGTTTTCCCGGACGGCGCCAAGTATCCCCAATGAGGCCAAGGCCTCCTGGGCTTCGGGCCACATGGCCAGGGTTGTTCCTACCGCCGGGAGGCCGGCCCGCTGTTCATACACGGTGACGTGGAACTGACTGGGATCAAGAGTTCCTGCCAGGGCGAGGCCTGCTATGCCACCACCGACGATATCCACTTTTTTCATGGTGCCAATGTACTACTACATTTGTAGTAATTACGAGGTTAAAGACTAGACTTTCTCCATGCCGGACAGACGAACCGATCTTGCCGACGCCGCCCTCGCTGTGGTCGCCGCCAAAGGTCTTAAGGGACTGACCCATCGGGCCGTTGACGCCGAAGCGGGCGTGGCCGTCGGAACTACTTCCAATTACTTCCGCAACCGTGCCGCTTTGGTAGCTGCCGCCGTCGACCGCGTTGAAGAACGGGATTCGCTCCTGCTGCAGCAGCAGGGTGGGTCCGAATTCCCGACGTCGGTAGCCGCCTTGGCGGAACAACTCGCGGGAGCGCTGCTCGGCCTGGCAAGAGACCATGCCGCACTGACGCGGGCACGGTTCGCCTTTGCCCTTGACCAACCCGAGGTGGTGGCCGCCGGGCACCAGAGGATGCTTTCAGCTCTTGAACAGATGCTCGATTCACTGGGAATTCCTGACCCAAGGGCCCGCGCAGAAGCCGTATCGGACTACGGCGACGGGTTGGCCCTGCACCTCCTGACGGCACGCAGCGGCCAGGCGATGGACCAAACCACAGTCGCGGCCAGTGTGCGGCGACTCTTGGAGGGATGAAGCAAAGGGGTGGACGCGGGCGGGTCCACAGAGCAGGATTGTGGCATGAGTACCAATGACGCACTCCTGAAGCAGGTCAGTATCTCCGCCGCCGATGACAACCTCGTTGCGAGATTCGAAATCGAAGGCAACATACCGGGCTCCGGCGCTTATGTCGTGGGCCTTGTTGCTGCCAGCGAGGACTATTCCTCCCAACGCAGGCTGGGCATTGAGTTCATGAATGGAGAAGCGATCTCGTTCTACTCCTTCAACCACTCACTCAGTGCCGAGGAAAACTACGACATCAAGGGCGTGGAACACTCCGGGAACGTGATCACCGGAAACTTCCCGATGTCCGCCATCCATGGACTCAGCAAAGGCCACGTCATGACGGCCTTCAGCGAAGCGGACGGCCGCGAGTTCCAGGCCGGCGTACCGGTCACGGAAGCGCTCTAGCTAGAAAAGGCCCTCCACCGGTTCAATGAGTTCCGGTGAGTTGTTGCGGACATTTCCGACCGCTGCCCCCACAGCGTCGAGCGTCCAGTCAGCAGCGGCATCGTGCGCCCTTGAGCGGACCATGTCCACCAAACCGGCCGCATCGTCCTGGCGTGGATCCAGCCAGGCCTCCATCGTTTCCCTGCTCATGGGCAAGGGAACCCGGTCATGCAGAACAGTCAGCTCGTCAAAGACGGAGGCACTGCGCCGCGTCCGGGCCGATTCGGACGTCGGGGTGTCGGCCGTGATGATCGACATGGACAGCAGCCACCGGTCGGGGTCGTCGTTGGACATCGTCTGGTCCCGCCACCACTCATACAGGCCAGCGAAGACCAACCCCTCACCATTCGCCGGATGCACGTAGTACGGCTGCTTGGACTTTCCCTCACCCTTCTTCCACTCGTAATACCCATCAGCGGGAACAGCGCAGCGCCTGGCCGCAGCAGCCTTTCGGAACGACGGCTTCTCCAGGAGAGTCTCACTGCGCGCATTGATCAGGCGCGCGCCACCTTTGGGATCTTTCGCCCATGAGGGCACCAACCCCCAACGCGCAACATGCAACTGCCGCTTCAATCCATCGTCCACGAGCCTTTCCAGCACAATCGGAACAGCATCCGTTGGAGCCACATTCCACGATTTTTCCAGGGCGATCTCGTTTTCAAGTTCGGCATCAAAGTCAGCCAGCAGATCCCCCACGGCACGGGCCATTACATATCGTCCACACATGGGAACAGTCTGCCGTGTCGCTCAAGGACGCACCAGCCCGGAATGTGACGTAACCCCGATTCCCGGCCTCACGGGAATTATTGGGCTGCGGGTTACGGTTGATACCAACGAATCACCCGTGGAAACGACCAATACTGAGGAGAGCTCTGTGGACTTCACTCCCGACTCCGGCACCATCACCATGTTCTCGACCACCTGGTGCGGCTACTGCAACCGCCTGAAGAAGCAGCTCGACGCCAAGGGCATCGCCTACACCGAGATCAACATCGAAGAAGTAGATGGCACGGCCGAGCTCGTCGAGCAGCTCAACGGAGGCAACCGCACCGTCCCCACCGTTCTGTTCCCGGACGGAACCGCGGCAACCAACCCTTCTGCTTCCGAGGTAGAAAACCGCCTCGCAGCCTAAGCGCCAGGGTCGCCTAAGGCTTACTTTCCCTGTCCGGCTGCCGCCTCGAAAATCGGGGCGGTAGCCGGTTCCAGACGAATAATCACAGACTTCGACGCCGGCGTATTGCTGCCTTCCGCTGTTGAGTCCAGCGGCACCAACACATTCGCTTCCGGATAGTAGGCAGTCGCGCAGCCCTTGGCACTGGGGTACGCCACCAAACGCAACTGGCGCAGCACACGGTCAACGCCGTCGTCGGCTTCGCTGTGCACATCCACGTAGGCGCCATCCTGGAAACCCAACCCCGCCAGATCCTCAGGGTTCACCAGCAAGACCATGCGGCCCTTCTTGATGCCACGGTAACGATCGTTCATGGAGTATGTGGTCGTATTGAACTGGTCATGGGACCGCACAGTCTGAAGGAGCAGTCTGCCCGGCGGCACTTCAATGGTTTCCAGGTCATTGACAGAAAACATGGCTTTTCCCGTTGCTGTGGGGAACGTCCGCGAATCCCTGGGGCCATGCGGAAGCACGAAACCGTCGCGCTCGCGGATGCGGGCATTGAAATCATCAAATCCAGGCACCACATGGGAAATGTGGTCACGGATGGTGTCGTAGTTGCGCCTCAGGCCCGCCCAATCCACCGGAACCTTGTGGTCAAGAACCGCCTCGGCCAGCCGGCTGACGATCGCCACTTCGGAGAGAACGTCCGGAGCGATAGCTTCCAGCGTCCCGGCAGAGCGGTGCACTGCACACACAGTGTCCTCTACCGTGACAAACTGCTCAATCCCATCCTGCTTGTCGATTTCCGTGCGGCCAAGGGTCGGAAGGATCAGGGCCCGCTCGCCAACCACCACGTGGGAGCGGTTCAGCTTGGTGGAAATCTGAACAGAGAGCCGGGTCTTTCGCACAGCCTGCTCAGCAACAGTGGTGTCCGAGATCGCGTGGACCAGATTCCCGCCCAGCGCGACGAGGACCTTGATCCTGCCGTCCCGCATTCCACGGATGCTGTCCACGGAATCGACACCATCCTTCCGTGGCGGGTCAAAGCCAAACTCATCCCGCACGGCGTCAAGGAACCGCGATGGCATCTTCTCCCAAATACCCATGGTCCGGTCACCCTGGACATTGCTGTGTCCACGGATCGGCGAAGGTCCAGCCCCCGGTTTGCCAATGTTGCCGCGGAGCAGCAGGAGATTAATGATCTCCTTGATGGTCGGTACCGCCTTCTTATGCTGGGTCAGTCCCATGGCCCAGGTGATGATGACTCTGTCCGCGTGGATGTACCTGTCAGCAACTTCATCGATTTCTGCGCTGGTCAGGCCGGTTGCGGCAAGAACGTCCCGCTCCTGCAAAGTTGCGAGGTGGGCAGCGAATCCAACAAACCCCTGGCAATGCTCATCGATGAACGTGCGGTCCAGCACCGAACCCGGCGCCGCTGATTCGGCATCCAGGACGCGCTTGGAAACAGCCTGCAGCAGCGCCATGTCTCCGGCGAGCCTGATCTGGAGGAACTGGTCAGCCAAGTCAGTTCCCTTACCAACGATCCCGCGAACGCGTTGCGGGTTCCGGAAGTTGATCAGGCCAGCCTCAGGCAACGGATTAACAGCGACAATGGACGCACCGGCGAGCTTGGCCTCCTCCAGCGCCGTCAGCATCCGTGGATGGCAGGTTCCCGGATTCTGCCCCATGATGATGATCAAGTCCGACTTTGCGAAATCCGTATACGTGATGGCCGACTTACCCACCCCGATGGTCTCGCCCATGGCCACACCCGTGGACTCATGGCACATGTTGGAACAATCCGGAAGGTTGTTGGTCCCGAAAGCCCTGACGAAAAGCTGGTACAGGAATGCTGCTTCATTGCTGGTGCGTCCACTGGTGTAAAACGTGGCCTGATTTGGATCATCAAGGGCGTTCAACTCGTTTGCAATGAGGTCCAAGGCCCGCTCCCAGCTGATGGGTGCGTAATGCTCCGCCCCTGCCGCCTTATACACCGGCTCCACCAGCCGGCCCTGTTGGCCCAGCCAATACTCGGATCGGGATTCCAGGGAACTCAGCGGATTCGCGGCCCAAAACTCCGTGGGGATCCTCAGCGGCTCTGCTTCCCAGCCGATGGCCTTGGCTCCGTTTTCACAGAATTCTGCAGCCTTGCGTTCCGGTGGATCGGGCCAAGCACAGCTCATGCAGTCGAAACCGTCTTTTTGGTTGACCGCCGTGAGGGTCTTCCAGGCGCGGGAAGGGCCCATATGGGCCATCGCATGGGGCAGGGTTTCGCTGAGGCTGGACAAACCAGCGGCCGACCTCTTGGGCTCGCTGACGCTCAAGTCGACGTCGGTATCCTGAACTGGGTGCTTCTTCCGGCCCATCATTCCACCAGGTTTCGTGTGGTTAGGTTCCTGATTCCCTCAGCGTAAACCCGGCCCCCAGCGTGCTCAACTTAGGCCAGCAGACTCCGGAAGTCGCCGTCGACCATGTCTGCATAGCCGCGGTACGCGTCAACCACCGCGTCCTCCACTGTTTTGACGTCCAGGTGCGGAAGCAGGTCATTTGCTGCGCCGGCGGTAGCTGGATCCCAGTCCAGGCCCAGCGCAGCGTAGCTTGCCGTCAGGACGTCACGGATGGGGCCGGAGTTCTCCACCACAATCACAGAGCTGAACAACCAGCCTCCGGACACCACCCGTTGGGCTGTGCCAATGAGCTTGATGCGATGGGCGGGAAACTCCGCGTCCTCCCCGTGCACGCTGAACTCCCCGGGGCAGTACTCCCCCGGGATCTCCCCGACGGCGGCATGGACACCGACGCTGCGAAGCGCACCTGCCAGCAACTCACCGAACTCCGCGAAGCGGGCTTTTGCACGGACGATCGCGTCGGGGTGCGGCTCAATATGATCAATCACCAAGGTGCCCTGGTGATACGCCGCCGCACGTCCGCCGGCCTTCCGCACGAGAGGTTCGAAGCCGAGCTCCCGGCAGGCATCCTCAGCTGCGCTGAAGCCGGGCAGGTTCGCATCGCGCTGGCCAAAAGCAACGGTGGGCTGCGGGCGGTACAAGCGCAGGGAGGGACCCAACTGCCCGCTGCGGGCTCGTTTCAGCAACTCCAACGCAAAATCAAGATCCTCAGCAGCGCCGAGGGTTTCCTCTTGGCGGTAGACGGTGAGCTTGGAGCGCTGAGTGCGACCGCCGTCGGGGTCATTCCGTGCTTCGCTCATCAGCTTTTCCTCAGCGTCAGGATTTGTTCGGCCCTGCCGAAAGGTCCGTTGATGTCATGAAGCACGCTGGACGTCAGGCCGATGCCATCGGCTCCGAAGGAGACTTTGTTATCAACCCCGAGCCACTCGCCCGAAGGCGCACGGTACATGTGGATCTGCAGATCCACGTTGGGGAAGATGTAGCTGTTCTCGCCCGGCGTGATCCGTGCAGCGATGCCGTTGGCTGTATCGACCAATCCCATGAGCCGGGCAAGATCGCTGCTGTCTTCCTTGTCCGTCAAGGGATGCATGGTCCGGATCCACACCCTGCCCGAACCTGGCCGATGGCCTTCGCCGATACGCATTTCCAGGGAACGGATGTAACCCCCAGGCCAGACGCTGGCACCATCCCACAACTTGCATTCGTCCGGGGCGGGCATGGCCTCGTCTTCGAACGCCGCCACCGCGCTGGTATCGCTGGTGATCATGCGCCACGCCGCGGCACGAATCGCCACCCGACCCCCGGCGGAAAGCTCAGCCTGGATAAGTTCAATGGTTCGTCCGGGCCTCAACGTTGAGGTGGTCACTTGAAACTCGCCGCCGGGGATCAGCCCCAGGATCTCGTAGCTGATACGCGCCATACGGACGTCGTCACGGGGCTCATGCCTCAGGAGGGCGTCAGCCATGATGCCCGAGGCAGGGGCCATGTGTTGTTCGTGCGGATTCCAGGCACCTTGGGCATGAATCGTGGAGCGGTAGCGGCCCTCACCCAACGATTCGTAGTAGAAGTTACCCTCCGCCAGTTCCGGTAATGAAGTAGTCAACCCGAGCCTTTCGCAGATCCAGCAGTAGAACTCAGACCACTGTATCCGCTGATTTGGCAGCCGCCCGACGGCGTCGGGCAACGATCACCCACACGATCACGGCGACCACAGCCGTCACTAACAGCCCGGCACCAACCGGCGACGCCGCAGCTACCGCAAGCCACGCTTCAAGTGCGGCGAGTCCGATAGTTGCGTACAGCAACGCCCAGATGATGGAGCCCAGGACGGCAGCGGGGAGATAGCGGCGCAACGGCATCCGCGCTGCACCGGCGGCCAGGTTAACGGCAGTCTGCAGGCCGATGGTCAGGAAGGACAGCACGACGGCGTGCGGTCCCCAACGCTGAATGAGGGCTTGGGCCTGGGCTGCTTTGGGCCGTTGGAGCGACGCCCCGAAGCGCGTGTGGGCGAAGCCGGCAACCACTCCACGACCCAGCCAGTACGTGACATTGACGCGGATCATGACAATCGCAAACAGCGCCGCAAGCGCGACGCCAAAGGGCAAGCTCATGATCTGGTCCACGTGACTTAGGCTACCCTAAGCGCTGCGGTGTCGTGGACGGGGTCAGCACAAGCGCACCTAGGATGAATCCATGGATCTTCGCGATGCCGCCCAACAGTTGTACGCCGTCCTGCCGCGTGAATTTACTACGGAGCGGACAGCTTTGGCGCGACAAGCCAAGGAGGCAGGTGAGAAGAACCTCGCGAAGGAGATCGGCAGCTTGCCAAAGCCCGCCGCCGGTGCCTGGGCCATCAACATGCTGGCCGTTCACCTGCCCGAGGTGATTGACGGCGTCGTGCGTTTTGGCGCTTCCCTCCGTGCAGCACAAGAGGAGGGAGACGCTGAAGCCTTCCGTGAACTTGGCCAGCAGCGCCAAGGCCAACTGACCTCGGCCGTGCACGCAGCAAAGGACTTGGCGAGCGGGCTGGGAGCGCCATTGAGCGCGGCCGGGGCTGCCGACGTCGAGCAGACGCTGCGGGCAGCAATGGCCGACGCCGGCGCCGCAGCCGCGGTGACCACGGGCCGGCTGGTCCGGGCACTAAGCGGAAGCGGATTCGAGTCCGTGGACCTGACGGATGCCGTGGCTGCAACAACTCCGGAAGAGATGTCCGCTGCAGGAGAACCGCCAAAAGTGAAGCTGCCTGCCGAACCCAGGCCGGCGCGCCAGAGCAAGAAGAAACAAGAGCCGCAGCCGAAAGAGAAAGCACCTGCGGAAACCCCAACATCCCTGGCCGAACGCCGGGCCCAAAAGCGCCAGGCCGCGTTGGAGGAAGCCCGCGAGGAATTTGAGGCAGCCGATCAGGAAGCCAGGGAGGCTGAAGACGCCGCATCCACAGCGTGGAATGTTGTCAAGGAAGTCGCGGGCAGGCGCTCGGATGTCGAGGCCGAGATCACCGAGGTCAAGAAGCGTTTGGCGTCCCTCGAAGCTGAACTGATCGGTATCACGCGGGACGCGGAAGCTGCTGAGTCGCAGAAGAAGCTGGCAGTCCGCGCCGCCACCCAGGCACGACGCACCGCGGACCAGGCCCGACGGCGCGTCGAACGGCTGGCGTAGTCAGTCCTTCTTTTTAACAGGCGACTTTTGAAGGTTATGGGTTGCAGGACCTTCCAGATACTTGCCGTCGGGTGCGTACCTGGAGCCGTGCAAAGGGCAATCCCAGGATTTCTCGGCGTCGTTCCAGCTCAGCAAGCCTCCCAAGTGGGCGCAGCTCGCCGACACCATACAGACGTTGCCATCAACGGTAGATACAGCTGCTGGCTCGCCCTTGTAAAGCCCGACGACGCCGCTCCCCTCCGGCGGTCGCGTCTGGTCCGTGATCTCGGGGTTCCTCCTGACCTTGGCCTTGTCATCGACCATGCGTTTGGCGACGCTGGCATTGAGGCGAACAGATTCCAATGCGCCCTGGGGCGACGTAACGCGGTGGTGTATGACCTTGGCCCAATCAGACTGGCCGCCCAGAATGTCCGCAGTAATGGACAGCGCGGCAGCGACTCCGTTGCTCATGCCCCACTTGTTGTAGCCAGTGCCGAAGAAGATCCGGCCGTGGCCCCGGGGCATTTTGCCGAAGAAGGGAACGAGGTTGGTTGGCCGGTAGTCCTGGGCAGACCACGTATGGGTGACCTCCGCGCCCGGATAATGCTGGTTGGCCCAGGCGAGAAGGTCATCCAGGTGGGCCTTGGGTGAGGCCGCCCGGCCTCCCGTATGTCCATAGCCGCCTACCAGCAGCAACTCACCCTCCGGCGTCGGGTGAGTGCGTTGGGAACGTGTGGGTGGATCAATGCTCAGGTACATTCCGCTCGGTGGCGGGGTTTCGCCTGGAAGCCGAAGTGCTGCCGCATAAGAGCGGTTGGGTTCGAGCTTGGCGAAATAGAGTCCGCGGTCCAGGATCGGCGTGCCCGTGGCAATGACGACTGTGTCCGCGGTGAAGGCGCCTTTTCGGGTGGATACTTCCACCGGAAGGTCAGAACCCACATTCTGCACCTGGACACCTTCGACGATTATTCCGCCGTGCTCCCGGATATCCCTTGCAAGCGTTTCCAGGACTTCCATGGGGTGGATCTGCGCTTGGTCATCAAGTTCCAGTGCCTCAACCACGGGGAACGGCAGGCCTGGGTCACGGCTGAAATGTACGTCCACGCCGGCATCCCGTGAAACTGCGGCCTCCTTGCGAAGCCGCTGGCCGCCGTCGTCGGTGGTTGCGAAGGTGACTGCCGTCCGGCGCTGAAACGCGACGCCCTGCTCTTCCATGTACCGCATCAGCCATGCCTGTCCAGTGCGATTCGCCTCCACGTAGGCTTGCACCACTTTCAGGGAGTACTGGCCACGCAGGGCCGAGAGTGCCCCTCCCTGCAGGAGGCTTAGTTTGCCAGTGGTGTTACCGGTAGTTGCAGCGCCAAGGGTGCGCGCTTCCAAAACTGCCACACGCTGTCCCGATCTTGACAACAGCAGGGCCGTCACCATTCCTGTGAGCCCTGCGCCTGCCACTATTGTGTCGAAGTGCTTATCATCGGGGATTGCATCGGACGTGAAGCTGGATTCCCTGTCCAACCACAGCGATTTCATCGAACAACCTGCCTCTCAATTCACGGAATTGGTGCCTGGCATGCGTTGATGAAACGGTAAGCCGGTGGCTGCGGCTAATCAAGGGGTCGAGCTGTCCGTGGCGAGCTGCGCGGCCCGGCGGAGCCATGGATCCGTGTCCTGGGACCATCGCTCCACAACACGTGCGGCGCGCTCCTTCGCCTGTCCTTCGAGACTGGCGAGCAGGGGTTTGACTACGTCCGCTGCCAAAGGATCGGCCAGTTCCTCCGTGCCGGCCTGCCTGATGAAGCCCTCAATGCGGGTCAGGTCTGTGTTGACCAGGATCCCTACCTTGGTTTGCAGCAGCACAACAGCAGCGAGCCTGCGCTCAAAGACCGGTTCATCCCATAGTTCCGAACTCAGCGCCGTGATGTCGTCATGGCCCAGATTCTTGTGGCGCTTCAGGGCGTCCCGCACCGTTCCTCTCACCGCACCAACCGATGCCCCGTAGACCTTCATTCCACCCAGGCGTTCGCGGGCTTCCATGGCCTTCTCCCAGGACGATTCACGCTGCAGCGTGAAGTCCACAAATTCACCCGCTTCACTCACCAGTCCATTCTGTCAGTGCCTCCCTTTAGCGTGAGGGCAATAGCAATCGACAGGAGAGATTATGCCTTCGCAAGAGCTCGTCACTGCAGCGGCAGAAACAACAGCGTCGTTCCCGGGCGTCCCGGCCGAGACGTCGATGCCCGACTGGTATCCCGCACTGCTCAACACTGTCGCGAAGGAAGTCCGGACAGGCCGCACGCGCGCTCTGGCGGCAGCCAACAGCGAGCTGCTCACTTCCTACTGGAGCATCGGTCGGCAACTTGCCGAGCGCGAATCGCAGGAGGGCTGGGGCGCCAAAGTGGTCACCCGATTGTCCGCCGACATCCGAACGCGCTTCCCTGACGCAAAGGGCTTCTCCCCCAGGAACCTGCGGTACATGAAGAGCTTTGCCCAGGCATGGCCCGAGTTTCCAATGTTGCAAGCGCCGCTTGCAACATTGCCCTGGTACCACCAGATCGCACTCTTGGAAAAGCTCGACGACGCCGCCACGCGCCTCTGGTACGCAGCGGCAGCTGCACAACATGGATGGTCGCGCAACGTGCTGACGCACCAGATCGAGACCCGCCTGCACGAGCGTTCCGGGCAGGCCATCACCAATTTCAAAACCACCATGGTTCCTGCCGATTCAGACCTCGCTCAGCAGGCCACCAAAGATCCGTATGTCTTTGATTTCCTGGCAATGACGGACCGCAGGAGCGAGCGGGAACTGGAGCTCCAACTGGTGCAGCACGTGGAGAAATTTCTGTTGGAACTTGGTCAAGGCTTCGCATTCGTTGGTGAACAGGTGCGATTGGAGATCGCCGGCGACGAATTCTTCGCGGACTTGCTCTTCTACCATTTGAAATTGCGCTGCTACATGGTCATTGAGCTGAAGGCCGTGAAGTTCGAACCCGGGTTCCTGGGCCAGTTGGGCATGTACATGGCCGCCGTCGACGACCTCATGGCCCATCCCGATGACAAACCGACTATCGGCCTGCTGCTATGTAAGGAGAAGAACAGCGTGGTTGCCGAGTACGCCCTGCGTGGATTCAACGCTCCAGTGGGCATCGCCGAGTGGCGGACCTCCATTGCCGAATCCTTGCCCGACGAATTTGTTGCCAGCCTGCCCAGTATCGAGACGTTGGAGGCTGAGCTGGCCAGCCAAGCCCCTAGCCTGCCGGACTGAGCTCAGACGTTGTCCTTGAACCAGGCCAAGGTGTCGTTCCAGGCCGCCGTGGCCTGGGCCTCGTCGTAACGGTCGCTTGTGTCGTTATGGAATGCATGGTCCACGCCCGGATACACCTTGAGCTGGTGCTTTACCTGCGTCGCATCCAACGCGTCCTTCAACTGCGGCATGGAGCCGGTGATGCGCGCGTCTTTTTCAGCATAGACACCGAAAACCGCGGGCTTGATGGTGGGGACCTTCGCAAGGTCCGGGGCGGGACCGTAGAACGCAGACGTTGCCTTCAACCCCGGGATCTCAGTCGCTGCCTGCCAGGTGATGCCTCCACCAAAACAGAAGCCGACCATGGCAATGCGGCCCTTGTCCACGAACTCCTGGCCGTTCAGATACTCGAATGCTGCCTGGAAGTCGCCAACGTGCCGCTGGGCGCCGGCCTTGGTAAGTGCACCCGGGACGGCGTCCGGATCCATCGCAGCGGTGCCGCCCTCCCTGCTGAGGAGGTCCAGCGCTAGAGCCGCGTACCCTTCCTTGGCAAAGCGCCGGGCGACGTCCTGGATGTGTGGCGTGAGGCCGCGGTTTTCATGACAGACCAGGACGGCCGGACCCTTTTGGCTTCCCTCGGGCCGGGCCAGGTACGCACTGATTTCAGTCCCTCCGGAATCGAACTTCACCGTGGCTGTTGTCAGGCCCGCTGTCCCTTCCGGCACTGTCAGCGGACTCTTGCCATTTGGGACGGCTGCCGTGTTTCCCGTCGATGCTGACGCCGTGGGCGTTGGCATTGGGTCACCGGTCTTTGGCACCTCGTCCGGTGTACAGCCCACCAAGGTCATAGCCGCCGCAGCCGCGGTCATGCTTCCCATGATGAACGCCACGCGCCGGGTGAAAGTCCCATGGGACATGTCGCCCGAGCGGTAGTCGTCGTAGAACTCTTCGATCAAGTACTTTTCAAACTTCTCAAGCTGAACCATGGCGTCCTCCCGAAGTTGGGCAGTATCCTCCTCCGATGGCAAGACGCGGGCAAGGGTGGAAGGGTTCACACGGCGGGCTGCTCGGTATTGGCCATCTTCGATGATCTATTGTTCGGTGCGTTTCCACCTTTGCCGTAGAACCTCTCTACCCGTGCGTCCAACCGACACAAAGACCCTATGAGTTCCCCCTTCAGTGTTACCGTGGTGGGCTGTCCGTCATGAGGTGAGGGCCGACCTGCACTCCGCCTTCCGACCGCCTGTTGGAACGGGCGCTGGCAAAGGGTCGCCGCGACCAGGCGGTCAGCTCTGATAACAATATGAAAATGGGGAAAGAATGACATCCGAAACAACCGACGGCACCGCATCGCAAGCATTGCCGCCAACGCCGGAGCAGGCACCACAATTCAACGAAGTGCGCCGAAAGCCTAAACTAAAAGCCCTCGTGGCCGCCGTTGGAGGCCCGAACTTCGCACGTATCCTGCTCGGGGTTGTGACCGCCCTGCTTCTGCTGCTCGCGTGGTTTGGTAACAACCCGAACCTGATCGATTCCGGCAGTCCATCAGAGTGGCGGTCCCAGCTGAGTTCAGCCGCCATCAAGAATGAAGTGAATAACGGGGAAACAAAGGGAGCGCCGCAGCAGTCTGTCGTCAATGGCTGGTATGCGAACGACCTTGCTGAAGTCCAAGCATCCCAGAACAGCTATCTCGCCAGAAGCTCTGACCGGAACGGCGCCCTGACTGCTGCTATTGGCCTCGGAATTGCGGGAGAACTTATCATCCGTGGCATCGAGCGCTCGAATCGGAGGCGCAAGACAGTCGGATAACAGATGAGGCTCGTCCGCGCTCGGTGTTGTGGATCGAGCGCGGATGAGTATCAGCAAGTTGTGTGCAGTCGCCGCTTGGATCTGCTGTCTTGGTTCCCGGCGGTAAAAATGTCGGTGGCTACTGACATAGTAAAAACATGAGCCGGAGTCAGCAGATACAAGCCACGCAAGCGGTCGCTTCGCTGCCTGAACGTGCTCATGCAGGCAACGTCAGCGGTGACCTGATAGATCAGCTGCGTGTTCTTGAGGACATGAAGTCTGCGATCTCAAGTTTGCAAGCGAAAATAGCCGTGGCCTTTGACCTTGCCCAGCGCCAAGAGCGCGCAGAGTCCGGAGTTCCAGCGGCTGAACGAAGCCAAGGTGTGGCAGCGCAGATCGCGCTCGCCCGGCGTGAATCACCAAACAAGGGTTCCCGGCTTCTGGGACTGGCGAAGGCGCTGGTGTCGGAGATGCCGCGCACTATGGCCGCTCTGGAGTCGGGAAAGCTCAACGAATGGCGCGCCACACTCCTCGTGAAGGAAACAGCGTGCCTCAGTGCTGAAGATCGCTGTGCAGTGGACGAGGAACTCGCCCCGGATGCGGGCACATTCGATGGTGCCGGCGACAAGACCATCATCGCCGCCGCAAAAGCAGCGGCCTATCGTCGTGATCCTCGTTCCGTGACGCAACGGGCTGCCCACGCGGCATCGGAACGGCATGTCAGCCTCCGTCCGGCTCCAGACACAATGACGATCCTCACAGCGCTACTCCCGGTCGCCCAAGGCGTCGCTGTATACGCCGCGCTCACCCGCCATGCAGACTCAGCACGCTCCGATGGGGACAGCCGGCCCCGGGGACAGGTAATGGCGGACACGCTCGTCGAACGCATCACCGGTTCGCCCGCAGGTTTCTCTGGGATCGACCTTCAACTCGTTATGACCGACCGCACCTTGCTACAAGGCGACAGCGAACCCGCAAGACTTACTGGCTACGGGATCGTGCCCGCAGAATGTGCCAGGGAGCTCCTAACCAGCGGTGAGAGCAAGACAGACCAAGACTTCAGCATTTGGCTGCGACGACTGTTCACGGCACCAAGCACGGGCGAGCTCCTTGCCACCGACTCCAGGGCACGTTTCTTCCCCACGGGCATGAGACGGGTCATCGAAACCCGCGACCACACCTGCCGCACGCCATACTGCGACGCCCCCATCCGCCATTACGACCACATCCTGCCGTGGGCCAAAGGCGGTAAAACCACACTGAATAACGCTGCCGGGCTTTGCGAACGATGCAACCACACCAAGGAAAACCCCGGATGGAGCGTCAGACCAGAACCCGCAGAGAGACACACGCTGAAGGTGACCACGCCCACCGGGCACAACTACCACTCAACGGGTCCGCCACTGCCAGGCTATGAACGAACCCGGGTTCATTAAGGAAGTTTCGAGTCAATTGGCATGGTCCTACTGGAGCTGCCTGAGCTCTAGCGCGCATACGTCCTGCCCCGGATACGTGCCTTCCACAACTGCGCTCTTAACAACAAAACCCCTCACGCCAGCACAGCGTAAGGGGCTTTGAAGATACCAAGAACTAAATCCGTTTAGAACTCCCAGTCCTCATCCTCGGTGTTGACAGCTTTGCCAATCACGTACGAGGAACCCGAGCCGGAGAAGAAGTCGTGGTTCTCGTCAGCGTTCGGGGAGAGTGCCGAAAGGATGGCCGGGTTCACGTCGGTGACGGAAGCCGGGAACATGGCTTCGTAGCCGAGGTTCATGAGGGCCTTGTTGGCGTTGTAGTGCAGGAACTTCTTGACGTCCTCGGCCAGGCCGACTCCGTCGTAGAGGTCGTGGGTGTACTGGACTTCGTTTTCGTACAGCTCGAAGAGGAGCTCGAATGTGTAGTCCTTGATTTCCTGCTTGCGGGCCTCGGAAACCTTCTCCAGGCCCTTCTGGAACTTGTAGCCGATGTAGTAACCGTGCACGGCTTCATCGCGAATGATCAGGCGGATGAGGTCGGCCGTGTTCGTAAGCTTCGCGCGTGAGGACCAGTACATGGGCAGGTAGAAGCCCGAGTAGAACAGGAAGCTCTCCAGCAACGTGGAGGCAACCTTGCGCTTCAGGGGATCGTCGCCCTGGTAGTAGTCCATGACGATCTGAGCCTTCTTCTGCAGGTTCTCGTTCTCGAGGGACCAGCGGAAAGCGTCGTCAATCTCCTTGGTGGAGCACAGGGTGGAGAAGATGGACGAGTAGGACTTCGCGTGCACCGACTCCATGAAGGCGATGTTGGTGTAAACGGCCTCTTCGTGCGGAGTCAGTGCATCCGGGATCAGCGAAACAGCGCCGACTGTGCCCTGGATGGTGTCCAGCAGGGTGAGGCCAGTGAAAACACGCATGGTGAGCTGCTGCTCATCCGGCGTCAGCGTATGCCACGACTGGACGTCGTTGGACAGCGGCACTTTCTCCGGCAGCCAGAAGTTGTTGACCAGTCGGTTCCAGACTTCCACGTCCTTGTCGTCCTGGATCTTGTTCCAGTTGATCGCTTCGACGTGGCTAAGCAGCTTGACCTTTTCGGTCATTTCATCCCCTTTTAGCGTTGGGTTCTTTAAGGTAAGCCTACGACGGCGGGTGGAAACCCGCCGTCGTAATCTTTAGTTTTGAGTGCGGCAGCTCGCCGCAGGGAATCAACCGATTTAAGTTGATTAGAGGGCGCAGCTGACGCAGCCCTCCACCTCTGTCCCTTCAAGGGCCATCTGGCGGAGACGGATGTAGTAGAGGGTCTTGATGCCCTTGCGCCATGCGTAGATCTGCGCCTTGTTGATGTCGCGCGTGGTGGCAGTGTCCTTGAAGAACAGCGTCAGGGACAGGCCCTGGTCCACGTGCTGCGTTGCAGCTGCGTAGGTGTCGATGATCTTCTCGTAGCCGATTTCGTAGGCATCCTGGTAGTACTCCAGGTTGTCGTTGGTCAGGTACGGAGCCGGGTAGTAGACGCGGCCAATCTTGCCTTCCTTGCGGATTTCAATCTTGGCGGCCACCGGGTGGATCGACGACGTGGAGTTGTTGATGTAGCTGATGGAACCGGTGGGCGGAACGGCCTGCAGGTTCTGGTTGTAGATACCGTGCTCCATGACGGAAGCCTTGAGCTCACGCCAGTCATCCTGAGTAGGAATGTGGTGGCCGGCGAAGAGCTCGCGGACGCGCTCCGTTGCCGGAACCCATTCCTGCTCCGTGTACTTCTCGAAGAACTCGCCGGAGGCGTAGGTGGACTTTTCGAAGCCGCCGAACTTCTGGCCGGTCTCGATGGCCAGACGGTTGGAGGCCCGCAGAGCGTGGAACAGCACCGTGTAGAAGTAGATGTTGGTGAAGTCCAGGCCCTCTTCGGAACCGTAGTGGACGTGCTCGCGGGCAAGGTAGCCGTGGAGGTTCATCTGGCCGAGGCCAATCGCGTGGCTCTGGGCGTTGCCCTGGGCGATGGACGGCACCGAGTTGATGTAGGACATGTCCGAAACGGCGCTGAGGGCGCGGATGGACGTCTCAATGGAGAGACCGAAGTCCGGCGAGTCCATGGTCTTCGCGATGTTCATGGAACCGAGGTTGCAGGAAATGTCCTTACCCACGGTTTCGTAGCTGAGGTCTTCCGCGTAGATGGACGGCGAGGAAACCTGCAGGATCTCCGAGCACAGGTTACTCATGGTGATCTTGCCGTCGATCGGGTTGGCCCGGTTCACGGTGTCCTCGAACATGATGTACGGGTAGCCGGACTCGAACTGGATTTCGGCGAGAGTCTGGAAGAACTCACGGGCGCTGATCTTGGTCTTCTTGATCCGCGAATCGTCAACCATCTCGTAGTACTTCTCCGTGACGGAAATGTCGGAGAAGGGAACGCCGTAGACGCGCTCGACGTCATACGGGGAGAAGAGGTACATGTCCTCGTTCTTCTTGGCGAGCTCGAACGTGATGTCCGGAACCACAACGCCCAAGGAGAGCGTCTTGATGCGGATCTTCTCGTCGGCGTTCTCACGCTTGGTGTCCAGGAAGCGGTGGATGTCCGGGTGGTGGGCGTGCAGGTACACGGCACCTGCACCCTGGCGGGCACCAAGCTGGTTGGCGTAGGAGAAGCTGTCTTCGAGGAGCTTCATCACGGGGATGACGCCCGAGGACTGGTTTTCGATCTGCTTGATCGGGGCGCCGTGCTCACGGATGTTGGTGAGTGATAGGGCTACACCGCCACCGCGCTTGGAGAGCTGCAGTGCGGAGTTGATGGCGCGGGCAATCGACTCCATGTTGTCTTCGATGCGGAGCAGGAAGCAGGAGACCAGCTCACCGCGCTGGGCCTTGCCGGCGTTCAGGAAGGTGGGGGTCGCGGGCTGGAAACGGCCGTCGATGATTTCGTCAACCAGGCGGCTGGCAAGTTCTTCGTTACCGCGGGCAAGGTGCAGGGCAACCATGCAGACGCGGTCTTCGTAGCGCTCAAGGAAACGCTTGCCGTCAAACGTCTTCAGTGTGTAGGACGTGTAGAACTTGAAGGCGCCAAGGAAAGTCTCGAAGCGGAACTTCTTCTTGTATGCACGGTTGAAGAGCTCACGGATGAAGTTCATCGTGTACTGGTCGAGGGTTTCGCGCTCGTAGTACTGGTTCTTCACCAGGTAGTCGAGCTTCTCTTCCAGGTCGTGGAAGAACACGGTGTTGTTGTTCACGTGCTGCAGGAAGTACTGGTGCGCGGCTTCACGGTCGGCTTCAAACTGGATCTCGCCGTTGGGGCCATACAGGTTCAGCATGGCGTTGAGCTCGTGATAGCCCAGGCCCTTGTAGGCCTCCGGCAGTGGCTTCTTGGCCGTTTCCACAGCGCCCCCGGTTACTTCTGTTTCTGCGACAGTAGTGTCCAAAACTTTTCCAATCCTTGATTGACCCGATCGACGTCTTCCGGCGTCCCCATGAGTTCAAACCTGTAGAGATGCGGCACGTTGCACTTGGCGGCGATGATGTCTCCCGCTGCGCAATAGTTGTCCGCGAAGTTGGTGTTTCCTGCACCGATAACACCCCGGATCAGTTCCCTGTTCCGTGGGTTGTTGAGAAACCTGATGACCTGCTTAGGCACTGAACCTTCGCCGTTCGTCCCACCGTAAGTCGGCAGGACGAGGACAAAGGGTTCAAGTGCTTGTAGTGGGGCATCGTGCGCATAAAGCGGGATGCGCGCTGCATCCCTGCCCAATTTCTGGACAAAGCGCTTGGTGTTCTCAGATGTCGAGGAAAAGTAGATGAGGTGACTCCTCGTGGTCACAGTGTCCGTGTCACTGCGCACGGATGCCGTTGCCAGCGGTGCCATGGAAGTCACCTCGACTACATAGGAATTCTTGCTTGCTGTGGTGGCGAAGTCCGAAAGGAAACTTAGGCCACGGAGGAAACGGCCTGGGCCAGTTCCTCGATCTTGTCCGGGCGGAATCCAGACCAATGGTCCTGCTCGGTCACGACGACGGGAGCCTGCATGTAACCCAGCGCCTTGAGGCGTTCGAGCGCCTCGGCATCCTGGGAGATATCGACACTCTGGTAGGCAATGCCCTTCTTGTCGAGTGCCCGGTAGGTTGCGTTGCACTGAACACAGGCCGGCTTCGTGTAAACCGTAACGGTCATGATCCCTGTCCCCTTAGTTGAAGTCTGTCGCTCTTCGTATCTGGCGGGCTCAACCGGAACTGAATACTGAATCCGATACCGGCCCGCAGGCTGCTGTGGCAGCCAACACGCTTATTTAGTCTTGTGCTGGTTTCCCGCTCAATCCGTAAACCGATACTACATGTAGTGCAAGCGCCTCGCCGGGACCCCAAGATGATGTATTACAAGTATGTCATTCAATCCACCGCTCGTCCACAGGGCAGGTGCCTCAAAATGTCCGTGATTCCGCCAAAGTGGGAGATGAAATCCACACCCTGTGGACTACTTAGACACATTTAATCTCCAGCGTGTCGCCGGGTTCCGGCGTGTCGTGACACTTTGAAAATGTGGCGTGGCGAACAGCTAAACTCTCCTGATGGTCAATCTCCTCCACCTCCGGACGCTGATGGAAGTAACCCGTTTAGGTTCTTTCGCTGCGGCGGCCGCACAGCTTGGCTACACAGCCTCCGCCGTTTCCCAGCAGATGGCAGCACTGGAACGCGATACGGGCGTGGAACTGTTCCAGCGTTCGGCGAGGAGCGTCATTCCCACCGAGGCGGCCATCACCATGACGCGGCACGCCTCAAAGGTGCTGACCGACGTCGAAGCGCTGATGGCGGCAGCATCAAGGACCAACGATGCGCCACCACAGGAATTGCGGCTGGGCATCTTCCCAAGCCTTGCCACCTATGTGCTCCCGGACATCCTGAAGAACGAGCGGTGGAACGGACTTGGCATCGAGCTGCGGGTATCAGTCGCTGAGCCGGCACAGACCATCCAGGGACTGCGCAGTGGCGGAGAATTGGACGTCGCACTGGTGTACCAGGTGGGCCAGTCCGGATTGGCGTGGCCACATTCCCTGGAGCGGCAATGGATCGGCGACGACGACTTCCGCGTGGTACTGCCCGCTTCGTGGAAAATCCGCGAGGACGCCGAGATTGAAGCCTCGCACCTCTCGGACATGCCGTGGATTGTCCACCACCCGGGAACCAGCGACGCCCTCGTGATCGAACGCCTGTTCGCCAGCTGCAACCTGCACCCCCGCGTCGTGGCTTACAGTGACGATTTCCACGCCAGCCTGGAGATGACCGCAGCTGGCCTGGGTGCCTCGCTGGTACCGGAACTGGCGCTGCGCAACAGGCCACCCGGCGTCGTGGTCCTTGACGTCCCCGACATCCGGCTGGCACGAAACGTGTTCGCGCTGCTCATCAATGAAAAGCGCACAGCGCAAGTGCAACTGTTTACGCAGCTCCTGGCCGATACCCTCCGTGGTACGTCCGAAAAGAGCGGTTTGCATCCCCTGAAATCAGCGCCTGTCAAGGGTCCGCAGCGTCGGAGGTGAATTCTTCCCAATTGCTGGAACCGGCCCGATGTTGGGGTTAGATTGATCACATGGGCAAGGTAGCGAGCACACATTTTGGGGAGATCGAGCTCAATCACGGGCGTGAACATTGCTTCGTGACCAAACACGAACTCGGCGGCAATCAGCTTGAGCTGGACCTTAACGTCACGGCGCATGACCATTTCGACGAGGCTGCCATGCACAAGGTGGACTACCGCTTGCGCTTCCTGCCGGAGCTGGTTGACCAGGTCCGGGAGATGATCGCCGATGAACTGGACCAGGACGGTACCAATCCGCAGCAGTTCCTGCATTTCCATAGTTCCCAGCTCAAGGAAGAGCAGCTCGAATCGGTTTTCGGGGTCAGGGACAAGTCCCAGCTCACCAACGACGTCTTCCTCAAAGCCCTCAAACTAGGTCATGTGGCCATCTACCCTGGCCAGCCCGAGCGCTATTTCGTCCTGGACTTCACCCTCGGTTCGCACTTCACGGATGAGCTGCTGGTAGTGGCCGCCGATGAAGACGGCGTAGTGGATGATGAAATTCTTTGGGAGTCGTAAAACAGTTTTAACCGCGAACGACGGTGGCGGGTCACCTTTCGGTGACCGGCCGCCGTCGTTGTGGCTGGTTTACTTAGCGGTTTCGAGCAGCGTGGCGCGAACCGTCTGGGTTGCCTTGACCAGGTTGCGCAGGGACTCTTCGGTCTCCGCATAGCCACGGGTCTTCAGGCCGCAGTCCGGGTTGACCCAGAGCTGGCGCGAGGGAACGTGCTTGACGGCGGTGGCCAGGAGTTCGGTGACTTCAGCTTCACCCGGAACGCGCGGCGAGTGGATGTCGTAAACGCCCGGACCAACGCCACGGCCGAAGCCGTGGGACTCGAGGTCGTGGACGACCTCCATGCGGGAGCGTGCAGCTTCGATGGAGGTTACGTCTGCGTCGAGGCCGTCGATTGCATCGATGATCACACCGAACTCGGAGTAGCAGAGGTGGGTGTGGATCTGGGTGGAGTCGGCAGCACCGGCAGTGGCAAGGCGGAAGGAGTCAACGGACCACTTCAGGTAGTCGGCGTGGTCTGCCTTGCGCAGCGGGAGGAGCTCGCGGAGGGCGGGCTCGTCCACCTGGATGACCTTGATGCCGGCTGCCTCGAGGTCAGCGATTTCGTCGCGGAGTGCCAGGCCAACCTGGTTGGCGGTCTCGCCCAGCGGCTGGTCATCGCGAACGAAGGACCAGGCCAGGATGGTGACCGGACCGGTCAGCATGCCCTTCATCGGCTTGCTGGTCAGCGACTGCGCGTACTCAGCCCAGGCAACCGTGATCGGAGCGCTGCGGGTGACGTCGCCCCACAGGATGGACGGGCGGGTGCAGCGGGATCCATAGGACTGGACCCAGCCGTGGACCGTCACGTCAAAACCTTCAAGGTTCTCCGCGAAGTACTGGACCATGTCGTTGCGCTCGGGCTCGCCGTGAACCAGGACGTCGTAGCCCAGTTCTTCCTGCAGGTCCACAACGCGCTTGATCTCGTCCTTCATGAGCTGCTCGTACTGCTCGTTGGTGAGATCGCCCTTGTTGTTGCGGGCACGTGCGGAGCGGATCTCGGACGTCTGGGGGAACGAACCGATGGTGGTGGTGGGCAGCGGCGGAAGGTGAAGTGCCTCTTCCTGGGCAGCTTCACGAACCGCGTACTCGGAGCGGTTGAAGTCCGCAGCGGTCAGTGCTTCGGTGCGGGCGCGGACGTCGTCGCGGCGAACGCCTTCGGCGGTTGCACGGGAAGCGATCACGGCGGATGCTTCATCGATGGCAGCCTGGGCCGACGCGGGGTCTGCCAAGTAGGAAGCGAGGGTCTTGACCTCCACTGCCTTCTGGTCGGAGAAGGCCAACCAGCTGCGCAGCTGCTCAGAAAGCGTGGTTTCCTCAGCAACATCATGCGGGACGTGCTGGGTGGAGGTGGACGTGCTGACGGCAAGCTTGCCGGCAGCTGCCTTCAGTTCGTCCAGCTTCGCGGCGGATGCTGCGAGATCGTTGCGCCAGATGTTGTGACCGTCAACCACACCGGCAACCAAGGTCTTGTTGCCCAGGCCTGCGAGGGCAGCTGCAGAGGGAACTCCACCCTTGAAGACATCGATGTGCAGGCCGTCGATGTTGGTGGCAGCAATCGTGCCGAGCTGGCCGTCAAGCGAACCGTACGGGGTGGAGACAAGGATCTGGGGACGCTTCGCGGCAGACGTGAGGACCTCGTAAGCGCGGGCAACGGCTGCTTCGATCTCAGCGGCCGGCGTGTCCTGGTCAACAACCAGGGCCGGCTCATCGAGTTGAACCCAGCTGGCGCCAGCCTCGGCGAGCTTCTCAAGCAGCTGCACGTAAACGGGCAGGATGTCCTCGAGGCGGGACAGCGGGGCGAAACCCGCCGAGGCGTCGTCGGATGCCTTGGAGAGCAGCAAGTAGGTGACCGGGCCGACAATGTACGGGCGGGTCTCAATGCCGTTGGCAAGTGCGAAGGCGAACTCGTCAACCTTGGCGGTGGAGGCGAGCGTGAACTCGGTTTCCGGGCCGATTTCCGGAACAAGGTAGTGGTAGTTGGTGTCGAACCACTTGGTCATTTCCAGCGGCTGCTGTTCCTTGTTGCCGCGTGCCAGCGTGAAGTAGCCATCGATGTCCAGTTGGCCCTCAGCGTTGAGGAGGTTACCGAAGCGAGCCGGAACTGCACCCAGGTGAGCGGTGGTGTCCAGCACCTGGTCGTAGAAGGAAAAGGTACCCGGAACAGCGGCAGCTTCGGTAAGGCCCAGTTCCTGCAGGCGCTTGGCGATGGTGAGCTGGATGTCCTTTGCTGCTGCGTCCAGTGCTGCGGCGTCGATCTTGCCGGCCCAGTAAGCTTCAACAGCCTTCTTGAGCTCGCGGCGACGGCCGATGCGAGGGTAGCCGAGCAGCGAGGCTGCCGGGAACGGAGTGGCGGGCGTGTTCTTTTCAGTCATGGGAATTCCTTGATGAAGTGGTTTGAAAAGGTTGGTGTCTTGGGTGGCCGGGATAGAGCCGACGGGTTGGTGGCAGGCTGTTAGCTTGCGTATTCCTGGCGGAGCGCCAGGGTGTTTACGCGGCCAGCAGGGCGCGACGGCCGCGGCAGAGCCAGCTTGTCCAGCACGTCCAGGGCATCAGCGTGCTCATTGAAGGTGTACAAGTGAATGCCCGGTGCACCGGCATCCAAGGCTGCGTTGGCCAGATCCACGGTGGCGGAGACGCCGATGCGGCGACGCTCTGCTTCAGTGTCTACGGCAGCAAGCCGCTCCATGAGTTCCACGGAAGGCTCGACGCCGGCCAGCTCGCCGAGGCGCTTCAGGCGCCGGAGACTGGTGAGCGGCATGACACCGGGGATGATCGGAATGGTGACCCCGGCCCGACGTGCACGGGCAACAAGGTCCGAGTATTCGTTCGCGTGGAAAAAGACCTGCGTGATCGCGAAGTCCGCGCCGGAACGCTGCTTGGCCAAAAGAACTTCGACGTCGTGTCCCACACTTGGCGATTCAGGATGCCTGGTGGGGTACGCCGCCACTCCGACAGCGATCTTGCCAGCGCAAAGGAGTGCTGAACGACGCTGCTCCACCCGGCGGATCAGTTCGATCAGATCCTGGGCGTACCGGAGTGAACCGCTGGCAGGCTGGCTTCCGTCCTTGGGCAGATCGCCGCGCAGTGCCAGAATGCCACGGACGCCGTGGTCCAGGAGCTCACCGATGATCTCCGCCAGTTCAATCGGTGTGTTGCCAACACACGTCAGATGGGCCAGGGGCCGAAGCGTGGTTTCGAGCAGGAGACGGTTGATGAGGTCAACAGCGGTGTCCCGGTTGGAGCCACTGGCACCGTACGTCACGGAAACGTAGTCCGGCTCGGTGGCTTCGAGTTCACGGATAGTGGTCCACAGGGTTTCTGCGGCTGCCGGGGAGCGAGGGGGAAACAGCTCGTAGGAAAGTGCTACGGGTGCCGTTCCGGCGAGGTTGGGATGTATGTCAATAAGGCTTGGTGGCGACATTTGCGTCCTTGGCTGTTCGTCATCGAACGTCACCCAATGGATCCAAGGGAACCATTGATTGCATGATCGATGAATTGAGTTTGGGATACACGAAAGAACTCCAGCAGGACGCAGCCGCGACTGGTACGCCTGGAATGAAGCTTTCCGTGTGCAAATGTCAGGCCCACATGGGGGCACCCACACCCTCCTCACCGCCCTTGCGGGGCGGATCCAACGGAGGATCGCTGACACGTTACCGCGGTAACTTGTTTATGACTCTAGGTCGTGGGCATCGAGGGGTTCAACTCGACCACCGAATTAAGACGCAGTTTTACGATCCGTGAAGAAGGATTTGTGAACTTTGTTCGCCAAAAGGTGCCGTGGAAACCGTCACCACGGCCTGTCTACGCCCGCGTCATTCTCGGGGCCGTGCAGGTACTCCTCGCGTTCCTGCCCTTCTGCCCGCTCCCGTTGGGCCTGCCGCGCGCTCTCCCCGAGCTTTTGCAGTTGCTCCTGCGGTTGCTCGGACAGCGAATCCTTGGCTTGCTTCTCCCCCTCGGCCGTGCCGCCGGAGTCCGCCGCTATCTTGGCTTTGAGCCGATCGGCCGCTGAGTCCAGGGCCTTTCCCTCCCCTGACGAATTTCCGGGACCCTCCTGCGCACACTGTGCAGGTGAGGACTCGATGACGTCCAATGCTTCACGAAACAACGTGGCTGCCGTTGGCTTACTCCCAGCGGACAGGGCAGCATCGCCCAGCTTCTCGACGCTCAACACCAGATTTACCCGCACTCGGCATTCATCAGTGTCGGCACCGGCATCCAACGCCGCCTCGAAGTCCTTCCGTGCCGCCGAGAAGTCGCCGGCCAGAACATGGGCGTCGCCGGATGCAAAGTACGCTTTGTGCGGCTCGAACAGGTTTGCAACCTGCAGCCAGGAAGCGGCCCTGGCTGCACCATCCTGATCGTCTGTTCCGAACGCGTGTGCTGCATACCCGCCCAAGGCACCTACGCTGAGGAGTTTCGCTGCCACGTCGAGCGCCAGCAGGGCCGGCGGGGCGGACCACAGCGCAAGTCGGCGTCTCCGGCGTCGTGCATGATTCATGCCACTGGCTCCTTGGTTTTCGGGGGCAAGCTTTGACCCCGTACTTCCCGCAGCGTGGTCAGATGACGCAGGGGTTCGTGAAGGGCCAGCAGGAAGCCTGCGAGCGCCAGGAGCCAGTAGAGTTCCACGCGGCCGGGTCCATCGTTGTTGGTAGGCGTGAGGGCGCCGGGCCGGGCTTTGGCAAGCATGTCAGCCGTGGGTTGGTACCCGGTCCGGTGGACAAATGGGACATGGAGCTGTGCTGCGATGTTTTTCAGTTGCCCTTCATCGATCCTGGACACCGCGTCCTGGCCCGAGCCCTTGTCCTGTACGTACCCGGCTTCGGTGTCCGAGGGGTCTTTCATCCGGCCACCTTGCCCTGTCCCGTAACCCAGCACCGCTCCCCCACTTACGCTGTTCGCATCCACCGGCAGCGGCATTGGTGCCTCGGCGGCCGTGTTCTCGCCGTCCCCGGCGTAGAAGACCAATGCTGGACGTCCTGGGTGCTGCTCCTTGGCGGCCGCGAGTCTGTCCTTGAGCAACCCTCCCGCGCCGGTGATGCTGCTGCCGTTGGCGTACCGCGGGTTTTGCGGCTGCAATGTTGTCATGGCGGTTTGGAGCGCTGTGGCGTCCTGGCTCAACGGCATGCGGACGGTCGCCTTGTTATCGAAGGTGATCAGGGAAAACTTGGCTCCCGCCAGTTCCTTGGCGATCGCCATCACGTCGTTCGTGGCCCCTGACAAGCGGGTGCCCGTGCCGTTGTAATCCTCAGCGGCCATGCTGGTGCTGGTATCGACGACGAAAAATACATCAACGTCCGCGACCGCGGTCCTCGCTTCACTGCCTGGCCACCCCGGTCGCAGCGCGGCGAGGACCAGAAGCACGACGGCGGCGCCCCGGATGGCGGCTGGCCGCACCGACCCTTGTGGTCCAGTGCTGCCGGGTCCTGGCCTGCGAAGGATGGTCCACAGGGTGAAGGCTATGACAGCGACACCCAGGGTAGCGAGGAATGGCCACGGAATAATTGGTTCCAGGGTCATGAGTTCAGCCTCCATCCCAGGATCACCATGCCGGCACCTGTTAGCAGCGCAACCCCAAGCGGCAGCGCCGGACTATCGCTCACGGCAACCTGGGGCGCGGCCAGGTAGCTGCTGACTTCGGTCTCCTGCACTTTCTGGACGATCCCGGGCACCGCGTCAGGACTGTCAAGGGTGAAGTAGCTGCCCCCGGTTCCTTCGGCAACCGCCCTGAGTTGGACGCCTGGCTGATCAGCTTGATCTCCGTAGTCAAAGTCGCCCGGGTTCAGTGCATACACTTTGACGTTTTTGCTGCGGGCCAAGTCGCTGGCCTGCTGCAGGGTGAAGATGGGGTCACCGGAGAGGAAGTTGTCGGTCGCCAGCACAACAGACCGCGAGCGCTTGGCGTTGCCGGACTCCGATTCGACGTCCGGGAAGCCTTGTACACAGGATGCCAGGCCATCGCCGATCAGGGACGATCCTCCCCCGTTCCATGTTCCGTCGAAGAAGGATCCCGCCCCGCTGTCCAGGGCCTTCTGAGCTGCAAGGAGCTGTTCCGCGGCGTAGTCGTAGTCGTCTGTCAGCGGGAACAGCTGGACGCTGCTGCTATCGAAAATCACCATGCCGATGCGCTCGCCATCGAATTCCCCGGCAAGTTCCTGGAACACCTTGGTGATGGCGGCATCCGTACTGGTCATGGATCCTGAAACATCCAGACAGAGGATGATGTCCCGGTTCCGGATTTCGGGCTGTTCCATGGTGCGCTGGGCGGGTCTTGCCGCTGCTGTGGCTGTGGCCGCCAGGAACAACCCACCCAAGACCATGGCGAGGACCAACGTGGCCTTGTAGCGCCGCAGAGCATCTTGGTATTCGGGAAGCTCAGTGAGGCGCTCGCCGTGTGCCACTGGCCTGCCCGTTTGTGGTCGACGCCGGATCAACCGTCCGGCGGCTATCACCACAACCAGGGCGGCGAGGGGAAGAATCCACCAGTACGTCAGCTCCACGCCTGTACCACCTGGCGTGCGGTCTTTGCGGAGTCCCGAACGGATTGCATGGCTACGGGCGCGAATTCGTTGGGGTAGATCAAAGCGATACCCACGGCGAACTGATCCAGTCCGTTGCCGCGCAATTCCTCCAGTGTCATGGAAGTGGCCGGAAGGCCTGTTGCTGCACCCGCAAATTCCCGCACGAGGAGGCTGAGTCGCTGGTGGGCGTCGCGCCCGGGGAGGCGGCCGGCGTCGGCCTCTCTTTCGAGGGTATCTATTGCTGACAGGCACCCGGCCCGCAGCGTTTCCAGATCGTGTGACCCCCCATGCAACCTTGCCGGAGTTTTTGGTGTGGCTTTGCGGACGGGCCACAGGATCCACCCGTACCAGCACGCTACGAGCAGCAGCAGCACCGAGCCCAGCCATAGCCACAGCTGCTGATATTGAAGGGGTGCGTAGAAGCCCGCGTCATCCTGCACGGGTGCTACCCTTGGCGGACTTCGCGCCCGAGCGGTGCCTCTCCAGGAGCGCGAACACCGCCGGGAGGACGTCGCCTGTGGCACTAACCGCCTGCTCAGCAATGCCGAGCCCGCGGAAGAAGGCGCTGCGCTCCTCCGCGCGTTTCCGCATGGCGGTGGCGTATGCGGCACGAACAACACTGTTCCCCGCCAACGGCGCAGGGATCCGCTGCCCACTCCCGACGTCGAAGCTAGCCTCGTGCGTGGGCGTCGGATGGCCCTCCTTGGCCAACTCAGCGTCAAGGATAGTAAGCCAAAGGACTTCATGCCGGGCCCTCAGCCGCCGCAGCAGAGTTTCCGTGCGGTGGTCGGGCTTAAACTCATCGGCGAGAACGACAACAAGCAGCCGGCCCTTCAAGAACCTGAGCGCATAGTCGAGTTGCTCGGTGATGGCGCTCGCCGGCCCACCCAGGGAAATGCGCGCATCCAGTTCCCGGAGCAGCCGCTCCAAGTGCTCTTCACCGCCCTGGGGCGGGAGGTAGCGCGAGGTAACGGCCGAGCCGTGCAGGAGTCCGACGTCGTCCCCGTGCCTGCAGGCGAGATAGCCCAACACGCCGGCAGCATCAACGGCAATCTCCTTCTTGGATTCACCGGAGGCGGCATGGGCTGCCATGTTCCGTCCTGTGTCCACGAGCAACAGCACCGAATGACGGCGGACGGCCACATAGCGCTTGACCAGTGGTGATCCGTGGCGGGCAGTGGCTTTCCAATCAATGTCCCTGACTTCGTCGCCGGGTACGTACGAGCGCAATTCATCGAAGTCCAAGCTGCGGCCCTTGAAGACAGAACCGTATTCGCCATCCAAAAGGGTGAGGGTCCTGCGATGGGCGAAGATGAACATCTTCGACTTCACGCGTCGGAGCAGGCTTGGCATGCGGTGACCGCTACGGCGTCTGCACGGACGCGAGCACTGCATCAATGATGGTTTCCACGGGGACCCCTTCAACCACGGCATCAAACCCGAGCACTATTCTGTGACGCAGGATCCTGTGGGCCAGTTTCTTGACGTCCTCCGGAATGACGTGATCCCGCCCGCTCAAGAGTGCCAACGCCCTCGCCGCCTGGCTGAAGGCAATGCTCGCGCGCGGACTTGCACCAAACTCGATGAGGTTGGCCAAACGTGGCTCCAGGTATTGGGAAGCATGACGGGTCACATAGGCCAGGCCAACGATGTACCTGATGATGGCAGGATCAACGTAAACCCTCTTGACGAGTTCCTGCACCTTGACAATGGCGTCAAGGGAAGCGGCCGCCGGTGGCTTCTGCGCTGCGCTGAACACCCCGGCATCTATGCGCCTGATGACTTCGGCTTCCTCCGCCGGGCTCGGATAGTCCAGGACGTCCTTGAGCATGAAGCGGTCCATCTGTGCTTCCGGAAGGCGGTAGGTTCCCTCCTGCTCAATCGGGTTTTGCGTTGCCAGCACCAGGAAGGGCTCGGGCAGAGGATAGGACTCGCCACCGATGGACGTCTGCCGTTCCTGCATCGCCTCCAGCATGGCGCTCTGCGTTTTGGCGCTGGAACGGTTGATCTCATCAAGCAGCACAATGTTCGCGTGAACCGGTCCCAATTGGGTGACGAACGTGCCTTTGGCCGCATCAAATATCTGGGTGCCCGCGATGTCGCTGGGCAACAGGTCCGGAGTGCATTGGATCCGGCGAAAATCCGCACTCACTGATTCCGCAAGAGCTTGCGCCGCTGTGGTCTTGGCCAGACCCGGAACGCTCTCCAAAAGGACATGTCCGCCGGTCAGGAGGCCGATCACCAGCGTCTCCTGGAGCCTCGACTGGCCCACCACCTTGGTCTCAAAGCTGCGGATAATGCTGCCGACGAGCTGCTGGGCACGGGCCAAGTCCGGTGCATGGATTCCGGTCGTGGCTGTGTTCTGAAGCACTCGTGGTCCCCTCGCTGGCGTGAATCACTCTATCCAAGCCTCCCCTGAACAAGCTTGCAATGGGGAGACCTCCCCATGCGGGCTTCTGAGGTCTATTCTTTTGCCATGCCTCAGCTACCAGTCCGCTATGAGCAGTACCTCAACGGCCAAAGCCAGCGCGTCATCGACGCCGTCCGCCCAGTTCTGTTGCAGTCCGCCGCAGACCAAAGGCATGGAGTCCGGATTATCTACAACACAGGCCCCACCGGGCACCAGGCTCATCTGGATGAATCGATACCCTACGGCGAAATAGTCGAGGACATCGACTAGCCCTTCACCGAGCCGGACAACGCGAAGGAGCTCCCCACGCTCCGGGATACCAGCACGTACAGCAACAACACCGGCACTGAGTACAGGATGGAAAACGCCGCCAGCTGCCCATAGGCTATGGCGCCATGCTGGCCAAAGAAGCTGAAAATGGACACTGCCGCTGGTTGCTTGGCTGTGGAGAGCAACAGGATGAACGGGACGAAGAAGTTTCCCCATGCCTGTATGAAAACAAAGATGAATACCACGCCCAGTCCCTGCCTCATAAGAGGCAGCACGACGGTGCGTAAGGCCGCCATGCTTGAGGCGCCATCCATCCATGCCGCCTCCTCCACTTCCAAAGGAACGGAGTCCATGAAGTTCTTCATCATCCAGATGGCCATGGGCAGGGTGGTTGTAGCCATGAAGAATACGGTGGCCATCATGGAATCGAGCAACTGGAGCTGGACGAACAATCCGTAGACGGGCACCATAATGGCAGTCACGGGCAACGACGTCCCGAAAAGGACCGAGTACATGAACGGCTTGTTGAACCTGGACTGGTAGCGGGACAGCGGATACGCAGCAAGGACTGCTGCCACCAGGTTGACCGCCGCTGTTCCGGCCGAGAGAAGGAAACTGTTGGTCAAGGGCTGGAACAACAATTCCGGCGTGAACACCGCACCAAAATTATCCATCGAAGGCGCCGACGGCACCGCCGTCTGATAGCCCGCGTGAGGATCGACGGCGGCCAGCAGCAACCAGAGCAACGGCGCCACAAAGCACAAACCGATCACGGCCAAGGCAACATCTGCCGCCAGCCGCGGCTTGGACATCACGACTTCTGCTCCTTGAGCAGGCGCACGTAGACAGCGCCGAAGACCACTCCCAACACGATCAATACCGAGGCAATGGCCGTCCCATAGCCAATATCCCCGAATTTGAAGGCCTCTTGGTAGGCCAACACCGGCAAGGTGGTACTGGCATTGGCTGGGCCGCCGGCCGTCATCACCCAAATGAGCGTGAACACGGCCAACGTCTGCAGCGTAATCAGCATCAGGTTGGTGGCAATGCTGCTCCTGATCAATGGCAACGTAATGAATGCCAGGCGCTGCCAGCCTTGAGCCCCATCCATCAGGGCAGCCTCCGAGACATCCTGCGGAACGTCCGCGAGGGCGGCCCTGTATACAAGCATGGAGAACGCCGTTCCCCGCCACGTGTTCGCCAGGATAATCGCGACAAGCGGGAACGTGTACAACCAGTCCGGCCCCTGCCCGCCAAAGAAGGCCAGCATCTGATTCAGTGTGCCGTCACGGTTGAAGTAGGCGTAGGCCGCGAAGGCAGCCACGATCTCCGGAAGTACCCAGGCGGCTACCACCGCCGTTCCCACCCACGAGGAAACTGCCTTACGTGAGCGCGTCATGAGCAGGGCGATCAATAGGCCGAGCACGTTCTGGCCGAACACGGCTGAGGCCGCGACGAAAACAACAGTCAGCCATGCCGCCAGTGGAAACGAGTCATCGCTGAACATCCGGACATAGTTCTCCAGCCCCACCCATTGTGGATCCCGGGCAGCCCGGCCTGAAAGTGCGGCATTGGTAAAAGACGCATAAAAGGACCAGGCCACCGGGGCAAGCAGGAACAACAAGAGCAAGAGAACGGACGGAACGACCGGCAGGAGCCGCAGGTAGCGGCGAATCGTCATTTCGCTGCTGTCATTTCTTTGATGTCATCTCATGCCCGTCATCTGTCCAGGACCTTGTCATCGCCAACAACCTTGCGCACCGTGGCGTCATACTCGGCTGCGGCATCTTCAGGGCTTTGCTTTCCGGTGATGACAGACTCGGTGGCTACCTGGACCGCCGTCGAAATCCTCGGATAATCGGCGGTGGCTGGGCGGTAATGCGTCACCTTCACCAATTCCGACACGTCCTTGACGAACGGATTCGCCGAAACGTAGCTCGATTCCTTGGCAACATCCGTGCGGACCGCTATCTGGGAGTTGTTAACGTCAAAGGCCAAGGCATTCTTCTTGTTCAGCGCGGTGGTGAGGAACTTGAACGCCAGCTCAGCGTTCTTGCTCTTGGCACCAACTGCAAGGGTCCATCCACCGGACATACTGACGCCACCCGGTTCCTGTCCGTTCCGCGTGGGGAACATGGCCACGCCCATGTCCTGCTCGTAGCCTGCCCACTCATAGGGACCGCCCTTTTGCCAGAACGACGGCGTGTAGGAGCCTTCCACGGTTGCCCCCAGTTTGCCCTGCGGGAACCACTCGCCAAAGACCTTCTTCCAGACATTGGCGTCGAGGGCTTCAGCCGGGCTAGTTGCGAGTTTTTCGTCGTAGAGGGTCTTCAGGAAAGCCAGCGAGTCAGTGAAACCCTGGGAACCGACTACCCACTTCTTTTCCTTTTCGTCGTACAGCGTGCTGTCAGTCCCGTAGAGGAGTTCGTAGAAGCTCTGCATGACGGTTCCCTCGCCCGTACCCTTGCCGGCGTACATGTTGAAGGGAATCACGGTTGGGTCCGAGGCTTTGATGGCACGTGCCGTGGAGAGAATGTCTTCCCACGTTTTGGGCTGCCACGGAACAGGAATTCCGGCCTTCTGCAGCACTGCCTTGTTGTACCAGATAGCACGCGTGTCAGTGCCCAGAGGCACCGCGTAAATACCTCCGTCGTCGGCCCGGCCTGCAGCTTTGGCCGCTTCATTGAACTGGGACCAGTCATCCCACTTTTCCAGATAGCTGTCCAGCTTCAGGAGGTAACCGGCGTCGACGTCGGAGCGCACCTTGAACGTGTCCTCATAGAAGACGTCCGGCGCGGTGTCCGGGGATCGCTGGGCCAGAGCGAGCTTGGTGCCGTAGTCGTCATCGTTGGCTTGGATCGGTTCGAGATTGACCGTCACCGAAGAGTTGGCTGCCTCGAATTCTTTCTTGGCGTCCTGCATCACGGTATCCAGGGCAGTGAAGGAGTCGGATTTCTGGTAGACGATCTTCAGGGTCTTGTTCTCGGCAGTAGGCGGCGTCGAGGAACAAGCGGTTGCAGCGAGAAGAGCGGCTACGACGGGAAGGACGGTGGCAAACCTCATGGGGCGGCGCATTATGCTCCAATCGAGTCGACGTGGCGGAGTAGTTAGCCCTCCAGCAGGAGCCGTTGGGCGCGTGGTGCCAGCGTGTGCTCCAGCACGAGGCAGGCCGCACCAATGGCGCCCACATCCTCACCCACTCCGGAACCCACAACTTCAATACCGTGGATCATGCGGGCCGCACTGTTTTCAGCAATCAGGCCCGGAACACGCTCCAGGAAGTACTTTGACATCCGCCCCCAGAAAGGACCACCAAAAACAACGCGTTCCACGTCAAGGGTGTTGGTCACCACCGAGACAGCACGGGCCACAAGAGTGGCTGACTTATCAAGAATGGCGATGGCTTTTTCGTCGCCCGCATCGGCTTTGTCGCACAACAAGGCGTAACGTTCCTGTACCTGCGGCCCATCTGCGTCCTCGCCATGGCTGTCCAGCACACCGGCCGCCTCGGCCTCAGCCACCAGGACCTGTGGGATACACGAGGACTTCACGCAACCACGGAGCCCGCAGTCACACTGGGGCCCCATCGGATCAACGATGATATGGCCGATTTCGCCCGCGTTGCCGGACGTTCCACGGACCACTTCATCGTTCAGGACAATGCCGCAGCCAATACCGGTGCCCATATACATGAAGACGAAACTGCCGGCACCGCTGGCCCCGCCGGCCCAGGTTTCGGCCACCGCAGCACTCGTTACGTCCTTGTCCACCAGCGTCTCCAGGCCCGTGGCCTCTGTGAGGGCTTCGCGGATACGCACACGGTTCCATCGAGTCAACAGCGGAGGCTCCACGACGGAACCTTCATCGAGGTCGATTGGCCCCGGGACGGCTACACCGAGCCCCGCGATCTTGGATGCATCAACGCCCGATTCCTCAATGAGGACCTTGATCTGCTGGGCGATGCTCGTGATCACCGCGGCGGGGTCTCCACCGGGAGTAGCCATCCGCGAATGCCTGACGACGTCGCCGAGGAGATCCAGAACAACAAAGGTGATGACTGCAGGGTCAAGGTGGACGCCTACCGCATACATGCCCGATGGATTGAGCCGCAGGATGGTCCGCGGCTTGCCTGGGCCAGTACCCTCTTTGCCTGCCTCCACAATCAAGTGCTGGTCAAGCAGGCGACGGGAAATATTGGAGATGGTTTGCGGGGACAGTCCAACAATCTGTGCGAGTTCAACACGGCTGAGCCCTCCCGAGGACCGCCGGATCGCCTCCAGGATGACCGTCAGATTAAAGTCACCCATGCGGGGTAGATTCGTTCCGCGCCTCGGTGTGGGCTGCCGGATCTCAGTCACTGATTCCCCTAGTCGTTTTCGAAAAAACATCATCGTACTTCGTCTTTGTCTGAATCGTACGATACCCATGCTCACACGGGTATGCGCACACGCAGGCAACGGTGTCAGGGCTTGGTAACGATGACACTAAATTCCCGCCGTGAAGCGCGGGACCGGCTCATCCACGACGACTCCGAGTCACCGTGAACTTCGGGTTCCGGCCTTCCTCCACGGTGGTGCCAATGAGCCGCTCAAGGGCCGGCCGGTACTGCAGATGGCTGTTGTACACAGTCCACAGCTCGCCGCCAGGCGCGAGAACGCGGGCAGCCGCCTCGAACATCTTCAGGGCAGCGCCGGCATGCACGCTGGCTCCAAGGTGGAAAGGTGGATTCAACAGGACAAGATCCGCGCTGCCTGCATCAAACGTTGACAAGGCGTCGTCGTGGATCACGGAAATCCGGTCTTCCAGTCCATTGGCAGCTGCCGTGGCCGTAGCTGATGCCACGGCCGCCGCCGACTGATCAGTTGCTACCAGGCTCGCCTTCGGCTGGTGCCGTGCCAACATCGTGGCAAGAATGCCGGTCCCACACCCCAGATCCACCACCCGTCGCGCTTGCGGCATCCTGTCCAGGAAGGTCAGGAGGTACCTGGTTCCGATATCCAGGCGTGCACCGGAAAATGCAGCACCATGAGCACAAACCGTGATCCCCAATTCCGGCAACTGCTCCACCACAGGGTAGGGAGGCTCGCTCGAAACCGGTTTGGGATTGCTGGCCACCAGTACCCTGGACTTCTGCCGGGCCAACTGCGGCTGCACAGATGAGAAATAACGGTCCAGCACTTTATTCATACCCAGGGACATGTGCTTGACGCGGCCCCCCGCGAGCAGGACCGCATCCGGCGCTGCGTAGCGGGCAACGGCGTCGGCGTTTTCCTCCAGCTCCGCCAGCGATTTCGGCAACTGCATGAGCACCAGATTGGCCCCCTCCAGGAGTTCAGCACCCAATTCGTGGGAACTGAACCGTCCCTGCAGGCCAACTGCTTCCGCATTGCGCTGCAGCGCAAGCCTGCCGGTGTAGAGATCTTGATTAACGCGGACGTGCCCGACGCCGGTCCCGGCCAAAGCGCCCAGCGTCAGGGCACCATACCGGTCGCCGATGACAACAACCTTGGTTTCCGACCGGATATGATCCGAGGCCGCCTGAAGCAACAGCCTGTCTGTGGCGTCATATGCCTGAAGGTTGTCCGCCTCGACATCGGGGAACCTACGAAGCGCGCCGAACAGCGACTCCAGTTCCTGTACGGTCACGATCGCGTTCTCGCTTTCCTTAAATTCGTTCGCTTTAGTGTCTCGACTTCATGCTGGCTTCGGAGGAATGTGGATGATGCAGCATTCCAAGCACCTGTTGTCGCGTCGGATGGCGAACCCATACCCTGACGGCAGCAGGCACCGGTCCCGCCCAACCGCAGAGCCAGGCCACGGGACCGCACTTAACCGGCTCCCTCCCTGAGAGCAAACCATGAGTGTCAATGTTGTCACGCAACTCCAAGTGAAGTCACTTAACTCCCCCGATGAAACGCGCAGTCCGGACAAGACAACGGTTGAGATCGTTACTGTCGGAGACTACACAATCGGCCGAACCACCTTTGAACCCGGCTGGACATGGGACGACTGCATCAAACCAGTAGTCGGAACAGACTCCTGCCAATTGAGCCATGTAGGCTTCTGCGTCTCCGGCTCCCTCGAGGTGGAAACCAATGATGGTGGGCAGGTCAGCATTTCCGGCGGTGATTCCTACTCGATCCCACCGGGACACCATGCCCGGGTGGTAGGCGATCAGCCGTTCCAAGGCATCGAATTCCTCAGTGCAGCCGAGTTCGGCGTCCGTCCGGAGTAGGAATCCGGCCTCCTAACCCGCTAAGGCAGGCATCCCTCAAGGGAACCAGAAAGCAAAAGACCCCGCTCACCCGAGCGGGGTCTTTTATCCGAAGTGGAGCTGAGGGGACTCGAACCCCTGACCCCCTGCATGCCATGCAGGTGCGCTACCAGCTGCGCCACAGCCCCGGATTTTGTTGATTTCCGTAGGAAGATTTCCCTTCCCGCCGAAGCAACTCGTCAATACTAACCACAATCCCCCGAGAAGCGAAATCACAGGAGAGTGATCCCCATCACCGGGATTCTGGGTATTTCCGCCCTGCTGAACTCGTAACGCCGCAGCCGGGGTGCGCTGGATTGCTCCACCGCACCTCCCCCCAACGGCTGCACGGGAGTCCCTCCGGTCCGGACCGGCGACTCCATCTGAAGTCTAGAATCATGGGAAGGATAAACCAAACCGTCCAGTCGGTTTTAGCGACCTGAATTTAGGCACGGTGGTAGCGTAGTGGGGTCCGGCGGCGCGTTTTTGCTTGCCACCACACCTCGGAATAACTGAGAGGCTCCCCACCCTCCATGCAGCAACGTGCGAAAGACACCCGCCTTTCCGTCATTGAAGGCGCCGCCCATGTCTTCGCAGAAGTTGGATACGGCAACGCAAGCCTGAGCGACATCACCAAGCGTGCCGGAGTGACCAAGGGAGCACTGTACTTCCACTTCACGTCCAAGCGGGAGCTCGCCTTGGCCGTCATCCAGGAGCAGCATGCGTTGGTCCTCGCGGCGGGTGCTGGCATTGTGGCCTCAAGCATGCCTGCCCTGGAGAAGATCATTGCGCTCTGCAGGATGTTTGGCAGGCAATTGCTGGACGAAGCGATTGTCCAGGGCGGAATCCGCCTGACGTTCGAAGCATCCGCGTTTGATGCCGATATCTCGGGCCCCTACCAGGACTGGATTGAAACGGTGGAGCAACTGCTTCGCAAAGCCCAGGACGAGGGGACCGTTCGGACCATGCTGGATCCCGCCGCCTTTGCCCGCTACCTGGTTGCTTCCTTCACCGGAGTCCAGATGGTTTCCAACGTCCTCAATGCCCGCTCGGACGTACTTCGCCGCATTGACGAGATGTGGGAATTCATGCTGCCAGCCATCGAAGCGGATGCTGGCGCCTAGCAGGTCGCAGCCAGGGCGAAAGCCACACAAAAAAGGCCCTGCCCTTCTTCATCACGAAGAAGGGCAGAACCTCAAGAGTGGAGCTGAGGGGACTCGAACCCCTGACCCCCTGCATGCCATGCAGGTGCGCTACCAGCTGCGCCACAGCCCCATATCCTTGCTGCTTCAAAGCTGTTCACGCCGAAGCAACTCAAATATCTTAGAACAGCGATTCCGAAAATTCCAAATCGGGCATATTCGGATGCCGGCCCATGTTTAGAGTTCTGATTCCCCTGCTGGCGCGGCCTTTGCCGAGGCGTCATCCCCGAGTTCAAGGTCAACTACAGGGCAGTCCTTCCAAAGGCGCTCCAGCGCGTAGAAAACACGGTCCTCGGCATGCTGGACGTGGATGACGATGTCAGCGTAGTCCAAAAGCACCCAGCGGCCCTCGGATCGTCCTTCACGACGCACCGGGCGAAGGTCCTGCTTCATCAGCTCTTCCTCGATGCCATCAACGATTGCGTTGACCTGGCGTTCTGTGGGCGCAGAGGCAATGAGGAAGATGTCAGTCAGGGCCAGACGTTCGCTGACATCGAGGGCAACGATGTCCTCTGCCAGTTTGTCGGCCGCAGCACGCGCGGCGTGACGGGCGAGGGTGATGGATTGTTCATGTGCAGACACGGGGACTCCTTGTTGTGGCCAGTGGCCTGTAAATGGCGTTAGCCGGGTTCTAGCGAAACTAGCCGCTGGTGATCATGATGATGCCGACGATGAGCGCGAGAACACCCAACGCCAGAACGCCGAGCTGCAGCAGCCTGTTGCGCTGTGCCCGGGCCAAGCCGGCCGTGTTGGCGTCCAGGGGGTCAAGCCCATAGGCCGCACTGGCAGAAACCGGCGGGCGTTGCGTTTCTTCAAGCTGTTCGTCGACGGCGACAGGCCGCTTCCGCGCGTTCCTTGCCACAGCCTCGGCACGCGCGAGAACACCCGAACGGCCACGTGTGCCCTTTCCGCTGGCCGGGGCCTTCGCGCTATCAAGCGTGGGACCCGACGACGTCACGAGCGGCACGAACGTGGTGCTGGGACGCTTCATGACCGGGCGTTCAATGCCCGGAACCTTGACGAACTCCAGCGGCGTGACCATGGCAAGGTTGTTGGCAGTGGACGGGCCGACCGAGGCTGCAGCTGGCACCTTTGCTTCGGCTTGGTTCTGTTCGGCAAGCTTCTGCTTGGCCGCGGCCCGCTTGTTCAACACAGCAGCACGCTCGGCAAGGGCAATCTGCTGGGCGAGGACTTCTGGATCGACAGCCAGTGGATCTTGCTCGGCAATGTGCTCAAGCTTGGCGGTTTGATTCTGGACCTGGGCAGCAATCAGTTCACGTACCGCGAGTGCCTGCTCCACAGACATTTCAGATTCTGCGGTACCAGCGCTGGCTGCCGAATCGTCGTCGGAACCCTTGGCGCCCGCATCTTGCGCTGGGGCGGCCTTGGCAGCAACCGGTTTGTCAGTCGGTTCATCGGCTGGCTTTCCGGAAGGTATGGGAACAATGGGGTTGGCAGACGTGGCTACTTCTGCCTGGAGTTGCTGCAGGCGAAGCTGCCGACGTGTTGGTGGGCCGCCGCCGGAGAGCTGCTCTTCCTTGTCTGCCAGCTCCTTGATGGTGCGCAAGGCTGCGCGGTCGCGGGCGCGGATCTGGGAGGAGCGCTCCTGCGCGGCGGCACCCACTGCGTCTACGGGCGCGTCAGCAGCACGGCGATTACGACCAGTTACAGCATTTTCCGCTGCGTCCACTACCTGGGGTGGTGTAGCTTCCGCCTGCGGCTCTTGATTCTCTTCGCGGGCGCGGCGAAGCTCACGCCTGCTGCGGATGGGTCGCTGTTCCTGGCTGCTCATTCAAAACTCATTCAGTACGTGCTTGGTCGTCTGATCCGGATAGTGCGGGGGCCAGCTCCCCTGTCCCTGGCCGCGCGCTCCCGGAGTGCGCGGCGTATAGACCATATTTGGCGATGTACTGCACCACGCCATCGGGCACGAGGTACCAGACGGGGTTCCCGGCACCTACCCGGGTTCGGCAATCCGTTGAAGAAATCGCCATAGCTGGAACTTCCAGGAGGCTGACGTCTTCCCTGCCCATGCCGTCCAGTTCGTGGCCAGGGCGCGTGACACCAACGAAGTGCGCCAAAGACCAGAGTTCGTCAACGTCTTTCCAGGACAGAATCTGGGCCAAGGCGTCGGCGCCGGTGATGAAGAACAGATCAGCGTCGGGTCGCTGGGCCCTTAGATCGCGCAGGGTGTCGATGGTGTAAGTGGGTCCGGGGCGGTCAACATCAACCCGGCTCACCGTGAACCTCGGGTTTGACGCCGTGGCGATCACGGTCATCAAGTAGCGATGCTCGGGTTTGCTGACCTGCTTGCTGGACTTCTGCCAAGGTTGGCCGGTAGGCACGAAAACGACTTCGTCGAGATCGAACTTGGCGGCAACCTCACTTGCAGCCACAAGGTGGCCGTGATGGATGGGATCAAAAGTTCCACCCATCACGCCCAGCCGGAGCCTGCGCTCCGACTCCCCGCGCGGAGTTGCGGCGATAATGTTAGTGGCCCTGCTTGTGGGTGTGCTTGTTCGGGTGCTGGCGGTGCGGGTCCGAGTGCTCTTCGACAGCCTCGTGACGGTTGCCGAGGTTGGTGTAGGAGAGAGCAACGAACATCAAAACCAGCAGGAGAGCAAACATGCTGACTCCGAAGACCCACGGCTCGGCCCAGAGCGGGGCGGGCGCTTCGTGGCCGCCTTCTGTTTGGGCTGCTATGGACGTGGCGATCTGCTGAAACAGCATCTTCTCCCCTAGTTGGTTCTCAAGGATTTTCGACGGCGGGACTCCCCGCCGTTCCGGACTTCTGTTCTATGTTACCGCGTAGCTAGCCGCGGATCTGGCCTTCGCCCTGGACGATCCACTTGGTAGTGGTCAGTTCCGTAAGGCCCATGGGCCCGCGGGCGTGCAGCTTTTGGGTGGAAATGCCCACTTCTGCTCCGAGCCCGAGCTCACCGCCGTCGGTGAAACGCGTGGAAGCATTGACGATGACGGCGGCCGAGTCGATTTCAGCGATGAATCTTTCGGCGTTGGCCAGGTTGTTCGTCAGGATCGCTTCGGTATGTCCAGTGGTCCACTTCCGGATGTGATTAACGGCATCATCAAGGTTGTCCACCATGGCCACAGCGAGGTCCAGGTCCATGTACTCGGTGGCCCAATCGTCGTCGTCGGCCGGAACGGTTTCCACGTCCTTGCCCAAGGCAGCGGCGATTCGGTCATCCACGTGGAGCGTGACTCCGGCAGAGCGGAGTGCGGCTGCAACGGCAGGCAACGCGGTGGAGCCCGAGTGAACGAGGAGGGTCTCGACGGTGTTGCAGACACTGGGACGCTGTGTCTTGGCATTCAAAAGAATGTCAACGGCCATCTCTTCGTTTGCTGATTCGTCGATGAAGATATGCACGTTGCCTTCACCGGTTTCAATAACGGGCACGGCAGAGTTGGTCACGACAGTCTGGATAAGGTCCCGTCCGCCGCGGGGAATCAGGACGTCAACGCGGCCACGGGCACGCATGAGCACGTTGGCGCCCTCACGGCCGTACTGGTCCACGGTCTGCACGGCATCGGCAGGCAGGCCTACCGAGTCCAGAGCTTCGCGAAGGATCTGCACCAAGGCCTCGTTGGTGTTCGCAGCTGCTGAACCGCCGCGCAGGATGACGGCGTTCCCGCTCTTGAGTGCCAGTCCGGCAATATCCACCGTGACGTTGGGGCGCGCTTCATAAATAGCGGCAACAACGCCCATGGGAACATTGACCTGGCGCAGGCGCAAGCCGTTGGGAAGGGTCTGGCCGCGGACTACGTTTCCGACAGGATCCGGCAGGCCAGCCAGGTTCTCCAAAGCCGCAACCAAGCCATCAATGCGCGCAGCTGTAAGTGTCAGCCGGTCCAGGAGTGCGGCAGACGTACCATTGGCGCGGCCTGCGGCGACGTCCTTCGCGTTTGCGTCCAGCACGTGCTTCCGGCGCTCCTGAAGGGCGGTCCCGATGGCACGCAGGGCGCTATCCTTCCATGCCCGGTTGGCCTGTCCCATGCGTCGGGCAGCCTTGCGGGAGCGGTCTGCAATGGCGTATACCGCGGTTTGGACGTCCTCCGGTGACAACGGAACGCCGCCTGCCACAGGGGTCTCCGGCGTCGGGCCGGCGGCACCGGTAACGTCGGAAATCACAGGGGCGTCAGGGGTCAGCGCTTCAGTCATGTTCCAAGTTTAGATGAGCGGACGGCCTGAAGGAGTACGAGGTCGTCAACATGAACAACTTCGCGGTCGTAACCCCTGCCCATCGCCTGTCCGAGCTCCTGTGTGCTGCGACCAAGCATGCGGGGAAGCTCTTCCGAGGAATAGTTCACCAGACCACGCGCCACGACGGTCCCGTCCAAGGCCACCATTTCCACGGGGTCACCTGCTTCAAAATCACCGCTGATGTCCGAAATGCCCGCAGGAAGGAGTGACCTGTGCCGGTCGCGCACGGCTTTCACCGCGCCGTCATCGAGCATCAAGCGCCCGTGAACCGTTGCCAGATGGGCCAACCACAACAGGCGAACGGGCTTGCGGTTGCCGTTCACGGCGAACCACGTTCCCACGTCCTCCCCCGCAAGGGCTGCCGCAGCGTTCGCCGTGGACGTCACCAAGGCGTGGATGCCCGAGCCCGCCGCGATGGAAGCGGCTTCCACCTTGGTCATCATGCCGCCGGTGCCCACACCTGCTTTGCCCGCCTTGCCAATGGTCACGTCTTCGAGGTCCTGGGGACCGCGAACCAAGGCGATCCGCTTGGCCCCATGGGAGGGCGGACCGTCATAGAGGGCGTCGACGTCGGAGAGCAACACGAGCGCGTCGGCGCGGACCAGGTGGGCCACCAAAGCCGCGAGGCGATCATTGTCGCCAAAGCGGATCTCGTGGGTCGCGACGGTGTCGTTCTCATTCACGACCGGAACGACACCAAGATTCAGCAAGCGATCCAGGGCCCGGAACGCGTTGGTGTGCTGCGTCCTGCGCATGAGGTCATCAGCCGTCAGCAGGACCTGGCTGACCGTGACGCCGTGAGCGCTGAAAGCTTGCGTATAGCGCGCCATCAAGAGGCCCTGCCCCACGCTTGCCGCGGCTTGCTGCGTCGCAAGATCCTTCGGGCGCTTGGCCAGCCCCAGGGGAGCAAGGCCGGCTGCAATAGCACCCGAAGAAACCAGGATGATTTCAGTGCCTGCGTTTCGCTTGTCCGCCAACGCATTAACCAGCGACGTCAGCGATTTCTCGGAGATGCCACCCTTGATACTGGTCAACGAGGACGAGCCCACTTTGACCACAATCCTCTTGGCGGTGGCCAGGGCCTGGCGTTCAAGAACCTCTTCGTTCGGAATTTCGACGGTCCTAGTCGTCATCACCGGTATCCAGGGTGCCTTCCGTCACAGGCTGCGCACGACGGCGGCTGACGGACTCAGTCCAGATGCCTGCCTTGCGCTCGGCTTCCAATTCGGCGCGGGCAGCAGCCTTGGCTTCGCGGCGCTCAAGCTGTTCATCGCGCTTCTGTGAACGCGTGGGACGGTCGCCGATGTCGGCGACGCGGATGTCGGTACCGCGGGGAGTAGCCAGCAGTTCGGCACCGGCCATCATGGTGGGCTCCCAGTCGAAGACCACGCCATCGTCCTCACCGATGACCACGGTATCGCCAGGCTTGGCACCAACCTTGAAAAGCTCATTCTCGACGCCAAGCTTGGCCAGACGATCAGCCAGGTAGCCAATGGCTTCCTCGTTGGTGAAATCGGTCTGCTTGACCCAGCGGACAGGCTTCTCGCCAAGGACGCGGAACAACGGTTCGAGATTCTTTTCCTCGCGGCGGATGCGGAAGCCGCTCTCGTTGACGGCGCGGGGACGAAGGACAGGCGGGGCAATCTTGGGAGGCGCAGTCTCAACGGCGTCCCGTGCAGCCTTGACGATCTCCGCCATGGCGAAGCCAAGCTGGCGCAGGCCTTCATGGCTGGTGGCCGAGACTTCGAAGACCCGGTAGCCGCGTGATTCGAGTTCCGGACGAACGAACTCAGCCATGTCCTTGCCGTCAGGGAGGTCCACCTTGTTCAGGACAACAAGCTTGGGGCGTTCGTTCAACGGCACAACTTCGCCGTCGACGCCGGCATAGCTCATGTCAACGGCGTACTTTTCCAGTTCCGCCTCGATGATGGCCAAATCGGAGAGGGGATCACGGTCCGATTCCAAAGTGCCGCAGTCCAGGACGTGAACCAGTGCTGCGCAGCGCTCGACGTGGCGCAGGAAGTTGTGGCCAAGGCCCTTGCCCTCGCTGGCGCCCTCGATCAGTCCGGGAACATCGGCGATGGTGAAGCGGATGTCGCCGGCCTGGACGACGCCAAGGTTGGGAATGAGGGTGGTGAACGGGTAATCGGCAATCTTGGGCCGGGCAGCTGACATCGCTGCAATGAGGCTGGACTTTCCAGCTGAAGGGAATCCGACCAAGGCGATATCGGCGATGGACTTCAGCTCCAGGACGATGTCACTGGATTCGCCCTCGATGCCAAGCAGCGCAAAGCCTGGCGCGCGGCGCTTCTGGGAGGAAAGTGAGGCGTTTCCGAGGCCTCCCTGGCCACCTGCAGCCGCAACATACTCCGTGCCCTCGCCAACGAGGTCGGCCAGGACTTCGCCGTCCTTGGTCTTCACCACAGTGCCGTCCGGCACGGGAAGGATCAAGGTTTCGCCGTTCTTGCCGCCGCGCCAATCGCCCATGCCAGGGCCACCGTTGGTGGCATGGCGGTGGGGGGCGTGGTGATAATCCAGCAGGGTGGTGGTCTGCGCAGACACCCGAAGGATGACGTCGCCACCATTGCCACCATTGCCACCGTCAGGCCCGCCTAGCGGCTTGAACTTTTCGCGCTTAACAGAGACACAGCCGTGGCCGCCGGTTCCGCCGGATACGTGCAGGACTACCCGGTCTACAAAGCTCGCCACGTGAATCTCCTCTTGCTGTTGCCAGCGCTGTTGCATAAATCAGAGCGCCATAGACGCCCTAATCGATTGTAATGCGGTTAAAAGAACGGTGGAGCGGGCCGTTTGGCCCGCTCCACCGGTTCAGAACTTGTTGTTACTCTGCAGCTGCAGCAGCAACGATGTTCACTACGCGACGGCCGCGGCGAGTACCAAACTCAACCGCACCGGCCTCGAGTGCGAACAGGGTGTCGTCGCCACCGCGGCCGACGCCTGCACCGGGGTGGAAGTGGGTTCCACGCTGGCGAACGATGATCTCGCCTGCGGAAACTACCTGGCCACCGAACCGCTTGACGCCGAGGCGCTGTGCGTTGGAGTCACGACCGTTGCGAGTGGAGCTCGCGCCTTTTTTGTGTGCCATGTGAAATGCCTGCCTCTAAATTTCTGGGGAAACTGAAAATCTGAACAGAGTAACGAAAGTTACTTGATGCTCGTGATCTTGATCTTGGTCAGTTCCTGACGGTGACCCTGGCGCTTCTTGTAGCCGGTCTTGTTCTTGAACTTCTGGATGACGATCTTGGGACCGCGAAGGTCCTCAAGGATCTCAGCCGTGACCGTGACCTTGGCCAGGTCCGCAGCAGCGGACGTGACCTTGTCGCCGTCAACCAGGAGCAAGGCGGGCAGCTCAAGAGTGCTGCCGGCTCCACCGGGGACGCGGTTAAGCGTTACGTAGTCTCCAACGGAAACTTTTTCTTGGCGGCCGCCTGCGCGGACAATCGCGTACACCACTTGGGTACTCACTTCTCTCGACGTTTCTTACTAAATTTGCGTGCGGAACCTTGAACCGGAATCAGGCTTGGTTCGCGCTGTGCCTCAACGCCGTGGACTTCTGATCGAAGCCCGCGAGTCATCCCATGAACAATTCCAAGGGGCATAACCCAAGTGTTGGCGTAAGCACCGAAGATCAAGATTACGCTAGTTTGACCTTCAGCTGCAAATGAGGCCGCGTCCGGAGGCTATCGGGTGACTTGCATCACCAGTTGTAACGGACTCTCCCGGCACCGTGCCCATACAGCCTACAGGGTTTGTGGAGGAATACTGCGATTTGGCCGACGACGCGCTGGATTTTTGTGGAATTGCCCAGCCGCCAACCCCGGAAGCCCTGCTCAGGCGAAGAGCCGGGGTGCATCAAAGAAGGCTGTCTCGTAGCGGCAAGACTGGGCGAAGGCCTCAACCATGGCCCCGCGCTCCTGGGCGGAGGCGCTAATTGCCGCGGCATCAGTAAAGTCGATCGCCTTCCGGGTTGCGGCAGCAAACTCCTCGTCCGCGTACGTCGTCAGCCAGGCGGCGTACGGGTGCTCGCTGGGGGCGCCGGCGTCCACATAGGCGGCGTGGAGTTGCTGTCCTACCTCCGCATACAGCCAATAGCAGGGCAGGATTGCCGCCAGCAACACGGCGTAACTGCCGGAGGCTGATGTGGCCAGCAGGTGGTCCACGTACGACCTTGTCACGGGTCCGGTCTGTGTTGAGGCCGAGCGCGTGCTCAGCCAGTTCCGATGGAGCTCGGACTCCACTTCAAGGCAGAGTTGCGATGACTTCGCCCAGAAGAGCTGCTCTTCTTCAGTGGGGGCAAGTGCGCCTGCGCGCGCCAAAACCCGGGAGTAGCCGTTCAGGTAAATGGCGTCCTGGGCCAGGTAGTAGTTGAACTCGGGCTCCGGGAGCCGCCCGGACTGCAGGCCTTGGATGAAGGCGAGACCGTAAATCGCATCCAATTCCGGCGCAGCTTCGGCCCACAGCCGCGCGGCAAAGTCGCCGGATTTCCCGGATTTCCCAGCATGATTCAGCGCTGGCTCCATGTGGTGGAAGTGGTGGACCGGCCCGCTACCCTTACCTACCTTCAGCCCGTCGGCCGCCGCGAGGGCCTGCAGCAGCCACGGCTTTACCTCGCGGAGAGACGCCTCCCAGTCGCCGGTACGGGCTTGGACCGTGGCCAACGCCGAGGAGAGCGAGCACCCCGTTCCGTGGCTGTTCCTGGTATCAACGCGGGGCCCAGGCACCTCGATGACGTCCTGTCGCAGCAAACCGCTCGTATTGACCAGCGCATCGGGGCAGTCGTTTCCTGCCAAGTGGCCGCCCTTTACCAAAACCGTCGTTCCACACTCAGCAGCCAGGCGTTTACCCTGGTCAAGCGCCGTAGCCCAGTCGGGGGCTTCGGGCTCCCCCAGCAACATCGCCAGCTCGGGAAGGTTTGGGGTGACGAGATCCGCCAACGGCAGGAGGCTGCGCAGCGCAGTTTCAGCGGTCTCCCGCAGAAGGCGGTCGCCGCTGGTGGCCACCATCACGGGGTCAAGGACCACGACGGCGGGACGCACCTCTTCGAGCCAACTGCGGACTTCGTCGATGACGGCCGCATCACCCAACATCCCGATCTTGACCGCATCAATCTCAATATCGCTGCTGATCGCGTCCAGTTGCTGACGCAGGAACTCGACGGGCGGAACATGGACTGCACTGACGCCCAACGTGTTTTGGGCCGTCAAAGCCGTGATGGCAGCCATGCCATAGCCCCCGTGCGCTGCGATGCTCTTCAAGTCTGCCTGGATTCCGGCGCCGCCAGAAGGATCCGAGCCGGCAATGCTGAGCACCCTCGGATGTGGCCGGGCCGGGACTGCTCCCATACCCGCGGCGTAGACAGGGTAGACAGCGGAATTCGACGATGAAGCCATGGTGGACATCCCTTCGCCGGTGCTAACCGGACAGGTTCAACGGGTTTGGATCTCAGCCTGGCCCGTGCCCGGCACCCCGTGTCAGTTTCCTAGCGTAGCCCGGAAGCCCCTCGCCCCGGGAACCGGACAGCTTCGGGGAATCGATGTGACTGGCGGGCAACGAAAGAGCCCCGCAGTATCCGCCGTAAACGGATGCTGCGGGACTCTTTGGTTGCTTAGTGACTGGTTGCCCTGCTTACAACTCTGAAGCGGGAACTCCCACCCCAAGGATGATGGGTTCGTCCGCTACCTTCTTTTTGGCGGGCTCTTCCGCTGCCGGCGCCTTGGCCTCATGGGCAGATCCGCCTGCGGCAGCAGCAGTTACCTCGCGGTGTTCCACACTGGTTTCGTTTGCGGCACCCTGCGCCCTGCTGGCACTGCGGTTCCTCCGGCCACGACGACCACGGGAACGCAACGAATGATCGTGCTCATCGGTAATGCCAGCAGAAGCATTGGCAGGGGAAACGGCGGAAGCAGCCGCAGGTTCGGAAACCGAAGCCGTGGCCTCTTCCTCCGCAGCAGGTGCGGCACCAAGGTGCGAGAACGCCTCGGCCAGCAGGTCCAGGCTCATGGCCGGCTTGCCAGCAGTTGGTTCCTCATGGTGTTCCACAAACGGAAGAGCCACTTCTTCGCCACCGAAACGCAGAACAGGAGTGGCGCGCGCTTCCCGAACCGCAGCCTCATGACTGGCGGTATCAGGTGCAGCCGGAACGCCAGCCTCGCCGCTTGCAGCCTCAGGTGCAGATCCATCGGTGTGACCCTGCTGGCCTGCTGCACGGGCCTGCTCCTCCGCGCGGTGAACCTCGTCATCGTGCAGGTGGGCGGCATGTGCTGCAGCGGCGATCGTGGCAAGAGCTGCCCTGGTCGCCTCAGCCTTCGCCTGGCGGACCGGGTCCACGGACTCCGTGGTCGCAGGAGCTGCGGGGGCGGCCGGCGTGCTGTGGACTGTAGGAGGCACTTCGGCCATTGCCGGTCCCCCACCCTTGCCACGGCGGCGCTTACGATCAGTGCGTGCAGCAGGCTGTTGGGGTTCGACGTGCGGGCGGTGATGCTCGGCAGCAACGACGTTGGCGCGTCGGTGCTCCACCGGCTCATCATGGGTGACGACACCCCGTCCGGCACAGTGCTCGCACTGCTCACCAAAGACCTCGAGCAGGCCGGTGCCCATGCGTTTGCGCGTCATCTGCACCAGGCCCAGCGATGTCACTTCGGCCACTTGGTGTTTGGTGCGGTCACGACCCAGGCATTCCACCATTCGGCGGAGCACCAGGTCACGGTTCGATTCGAGGACCATGTCAATGAAGTCGATGACGATGATGCCACCGATATCGCGCAGGCGCAGCTGGCGAACAACTTCCTCGGCTGCTTCAAGGTTGTTCTTGGTGACGGTTTCTTCCAGGTTTCCGCCGCTGCCGGTGAACTTACCTGTGTTGACGTCCACCACAGTCATGGCTTCGGTGCGGTCGATGACAAGGGAACCACCAGACGGCAGGAAAACCTTGCGTTCCAGCGCCTTGTGGATCTGTTCGTCGATCCGCCAGGCAGCAAAAATGTCCTGGTCCTTGGTCCACTTCTCGAGGCGGCCCACCAAATCAGGAGCAACGTAGGTGACGTAAGCCTCGATGGTGTCCCAGGCGTCGTCGCCGGAAACGATCAACTTGGAGAAGTCTTCGTTGAAGACATCCCGGACAACCTTGATGGTGAGGTCGGGTTCTCCGTAGAGCAGTTCCGGAGCAAGCACCTTGGTGGAGGACGCCTGCCCTTCAATGCCTTCCCACTGCGCGCGCAGACGGTTGATATCGTGCGTCAGTTCTTCCTCGGAAGCACCTTCAGCGGCTGTGCGCACAATGACGCCGGCGTTCTCCGGCAATCGATCCTTGAGGATGCGCTTGAGGCGGTTGCGTTCGACGTCAGGCAGTTTGCGCGAGATACCGGTCATGGAACCGCCCGGCACGTACACAAGGTAGCGGCCCGGGAGGGAAATCTGGCTGGTAAGGCGGGCGCCCTTGTGGCCGACGGGGTCCTTGGTGACCTGTACCAGGACGGAATCGCCGGACTTCAACGCATTCTCGATCCGGCGCGGCTGGCCCTCAAGGTTCACTGCGTCCCAGTTCACTTCGCCGGCATACAACACCGCGTTCCGGCCACGTCCGATGTCAACAAAAGCAGCCTCCATGGAAGGCAGAACATTCTGGACCTTGCCCAGGTACACGTTGCCGATGAGGGAGTCCTGCTGGGTCTTGGACACAAAGTGCTCGGCCAAGACGCCGTCTTCAAGGACCGCGATCTGGATTCTGTCATCGCGCTGGCGGACGATCATCTGGCGATCCACGGACTCGCGGCGGGCAAGGAACTCAGCCTCGGTAATCACCTGGCGGCGACGTCCGGTCTCGCGGGATTCGCGGCGGCGCTGCTTCTTGGCCTCAAGCCTGGTGGAACCCTTAACGCTGGTAACGCGGTTTGACGGGGCCGTCTCAGTGATCGGGCGGGGCGCGCGGACACGGGTCACCGTGTTGGGCGGGTCATCGTCAGAGCCGCCAGTCAGTTCGAGATCCTGGTCACCCCTGCGGCGACGGCGACGACGACGCGACGTGACGCCCTCTTCGAGCGCTTCCGCTGCCGGAGCTTCTTCTTCGTCCTCAGTCTCAGTGCCGTCCTCGGCATCGGACTCGTCGCGTTCGTTTCCGCGCCGACCACGGCGGCCACGGCTCCGGCGACGACGACGGCTGCTGGAATCCTCCAGCTCCTCGGTTGTCCCCGTTTCCGGAGTTTCTTCAGCCTCTTCGGCCTTTTCCTCGACGGCCGGACGTGCCACGGTGCTGAGGTCAGGGGCCTGGAAGATCATGGACGTAATGGAGACCGGCTCCAGGAACAAAGACGTTGAACCGGGGGCGGACTCCTCGGCAGCTTCGGCCTCTTCCTCGGCGGGAATGGTGCCTTCTACAGAAGCGTCCGGCGTGGGCTGGGACGCGGCATCCGGCGTCGTGATTTCTTCGGTGGTTTCCACGGCGGCAGAGGCTGCAGGCGTCTCAGCGGCCGTTGCGTCAGCTGCGTTTACGTCCTTGGGCTTGGTAGTCCGACGACGGCGGACCGGCTTTTCAGGGGCAGGTTCGACATCGGTTTCCGGCTGGGACGCTACCCCGGCCTGGTCATCAAAACCGGGGAGCGGCTCGGCAGGCACTGTTGTCTTGCGCGCGCGGCTGCGGCGTGCCGGCGCCTTCACGGCTGCTTCGGTGGGTTCAGTACCGGTGGCTTCTTCGGCAGCTTCCTCAGAAGCGACGGCTTCTTCGGTACCGGCTGTTTCGACCACCTTGGGCGCAGCCTTGCGCCGTGTCCGGGTGGTCTTTTTGGGCGCTTCCGCAGTTTCCGCGGTAGCTGCCTCTTCATTAACGGCTACAACCTGGTCATTATCCATATGTGGCAACACTCCTGCCCCAGCGACGCCGCCACATCCGGCGCCCAGTGGGGCAATTATTTGTCAAAACCCTCAGGCGTTGACAGAAGTCGGTAGTATTCCTTCCGGTTCGCACCATCATTGGGGTGCGGCAGCCCTGGAAGGCCGGTGGCTTTGCTCTGAAACCCGTTGTTCTGCTGCCACAACCAGGTGCCGTCCATTGTCATGGCGGGCATGCCGAGGATCACGTGATCCGGGCAGGCCCTGCTCATACTGGCGGTCTTGGGAACAAGTCACCGGACCGGATTCCGAATGTGGATCGGCTTCCGGCCATGTTCATTCTCTCACACCCCTGCACATTCGAAGCGTAGGAGACTGTGTCGCACGGTGGGGAAAGTGCCTGTACAAGCTGGGGACCATGTCCAGCCTCCGGCGTTACAATCCTCACAAGAGCCGTTCCCGGACCGGCCGGGTCATTGTCGAAAAGGATTGCGTCCGCGATGCCAAGCACCGCCAGGGGAAACCTGGCCAATCAAGCCTCCACCCCTGCAGGTGGAAAGATCACCGAGCCAGGATTGCAGCGGGCGGCCCTGCCTGATTCCCTGCCTAGGGCCGTGCAGAACAAGCCATTTGCGTGGCTCCTGCTGATCACCGGCGTCGTCGGCTGGCTGGCTTCCGGGGCATTGGTCCTTGAGAAGCTGGCAGTGCTCAAAGACCCCAACCACATCACGCTCTGCGATGTGAATCCGTGGGTTTCCTGCGGAGCCGTGATGCAGACACCGCAAAGCTCCGTTTTCGGGTTCCCCAACATGTTCATCGGGATCGTTGCCTTTGCGGTGATCATCACCACTGCCATGGGACTCCTGGCCGGGGCCAAGTATTCACGCAGTTACTGGCTGGGCTTGCAGGCAGGTGTAACCCTTGGATTCGTTTTTGTTGTGTGGTTGTGGTCTCAGGCCCTGTACGTCATCAACGTGCTGTGCCCGTACTGCATGGTGGTGTGGGCAGTCATGATTCCCATGTTCGTCTGGGTGACCATCCGCAACATCTCCCATGGAGTCATCAAAGCCCCGCCAGCGCTGGCCAAGATCCTGGGTGACTCCGGATGGATCATTGTGGCACTGCTGTACGTAGCTGTGATCGCCACGATCTTCTTCGCCTTCATCCACGTCTTCGCCGGTACCTCGGGCTACTAAAACAACTCCGCGAGATGACAGTTAAGGCCAATGTTCATGGTGAACATTGGCCTTAACTGTTATCTCGGCGAGGGCGTCGTTAGCCCGCGAACCAGATCTTGATCTCACGCTCGGCGGAGTCAACGGAGTCCGAGCCGTGCACGAGGTTCTGCTGGACTGCCAGGCCCCAGTCCCGCCCGAAGTCGCCTCGGATGGTGCCCGGCGCGGCAGTGGTGGGGTCGGTAGTGCCCGCCAAGGAGCGGAAGCCTTCGATCACGCGGTGGCCTTCGAAGACAGCGGCGATGACCGGGCCACTGAGCATGAATTCCACCAGTGGTTCGTAGAACGGCTTGCCCACGTGTTCTTCGTAGTGCTGCTCCAGCAGCTCGCGGGTCGCGTTGACCTTCTTCAGCTCAGCCAAGGCGTAGCCCTTGGCTTCGATCCGGGCGAGGATGCTTCCGCTGAGGTTGCGGGCGACGCCGTCGGGCTTGATCAGGACAAGGGTCCGTTCAATGCTCACAGTTGCTCCAATGTGATGGGCGGGTGGGTTTCCCAGCCAGTTTACGGGGTTTCCGGACCTGCCCCGTCACTGTGCGTTGCATCCCATTCAGCCTGTTCCCGGTCCCGTTGAGCCACTTCACGGTCGATCCGCATCCCCGTCCGGATTCCGTACCACCAGCAGATGGCGAAGAGGACGCCCACGATGAACATCATGGGCTCGGCGATCCCAGTCAGGATCAACAGGAGCTGCAGCCCCCAGCCCAGGCCGATTCCCCAGGGCTTGGACAACACGGCACAGGCCAGAACGAGGACTACGCTGAGCGTGATGCCGACGCCCAGGATGATTCCAGGAGGCACTTCGCCACGCTTTAAGCCAAAGACCACCAACGTGCCGAAGAAGGCTACGAAGGCTTCAAGCAACAGCACGGTGGATGCAAACATCACCTTGGTGGACCGGCGCTTTTTGGGCATCCCGGGGCGCCATTCACGCTGGGCCTTGGTCAGCTTTGCCACGGTCAGGCACCTTCCTTGCCAAGGAGGATGCGTGCCTCGGCCACCAGAGTGATGGAGCCGGTGACCAGGACGCCGCAGGAAAGGTCATCATTGGACTCGGCGCGTTCAACGGCCCACTCCAGGGCATCATCAAGTTTCTCGGCGATGTGGACGTTGTCCTCGCCAAAGCCAAGATCGACGGCGAGTTCGGCCAGTTCCGCTGCAGGGACGGCCCGCAGCGAGTTGGACTGGGTGAAGCAGAACTCCTCGGCCAGGTCTCCGAGCTGCTCCTTCAGGGTCTTCAGGATCTCCTCGGCATCCTTCTCCCGGAGTACTCCCACGACCACCACGAGCTTGCCGAAGCTGAAGGCCTCATGGATGGCCTCCGCAGAGACACGGATCCCTTCGGGGTTGTGGGCGGCATCCACCACGATGGTCGGTGCTGTCCGCACCACTTCCAGGCGGCCGGGGGACGTCACATTGCCGAAGGCTTCTTTCAAGACATCTATATCGAGCTCTTTCTCTCCTCCACCGAAGAACGCCTCCAATGCCGCTACAGCAACGGCCGCATTCTCTGCCTGATGCGCACCATGCAGAGGCAGCAGGAGGTCCTCGTAGCGACCCGCCAGGCCTTGGACGGTCAGCACTTGTCCGCCCACCGCAACGCTGCGCGACTCCACACCAAACTCAACACCCTCGAAGCGGAACGGGACGTCCACCTCGCGGGCCTTTTCCAGCAGGACCTGGGCAGCGTCCACCGGCTGGGCCGCGCTCACCAGGAAACCACCCGGTTTGATGATCCCGGCCTTCTCATAGGCGATGTCCTCGGTGGTGTCGCCCAGGAGATCCGTGTGGTCCAGGGAGATCGGCGTGATGACAGAGACTTGGCCATCGCCCACATTGGTGGCATCCGTAATGCCGCCGAGACCAACTTCCATGACCGCCACATCCACCGGCTGGTCAGCGAAAATCGCGAAGCCAAGGATCGTCACGCACTCAAAGTATGTGAGCCGGGGCTGGTTCTCAGCTATGAGCTCGTTGTCCACGATTTCCAGGTACGGACGGATCTCGTCCCAGATCCGAACAAACGTCGCATCTGATACGGGCTCACCATCAATGCTGATGCGCTCGGTGACTTTTGAAAGGTGCGGGCTGGTGTAACGGCCTGTGCTCAACCCGTGTGCACGAAGCCCGGCCTCAATCATGCGGGCCGTGGAGGTCTTGCCGTTGGTTCCCGTGATGTGGATGATCGGGAAAGCCTTGTTGGGCTCCCCCAGCACGTCCATGGCCCTGAAAAGTGGTGCCAACCGGGGTTCCATCTTGTTTTCAGGTGCACGGCCAAGAAGTTCGGCGTACACGCTTTCCACTGAGAATTCGTCAGTCATAATTCAGGCCCCTGCCTTTGCTACGGTGACGCGCGGTTCCTCGGCGCTGGAGAGAAGAACTTCCAATTCCAGGGACAGCGTCTCGGTCTTGACGAGCTCAGCGTTGGCTTCCAAGGCATCAACAACGTCCTGCTGTGCCTGGACAGACGTGCGGATGCGGTCGCTGACATTCAGTCCAGCATCCTTGCGTGCTTGCTGGATGGAACGAACCATGTCACGGGCAAGTCCTTCCGCAGCAAGCTCAGGAGTGACTTCGGTGTTCAGGACGACGAATCCCCCACCCGGCAGCACCGAGACGGCCTTCCGGGCGGCAGCACCGCCGTCGGACGTTTCTCCGACCACAGTCTCCAGGCTGTATTCATGCGGCTCAAGCTCGAGTCCCCCGGCCACCACCGCGCCTGAATCGTTCACGGACCAGTCGCCTGACTTGGACCCCTTGATGGCCTGCTGCACGTTCTTGCCCAGGCGCGGACCGGCAGCCCGGGCGTTGACCACCAGTTTCTGCTCGATGCCGAATTCCTCCGGCGAAGCCGAAGCAGCGTCCAGCAAACGTACCGAGCGAAGGTTCAGTTCATCAGCGACGACGGCGGCGAAGCCTTCCAGCGCATCTGCACCAGGTGCCACCACAGTCAGTTCCTGGAGCGGCAGGCGGACCCGCAGGTTAGCGGCCTTGCGCAGGCTCGAACCGGTGGAGCAGATCTGCTGCACGCGGTCCATCGCTTCAACCAGTTGCGGGTTGGACGGGAACAGCGAAGCATCAGGCCAGTCAGCCAGGTGCACAGAGCGGCCGCCTGTCAGCCCGCGCCAGATCTCCTCGGTCACCAGCGGCAGCAAGGAAGCCGAAACGCGGCACACAGCTTCGAGGGCGGTGTACAAGGCGTCAAAGGCATCAACATTCTCGTCGAAGAAGCGCTGGCGGCTGCGACGAACGTACCAGTTGGTGAGCATATCCAGGTAGCTGCGCAGTTCATCGCAGGCCCCGGAGATGTCGTAGCTGTCCAGGCTGGCAGTGATGTTCCGGACCAGGTCTCCTGTGTTGGCTAGGAGGTATTGGTCCATCGTGTCGGAGTAGCCGTCATAGCGCAGCTTTGCCTCATAGCCCGAACCGCCGTTCGAAGCGTTCGTGTACAGCGTGAAGAAGCTGTAAACATTCCACAGCGGCAAGATGACCTGGCGGACGCCGTCGCGGATGCCTTGCTCGGTAACCACCAAGTTGCCGCCGCGAAGGATCGGGCTGGACATGAGGAACCAGCGCATGGCGTCGGAGCCGTCACGGTCCAGGACCTCGGAAACGTCCGGATAGTTCCGCAGGCTCTTGGACATTTTTTGGCCGTCGGAGCCCAAGACGATGCCGTGGCTGATGACGTTGCGGAAAGCGGGACGGTCAAACAGCGCCGTGGACAGGATGTGAAGCATGTAGAACCAGCCACGGGTCTGGCCGATGTACTCCACGATGAAGTCCGCAGGGTTGTGGGTGTCGAACCATTCCTCGTTCTGGAACGGGTAGTGCACCTGACCGTAGGGCATCGAGCCGGAGTCGAACCAGACGTCCAGGACGTCTTCGACGCGGCGCATGGTGGATTGCCCCTCAGCCGGCGTACGGGGGTCGTCCGGGTTGGGGCGCGTCAGCTCATCGATGAACGGCCTGTGCAGGTCCACTTGTCCTTCGTTGTTGACCGGCAGACGGCCGAAGTCCGCTTCAATGTCAGCCAGCGAGCCGTAAACGTCAGTCCGCGGGTACTCGGGGTCATCGGACTGCCATACGGGAATCGGCGAACCCCAATAGCGGTTACGACTGATGGACCAGTCCCGGGCGTTCTCCAGCCACTTGCCGAACTGGCCATCCTTGACGTTGCCGGGGATCCAGTTGATCTCCTGGTTCAGTTCGGACATGCGGTCCTTGAACTTGGTGACCTCGACGTACCAGGACGATACGGCCCGGTAGATCAGCGGGTTCCGGCAACGCCAGCAGTGCGGGTAGCTGTGCTCGTAGCTGGCCTGGCGGACCAGGCGGCCGTCCGCGCGGAGGACCTGGGTGATGGGCTTGTTGGCATCGAAGACCTGCAGGCCCACAATGGAGGCCAGTTCTCCGTGCGCAAACAACGGCAGGAACTTCGCGCCCTCGTCCACGGACAGGACAACGGGGATGCCGGCGTCTTCACAGACCTTCTGGTCATCCTCGCCGTAGGCAGGCGCCTGGTGCACGATACCCGTACCGTCTGTGGTGGTGACGTAGTCCGCCACCAGGAAGCGCCAGGCGTTTTGGGTGCCGTACTTCTCAGCATCGGCGAAGTCGTTCCACAACGGCTCGTACTCAAGGCCCGCCAACTCGGCGCCTGTGTGCTTGGAAACAACGGCGGAAGTTGCGGCCTCTGCGTCGTCGTACCCCAAATCCTTGGCGTAGGTCCCCACGAGGTCAGCGGCCAGAAGGAAGCTGCCCGAGACCGGCGCTTCGGCAGAAGCAGCCTTGACGCCATTCGGGCCGGCGGGCAGGACGGCGTAAGAAATCCCAGGCCCGACGGCGAGCGCCAGGTTGGTGGGCAGCGTCCAGGGCGTAGTGGTCCAGGCCAGGGCCTGGACGCCTGCGAGCGCCTGTGAGAGTTCAGACGAACCGGCTTTGATGGGGAACGTCACCGTGACGGTCTGGTCCTGGCGGTTCTTGTAGACGTCGTCGTCCATGCGGAGTTCATGGTTGGAGAGCGGGGTCTCGTCCTTCCAGCAGTAGGGGAGCACGCGGTACCCGTTATAGGTGAGGCCCTTCTCATGCAACTGCTTGAAGGCCCACAGCACTGATTCCATGTACTCGACGTTGAGTGTCTTGTAATCGTTGTCGAAGTCCACCCAGCGGGCCTGGCGGGTGACGTAGGCCTTCCATTCGTTGGCGTACTTCATCACGGAGGCGCGGCAGGCGTCGTTGAATTTATCGATGCCCATGGCTTCGATCTGGGTCTTGTCAGTCATGCCCAGCTGCTTCATGGCTTCCAATTCAGCGGGGAGCCCGTGGGTGTCCCAGCCGAAGCGGCGTTCCACGCGCTTTCCGCGCTGCGTTTGGTAGCGCCCTACAAGGTCTTTGGCGTAACCAGTGAGGAGGTGGCCGTAGTGCGGGAGGCCGTTGGCGAAGGGAGGGCCATCGTAGAAGACGAATTCGTTGCTGCCGTCTTTGCCTGCATCACGCTGGTCGATGCTTGCCTGGAAGGTGCCGTCTTCATCCCAGTACTTGAGGATGCGCTCTTCGATTTCCGGGAACTTCACGGAAGCGGACACGCCGTGCGTGCCTGAAGGAGACGCTGAGGCCTTGGGGTAGTGGGTCATCTCATATCCTGTGATAGCTGGTTGACTGTCAGGATGCGAGGACGGCTTCAGTGTTTGCTGTTGCCGCGGTACCACCTCACTTACCGGATCCATGGCGCCCTTGGTGGGGGCACGGCCGGTTCCGGCCTCTCATTACTGCTGTGACGGGCTTACCCGTCCGGTTCTACTGGGCGCTTGGCACCTTTGCGGTGGTCAGTGCTGTTCTTCCGGAAGCTCACCGGTGATGGCCGGGTCAAAGCTGGTCTCCCAAGTCTAGCGGCAGGAGAGCCCGGTGCTCCACTCGCAGGATCATCCTTCGGGTGGATCAGCTGGATGCCCTCGGCTGCATAGACTCGACCCCATGACCAACCCCGCCGCTGTCCTTCCAGCCGCACACCCGGTAAAACGCTGGTTGAGTGGCCAGGCATCCCCAATTTGGTCGGTGCTGGCCCTGCTCTTGGTGTTGCCGGTGGCAGGAATGTCCCTGTTCAGGGCGGTCCCCACGGAGTGGACGCTGGTGGTTGTTCAACTGTTGTCGTTCACCCCGTGGATGGCGCTGCCCTCGGCCCTGGCGATGGTCCTTGCGTTGGTGGGGCGTCGCCTATGGGTCATCATCACGACGGCGGCCCTGCTGGCTCTCCAGCTGTTCTGGCTGTTTCCGCTTGACACTGGAAGGGAAACCGTTCCTGCCGGGACCGTGACTGTTTCCCTGAAGGTGATGAGCCTCAACACTGAATATGGTGAGGCTGACGCCAGCGCCATCGTAAAGCTGGTCCGGGACAACGGTGTTCAGCTCTTGACCCTCCAGGAACATACGCAGGGGCTGGAAGACCGTCTGCGCTCCGAGGGTCTGGAGTCGTTACTGCCGAACCTTCTGAGCGAACCCAACGACGACGCTTCCGGTGGCGCCGTGTATTCCGTGTTTCCTTTGCAGCCGGAGGGCCTTCTGCCTGATACACCGTTCCGGATGGACGTCACGCGGGTCCTCATCACAGATCCGGTCAGCATCACCGATCCGGGCACTTCCAAGGCCACGTTGAACCTCACGAACGTTCATGCTCTGCCCCCGGTTGATGAGCGGATCCAGCAGTGGCGCAGCGACCTCGTCCAGGTTGCCCGACAGGCCTCCCGGCCGGGACATCACCTGCTGATGGGCGACTACAACTCCACCTACGATCACTCCGAGTTCCGTGCATTGCTTGATCCTGCCCTGGGCGGTGGGCAGGACGGGAAAAAGCTCGTCGACGTCGGAACAGCCTCAGGCGGGCGGTTCTCTCCCACTTGGCCAATGGAGGGACCACCTCTTCCGGGAATCGTGATCGACCATATGGTTACCTCGCCCCGGATCAGCAGCAGCGGCTACGGAGTCCACCAGGTTTCCGGTTCTGACCATGCGGCCATTGTGGCAACGCTGATTATTCCCGCCAGCTAGTACGCCCTGTGCTTCAGCTTTCCTTGCGGATGAGCTTGTGGTTGGCCGCCTGCGCAACAGGGCGGATAACGATCTGGTCCAGGTTGATGTGGTGTGGCAGCGAGACTGCGTACTTGACGACGTCGGCCACATCCTCTGCCGTGAGGGGCTTTTCGACTCCGGCATAAACCTTGGCGGCTGCGTCCTTGTCGCCCAGCCGGTTGAGGGCAAATTCCTCAGTGTGGACCAGTCCCGGTGCTACCTCGATAACCCGGATGTTGTTACCCACTTCTTCCAGCCTCAGGGCGGTGGTCATCGCGTGCTGGGCAAACTTTGCCGCGTTGTATCCGGCGCCGCCTTCGTAAGCAGCCAGTCCGGCGGTGGATGTCAGGTTCAGGACAGTTCCTTCCCCGTCCTTCCTCAACATCGGAAGGAATGCCCGGGTGATTTTCATGGTGCCCATGACGTTGACCTGGTACATCCACTCCCAATCCTCAGTATCGGCGTTCGCGATCGTGTCGGCGCCCCGGGCACCGCCGGCAATGTTGATGAGGGTATCGGCTCCCCCGGCTTTGGAAACAGCCTGCAAAAGGGCTGTCACGTCGTCGTCGCTGGTAATGTCAGCCGCGAACGGAATGGCGCCGGTTTCGGCACCCAGCGCGCCCAACCGATCGGCCCTGCGGGCAACCGCAAAGACCTTCCAGCCTGTGGAGGCCAGCGCCCGCACCGTAGCCTCGCCAATGCCCGTGCTCGCGCCGGTTACTACTGCCGTTTTGTTCTGTACTGGATGAGCCGTCTGTGCTGCCAAAGTCATGGCACCACACTATCCGCAGGCCTCAAGCATCTGCTCGCCCGAGCAGGAAGTCGCGTAACACCGCGGCATGGTTGACCTGCGGATCCCGTGCGGCATAAAGCAGGGTGACCCGCGGATTCGACGCCGCCAACTCCAGCAAGGTCTGAACTGCGGGATTTCCGTCCAACTCAGCCTCGTACTGCTGCCTGAAATCGGCGAATCGTTCCTGCATGTGGGCGAACCCGGTCCGCAACGGCGGCGATGGGGCAACGTCCTTGAGCCAAAGATCCAAGTGGGCTTTGTCCTTGGACACCCCGCGCGGCCAGAGACGGTCCACTAAAACCCGGAAGCCGTCGTCGTCAGCGGGTTCATCGTAGATGCGTTTGAGGACGAAAACGCTTTGATGGCCAGCCATGACGGCATGCTACGGCAAGCCGCCGTCCTGGGCCATGAAACAATTGACCCATGGCTGAATCAACGCAGGGTACAGACACGCCCGCCACCGCCCCCATCAACGTTCCCGACAAACCGGCCCTCGAAGGTCTGGAGGCCACGCTGACGCAGCGCTGGCTGGACGAAGGAACCTACAAGTTCAATCCGGACACCACCCGGGAGCAGGTCTACTCGATCGACACTCCCCCGCCGACCGCCTCGGGCTCCCTGCACGTGGGGCACATGTTCTCGTTCACCCAGACAGACGTCCAGGCCCGCTACATGCGCATGACCGGAAAGAACGTCTTCTACCCCATGGGTTGGGACGACAACGGCCTGCCCACCGAGCGTCGCGTCCAGAACTACTACGGTGTGCGCTGCGATCCTGCCATCCCCTACAACGCGGACTACCGCCCTCCCGCACAGCCGGCCAAGAACCAGCGCGATTTCGACGTCGTTTCCCGGCAGAACTTTATCGAGCTGTGCGAGGAACTCGCTGTCGAGGACGAGGAAGTCTTCGAGAACCTGTTCCAGACCCTCGGTTTGTCCGTGGACTGGGACCTGACGTACCGCACCATCGACGACACCTCCCGTGCGGTATCCCAGCGTGCCTTCCTCGCCAACCTCTCTGCCGGCGACGCTTACATGGCCGAGGCGCCCACGCTCTGGGATGTTACCTTCCGCACCGCCGTTGCCCAGGCTGAGCTGGAGGACCGCGAGGTTGCCGGCGCCTACTACCGCTACCCGTTCTTCACTGAAGACGGCGAAAAGATTTTCATCGAAACCACACGCCCGGAGCTTCTTGCCGCCTGCGCTGCCCTGGTGGCAAACCCCGACGACGAACGGTACAAGCCGCTCTTCGGCAAAACAGTGAAATCCCCGCTGTTCGATGTAGAGCTTGAAGTCAAGGCCCACCCGCTCGCCAAGGCGGACAAGGGTTCCGGCATTGCCATGGTCTGCACCTTTGGTGACCTCACCGACGTCACCTGGTGGCGTGAACTGCAGTTGCCTACACGCGCCATCATGGGCCGCGACGGCCGCATCATCGCCGAAACCCCGGAATGGATCACCACCGACGCCGGCAAGGAAGCCTACGCTGCGATCGCCGGCAAGACGGCTTTCTCCGCTAAAGAAGCAGTCGTAGAGCTCCTCACTGCAGCAGACCTGTTGGACGGCGAACCAAAGAAGATCACGCACCCTGTGAACTTCTTCGAAAAGGGCGACAAGCCCCTGGAGGTCGTGACCTCACGCCAGTGGTACATCCGCAACGGCGGGCGAGACGAAGAACGCCGCGAACGCCTGATCGGCCGCGGCCAGGAAATCGCCTTCCACCCCTCCTTCATGCGCTCCCGCTACGAGAACTGGATTGCAGGACTGAACGGCGACTGGCTCGTATCGCGCCAACGCTTCTTCGGCGTGCCCATCCCCGTCTGGTACCCCCTGGATGCGCAGGGCAACCCGGACTACGACCACCCCATCCTGCCCTCGGACGACATGCTCCCCGTGGATCCCGCCGCAGATGCAGCCCCTGGCTTTGAGGAAGCGCAACGCGATCAGGCCAACGGCTTCACAGGTGACGCCGACGTCCTGGACACCTGGGCCACGTCCTCCCTTACCCCGCAGATCGTGGGTGGCTGGAGCCGTGACGAGAAACTGTTCTCCAAGGTCTACCCCTTCGACCTCCGCCCCCAGGGTCACGACATCATCCGCACGTGGCTGTTCTCCTCCGCTGTCCGCGCTGATGCCCTGCAGAAGAGCGCGCCCTGGAAGCATGCAGCTATCTCCGGATGGATTCTTGACCCGGACCGCAAAAAGATGTCCAAGTCCAAGGGCAACGTGGTTGTCCCCACGGACGTCCTGAACGAGTTCGGCTCTGACGCCGTCCGCTACTGGGCAGCTTCGGCCAAGCTCGGCGCAGACACGGCGTATGAGATCGCGCAGATGAAGATCGGCCGTCGGTTGGCCATCAAGCTGCTCAACGCCTCCAAGTTCGTATTGAACCTTGGCGCCACCGAAAACTCCGTGGTGTCCAGCGATCTCTCCGTGCTGACCAATCCGCTGGACCGGGCACTGCTGGCGCAGTTGTCGGACGTCGTTGCCCAGTCCACCAAGGCCTTCGAAAACTACGACTACGCCCGGGCACTGCAGATCACCGAGTCATTCTTCTGGCAGTTCACTGATGACTACGTCGAGCTGATCAAGGACCGCGCCTACGGTGCGGCCGGGGAGTCCGAGCAAGCATCCGTGCTGGCTGCCTTGGCCACCACGCTGGACTCCTTGCTGCGCCTTTTCGCACCGTTCCTGCCCTTCGCAACCGAAGAGGTGTGGAGCTGGTGGCGCACCGGCTCGGTTCACCGCGCCCAGTGGCCGGCCGCACTGGAAATCGCCGACGGCGACACCACGATGCTTGGCACTGTTGGCGTAGCACTGAGTGGCATCCGCAAGGCCAAGTCCGAGGCCAAAGTGAAGCAGCGCACCGCAGTACTCTCGGCCTCCATCACGGCCAATGAAATGCTGGTTGCACAGCTGAAGGCCGGACTCGGAGACCTGAAGGCCGCCGCTAACGCCCAGGAGATTGCACTCCAGTCCGGCGAGGGTGAGCTGACGGTCAGCGATGTCGTCCTGGCACCAGCAGAGGAAACGCCCGCCGTCTAGAATTTTTGGGCAAAGGGGAAGCCCCATCAGCGTTTTGCCGTTGGTGGGGCTTCGACTTTTCGGCTGTCTGGTGACGGCTTGACAGTCTGGCGGAATCCTCGGAATTTCAGGTCTTACTACCTCGTCACTGGTAGCTTGCTTCCAACTTTGCCAAAGGCTGCGTTGGTTGCATATCACTGAATCTTTGGTTTCCGTGTCCCTCTTCTTTCGAAGTGGGTAAGAACCATTGTGGTCCCGCCCGGGTCCATGCACAAGGGGCCCGGCAGAACTACAATCCTGTAGTTCTGCGGGGCCCTTTCGCATAGCTTTTCCTGCAGCCGGGGCAAAGCTATGGCAGAGTATGGTCATGCCGGAACTTCCCGAAGTGCACGGCCTGTGCACGTATCTGGACACCCAGCTCCACGGAGCTGTACTGAACAGCGTCCGCATTAACTCCATCGCCGCCCTGAAGACCGCTGATCCGCCATACAGCGCACTTGAGGGCCGCACCATCCAGGGCACGCAGCGCTTCGGCAAGTTCATTTGCCTCGATGCTGACGGCCTGTTTTTCGTTTTCCACCCGGCAAAAGCTGGCTGGGTCCGTTATACGGAGCATCCCTCATCAGCAGGGTTGCGCATGGGCAAGAGCAATATCGCGGCCAGGCTACTGCTGCACCGGGAGTCCGACGATGCCCATATCGGCCTTGACCTGACAGAAGCCGGCACCAAGAAAAGCCTCGCCATCTACGTGGTCCGGGATCCCTTGGATGTTCCTGGAATCGCAACCCTGGGCCCTGAGCCGCTCAGCCCCGACTTCGACGAAGAAGCCTTGGCAGCAATCCTGAGGTCAAGCTCCCAACAGATCAAGGGGCTTCTCCGCAGCCAAAGTGTTATCGCAGGGATCGGCAACGCCTACAGCGACGAGATTCTGCACGCTGCCAAAATCTCGCCCTTTGCCATCGCCAAGACGCTCGACGGCGAAACGGTGCAGCGGCTCTACGATGCCATGCAGGAAGTTCTGGTGGGTGCCGTCAACGCGGCAGCCGGAAAGCCTTCCAGCGAGCTGAAGGACACCAAGCGAAGCAATTTCAGGGTGCATGCCCGGACCGGGCTGCCGTGCCCTGTTTGCGGAGATACAGTGCGTGAGGTGTCCTTCGCCGACACCTCACTTCAGTACTGTGCCACCTGCCAAACCCATGGAAAGATCCTCGCGGACCGGCGCACATCACGCTTCCTGAAGTAGGGCACTGAACCCCAGCCTGTTGAATCCCGGGCTTGCCTAGTTGAACTCAGGGCTTTCGGTGCGGCTGCGCTTGAGTTCGAAGAAGTGCGGGCACCCGGCTAGGGTTACCGTGGCATCCCAAAGCTGTCCCGCCTCTTCGCCCCTCGGAATCCGGGTGAGTACCGGGCCGAAGAAGGCCGTGCCATTTACGGCGACCACGGGTGTTCCGACATCCTGGCCCACCAAGGAGATGCCGGCCTCGTGACTGGCTCGCAGCTTGGCGTCGTACTCCTCCGAGTCCGCGAAGCGTGCCAGCTCAGCAGGAAGGCCTACCTCTGCCAGCGCTTTCTGGATCACGGAACTGCGGTCCTTGTTGCCTTCATGGTGGATCTGCTCCCCCATGGCGTCGTACAACGGCTTAATATAGCTGCTGCCATGGAGCTCCTGGGCCGCAATGATCACGCGAACAGGACCCCAGCTGTCGTCCATCATTGCCCTGTAATTCCCGGGAAGGTCACGGCCCTCATTCAGGACGGACAAGCTCATGACATGCCATTCGGTCTCAATACCACGCACTTGTTCCACCTCGCCGATCCAGCGCGATGTGATCCATGCGAAGGGACAAACGGGATCGAACCAGAAATCGGCTTTGTTGACGGGCTGCTCAGGCAAATTCTGTTCGGACAGATTCTGTTTGGGCACAGGAAACTCCTAGGAAGAGTGAAAACGGGCGTAGGGCAAGGCGGATTCAGTGAACCGCCGCTTACTAGGCCAACGGGTGGCTAGGCCGACTTATTCCGGCGCTTCGCTACGACGTCGTGGCCAATCATGGTCGGCTGTGCCTTGTTTTCCACGACATCAGCGGTTATGACCACAGTTGCGATGTCATCCCTGCTCGGGAGATCAAACATGACGGGCAGCAACACTTCTTCCATGATGGCCCTCAGGCCGCGGGCGCCGGTGCCGCGCTCAAGAGCTTGGTCTGCGATGGCATCCAACGCGTCGTCGTCGAACTGCAGCTCCACACCATCCAACTGGAACATCTTCTGGTATTGCTTCACCAAGGCGTTCTTGGGAGTGGAGAGGATCTGAATCAACGCAGGACGGTCGAGATTCGAGACGGTGGTGATCACCGGCAGGCGGCCGATGAACTCCGGAATGAGTCCGAACTTCAGCAGGTCCTCGGGCATGACTTCACCGTAGGTGTCCACGTTGTCCCGGACCTCATTCAGCGGCGCCCCGAAGCCGATGCCCTTGCGCCCGGACCGGGAACCGATGATGTCCTCGAGACCTGCAAATGCGCCCGCCACGATGAAGAGCACGTTGGTGGTATCGATCTGGATGAATTCCTGGTGCGGATGCTTACGTCCGCCCTGGGGCGGCACGGAGGCGACCGTGCCTTCGAGGATCTTCAGCAGGGCCTGCTGGACTCCTTCGCCGGAGACATCCCGGGTAATCGAGGGGTTCTCGCTCTTGCGTGAAATTTTGTCGATCTCGTCAATGTAGATAATGCCTTGTTCGGCTTTCTTGACGTCGTAATCGGCGGCCTGGATGAGCTTGAGCAGGATGTTCTCAACATCCTCGCCGACATAGCCTGCCTCCGTGAGGGCCGTGGCATCGGCTACAGCGAAGGGCACGTTCAGCCTCCGTGCGAGCGTTTGCGCCAAGTACGTCTTGCCACAGCCGGTTGGGCCAATCAGCAGGATGTTGGATTTGGCGATCTCCACATCCTCGTGATGAGGTCCCTCACCAAGGCTGCCGGCCTTGGGAGCATGGCCGGCCTGGATGCGCTTGTAGTGGTTGTACACGGCAACCGCCAGCGACCGCTTGGCAGGTTCCTGACCGATGACGTATTCCTGCAGGAAATCGAAGATCTCACGGGGCTTGGGGAGTTCGAAGCTGCCAAGGTCCGAAACTTCCGCAAGTTCTTCTTCGATGATCTCGTTGCAAAGCTCGATGCACTCATCGCAGATGTAGACACCGGGCCCGGCAATCAGCTTCCGTACCTGCTTCTGGCTCTTTCCGCAGAAAGAACACTTCAGCAGATCCGTGCTCTCGCCAATCCGAGCCATGTGGGAATCCCTTCGTTACATGCGGGTGATGCGGCACCGGGCCGTACTTAAGTGTGCAGCGTGGCCGGGGTTGGCACCACCGTGACACCATCCACTCTAGGTCACAATGGGCTGCTTGGGTGGAAACAGAACGCCGGTGCGGTTCATATTTCGCGAACCGCACCGGCGTCGATTTCCGTATGCTACCGGGCGATTGCCTGGGGCTTGATCTTGCGGGAGTCCAGCACTTGGTCGATCAGGCCATAGCTCATGGCCTCGGCCGCGGTGAGGATCTTATCGCGCTCGATGTCGTTGTTGACCTGCTCGGACGTGCGGCCCGAGTGGTGTGCCAAAGTGTCCTCAAGCCATGTACGCATGCGCATAACTTCAGCAGCCTGGATCTCGAGGTCGGATGCCTGGCCGCCCTGGCCGCCGGACAACGCCGGCTGGTGGATCAGCACGCGTGCGTTCGGCAATGCCAGCCGCTTGCCGGGAGTTCCCGCTGCAAGCAGGACAGCAGCCGCGCTGGCTGCCTGGCCCAGGCACACCGTCTGGATCTCCGGACGAATGTACTGCATCGTGTCGTAGATCGCCGTCATGGCCGTAAACGATCCGCCTGGCGAGTTGATGTACAGCGTGATGTCGCGGTCCGGATCCGTCGATTCAAGGACCAGCAACTGGGCCATGATGTCATCGGCAGAAGCGTCGTCAACCTGGACGCCGAGGAAGATGATGCGGTCCTCGAACAGCTTGGTGTACGGGTCCTGGCGCTTGAAGCCGTACGGTGTGCGCTCTTCGAACTGGGGCAGGACGTAGCGGCTGGTTGGGAGATTACCGGCAGACCATCCGAAGTTGTAGTTCATGTCATTACTCCTGGGGGTTTCAGTGGTTCTTGGTGCCGGTTAGTTTTCGGAGCCTGGCTCGGAGTTCGACTGGTTGGCCGTTCCACCGCCACCAGCTACCGAGCCTGCGTGAGCCGAGATCTTATCGAAGAAGCCGTACTCCAAAGCCTCTGTGGCCGTGAACCATTTGTCGCGGTCATTGTCCTTGAGGATGGTCTCCACAGTCTGACCTGTCTGTTCAGCGGTGAGTTCCGCCATGACCTTCTTCATGTGCAGGATCAGTTCGGCCTGGATCTTGATATCCGAGGCAGTGCCACCGATTCCACCGGAAGGCTGGTGCATGAGGATACGGGCGTTGGGGGTGGCGTAGCGCTTCCCCTTGGTCCCGGAGGAGAGCAGGAACTGCCCCATGGAAGCAGCCAGGCCGGTGGCAACAGTGACAACATCGTTGGGGATGAACTGCATGGTGTCGTAGATGGCCATGCCGGCCGTCACGGAGCCACCGGGTGAGTTGATGTAAAGGTAGATGTCCTTCTCGGGGTCTTCAGCCGAGAGGAGGAGCAGCTGGGAGCAGATGGCGTTGGCGTTCTCGTCACGGACTTCAGAGCCAAGCCAGATGATGCGCTCTTTCAGCAGGCGGTTGTAGATGTAGTTGTCCTGGGCTGCGGGATCGACAGTTGCCATCCGGGGAGCCTCTGATTGCTGTGACATAAGTACTTACCTCTCGCTGGTGCCAGTGACCTCACTGAACTTCACTACTTGGACACTAACCGTTTTCACTGAGGATTTGTTCGCCGGAATCGCGCTGTTCGCTGACGGCGCACGATTGAAGCAGGCCCGCGGATCCGGCGCCCTGATTGTTTGAGGGCTTGTCCGTTCAGGGCTTAAAACAAACCGACCCCGGATCACTGATCCGGGGTCGGTAGATGCGTTATTGACTAGAACTTCACGGCTGCGGGGTCATCGCTGGCGACAACATCCGCTTCCTCGCCGCTTTCGACAGGTGCAGCCTCATCGGCAGCAACTTCGCCGGCAGGGCGGACGAAATCGCTCAGGTCAACCTTGTTGCCTTCAGAGTCAACGACCTCGGCCTGGCCCAGCACAACGGCCAGTGCCTTGCGGCGGCGTACCTCGGAAACCATCATGGGGACCTGGCCGCTCTGATCGATGATCTGGGCGAACTGGTTGGGATCCATGCCGTACTGGCTTGCGGTGCTGACGATGTAGTCGATCAGCTCGTTCTGGCTGACGTCAACTTCTTCCTTGTCCGCAATGGCGTCAAGGATGACCTCGTTCTGGAAGGCGCGCTCAGTGTTTGCCTTGACCTCGGCGCGGTGCTCCTCGGTGTCGTGGTCACCTTCGCCGTGGGCGTTCTCCGGGTTGAAGTGAGCTTCGATCTGCTCTTCGACAACCGAAGCCGGAACCGGGACCTCGACGAGCTCTACAAGCTTGTCCAGAACCTTGTCGCGGGCCTCAACACCCTGTCCGACGACCTTGGAATCTGCAGCCTGCTTGGCGAGGTCCTCGCGGAGCTCATCAAGGGTGTCGAATTCCGATGCCAGCTGCGCAAAGTCGTCGTTGGCTTCAGGAAGCTCGCGCTCCTTGACGGCCTTGACAACAACCTTGACCTGGGCTGCCTCGCCGGCGTGGTCGCCGCCAACGAGTGTGGTGTCGAAGATTGCTTCTTCGTCTGCGGACAGGCCGGTCACGGCCTCGTCCAGGCCCTCAAGCATGGTGCCGGCACCAACCTGGTAGGACAAGCCGGAAGCTGAGTCGATTTCTTCGCCATCGATCGTTGCGGTGATGTCGATCGTGAGGAAGTCCTCGTTCTGGGCGGGACGCTCCACGGACTTCAGCGTGCCGAAGCGGCCACGCAGTTCGTCCAGGGCCTTGTCGACGTCTTCAGAGGAGGACTCAGTCGCAGCAACCTCAACCTTGATGCCTGCGTAGTCCGGCAGCTCGATCTCGGGGCGAACGTCAATTTCCACCTGGAACTTAAGCTCGCCATCGGTTGCGGACGGGTCCGGAACCTCAGTGATCTCAACTTCGGGACGGCTCAGGGGGCGAACACCCGTTTCCTGGACAGCGGCCTGGTACCAGCCGTTGAGGCCATCGTTGATGGCGGTTTCCAGGACATAGCCACGACCAACACGCTGGTCAATCAGCTTGGACGGAACCTTGCCCTTGCGGAATCCGGGGACCTGGATCTGCGAAGCAACAGTCTTGTAAGCGGCATCGATGCTCGGCTTCAGTTCCTCAAAGGGAACCTCAACGTTGAGCTTGACCCGCGTGGGGGTGAGGTTCTCGACAGCGCTCTTCACAGTCTAAGTACTCCTGATTTTGTGGGTATGGGGTTCTGCCGCATCCCTGAGGCGGACACGAAACACAGAGTCGGGGTGACAGGATTTGAACCTGCGACTTCCTGCTCCCAAAGCAGGCGCTCTAGCCAAGCTGAGCTACACCCCGAATGCACAGGACAGTCTACGGGCAAGCAGGCCCTGAATGCACATTTGACACCGACGCCGGAATTAGGTTTAGTTGTACCCGGCTTGAACAGCCACCGGGAAGATGTCCTGAGCGAGTGATCCATACAGGGATCGCACAGGAGATCCGTCCGGGGACGTAGCTTAATGGTAAAGCCTCAGTCTTCCAAACTGATTACGCGGGTTCGATTCCCGTCGTCCCCTCCAATAAAAAGCCCCAATCCTCGGATTGGGGCTTTTTCGTTGTTGCAGCCGAGGCTACACCTGGCAGCCAGGGCACCAGTACAGTTTGCGGGCGCCGATTTCGGCCATGCCTACCAGCGTTCCGCAAGCGCGGCAGGGCTGCCCTTCGCGCTTATAGACAAAGTGGGCATCGGCGTCGGGCGCTGAGGCGCCGTTACCGGTCCATAGCGCTGGCGGCGTGGTGACAATCCGGCCTTCGCGTACGCCGTCGGACATTGCAAGGACGGCGTCATCCCACAACTTGCCCGCCGTCTCGGCATCAATCGTGTTTCCGGGAGTCCATGGATCCACAGCCTGACGAAAGAGGACCTCGGCACGATAAATATTGCCGACCCCTGCCAGCACCGATTGATCCATCAACAGCAAAGCCACGGCCGTCTTGCGGCGTCGCAACCGACGGACGAACTCGTCCCGGTCCCCCGGGCGGTTACGCAGCGGATCAGGACCCAGCCGGCCCAGTACGCCTTCGGCTTCATGGGACGTAACAGCGGCGCAAGTGGTGGCGCCACGAAGATCGGCCCAGCCGTTGTCCGACACCAGGCGGGCGCGGACTGCACCCACCGGGGCGGGAGGTCCGGTGTACTCCACGTCAGCACCGGGCTCCACCTCAGCACCGGATGAGGCAGTCTCGCGCTCCCCGATCCGGCGAGGCGCTCCAATGCTGGACGCCCCCGTGAAGGAGCTATCGCCGCCAAAGCTCCAAGCGCCATAAAGACCAAGGTGAACGTGGAGGAGAAGATCGTGATCGAACCTGAGGAACAGCTGCTTTCCGTGGGCAACAGCTTCAACCATCACATGACCGCTCAGAAGCTCCGCACCTGCCGTGAATCGCCCCTGTGGACTGGAAACATCCAAACGCCGGCCGCCAAAAACATCGTGGAATTGGCGGGCCAGCCTATGGATGGAGTGCCCCTCAGGCACTACTCGACGATCTCGCCGGTGGTCTCGTAAGCCGCAATCTTGCCGATACGGCGGATGTGGCGTTCATCATTGCTGAAAGGTTCCTGCAGGAAGGCCTCAATGAGTTCGGTTGCTTCTTCCACCGTATGCTGGCGACCGCCAACGGCCACTACGTTGGCGTCGTTGTGCTCGCGGGCGAGCTTGGCGGTAGAGAGGTTCCAAGCCAGCGCGGCACGCACACCCTTGACCTTGTTGGCGGCAATTTGTTCACCGTTTCCTGAACCACCCAGAACGATGCCCAGCGCGTGCACGCCTGCTTGCTGGTCAGCCACCACTGCAACTCCTGCATTGATGCAGAAGGACGGGTAGTCATCCAGTGCGTCATATTCCTTGGGTCCGTGGTCCACAACCTCGTAGCCCTTGGCCGTGAGGTGGCTGACCAGGTGGGCGCTGAGTTCCATGCCGGCGTGGTCGGTGGCGATGTGGACGCGGGGTGTAGTCACGGGAAGTCCATTCTTTCTGGCGCGCCGGTACGGCACCTGGCCGGGCGCGGCGGTGTGGGATGCGCTACCTAGGTTACCGCGCCCCGGGTTGCTGGGGTTGCCCGCCGTGGTGGGCCCGCTCGGCAGCCCGGTTCAGGATACCGGCGAGTTCGTCCGCGGTTGCCGTAGTCCCTGCACTGAGCGCAACCCTTCCTCCATTAAGTTTCCTTACGACGACGGCCGGTCCGCTGCTGACCAGCATCGCTGTTGCGTCGTCATGATGCCGCCAACCCCATCCACCAAAGTCTGCGGCTTTCACGTCAGCTGGAGCTGCTGCCGCGATGTCGACGGCGGGAACGGTCAGGACCCGCACTATGCCGCCTGCGAAGACCTGCAGCCCTCCCCTGTCCGCCCGCACGCGGGCGAAGAGGAAGCCTGCACCAACCATCGCCACTGCGGCCACCAAGGCTCCCAGCCATGGGACGGCTATCGCGATCAGCGCGGCTGGAAACAACGTGGACACGATGATCATGATGAAAACTGAACTGCGGGCATGGACCCACATGCGCAGCGTATCCCTTGCGAGGTCCGGGTCCGTGACGCGCAAACGTGCGGCCTCAAGGGCTTCGTCATCCTCCCGCGTCCACCGGGGATCCGGTTTGAAGGCGAACATGAGGACGACTCCCAAGGACACGGCCGCACCACTGCCCATGGCGAGGACGATCGGATCAACGTGGGAAGCGCGCGCGTCCTCCAGTCCCGATTGTCCTACCAGCCCGGCAGCCAGCACTGTTGTCACGAAGAGGCTCACCATGAGGCCAAGGCCCATCATGACCCTGCGCATGACCACCGGTCGTGATAGCGGTACGGCCTGCAGGAAGGCGACCCAACCGAAAAAGGTGATCATGGCCGCGCCGCCGGCTACATAGGCGCCGAAGGGAGCAAAGGCGCTGCCGCCGTCGGCGTTCCACATGACTGCTACGGGATCAGGAAGATCGTTTCGCACCATCTGTGCGCATACGACGAAACCTGTGGCCAGCAGCAACGGAAAGGCGAGTGCAAACCTGAGTGCGCGGATATCAAGAGACTCCCTGAACGTTCCCATGGTTCAAAGCTACTCCGTGGCGGCGACACTGTGGTGGCACCTCCTTGCCATCGGCGCGTGGAGTGAAAGAATGGCTTCACACCATCGACCGGACCTGCCCCGGCCGGTCACCCAACCTCTGGAGGCACCACTTGCCAGGCATTAACCTGACGCGCGAAGAAGCTGCTCAGCGCGCTGAAATGCTCAACGTCGAGTCCTACAACGTCACCCTGGATCTGACCAAGGGTGCCGAGGTCTTCGGATCCACCACCGTGGTGAAGTTTTCGGCACAGGCTGGAGCCACGACATTTATCGACGCCGTCACCGAGAGCGTTCACAGCGTTACCCTTAACGGCACCGAACTGGATCCCGCCGAGGTTTCTGATGGCATCCGCATCCAACTTCCAAACCTCGCTGCCAAGAATGAACTCATAGTCGTCGCCGATGCGCGGTACATGAACACGGGCGAGGGCCTCCACCGCTTCGTGGATCCGGTGGATGGGGAGGTCTATCTCTACACCCAGTTCGAGGTTCCGGATTCCCGGCGGATGTTCGCTGTCTTCGAGCAGCCGGACCTGAAGGCCAGCTTCACGTTCCACGTCACCGCTCCCTCCCACTGGGACGTCGTCTCCAACTCCCCCACGCCGGTACCGGTTGAAACTGATGGAGGCGAGGACGGTGGAGGCAGGTCCGTGTGGGAATTCGCTCCCACGCCGCGTTTGTCCTCGTATGTCACCGCCCTGATAGCCGGACCGTACCAGTCCATTCGTTCCGAGGTGACAAGTTCGGATGGCAGGGTCATTCCGCTCGGCGTCTTCGCGCGCAAATCCCTGATGCAGTACCTGGACGCGGACAACATCTTCGAACTGACCCGCCAGGGCTTCGAATTCTTCGAGGCACAGTTCGGTTGCCCGTACCCGTTTGAAAAGTACGATCAGCTGTTCGTCCCGGAGTTCAATGCCGGCGCGATGGAAAACGCAGGTGCCGTGACAATCCTGGAGGGATACATCTTCCGCGGCAAGGTCGCCGGTGCGCAGATCGAGCGCCGTGCCATCACGGTCCTGCACGAGCTCGCGCACATGTGGTTCGGGGACCTGGTGACCATGCGCTGGTGGAACGACCTCTGGCTCAACGAGTCCTTCGCCGAGTACATGTCCCACCTGGCCGCCGTGGAAAACACTGCCTTCGACCGGGCGTGGACCACCTTCGCCTCGGTGGAGAAGTCCTGGGCCTACCGTCAGGACCAACTGCCCACCACGCACCCGATCTTCGCGGAAATCAACAACCTTGAAGATGTGGAAGTCAACTTCGATGGCATCACCTATGCCAAGGGCGCCTCTGTCTTGCGGCAATTGGTGGCCTGGGTTGGACCCGAGCAGTTCATGTCCGGGGTGCGCGCGTATTTTGCCAAGCACGCCTGGAAGAACACTGAGCTGGCTGATCTCATGGTGGAACTTGAAGCCGCAAGCGGCCGTGACTTGGACGTTTGGGGCAAGCTCTGGCTTGAAACCGCCGGCGTGAACACCCTCGCTCCCGAGGTGGACGTGGACGCCGACGGCACCATCACCGCGTTCAGCATCCTGCAGTCCGCGATCGATGAACAACCAACCCTCCGCCCTCACCGCCTTGCGGTGGGCTTCTACAACCTTTCCGAACAGGGCAAGCTGGAGCGGACGCATCGCGAGGAGCTGGACGTCGAGGGCCCTCGGACCGAAGTCCCCACCTTGGCTGGCCTTGCACGCCCGGACCTCATCCTGCTCAACGACGACGATCTCGCCTACGCCAAGGTACGCCTGGATGCTCACTCGCTGGCCACAGCGAAAGCGCATCTCAAGGATTTTGCCGCCAGCCTGCCCCGCACGCTGGTCTGGGGTTCGGCGTGGGATGCGGCACGGGACGGAGAAACTCCCGCGCGCGGCTACGTCGACCTGATCCTGGCAAACATCGCAGAGGAAACAGACTCCTCGGTGATCCTCGTCCAATTGCGGCAGCTTGCCACGACGCTGACCTACTACGTGGCAGCCGAGCACAAGCAGAACGCAACGATTGCCTCCGCCGACAAGTTGTGGGACCTCGCCTCCGAAGTGGAAGCCGGCTCGGATGCGCAGCTGCAGTTCGTGAAGTCCTATGCTCAACTTTCACGGAGCGGGGATCAGCTGGATCGCATCCAAGCGCTGCTGGACGGGACCGACACGCTTGAGGGCCTCACCGTCGACCAGGACATGCGGTGGGAGCTGCTAACTGCCTTGGTGGCCGGCGGCAGGCAGGGCCAGGAGCGCATCGACCAGGAACTCGCCCGCGACAACACCTCCACCGGCCAAAATGCCGCGGCACAGGCCAAGGCCGCTATTCCCACAGCCGGGGCCAAGGCTGCGGCGTGGGATTCCATCGTGGTCAAGGGCGAACTCTCCAACGCCCTGCAAGCCTCAGCGGTGGCCGGCTTCATGCGGGTGCCTGACACCAGCCTGCTGGAGCCGTACGCGGAAAAGTACTTTGAAGCGGTCCCCGGGATTGTCAAAGAACGCACGCACGCCTTGGCCCAGCAGATCGTCGTGGGCCTCTACCCGGCGCAACTCACAACCCAGGCCACGGTGGACCGCACGGACGAGTTCCTCGCGAACCTGCCCGAAGAAAGTGCAGCGCTGCGCCGCATGATGCTGGAAAACCGGGACGCAGTGGCGCGGGCGCTCCGTGCCCGGGCAGCGGACGTGGACGTGGACGCAGACGCCTAAGCAAGTCCGTTGGGGCCTGTGCTGGCGCTGTTTGGCTGATGGCTAAACTGTCCGCATGGGCCTCAACGAACACCACTATGCATTGACCGTCCGCTGGACTGGAAACCTGGGCGTCGGTACAGAAAGCTACCGAGGGTACTCGCGGGATCATGATGTCGATATCCCGGGCCTTCCGATCTTGAAGGGTTCCTCGGACCCGACCTTCCACGGCGACCGCACACGCTACAACCCGGAGCAACTCCTGCTTGCTGCCCTGGCGCAATGCCACATGCTCTCGTTCCTCCACGTGGCGGTAAGACATGGAGTTGTGGTTACCGGTTACGAGGACAACGCCGAGGGCGTCATGAAGCTGAATCGTGATGGCAGCGGTCAGTTCGAGAGCGTGACCCTGAAGCCCCATGTCACCATCGCAGACCCGGCTCATTCGGCATTGATGGCCCAACTTCACCACGAAGCCAACCAGGTCTGTTTCATAGCCCGCAGCGTCAACTTCCCCGTCCTGCACGAACCAATCACGACGTCGGCAGCGGCCTGAGGCTGTTGAACCCGCCTTAGGTCCTTTGTTCCCGCAGGAGTCCTACCAGCCTGCGTTCGGTTTCGCGGCTTAAGCCTGCCTTGCGCTCCCTTTCCAAGCCCAGGCTGCGCTCGTAGTCCAAGGCGTCCCGGAGAGTCTCCTGCCATGGGCGCAACGTCATACCGAGGACCTTGGCGGCTTGATTGCTTCGCGATTGGAAGCCGTCGTGGTCCGCTGGCAACCACAAGGGAAGTGAGTCCGGCCCGGCCCAGTACTCAACGCCCTGCTCCACCAGCCAGTCTTCGTCGGCCTGGACTGTTTGGCTCAACGGTGGCCACTCCTCCCTGTCCGGCTGCCTCTCCTGGCCCAGGGCCACGCGGCAGGATTCCGAAATGTACTCGCGGAACGGAACTACATCTCCCGACGCGTTGTAAGCGCCCGTCAGGCCCTTCTCCGCCCCTTGAATGATCCACCTGGCGAGGTCCCGGACGTCGATGACCTGGGTGGCGTCATCCGGAATGTTCGGCACCAGAACCGGCTCAGTATTGGCAGCAAAGCGCCCAGGCCAATAGCCGTAACGGTCAGAGCCGTCCCCTGGCCCTCCGATGAGACCTGCCCGCACAATGTGGGCTTTTTGCCCCACCCGCGTGAGCGTCATGTGCTCGATCGCAGATTTTGATTCGCCATAGGTGTCCGGGGTTCCAGCTTGTCCTTCGGGCAGGGGTTCAAGGACCGCAGCGTTCTCGTCAGCCCCGGGAACCGAATGATCGGCATACACAGAGCAACTGGACACGAAGGTCCAATGGCGCGCAGGCGGTCCCAAGACCTCAAGGGCATCCCGCGCCTGAGCAGGATCCCTGGAAACATCAATAACCGCGTCCCAGCTGCTGTTCACGTCCTCATAGGCTGCTCTACCCAAGGCGCGATCGCCACGAACCCAGGTCACGCCGTCGGGCGGGTTCGCCTGGGTGCCACGGGCAAGACACGTGACCTCGTGCCCCAAGGCAAGCGCCTGCTTTGCCATTTCAGCTGACAGGAAGGCAGTACCGCCAAGGACCAGGATGCGCATACCGTCACGCTACGGCGATAGGGTTGGACGTGGACAGAGTGTTCCGCGCCCGGCGAACACGGGCCGACCACAAGGAGTTATTCCACCTTGACCTCCATCCCCCTGGCGGAAACCATCACCATCGAACCGGAGAAAATCGACTTCGTTTCGATCCTCATCACCTTGGGCGTGGGCCTGCTGGTGTGGATCGTGGCGCGATTCATCATCCTGCGCATCACGCGGCGAGTGTCCGCGGGCAGCTCCTTCTTCAAGAAGCCCCACTTCAAATGGGTACAACCCGCAATCCGCGCGCTGGACCACGAACGCCGGTCACAGCGCGCCGAAACCATCGGCACTTTGCTGACAAGCCTCGTGAGCGTTGTGGTGGTGGTGATCGTGATCATTTACGTCCTCAAATTCATGAACGTGGACGTCGCGCCCCTGCTGACAAGCGTGGGAATACTCGGTGTCGCCATTGGTTTCGGTGCACAGCAGCTGATCCGTGACTTCCTCGCCGGTATCTTCATCACCATCGAAGACCAGTACGGAATAGGCGATGTGATCGTCACCAGCGAAGTGATTGGTACCGTTGAATCAGTGGGCCTGCGCATCACGCGGGTCCGCGCTGAAGACGGAGCCATCTGGTATCTGCGAAACGGTGAAATCCTGCGCGTGGGCAACCGCTCGCAGGGAGACTACGTTCCGTTGGAGTCGCCGGAAACCGACGACAATGATGCTGCCAAGAAGGCTGAGGAGAAGGCCAGTGAGTGACACGAACCCCCAGGCTGGTCCACGACGCCAGCTCATGCAGAACGATCCCTTCAGCCAACCTGCCTACACCGACAGCTTTTACGCAGCTGTGGGCGGGCACGATACTTTCGTGAAGCTGATTGACGTCTTCTACCACGGCGTGGCGCAGGATCCGCTCCTGCGGCCCATGTACCCCGAAGAAGACCTGGAACCGGCCAAACGGCGCTTCCTCATGTTCCTTGAACAGTATTGGGGCGGTCCAACTACCTACAGTGAGGAGCGCGGCCATCCGCGCCTGCGGATGCGCCACATGCCGTTCCGCGTCACGCCCGAAGCGAAGGACCGCTGGCTCTTCCACATGCGGACAGCAGTGGACTCGCTGGGGTTGTCGCCCCTTCATGAGGGAACCCTATGGGACTACATGGAACGCGCTGCGCTGACCATGGTGAACAGCCCCTCGGCCGTCTGAACCTGGTCGTCTGAGGCTAGAAGCCCAGGCCCAAGCCTGCGCCCGTGCGGACCAGTACATGGCCACGAGGACCACTTAAGCGGAACCACCGTCCATTGCGGAACAACTGCTGTTCGCCCGCTCCCAGGAATCCCAAGGCGAATGCAGCGAAGGCCGCACCGGCAGGCAGGTCACTGAGGCCGGGGAGTTCTCGTCCCCACACGGCGGCCCGGGCGGTATTCACAACGGCAGCTCCGGCGGCAGTGGGCACCACGCCAGCCACCTCTGCAATGCCGGCCTCCGCTGCTGACTTCAGGTCGGCGTCGAGCACCTTCCCCAGGACTTCCCAACCGCTCCTCGGCGCGCCGACGCCAGCCCAGGACTCCGAAACCGTCGACGGCGGAATGGGCAACTCGACGTCGTCGGCACCTGAGCGGGCAAGACGGTCCATGACGGAGGCGAGCGTCACCGTGACATCGGCCTGCGCGGGTTCTGCAAGTGCCATAGTCCGTAACCCAAGGATTGTGGGAGTCGATTCGCCCAGGATGCGTGGCCTGAGCACACACACGTACGCGGCCAATACCTGGCCTGCGGCCTGCAGGCGGATGGCACCGTCATCGATGCTCTTGGCACGCGTGACGTACGTCCGCAGGTCAACGAGGTCGCTGGGATCGGCAAAGCGGAAGGACTGGGTCAAGAGGTCTGTCACAGCATCGACTCTACCGGCATGTCCGCGGTTGAGAGGGGTCCGGGGGCCGTCTAGAGTCGAACCATGACTGACACGAACGCTGGCCTCAAGGTTGAGGCACCCGCCGAAGATCCGACGGAAGTCCTGATTGGCCTGTTGGACCTGGGTGACTTCGACGGAGCCCGGACCAATGAGGACATCTTCCTTGGACCTTCCCAAAAACAGCCCCGGCATCGTGTCTTCGGCGGCCAGGTTCTAGCCCAATCCATGATGGCTGGCATGCGAACCGTGGAACCTGACCGGGTGGCGCACTCCATGCACGGCTATTTCCTGCGTCCCGGTGACGCCAATAAGCCCATCACTTTCGGTGTGGAACGGTTGCGTGACGGTCGGTCCTTCTCGGCGCGGCGCGTTCATGCTTATCAGGACGGTGTCCCCATCCTTTCCATGATTGCCTCATTCCAGGTTCAAGATGAAGGCCTGGACCATCAAGCGACAATGCCCGAAGGCATTCCGGACCCCGAATCCTTGCCCAGCACGGCTGAGTTGCTGGCTCAATTCGACCACCCGTTGGCACGGCATATGTCCTCGGAGCGGCCGTTCGATGTCCGCCACATCGACCCCGCACTTTACGTGTCACCGCCCAACGAGCACGTGGCCACCAATGCCGTCTGGATGAAAACCATGGGCCCCTTGCCCGACGATCCCAAGCTGCACCTGGCCGCGTTGGCATACGCCAGCGACTACACCTTGTTGGAGCCCATTCTCCGCAAACACGGCCTCGCCTGGATGACACCGGGTATGAGCGTCGCAAGTCTCGATCACGCCATGTGGTGGCACCGGCCCGTCCGGGTGGACGAGTGGATGCTGTACGTCCAGGAGTCCCCCAGCGCCCAAGGGGCACGTGGTTTGGCTACCGGCCGGATATTCAACCGCGAAGGCGTGCACGTCGCGACCGTGGCACAGGAGGGGATGGTCAGGATTCCGTAGGCAGTTGGTGCGCTGGAAGGTTAAAGCGCAGGTGTTAAAGCAAAGAGGCCGGCCCTGGTGGGACCGGCCTCTTTTTGTGTCTGTGGCTACCCGTTAGTCGCGGGTCAGACGGCGGTGCGTCACGCGGTGCGGCTTTGCCGCATCAGCGCCGAGGCGCTCCACCTTGTTCTCCTCATAGGAGTCGAAGTTACCTTCGAACCAGTACCACTTGGAGGGGTTCTCGTCGTCACCTTCATAGGCGAGGATGTGGGTTGCTACCCTGTCCAGGAACCAACGGTCGTGGGAGACCACCACGGCGCAGCCAGGGAACTCGAGCAGGGCATTTTCCAGGCTGCTCAGGGTTTCGACGTCGAGGTCGTTAGTGGGCTCGTCAAGGAGCAGAAGGTTCCCACCCTGCTTAAGGGTCAAGGCAAGGTTGAGGCGGTTGCGCTCACCACCGGAGAGTACACCAGCCTTCTTCTGCTGGTCCGGTCCCTTGAAGCCAAACGCCGAAACGTAGGCACGTGAAGGCATTTCGACCTGCCCGACCTGAATGTAGTCATGGCCTTCGGAAACAACTTCCCAGAGAGACTTATTGGGATCGATGCCGCCACGGGACTGGTCCACGTAGGAGATCTTCACGGACTCGCCGATCTTGAGCTCACCATCGTCCAGGGGCTCCATGCCAACGATGGTCTTGAACAAGGTGGACTTGCCCACACCGTTCGGGCCGATGACGCCGACAATGCCGTTCCGGGGCAGTGAGAAGGAGAGGTCCTCGATCAGGACACGATCGTCGAAGCCCTTCTTCAGGTTCTTCGCCTCGATAACCACGGAACCCAGGCGGGGGCCCGGCGGAATCTGGATCTCTTCGAAGTCGAGCTTGCGCGTGCGCTCGGCCTCTGCAGCCATTTCTTCATAGCGGGCAAGACGGGCCTTTGACTTGGTCTGACGGCCCTTGGCGTTGGAGCGCACCCATTCAAGTTCTTCGGTAAGGCGCTTGGACAGCTTTGCGTCCTTCTTACCTTGGACCTCAAGGCGGGCCTTCTTCTTCTCCAGGTAGGTGGAGTAGTTACCTTCGTACGGGTAAAGGTGGCCGCGGTCCACTTCTGCGATCCACTCAGCCACGTGATCCAGGAAGTACCGGTCGTGAGTCACGGCAAGGACGGCACCGGGGTACTGGGAGAGGTGCTGCTCAAGCCACAGAACGCTCTCGGCGTCCAAGTGGTTGGTGGGCTCGTCAAGTAGCAGAAGGTCCGGCTTCTGGAGCAGAAGCTTGCACAGCGCTACGCGGCGGCGCTCACCACCGGAGAGGACGGTGACATCGGAATCAGCCGGCGGGCACCGCAATGCGTCCATGGCCTGCTCGAGCTGGGAATCGATATCCCAGGCATCGGCAGTGTCAATGGCTTCCTGCAGCTTGCCCATCTCATCCAGGAGAGTGTCGTAGTCCGCATCCGGGTTGGCCATCTCTTCGGAGATCTCGTTGAAACGCTGGATCTTGCCGTAGATCTCGCCAACGCCTTCCTGGACGTTGCCAAGGACAGTCTTTTCCTCATTCAGCGGCGGTTCCTGCAAGAGGATGCCCACGGTATACCCGGGGCTCAGGCGGGCCTCGCCGTTTGAAGGAGTGTCCAGGCCGGCCATGATCTTCAGGATGGTGGACTTGCCAGCACCGTTCGGGCCCACGACGCCAATCTTCGCGCCAGGGTAGAACGACATGCTTACATCGTCCAAAATAAGTTTGTCGCCAACGGCCTTGCGAGCCTTGGTCATCGTGTAAATGAATTCCGCCATGCCCTTAAATCTAGTGGGTAGGCGGACAGATCTCACATTCGGTGCGATTGGGCCCCTGCCAGCAGCTGCTTGGGGCGGTGCTCCTAGCGAACGCTGCCCACGAAGCATTTCCCCGTGGCAAGTACCGGCAGAACGCTCATCACGACGCCTCCATCCCGGATCTGGCCCATGACGCAACTATCGCCTGCCAGCGCCGCAGCTTCCAACGCATCGACATCAAGACCTGTGGGTGTCCGGCTCACAGACACTTCCACATTCGCTTTGGGAATCCCCGCAGATACCAAGGCTGCGCGCACGGCTTCCGTATCCGGCTTGGGGTTGGTGGCCACGATTTTCTTAAGTGCCGCCTCCACAGCCGTGCTCGTGGTCACGACTGCGGGGTCCATAGTCGTTCCGCCGCCGGGCTGTTGGGACGCGGGGCTTGAAGAAGTGATGCCTGCCGTGGGTGTTTTCGGGGACGCGGCACATGCAGGCAGCGCCAGCGCAGCAACAATGACCAGGGCCGTCCCAACAGCCTTACCGTTCAACTGAAAATTTCTTGCACGACTCGGCTGCTCCACCCTGGTTCCCCTGCTCATCACATAGCCATTCTGCCATTCCCACGGGCTGCAGGCGGGCGTAGCGTGGGCCAAGTGCTGGCTCGCCGGGACGGGTGGGCCGCAGGAAGGAGAAATCATGGAAGGAAAAGTTCCCAATGCCGAGGCCTCGATCACGGTGGCCGTTCGGCGCGAGCAGGTATGGAAGGCCCTGACGGATCCTGGCCTCATCAAGCAATACTTCCTCGGGACCAATGTCGAAACGTCGTGGAAGGTCGGCGACCCAATCACGTACTCCGGCGAGTACAACGGCAAAGCATACGAGGACAAGGGCGTCATCCTGGCCTTCGAACCCCTACAGCTCTTGAAAACCACTCACTACAGTCCTGCGTCAGGACTTCCCGATTCTCCCGGGAACTATCACACGGTCGAATACCGACTCGACGATGCGGATGAAGGAACATCAGTCACGATTGCGCAGGGCAACAACAAGAGCGAAGAAGAAGTGGAGCATTCCGCAGCGACATGGCGCACGGTTCTTCAGAACCTCAAGGAATTTCTTGAGTCACAGCCCCAAATTTCTTGAGTCACAGGCCAGGAGCCAGGCAGTGAAAGCATAAATCCCCCGGAACCCTGCAGGTTCCGGGGGATTACCTGTGCCCCAGGAGGGAATCGAACCCCCGACCGGCGGATTAGAAGGCCGCTGCTCTATCCCCTGAGCTACTGGGGCGCACTGGCGCCAATACCAGCCTAAGCCGCTGGCGCCACAAAGAGTTTACAGTGCATTCGACCTCCAGCCTGTCAGCCCACGCCTATGGGTACTTCTCCTCCACAACAGGCCTTCGTTCGGTAGTTATTCACATAGGCACATTCCGTACTCCCCTGCGCGGGTTGTGTGGATGAAGCTAAGAGGGCCGGACGGGCACTTTCCTACATCCAGAAGGACCACCATGAACGACACCATTACTCTTCGAGGCTTCGTAGCCTCGGAGGTCAAGAGTTCTACCACTACGCGGGGTACGTCCACTGCTTCATTTCGTCTTGGGACAACTGAACGCCGCTACGACCGGGCCAGCAATACATGGGTGGACGGCAATACCAACTGGTACACCGTGCAGTCGTTTCGCTACTTAGCCGGCCATGTCGGCTGCAGCGTGAAGAAGGGTCAACGCGTAATCGTCGTCGGAAAGCTACGCCTGCGGCAGTGGGAACACGAGGGCAGGATCTACCATGTGGCAGAAGTCGACGCGGAATCAGTCGGGCACGATCTCATGTGGGGCTCTGCGAACTTCACCCGGATGAACGGAACGTCGGCTCCAGCTGACTCGAACCCGTCCGGCGAGGCAGCCGGGAAGCTTGGAGATCCGGGGATTGAGTGGGAGTCCGGCGACAACGAACAGGCGCCCCCGGAGGAGGAGACAGAAACAGTCGACGTCGATGACCCGGACGGTACCGGTCCGCTGGTGGTAAACACCACCACAGGTGAGTTGGTGGGTGCCGGGGCTTGAACTTCCGCGTCGGGGACCGCGATGAAACTCGTGGGACCAGCCCCGCGAGTGGAGATTATTCTGGGTCCATGGCACACGACGCAGCAGCTCCCCGGCTGGAGACCGCTCCTGCATCCTGGGAGGCCTTGGAGGAGTTATTCGGGGTCAAGGGCGAGCCATCCCGGTGCTGGTGCCGCTGGTTCGCCCTCCCCGGCAAGGAGTTCAGATCCATGGCACCCAGCGAACTCAAGGAGCTCCTGCGGACACGCTTTGACGAGGACCCAGAGCCAGGCGTACTGGCATTCCGGGGCGGTCAGGCGGTCGGCTCGTGCGCTGTGGAACCGCGCCATCGAGGCAGCTACGGCAAGGTCAGGATCATGGGCCCATCGGCGGTGATCGCCACGGTGTGTTCGCTATGCGCGGCCCTGTTTCCGCTGGAGGAGCGCAGAGTCCACTCATCGTCATCGTGGTAATAGTCGTCCTTACCTCCAAGGATGAGCATTGGTTCGATGGCAATGACCAGCCCTTCTTGAAGTTTGATGCCCCTGCCCGGCCTGCCGATGTTGGGAACGGGCGGTTCGGCGTGCATTGTCCGGCCGATACCGTGGCCACCGTGATCGGCCAACAAACCATATCCAGCACGTTTGGCCTCACCGCCGATTGCATAGGCGAGGTCGCCCATCTTGTTGCCCACCCGGGCAGCTTCGATACCCCGGGCGAGTGCAGCGTCTGTGGCATCGATCAGTGCCTGGTCCGCTGGATCTGCCGTCCCCACGATAAAGCTGATGGCAGCATCTCCACACCAGCCTTCAAGGAAGGCGCCGCAATCCACACTTAGGAGGTCCCCGTCCTGGAGGACGTAGCCATCTGGTATTCCATGCACCACAGCGTCATTCACGCTGGCACAGATCACCCCGGGAAACGGGAGCGCTGCCCACCGCGGGTGGTAATCCAGGAAGGCCGGTTTGGCCCCAGCGCCTGAAATGACGTCCGCAGCGACCTCATCCAGTTCCTTGAGGGAAACGCCGACGTCGGCATGCTCCCTGACTGCTGCCAAGGCGTTGGCCACCACCCTGCCGGCCTCACGCATTATCGAGATCTGGTCCGGTGTCTTAATCATGGACATGGGATTCCTCCGGTTTTGCTGGGCGGGAGCATTTGCTGTTCAGGGTCATTCGCTGTTCAGGGTCATTCGCTGTTCTGGATCATCGTGGGATCCGCTGGCCATTGGACCCACTCTACGTGGGGCAGGTGGCTGCATGGCGTGGAGAATAAGGAGGAGTTCCCGACTGGATACTTCCCAGGACGGCCGGTCATAGAGTTGGGGCATGGAGAACAAGGACTTACTTGAGGCCATCCGGTCAACACTTCGCTCCGCGGGGGACGCTGAGCGAGCCCGGGGAGCCCAGGCATATATGAAGTCGGACATGCCGTCCTGGGGTATCCGGGTGCCTGAAGTTCGCAGGATCGTCAAGGTGGCAGCGAAGCAGTTTCCCATCTCTTCACCCGCCAGCCTTCGCGAGGCCGTTCATGATTTATGGCGGAATGCCCAGGCGCGCGAAGAACGATATGCAGCCATTGAATTGACGGGCCTGCCGTTGGCCAAGGAAGACCTTGGCATGCTGCCGGTCTACGAGGAAATAATTCGCACCGGCGCGTGGTGGGACCTCGTCGACGGGGTGGCCCACCGTCTCTGCAGCCTCCTGCTTGCCCACAGGTCCACCATGACGCCGTTATTGCTCCAATGGTCCACGGACCAGGACATGTGGATCCGAAGGGCGTCCATTACTGCGCAATTGGCAGCCAAGGGCCTTACGGACCCGGGACTGCTGGCGGCTGTCATCAAACCGAACCTTGCCGACAAGGAGTTCTTCATCCGCAAGGCCATCGGATGGGCCTTGCGGGAGTACAGCAAGACGAACCCCGAATGGGTCAGGGCATTCGCGGCAGAGAATGCTCCAGCGCTTAGCCCACTCTCCACGCGTGAGGCGGTACGGCTTCTGTCGTCGCTTTAAGCATTGGAACAGGAGCCCTCAAGACGCTCGCCCGATTCCTCAGATGATCGGGCGCAGGCCCGGCTCGTCGCGCTTGCGGAAAAGGCTCTTTGTCTTCGGATCAACGAAGATCAAGTAAACGGCAAAAAGCAGCGCGATGATGGCTGCCGCGTTCCGCGCCAAGGTCAGGGCAAGGCCGAGATCCTCGCTCTGAAGATAGGGGAACACATCCAGTTGGTCTGAGATGGCGTAAACCATGAAGAACGACACGACGAAGTAGACCGCCTTTACCTGCCAGTCATTGCGTATGCCTGTCACCGCAAACAACGGAATCAGCCACACCACGTACCAGGACTGGATCATCGGGGCCAACAAGACGATCGCCGCAAAGGCAAGGGTGAGCCGGCGCATGAGGCGATCGTGCTCTCCCCGGAAGACCTGCCAGGCAATGGCTCCCACCATCAGCACTTTGCCGGCGTCGTAAACCCACTTGGCCATGCCCCAGCCATCGAGTCCAAAGACGTTGAAGATCGACGCGACAACCAGGCCAATCAAGCCGATGGGTGCGTACCAGATCCAGACGCTCCCGGGGGCAGACAGGCCCTTCACCCATCCAAACCCAAATCCGTTGACCAGGCTCATGGCGTACAGGAGGCCGAAGGTCAGGGCGGCTGTCAGGAACCAGAAAAGGATCTTGCGCGGCCATGACGCACCCTTGCCCGCCCAGAGCAAGCCAATAAAGGGCAGGAAGACCACCGTAATTGGCTTGACCGAAATGGAGAGTGTCACCAGCACCAAGCCCAGGACCACCCGGCGGGTGGCGCAGTAGTACAGGCCTGCCAAGGCCAGACCAATCATGAGTGCGTCATTATGGACACTGGCAATGAAATTGGTGAGAAAGAGGGGGTTGGCGGCTGTCAACCATAGTGCGCGGTGCGGATTGACGCCGTGGAGTTCTGCCAGCTTGGGTACGTAGATGATGCAAAGTATGACGCCCGCAACTGCCACCAGCCTGAACATCATGATGCAAGCCTCAGGCTGGACGTTGGTCACCCAAACAACGAATTGTTCGATCCAAAGGAACAACTGACCGTAGGGAACGGGCGCTTCCGTCCACATCTTGTCAGCACCCAATTGGAAGTAGTTCGGGAGGGCGGAAATCCCATTCTCGTAGGGATTCATTCCCTCAACCATGAGTCTGCCTTGCCCAATGTAGGCGTAGACGTCCCTGCTGAACAGCGGGACAGTGAACATCATGGGCAGTCCCCATGCCACCACAGCCTGCAAGGTGGCCTTGCGGGCTTGGAGTCCCCAGACCCGGACACGTTGCCCCAGGCGCAGCCACGCCCGGACCAGCAGCATGCCACCAACGGCCAGCAGGACTATGGACAGCGCGACGCCCACACCTTCGGTACGCATCCAGATGAAAAGCGGAAGCCGGCGAAGTTCAGAAACCGGCGCGAGCCAGCCAACGCCCAGCGAGCCGAAGACAAGGAACATCGAACCAATGAAACCGGCGATCAGCGGAGACCTGGCGTTATCCACTTCGCTGGCAGCAGCATCCGCAGGCGGCGCTTCTTTCCCTGCCTTCTGGGCGGCGGGTACAGGCACCGTCATGTGGTCTTCATCCAATCGTTTGCCCGTTGCGTTCCGGGACAGAAATCTGAATCTCTGGGGGCTGTCCACGACAGGAAGAAAGGACACTGCCGTGCTCAAAAATCCTACCATCGGAGCACTTGGAACCGCCTGAAGGATAGGCTAGGCGCGTGCCTATTACTAATGAACGCATCGTCTGGATTGACTGCGAAATGACCGGCCTGGACCTCAAGAACGACGCCCTGATCGAAGTGGCGGCGCTCGTGACGGACTCCGAGCTCAACATCCTGGGCGATGGCGTGGACGTCGTCATCAAGCCCGACGACGCAGCGCTGGAGCAAATGAACGACTTCGTTCGCGACATGCACACCCGCTCCAAACTCCTTGACGAACTCCCCCACGGCAAGACGATGGCCGAAGCTGAGGCGCAGGTGCTTGAGTACATCGAGAAGTGGGTTCCGGACCCCCGCAAGGCCCCCCTGGGAGGCAACTCGGTGGGCACGGACAGGATGTTCCTGGCCAGGGACATGCCGAACATCGTGGAGCACCTCCACTATCGCGTCATCGATGTGAGTACCATCAAGGAACTCTCGCGCCGCTGGTTCCCGCGGGCCTACTTCCAGTCGCCGGCCAAGCATGGCGGACATCGCGCACTGGGGGACATCAAGGATTCCATCGACGAGCTCCGCTACTACAGGCAAGCTGTTTTTGTACCTGCCCCGGGCCCTGACACTGCTACCGCCCAGCGCATCTCCAAGGACATCACAGCCACTGCTGAGACTCTGGGTTCAACAGAAACTATGTGATCTGTGCCATTTTTGAAGGTTTTTTCGTCGAAACCGGCAAAAGTGGACTTTTCACCCCAAAACAGCAGGTAAGCTATTTGTCGTTGCCTTCACGGAATGCCGGTCATACGGACTTACCGAAAAAGGCGCATGGTGGGCGTAGCTCAGTTGGCAGAGCGCCTGGTTGTGGTCCAGGAGGTCGCGGGTTCAACCCCCGTCGCTCACCCCGCCGAGATTGGCTCAAAAGCCGGTTTCCACAAAGGCCGCACCGGTTATCCGGTGCGGCCTTTGTTTTGTTTTGGCCCGCCTGCAGTCCCACGGGTTGCTTCCGGAACACAGCGATCGACTAAGGAAGAGCTGACATGACCGTCCTCCCTGTGACCATTTGGGGCGAACCCGTTTTGCACCGTCGGGCAAGTGAAGTTGAAGTATTCGATGACGAGCTCCGAAAACTCATCGCGGACATGTTCGAAACCAATGATGCCGCGAACGGAGTGGGCCTCGCCGCACCCCAGGTGGGAGTCGGCAAGCGCATCTTTGTGTATAAGTACGCCAATGACGACGACGCGCCTGAGCAAGGCGTTCTGGTCAATCCCGTCTTGACCCTCTCAAAGATCTCAGGAGCCCTCCCGGACCCGGAAGAGCACATTGAGGGGTGCCTGTCGTTCCCCGGAGAGCACTATCCTCTACAGCGCGCTGAGTGGGCCCGCGTCCAGGGCTTTGACGCTGACGGAAACCCGGTGGACTTCGAAGCTACGGGCTGGTTCGCTCGAGTGATGCAACACGAGTACGACCATTTGGACGGCAAGCTTTACATCAACCGCCTTGTGGACCGATATGCCAGGAAGGCCATAAAGCAGGCCAAGAAGAACGGTTGGGGCGTTCCCGGATTGACATGGATGCCTGGCGTCGACCCGGACCCGTTCGGACACTGATCCGATGAACCAAGAACGCCATGCAGAACTGTTTCAGCTCCTGGACGTTGCCGGCGAGGACGCCATGGAATGCGCCGCGCTCTTGGACAGAAACCCCAGCGGCCACGTCTTGGACGCATTGGAACTGCTGCAGCAACGGCTTGGCACTTTTCCAGCTGACAGTATTTCTCCCCATGAGCTGGGCGAGACCGTCTGGATCGAAGCCCTGCTCCGCTTCGCACCCAGGGTCCACGCATACCATCTGGAGTTGGGAATCGGCGCCGACGTGTCGGCAGCCACGCTGGCCGACGTGGGGCTCCAGCTCCGCATCAACCGCCGCGTCCATGGACATTTCGGCTCTGACACCTGGAGTTGGCTGACGTTACATATGGCAGGGAATCTGTTCCGGCTCGGCCGGTTGCAATTCCATTTGATCCGGAGCGAGCGTGGCGACGGGCCAGAGGGCAACGTGGCATACGCATCCGATTGGGTCCTGGGTGTCCACATTCCCGAGGACGGCGGGCTCTCCCCCGCACTGGTAGACGCCAGCTTTGACGAGGCGCGCTCGTTTTTTCCCCACTATTTCCCGGACAAGCCAGTTACCGTGGCCACGTGCGAGTCCTGGATGTTGGATCCCTACTTGGTTGAGCGGCTTCCAAACAGCAACATCGCATCCTTCGCCCGCCGTTTCACGTTGGATCGGTGCACCGATGCCCTCACGGATGCCGTGTACTTCACGTTTCGGCAGCGGGGGCTGGAGAACCTGGACAAACTACCCCGGGAAACTTCGCTCCAGCGCATAGTCCTTGAGAGAATCGACGACGGCGGTACCTGGCAACTGGGACACGGTCACCTGACGCTGTAAATGGTCTGCTGATCGGGGCAAGAAGAAAGGACGCGCATCATGGCGTCCTTCTCCGCCTGTGTGACCCAGAGCTTGTAGGCTGCCTTGACGGAGATCTGCCGTGCTACGTAGTGACACCGGAAGTTCTTGTTCGGCGGGAGCCAGGTGGCGGCGTCGCCTGCGCCCTTCTTCACATTCTCGGGCCCATCAGCTGCAATCAGGTTCAAGGGATCATTTGCCAGCCTTTGGCGCTGCTGCACCGTCAATTGCTTGGCACCCTTCTGCCATGCGTCGGCCAGGGCGACAATGTGGTCAATCTGAACATCAGCGCTGGTCTCCTGGCCCCGACGGAAGGTCACATGGGCGCCCGTGTACGGTTCGTGAAACTCTCCAGTGGCAACCTTGCATGAGGAACCGCTGGTGAACTCCACCGACGACAGGTCCCTGCGCAGGATGTCGTTCCTGGTGTCGCATCCGTTTCGGTCCGCATCCAGCCAGGCCTGGCCGAATGCGGTTCGCTCATAGTCATCCTGGGATGCCCGCCCCTTGACTTCCAGCTGTTCCAGTGCGGCGCTTGCCTTCTCCGCGGGAACAGCCTCGATGCCGGAAATGGGTTTCATCCAAGCCGGGTTAAATACCGGCGCATCAGTGGGGCCGGAGACCCAAGGCTCAGCCGCGTTGAACTGGCCGGTGGTGAAGAACCAAGACAGTCCTGCCACGAGGGTGGCGGCCACTAATCCTAGAATGGCCCAGGCTTGGCGTGATCGTCTGCGCGCGCGTTTGTAGGCAGACCAGGTGATACTCAAGGGGCTCCGTCCAGTCGGGGTGGGTGGTGTCCTTCGAGCGTAGGACACGGCACCGACAGTCAGAGCCGATATCCACAGTGTGTAGGAGAAGTCACACTGCAGTGGTGGGGTTCTTCCCCGGGTTACTGCTCACGCATAACGCGTTGCAGGTCTTCCGCAGCCACCTCCAGCAGCGTACGCAATTGCTGGACGCGTTCGTCGCTGACGTCCCCCGCGGCGTTTGCTGCGATGGCCTGGTCCAGCAGTTTCTGTGCCTGCTTGTGGTTGGCCCGTGCTACGTCCAACGCGTGTTCCAGCGTTGTCTCGTGTTCCAAAGTCGATTCATTTTCCATGAACCCATTTTGGTCAGGTTTCCCGGCTGATGCCAGTGACACAGCCGGGAAACCCGTGAATACTTCCCGGCTTAGGCGTTGGCTGCCTCAAGCACTGCGATAGGAGCCACGATGTCGCGGGCAGGGAAGGACGGCGGGTTGACGCCGGCCATTTCCTCCATGACACGGACCACTTGGCAGGAGTAGCCGAATTCGTTGTCGTACCAAACGTAGAGCACGAGGTTCTTGTCGTTGGAAATAGTGGCCAGACCATCAACGATGCCTGCGCGGCGGGAACCAACGAAGTCGGTGGAGACAACGTCCGGCGAGTCGATGTAGTCGATCTGCTTCCGCAACGGCGAGTGCAGCGACATTTCGCGGAGGTAGTCATTGACCTCATCGCGTGTGGTGCCATTGGCAAGGTTGAGGTTCAGGATCGCCATGGACACATCCGGGGTAGGTACGCGGATCGCGTTACCGGTGAGCTTGCCCTGAAGTTCCGGAAGCGCCTTGGCAACAGCCTTGGCTGCGCCTGTCTCCGTGATAACCATGTTCAGGGCTGCCGAACGGCCGCGGCGGTCTCCCTTGTGGAAGTTGTCGATCAGGTTTTGGTCGTTCGTGAACGAGTGCACCGTTTCAACGTGGCCGTGGATGATACCGAATTTGTCGTTGATGGCCTTCAGTACCGGAGTAATGGCGTTGGTTGTGCACGACGCAGCGGTGACGATCTTGTCGTCATCGGAGATGTCGGACTGGTTGATTCCGTGGACGATGTTCTTCAGATCGCCCTTGCCCGGAGCCGTCAGCAGGACACGCGCAACACCCTTGCTCTGCAGGTGCTGGGACAGGCCCTCCGCATCGCGCCAGCGTCCGGTGTTGTCCACTACCAGGGCATCCTTGATGCCGTAGGCGGTGTAGTCCACGGTAGCGGGGTTGTCGGAGTAGATGACCTGGACCTGAACGCCGTTGGCAGTGATGGTGTTGGCTTCTTCGTCCACGCGGATGGTTCCTTCAAAGGAACCGTGTACGGAGTCGCGGCGCAGGAGGCTGGCACGCTTGACGAGGTCGTTCTCGGCGCCCTTGCGGACAACGATGGCACGCAGCCGCAGGCCATGCCCACCACCGGCCTTTTCAATCAGGATGCGGGCCAGGAGGCGGCCGATGCGTCCAAAGCCATAAAGCACGACGTCGGTACTGGTGCGGTCATCAGCGCCACGCTTTCCGACGATTTCGGCGAGCTCTGCCCGCAGGAACTCATCCAAGGAGGTGCCGTGGCCCTCGACGCGGAACTTCTCCGTAAGGCGGGCAATGTCGATTGCAGCCGCACCGAGTTCCAGCTCAGCAAGAGCGTTCAACAGGGGTGCGGTTTCTTCGAGCAGCAGCTCGGTGTTGCTCATCCGGCGCGCAAAGCGGTGGGCCTTCAGGATGTTCATGGTCGACTTGTTGATCAGGCTCCGGCCGTGGATGCTCGTGACCACGTTGTTTTCCCGGTACAACCGGCCGATCACCGGAATCATGGCCTCGGCGAGAGCCTCCCGGCCCATCCACTTATCAAGACAAGAATCTGACGTCTGGCTCACAGAACTACCTTCCTTGGGTCAACCACATACGTCCTCGTATGCAGATGGCGGCCGCCCGGAGTAATCCTGCGGCACGGGCACTGGCCGGGCTTCGGTCCACCCACAGCGCCTTGAACGATTGCAAAGAAAAGACCGCCGGCTGCGAACGCAGTCCCGGCGGCAGAACATCTACGTTCATAACAAGTCTAAGGCGGAAGGGCGTCCTCTTGGGTGCCGGGGGGCGTGAAATCACTCACATGGCAGTCACAATGGACGTCATATGCCCGGGACCTCAGTGGCGAATGTGGATGGGTTGACCGATACGCCGGGTTCTGTCATCCCTTGCCGTTGCCGGCAAAGGAGTGGCGGCCATCCATCTACGAACGCCGTTGCCGACGCCCTCCAGCAGCCTACCCGGACACTCGGGCGAGCAGCCCTCAAACGTGTCCTGTCTGGCCTTGCTCCGGGTGGGGTTTACCTAGCCTCCCCGGTCACCCAGGGAGCTGGTGGTCTCTTACACCACCGTTTCACCCTTACCTGCCGCATGCTGATGCAAGCACCATCACGCGAAGGCGGTCTGTTCTCTGTGGCACTGGCCTGCGGGTTACCCCGAGTGGGCGTTACCCACCACCCTGCTCTGCGGAGCCCGGACGTTCCTCGAGCCACTTCCGTGACGCGCGACCGCCTGGTCAACCCATCCGCCGTACAGTCTACCGGCGTCGAGGGTTGCCCCGGTCACCGGTAATATCGTCAGGTGCTGATTCTGCTGCCGCCTTCCGAAGGCAAGACCCCCGCCGTAAAAGGCCCCGCCGTCGAATGGGAGTCGCTCAGCTTTCCGGAACTCAACCCCTACCGCGCCAAGGTCCTGGAATCGTTGGGCACCGTCAGCGCGCACGAGGACGCCTTGGCGTTGCTTGGCGTCGGCGCCTCGCTGAAGGACGACGTCGAACGTAATACCCGGCTGCACGCGGAACCGGCGGCGCCGGCCCACCAGGTCTACTCGGGAGTCCTGTATGACGCGCTCGGCTTCAATTCGATGACGCCGACTCAACGCCGCAAGGCAACCGAATCGATTTTGGTGATTTCGGCACTGTGGGGTGCCATCGGTTTTGGTGACCATGTGCCGGCTTACCGGCTGTCCATGGGAACGGCACTGCCCGACGTCGGACGCCTCGCCTCCTTCTGGAAGCCGAACCTGAATGCGGCCCTCGCCAAACGGGCTGAAGGAGAATTGCTGGTTGATTGCCGTTCCAGCACGTATGCAGCGGCGTGGGCTCCACCAGCAGCGCAAACCGTCACAGTGAATGTTTTCAACGAGGCAAACGGCAAGCGCACGGTGGTCAGCCACTTCGCCAAACACACGCGGGGTGAGTTTGCCAGGCACCTGCTGACCAGGCGCGGGAAGGCTCCAGCAACTCCGGATCAGTTACTGAAGGCTGCCAGCGAAGTTTGGACCGCGGAACTGGTTGAGGGTTCGGCCCGCAAGCCGCACGCGCTGAATATCATCCTGACCAGCTGACTGAAGCTGTCAGTTCCACTCCGCCGAACGGACCAGGATGACACCGGAATCCGGGCAGAAGACGATGTCGTCTTCAGCAGCGGCCTTGACTTCGGCCAGGTCACCGGGGCTGAGCATCATGCCGGACCCCTCGGACTTCCCGTGGAACAGCCGGGCAGCCCCGACGCCACGCTTGGCAATCGTCTTCTCATAAACTGCGAGCATTCCGGCGTCCAGAGCCTCCGCGAAAGCGGCACGCTGCCCGCGGACCACGGTTTCCTCGGCTGCGATCTCAGCAATTGCCTCATCCAATTCGGCGCGGATGCCGGCAAATGAACCCTGGATGTCATCCACGATGGCCTGCTGTGCGGCTTGACGCTCCCGCAGGGTGTCCAAACGCTCCAGGATTTCAAGCTCAACGTCCTCAAGGTCGGAGCGTCGCTTGTTAAGGGATGCGATGTCACTCTGAAGCGCCACCAGGTCCTTGGAGAGGCCGGTTCCACTGTTGAGCCTGGCTTCGTCACGTTCGATGCGGGACGCGACCTGCTCCACGTCCGCTTCGGAACGACGCAGTTCAGCTTCGGCGTCGTGCACCGCCATCTTGGCAGCGCCCAGTTCACCATTGGCTACATTCAGTGCATCCTGAAGGTCAGCTATCCGCGGATCTGTTTCCAGCACCTTCCGGCGGCCGGCCAACGATTTGAGCTTGGCATCCAGTCCCTGCAGTTCAAGCAATTTCAGTTGTTCTGCCGGTGCTGCTTTCGCCACGCTTACCTCCGCTTGTATCGCTTCCGGCCCTGGGGATCAGTTCCGGATGGACGGCCCGTGTTTATTGGGATTGTCCGTATCTTCTAGACTCTAGTCCCCGCCGGGAGTGAGTATGAAGTCCCAAGGATCGCTGTTGGTGCTGCTCACGCGGATCTCGACGTCGTAGCCCTGATCGCCCAGTACGTTGCCGAGCGCTTCCGCGGCTACGGGCAGCCACAGCCATTCACTGGCAAAGTGTGATACGTCGATGAGGTACGGCCGGCCGTTGACCGCCCCTTCGCGCGCTTCCGACGCCGGATGGTGCCGCATGTCTGCTGTCACATAGACATCTGCATTGCTGGCCCTGACGGCATCGAACAAGCTGTCGCCCGCACCACCACAGACGGCGACGCGCCGCAGCAGACCGTCCTTGTCGCCGGCCACGCGAACCCCTCCGGCCACCGCGGGGAGCATCCCAAAGACCCGGGCAGCGAAATCACCCAGGGTCATGAGCTCAGGAAGGTCACCAACCCGGCCAATGCCTTCCTCGGGCAATCCATTGGCGGCAGGGGTCAGTGGAGCAACATTCTCCAGGCCAAAGGCGTCCGCCAACACGTCCGATACGCCCCCGACGGCGGAGTCACCGTTGGTATGGACGGTCAGGAGTCCGGTGCCCGCTTCGATCAGCCGGTGCACGGCCAAGCCCTTCGCGGAGGTGGCCGCGACGGAGTTCACGCCTTTGAGCAGCAAGGGATGATGGGTAATCAGGAGGCCGGCACCCCACTCAATGGCCTCATCGATCACAGCCAATGTAGGGTCCACGGCAAACAGGATCTTGGTGATTGGCGTGTTGGGGCGCCCAACGACGAGGCCTACCTCGTCCCAGTCCTCAGCCAAGGACTCTGGCCAGAGCTCCTCAACAGCAAGCAACACCTGGCCGAGAGTCGGGTCCCCGCTTGCTTCCACTGTCCCAGCGTCGTCGCTGGAATCCGCACCAGAAATGGCGGTGTCTACTGCTTCCATACTCTTATTCTTACCTACTGGACCCGATGGGGCAGTTTTGGTAGCTGCCGTACCTGCCCAGCGGCGTTATTGTCCCGTAAGGTATTGCGGGAATCATCAGGCCCTCCAATCCATTGAAGAGATCATGAAAACTTTTGTACTTGGTGGTGGATGCTTCTGGTGCCTTGATGCCGTGTACCAGAAAACCCGCGGTGTCAGTTCGGTAGTCTCCGGCTATACGGGTGGCCATGTCCGAAACCCTGACTACTACGACGTCTGCTCGGGAACTACCGGTCATGCAGAGGTGGTTGCGGTGACATTCGACGAAACCGTGGTGCCGGAGGAGGTCATTCTTGACATGTTCTTCGCGTTGCACGACCCCACCACGTTGAACCGGCAGGGCTACGACACAGGCACCCAATACCGTTCGTCGATGTTCTACACCACGACGGAGGAAAAGATCCTCTTCGAAGAAGCCATCGAGCGCGCGCAAGCACTCTGGGCCAATCCGATTGTGACGGAAGTAAGCCGGCTACCCGAGTTCTATGAGGCAGAGGAAGTCCATCAGAACTATTACGCCAAGTTCCCGTACCAGGGCTATTGCCAGGTCATCATCAATCCAAAACTGGCCAAAGCGCGGAAATATTACTCTGCATGGCTAACTGCTTAGCAGGGTTTCGATGCGGCTGGTTAGGCTGACCTCAGCATTCCCTCTTCAGAGATAGGCATAATCTTCATGGCAAGGATCTACGACGACGTCACCCAGCTGGTCGGCCGCACTCCGCTGGTCCGTTTGAACCGGCTGACCGAAGGCCTTGAGGCCACCGTTGCGGTCAAGCTTGAGTTCTACAACCCGGCCAACAGCGTGAAGGACCGTATCGGTGTGGCCATCATTGACGCCGCCGAAAAGTCCGGTGCCCTGAAGCCTGGCGGAACTATTGTGGAAGGCACCTCCGGTAACACCGGAATCGCCCTTGCCCTTGTTGGTGCCGCACGCGGCTACAAGGTCATCCTGACCATGCCTGAAACCATGTCCACGGAACGTCGCGTCATGCTTCGCGCTTACGGTGCAGAGATCGTACTGACTCCCGGTTCCGAAGGCATGCGCGGCGCCGTTGAAAAGGCGCAGGAAATTGTTGCCAACACAGAGAACTCCATCTGGGCTCAGCAGTTCGCCAACCCGGCCAACCCGGAGATCCACCGCAACACAACAGCCGAGGAAATCTGGGCTGACACAGATGGCGAAGTAGACATCTTTGTTGGCGGCATCGGTACCGGCGGTACCGTGACCGGCGTCGGGCAGCTCCTTAAGGAGCGCAAGCCCGAAGTCCAGATCATTGCCGTTGAGCCCAAGGACTCCCCCATCCTTAATGGCGGCAGCCCCGGTCCCCACAAGATCCAGGGCCTGGGCGCCAACTTCATTCCGGAGGTCCTTGACACGAACGTCTACGACGAAGTCCTCGACGCTACCCTTGAAGACTCGGTTGCCACCGCCCGAGCCTTGGGTTCCAAGGAAGGCGTACTCGCCGGCATCTCCGGCGGCGCCGCAGTATGGGGTGCACTGGAAGTCGCCAAGCGTCCCGAGAACAAGGGCAAGCTGATCGTCGTGATCGTGCCGGACTTCGGAGAGCGTTACATCTCCACTGTGCTCTTTGACGATATCCGCGGCTAACACTTCGCCCGCAAGCATTCATTTCCTGTAGAAAGGTCTTTGTGAGCTTCTTCGCAAGGCTTAAGGAAGACCTCGACGCCGCCCGGTCACATGACCCGGCGGCTCGAGGTTCTTTTGAGAACTTTTTCGCCTACTCCGGCCTGCACGCCATCTGGGCACACCGCGTGACCCACAAGCTCTGGCAAAACCCGGCCCTTCGCTTTCCCGCCCGCCTGATTTCCCAGTTGGCGAGATTCCTGACGGGCATCGAGATCCATCCCGGCGCAACCATCGGCCGGCGTTTCTTCATCGACCACGGCATGGGCGTCGTTATCGGTGAAACTGCTGAAATCGGCGAGGACGTGATGATCTACCACGGTGTGACGCTCGGCGGCCGGTCCCTTGCCAAGGTCAAGCGCCATCCGACCATCGGGGATCGTGTGACCATCGGCGCCGGCGCCAAGGTCCTGGGTCCCATTACAATCGGCGCAGACAGCGCAATTGGTGCGAACGCCGTCGTGGTGAAGAACGCTCCCCCGGAGTCGATCATCACCGGCATTCCTGCCACATGGCGGCACCGCGACGCGAAATCCGAAACCAAACCGGCGGTTGACCCGGCTGAGTACTACATCGAATACCGGATCTAGCTGGTAAACCTCTTGTAGGAGTTCCAGAGGACGGCGTCGAAGACGCGGTCAGGAAGCACCCTCCGTAAGGCCAGGACGCTCCAGGCTCCCCTACCCACCGGGTAGCGGGTCTTGGGGCGTTTTGCCGTTGACGCGCGAACTATTGCCCTGGCCACGACCCTCGGAGGTGTGGACAAGAACTGTCCGGACGTTGACGCCAAGGCTGCTGCCATGACGTGGACCTGCCCTTTGTATGGACCTCTACCGGACGCGGACAACAGGCCTTCCCCGGCAATGGTGCCCCATTCGGTGTCCGTTCCGGCTGGTTCAATAAGGACGACATCGATGCCGTGCGGCTTTAACTCGAGCCGCAAAGAATCGCTCATCCCCTCCACTGCGAATTTTGTCCCGTGGTACCAAGCGCCCAGGGGCTCATAGATCTTTCCTCCAATGGAGGAGACGTTGATGATCCGACCAGAACCCACTTGCCGCATCCTTGGAATAACGAGTTGAGTCATCCTTGCCAGACCCATCACGTTCACCTCGAACTGGCGCCTGCCTTCGGCCAAGGGAACCTCTTCCAGGGAGCCGTAGGAGCCGTACCCGGCGTTGTTCACGAGGACGTCTATGTGCCCGTGTGCAGCCTCAACAAGCGCGACTGCTGAGGCCATGGAGTCCTCGATGGTGACATCCAGGTGCATGACGGTGATTCCCTGTGCCTTAAGCGGATGCATCTTCTCCACCCGACGCGCGCCGGCGTAGACAACGAACCCTTCAGACCTCAGGGCACGCGCCGTCTCGAAACCAATGCCGGTAGATGCTCCAGTGACAAAGGCGATGCGGTCGGTCATGGCACTGGCTCCTTGGCTCGTGGCACCCGCGCGATGGCCCAGTACCCGTTCCGGCACGGCAAAGGCCGGCTCCTCCCAGCGTATCGGGGAAGAACCGGCCTTGCGGTGGAACTTAGTGGGTGTCGACGGCCGAGATTTCGGACTTGTCTTCGCCCCACAGCGTGTGGAACGTACCTTCGGCATCAACGCGACCGTAGGTGTGCGCACCAAAGAGGTCGCGCTGGCCCTGGATCAGGGCAGCGGCAACGCGCTTGCGGCGCAGGCCGTCGTAGTACGCCAACGAGGAGGAGAAGACCGGTACCGGGATGCCCAGCTGGACGGCGGTAGCAACAACGCGGCGCCAGGCCGGGAGTGCCTCGGCGATGGCCTTGGTGAAGGCCGGCGCGAACAACAGGTTGGCGGGCTTCTCCTCGGCAGCGTAAGCCTTGGTGATGTCCTTGAGCAATTCGGCACGAATGATGCAGCCAGCACGCCACAGCGAGGCGATCTCGTCCAGCTTGAGGTCCCAGCCATACTCCTTGGCAGCGGAGGTCAGCATGTCCAGGCCCTGGGCGTAGGACACCAGCTTGGAGGCGTACAGTGCCTGGCGGACGTCCTCAACGAACGTCTCGGGGATCTCGACGGCGGCTTCCTCACCGGCAAGGAGTTCCTGGCCAAGCTTGCGCTGCTCTGCCTGGGAAGACAGTGCACGGGCAAACACTGACTCGGCAATGCCGGACACCGGAGAGCCGAGTTCCAGGGCGGAGATGACCGTCCAACGTCCGGTTCCCTTCTGGCCTGCGGCATCCACGACGACGTCAACGAACGGCTTGCCGGTCTTGGCGTCAACGTGGCCCAGGACTTCGGCGGAGATTTCGATCAGGAAGGAGGACAGATCGCCCTTGTTCCACTCAGCGAAAATCTTGGACTGCTCAGCCGGCTCAATGCCGGCACCGGAGCGGAGGAGATCGAATGCTTCACCGATGACCTGCATGTCGGCGTATTCGATGCCGTTGTGGACCATCTTCACGAAGTGGCCGGCACCGTCGGTGCCGATCCAAGCGCAGCACGGTTCGCCGTCGACCTTTGCGGCAATCTTCTCCAACAGCGGCCCAAGGGCGTCGTAGGACTCACGGGAGCCGCCGGGCATGATCGAAGGACCGTTCAACGCGCCTTCTTCGCCACCGGAAACACCGACGCCTACAAAGTGGAGGTCCTTCTTGGCCAGCGCGGCTTCGCGGCGGCGGGTGTCCTCGTAGTGCGAGTTACCGGCATCGATGATGATGTCGCCGGCCTCGAGCAGCGGCTCGAGCTGCTCGATGACGTTGTCCACGGGAGCGCCTGCCTTGACCATGATCAGGACACGGCGGGGCTTTTCAAGGGAATCAACGAGTTCCTGCAGCGTTTCCGTGCGGATGAAATCGCCGTCCGTGCCGTGCTTTTCCAGCAGGGCGTCGGTCTTTTCCACGGAGCGGTTGTGGAGAGCCACGGTGAAGCCGTTGCGGGCCAGGTTGCGGGCCAGGTTGGCGCCCATCACCGCAAGGCCGGTGACACCGATGTGTGCTGACATCAAAACTCCAATTCGATCGTGTGCAAACAGTCCCACCTACCCCCCTGGGGGCACGCAGGAAGCGATTTCAAAACCAGGGGCTGTAATAAACCATACGTATTTAAGCCATGAGCAGGAAAGTGGCGCCCACGTTGTGGAACGGCGCCACGTCATAAACAGTCTATGATGTGCGTGACTTCCGCAGCCTCCCACGCGTGCAGCACGACACCGGATGCTACACGCGGAATGTCTTCCCCCCACTATGCTTACGTCTATGTCAACCAGCCTCCACCACCGCGCCGTAGAGCACCTGGGAACCCGGATTGTGGGCGGCGCCCTTCCCACCGGCCATGTCATGCTGGCCGAACATCTGGAAGACGAGCTCAACGTTTCTCGCTCGGTGGTCCGGGAGGCCGTCCGCGTCCTGCAGTCGCTGGGCTTGGTGGAGACGATCAAGCGTGTCGGAATCCGCGTCCTCCCCGCCCATCGTTGGAATCCCTTTGATCCGTTGGTCATTCGTTGGCGATTGGCTGGCGAGGGCCGTGGCGCCCAACTGAGGTCCCTCGCGGAGCTTCGTTCCGCCGTCGAGCCTGTTGCTGCGGAACTGGCAGCTGGAAACGCTCCGGAAACGCTGCGCCGGGAACTCGTGGATATTTCGCTGGCCATGAAGGAAGCCGGCGACGCCGGAGACATGCCACGGTTCCTTGACCTCGATATCCGGTTCCACGCGCTGGTGCTGTCCGGCTCCGGAAACGAAATGTTTGCCAACCTGATTGGCCAGGTGACAGAGACCCTGACGGGACGCACAGTGCACGGACTCATGCCTGAGCACCCGCAGAAGCAGGCGCTGCAGTGGCACATTGACGTCGCCCACGCGATCGACGCCGGCGACGGTCAGCAGGCCAAAGATGCGGCCGGAAAAATTATGCGCCAAACGATCGCGGAGCTGGCGCCCAGCTGGAATGACCAGCCCCGCGTGTTCGTACCCGTGGCGAAAAACTAAGTCTGGAAGTTCAGCAGGACTTTGCCGGACTCGGCTGAGTTCCTGGCAACTTCGAATGCCTCGAGGCCATGCGCGAGTTCGAACTCGTGCGTTACCACGGGGTCCACGAACAAGGATCCGTCGGCCAACGCTGCGATGACGTCGTCGATTTCGCCGTTGAACCGGAAGGATCCCAGCAGTTCCAGTTCCCGGGTGATGGCCAGGGAGATGAAGACCGGCTGCGGGCCCGAGGGCAGCAGCCCCACCATCACCACTTTGCCGCCGCGAGTGGCTCCCTTGATGGCCGAGGCAAGGCCGTGGTGGCTGCCGGAAGACTCGATGACGACGTCGGCCTCCACAGACGCGATGGCCTCGGCGTCGTCGCCCTTCAAGACGGCATCGGCACCCACGGCGCGTGCGATCTCCAAGGGCTTGTCATGCATATCTACGGCGACGATCCGGGCAGCGCCGGCGCGCTTGAGGACAGCGACAGCGAGGGCACCGATCGGGCCGCTACCGATCACCATGGCAGTCTTTCCCGCGACGTCACCGGCCCGGGCGACGGCATGCCAGGCCACGCTGGCCGGTTCCACCAATGCCGCGGTCCGCAGATCCAGGGTTTCCGGCAGGGCACGGAGCATCCGCGAGGGAAGGGTGGCGTAGCGGCTGAAAGCGCCGTCGGTGTGCGGGTAGCGTGCCGCGCTGCCCAGGTACGTGCAGCCCGGGGAAAGGTTGGGCCGCTCTGCCGGGTAGCGTGCCGCGCCCGGGCCCGGTGTGGCCGGGTGCACGGCTACTGGAGTGCCGGTCACAGGGCCGCTGCCCTCGGCTGCCTGCTCGATGACGACGCCGACAATTTCATGGCCCAGGACCATCGGGGCCTTCAGGATGGACTCCCCGGCGGCACCATGCAGCCAGTAGTGCAGGTCTGAACCGCAGATCCCGCCGTAGGCGATCTCCACGATCGACTCATCCGGCGCCGGCGCCTTCAGCGGGATGTCTTCGATCCGCAGGTCCCCTTTGGCATGGGCGACGACCGCGGGGCCGGAGGCCGGGAGGGTGATGCCCATCAGACCACCACCGTCATTCCGCCATCGACGAAGATCGTCTGGCCATTGACGAAATTGGACCCCTGGGACGCAAGCCACACAACAGGCCCGGCCAGGTCAGCGACCGTGCCCCACCGGTGGGCCGGTGTCCGGCCGAGGATCCAGGTGTTGAACGCTTCGTCATCGACCAGGTTCTGTGTCATTTCCGTATGGATGTACCCCGGGGCGATGCCGTTGATCTGCAACCCGGAACCGGCCCATTCAGCCGTCATCGCCCGGGTCAGGTTACGCAGCCCGCCCTTGGCCGCCACATACGGGGCAATCGTCGGCCGGGCAAGGTCGGTCTGGACCGAGCAGATGTTGATGATCTTCCCCCGGCCCCGGGGAATCATATGCCGCGCCGCTTCCCGGCCCACCAGGAACGCGCTGGTCAGATCCGTGCTGATCACCCGGTCCCAGTCCTTCACATCCAGGTCAAGCATGGGAACACGGTGCTGGATACCTGCGTTGTTGACTAGGATCTCCAACGGGCCAACGTTGGCCTCGATCCACGCCACACCGTCAGCAGCTGAAGCCGCATCCGTCACATCAAACGCCCGGCTGTGGACCCTTCCCGCAGGATAGTCAGCAGCCATGGCCTGATGGGCCGCTTCAAGCCGCCCCGTGGTGATGCCGTTGAGCACTACAGTTGCTCCGGCGTCGGCGAGGCCCCGGGCCAGGGCGTTGCCAATCCCCCGGCTCGAACCCGTCACCAACGCGACGCGTCCACTCAGATCAAATAGTCCACTCATGTTTCTTTTTGCATTCCTTCTTGTCTGGACAAGTTTGTTGGTCAGGGCCGGCAGTTAGTTGTCAGCCGTGGAGAGGGAAAGATTGGCAATCGCCTGGCGAACGACGGCGAGGTCCTGATCGCCAAGTCCTTGACGTTTGAGCTCGCCGTAGAGCTGGATCGCCGCAGAGGCCATAGGTACCGGGGAGCCCACAGCTTCGGCGCTTTGGACCACGAAGGCAAGATCCTTGTGCATGAATTTGGCTGGTCCGGTGGGCGCATAGTCCTTTGCTGCCAAGCGTGGCCCGACGACGTCCAACACCCGGCTTCCGGCCAACCCTCCTGCGAGGACTTCATACAGCGCGGCAACATCCATACCGGAGCGCACGGCAAGCTCAGCAGCCTCGGCAAGTGCCGCCGTCGTGGTTCCGACGATCAGTTGATTGCAGGCCTTGGCGAGCGAGCCCGATCCCAGTGGGCCCATCCGGCGCACCGTTGTTCCCATGGTTTCAAAGAGTGGCAGAAGCCGTTCAAAGTCCGCTTCGGACGCTCCTGCCATAATGGCCAAAGTTCCGCTTTCGGCGCCTATAGTGCCGCCACTCACTGGCGCGTCAATCACTACGGCATTTCCGTCGCTGGCCTGATGGACTCGTTCGCCGAACTGGCGGACATCCGTTGGAGAAACGCTGCTCATAATAACGACGGCGGTCCCCGGCTGGGGCGGTTCCGACCCCCACGCATCGAGCAAGCCTTCTGCTGCAGATTCAATGAAGGGCAAATCGGGGAGCATGAAAACGATCGCCGGTTCGTCCCGGAGTTGGGCAACGGTCCCCACCCGGCTGATGCCGGCAAGGCCTTCAAAAACAGCCTCGGAACGGTTCCACGCCTTGACAACCCATCCTGCTTCAGCGATGTTGGCCGCCATGGGAGCTCCCATGAGTCCCAAGCCTACGAAACCCACACGTTTGCTGGTCATGTCGTGAAGAACCTCACTTCTTTGTGTCCATCAAAAGTTTGTCCCAATCAAAATCAACTGTTCAATATCCTAGCCTCCATTCAGTATGATGAACACTATGACGACTGATGAACTTACCATCGCGATCGCTGTGCCGCTCGAAGTTGAGCATGTGGAGCGCATCCGCGCCGTAGATCCTTCCCTAACGGTCCTGTACGAACCAGACCTCCTTCCGCCTGAGCGTTTCCCTGCAGACCACAGCGGGGACCCGGATTTCAAGCGGACCCCGGAGCAGGAAGAACGCTACTGGACCATGCTCAACCGGGCTCAGGTTCTGTACGGCTTCCCTAACGAAAGTCCGGCTGGGCTTGCCCGGATTGCCCGGAGCAATCCGCACCTTCAATGGATTCACGCCATGGCCGCAGGGGCCGGCGGAGCTGTTAAGGCTTCGGGGCTGGATACTGAGACTCTCCGAAAATTCCGGGTTACTACTTCAGCAGGGGTCCACGCGTTGCCGCTCGCGGAATTCTCCGCCTTTGGCATCCTTAACGGCTTCAAGCGCAGCGCCGAAATGGCCCAGGACCAAGCGGCCAAGGTTTGGCCCGAGTTGCGAACACCCACCAAGTTGGCCAACGGATCCAAGGTGGTCATTGCCGGGCTTGGCGAGATCGGCATGGAAACCGCACGTATTGCCCGTGCTCTGGGGATGAGGGTCAGCGGCACCAAACGCAACGTCGAGGCCATTGAAGGCATCGACGAGGTCACTAACAATGACGGCCTTGCGGATCTGGTTGCCGACGCTGATGCCGTGGTGAACACACTCCCCGGCACTCCGTACACTGAGAAGCTGTTCAGCACTGACATCTTCTCCGCCATGCAGCCGGGTACCGTGTTCGTCAACGTTGGCCGTGGCACAGTGGTGGACGAGGATGCCCTTCTTGAAGCCCTCAACAACGGGCAGGTTGCCTATGCTTGCCTGGACGTCTTTGCCGTCGAGCCGCTCCCGCAGGATAGTCCCCTGTGGAACCACCCCAAGGTTCTGGTATCGCCACACACGTCCGCACTGAGCACAGCCGAAAACCGCCTCATCGCGGAACGCTTCTGCAGCAATCTCCGTACTTTCCTGGACGGTGGCGACCTTCCCCATCTGGTGGATCCGGTCCACTTCTACTAGGCCCGATTTTTACCAGGCCCGATCAAGCTCTGATGCAAAAGGCTCCCACCCCAAGGGGTCGGAGCCTTTTTGCGTCAATGTTTTCTGCGCAATGCCTCGAAGCTGCCGGTGGGCTACTTCGCGTCCTCAAGGGAAAGAAGGTCCCGTCCAGCTGTTTCAGGCGTGAAGAACGTCGTAATGAAGGAAATCAGCGCCAAGACGAGCGAGTAAACCGCCAGTACTACCCAGGAGTTATGCGTAGCCGCCAGAAGGATGGCGCCGAGCAGGGGCACGAGGCCACCCGCCAGCACAGCAGAGATTTCGCGGCTCAGTGCAACACCGGTGAAGCGATACTGGGAACCAAACAGTTCAGGTAGCAATGGGCACTGCGGACCCAGCATGGACTGGACGCCCAGTGCGATACCAACCACCATGACAGCCCATACGAGAGTCACGTTTCCGAGGGTCACCAGGTAGAAGGCGGGGATGGCAAAGACCGCCTGGAACAACGCGCCGTACCGGTAAACCCGTACCCGACCAAAGCGGTCGGACAGCGCACCGAAGGTGACCACCATAACGGCCGCGAATCCAGCGGCAATCAGGAGTCCCACAGGGCCAATGAATTTGTCTCCAGGGAAGACACCTTCCTTGACCGACATGAAGGAGATCAGCAGGGCCGAATAGATGGACGAATTACCGTTCTCTCCCATCCGGAGTCCTATACCAACCAGCACGTTCCTTCTGGAGTGCTTCCAAAGTTGACCGACAGGGTTCTTGACCACATTCTTATGCTTCTCCAATTCCTGAAATACCGGGGTTTCCTTCAACCTCAGGCGAATGAAGACGGCAACGATGATCAGGACAAAGCTGGCAAGGAACGGCACCCTCCAGAGCCACGCCTCGAAAGCATCCTTATCCGCCAGCTGCAATAGTGCGAAAGTTCCGGCGCCCAGGAGCGTGCCGAGCTGAATGCCCACGAATGGCAGCGACGCGAAGTATCCGCGACGCTTCGGCGGAGCCACTTCTGATATCAGGGTTGTGGCTCCAGCCTGTTCCGCTCCGGCACCCAAGCCCTGCATGATGCGCAACGTCACCAGGAGTACGGCGCCGAGCATTCCGGCTTGCTCGAAGGTGGGCAGCAGGCCGATGGCAAAGCTTGCGAGTCCCATCATGCCAATTGTCAGCAACAGGACTATTTTGCGGCCAAACCTGTCTCCGATAAATCCGAAGAAAATACCGCCGAAGGGCCTGGCCGCAAATCCCACGCCATAGGTGGCAAAGGATGCGATCAAAGCCCCACTCTCACCCAAGGGTTTGAAGAACAAGGGCCCAAAGATCAGGGCCGAGGCCAGGCCGTAAATGTAGAAATCGTAGTACTCCAGGGCAGAACCCACGGAGCTGGCCAGCGTCGCCCTGCGAAGCTGTTCCGGCTCAACCACTGCATCGTCAGCCTCAGCTGCGAGCTTTGCATTAGTACGAGTTGTCACAAGCACTCCCTCAAAATCACCCCGGGCCCCCGTTGGCCCGGCGAGATAGTGATGGCATCACCGCCAAGATCACTATGATGAACAGCGTACAGCTTGCTGAACGCACTGCCAAGGTTGAAATCAGATTTATTCAAAACCGGCGATTGTGACGGGCAGCACGGCATCAACCCATCGGATTCCCCAGTGAACGCGCGAGCTCCTTGAGTTCCTTGACCATGAGGGCGCCCTGTTCCTCGGAATAAGTAGCCTTCAATGCAGTAACAGAAAGCCCCAGGCTTGGACCATGTGCTCCATGGGTGGGCACGGGAACGGCAAGGCACACCACGCCTACCGTTGATTCTTCGTCCTCAAAGGCAAATCCCTGCGTGCGGATCGTGGCAATCTGCGCCTTCAGTTCCTCTGCCCTGCGCAGCGAGTTCGGAGTCATGACCGGAAGTTCCATGCCATCCGGGAACATGGCATCGATGTCGTGATCGTGCAACTGCGCCAGGAGCGCCTTTCCTACACTGCAGAGGGAGACTGGCATCTTGTCGCCTATGTTGGAGGTCAACCGAACTGCAGGATGACCTTCATAGCGCGCAAGGTAAATGACATGGTCCCCGTCCAACATGGCAATGCGGACAGTTTCTCCGGACAGGGTGGGCGCTTGTTCACAGTACTTATAGAACTCCTGCACTTCGTCCAACCGGCTCAAGTAGGCGGCGCCCAGCTCCACGAGCTTTCGACCCAAGCCAAAGTCCGCGCCCTGCCTGGTAATAAGCCGCGCCTCCTCGAGCGCCAGCAGCAGATTGGACGTGGAAGATTTAGGGATTCCCAACTCCCTGGACAGATCACTCAGGGTGAGGCGGCCCGACGGCGATTCTGCCAATGCTTCCAGAACGGCCGCGGCGCGGGTCACCGCAGGCGCCGGCGATGAAGCGCCCAGTCCCTCGGAGCGGATAATGCGGGAATCGGCCATGATTCTCCTTCGTCATATCAAACCGGACGTCGCCGTCCAGCGGCTGTTCATTCAGCTGAACACTACCCATCATAGTGTGACTGCTTGCCGTCCTGCCGGGGCGAAAGGCGACTTTGTCGACACACAAGGCCTTAAGGAGGGCTTTACTTTCCAAACCGAAAAGTTCGCTGTATATTCATTTTCGAGCTCTCCACCGCGGCATCCCCCAATAGTCGCGGTGGAGAGCTCATCCATTTCCCGGCCCGAATCCTATGCCGCCACCCGCTCTTCGCCACGCAGGTACCAGCCCCCACCGCTTCCGTCCCGCACGAGTTCCCAGGTTGCCAGGCTGGACATGGCGTTGCTTCCCAGCCGCACCTGGACTTGCAACACCTCAACATCCACGCGGCCCTGCCCGCGGGGCATGCGCTTGGCGCTCTCCCACCACGGCACCCTCTCGAACCATCGGAATGGTTCTTCGGCAATCTGCCAGTTCCGACCGCCCCGGACAACCGTAGTTGCCGTACCGCCCGCTGAAGTGAGGATGTATACCTGTTCCATGAGCCAGACACTAGGCGTGGGCACTGACTTTTTTCGGGTGCTTCCAGGGGAAAGGAAAACCCCGCCATTCTCGAACCTTGCGGTCCAGAATGACGGGGTTTCTTTGTGGGTCCTACCGGGATCGAACCGATGACATCCACGGTGTAAACGTGGCGCTCTACCAGCTGAGCTAAAGACCCAAAGTTCAGTTTCAGTGCCTTAGCGCTTCAACCAACGAACAATGACTCTACATGATCATTCGGGCGAAACACCAATCGAGTCCCTCGCTACAGGAAGGCCAGGCAAATTCCGCGCGAGATAATCCAGGGCACCGCTCACTCCCACTTCAAGTTTCAGGGCGGCAAATTCGTCACCTCGAGTGGATCCCCTGTTGATGATGACCACCGGCTTGCCTGCCTTCGCCGCATGGCGGACGAACCTCAACCCACTCATCACCGTGAGCGAGGAGCCGGCAACCAAGAGAGCTTCGGCTGCGTCCACCATGGCATATGCCCGTTCGACGCGGGTTTTGGGAACATTTTCGCCAAAGTAGACGAAGTCAGGCTTCAGCGTGCCGCCGCAGACAGGACAAACTGCCACCACGAATGACTGTATAAGTTCGGGATCTTCCACGGTGGCATCGGCGTCTGGTGCCATCTCCACCGCCCCCGCCTCAAGCGCGGCTGCGACGAACCCCGGATTCAGCTCCTCAAGGATGGCTGCGAGCAGCTTTCTGGAAAAAATGTGTCCGTTCTCAGGGCAAATCACCTGATCAAAGCGCCCATGCAGATCCACTACATTGGTGCTCCCGGCGTCCTCGTGGAGCCTGTCGACGTTTTGGGTGATGAGGCCGGTCAGCAGACCTCGCCGTTCCATGAGGGCGACGGCGAGATGACCGGCATTTGGATCAGCGTGCCGCAGGTGGGACCAGCCGATATGGTTCCGGGCCCAATACCGCCGTCGATTGGCAGCACTGCCGATGAATTCCTGATAGGTCATGGGGCTCCGTGGCGCCGAACCAGGTCCCCGGTAGTCCGGAATACCCGAATCGGTGCTGAGCCCGGCCCCAGTGAGAATAGCCAGCCGCTTGCCGCCAAGGATGTCCAGGGCTTCCTTCAAGGCCGCCTCTTCCCCGGCCTCCAAGGTGGCAGCGATGGCCGGCTCCATGCTGGCGAAGCCGGTCATACCAACACCGGGCCGCACTTGGTTCACCCCTGCTGCACTCTCAATTCAGAGAGCGCCTGGCGGTAGCCTGCGAGGTCCCTCGCCTGTCCCCGCGGATTGACCACCACGTACCGGATCAATCCTTCGGCATCAATGATGAACGTTCCCCTAAGAGCCATCCCGCTCCGGGCATCAAAGACACCGTAAGCCTGTGCCACAGCACCATGTGGCCAGAAATCAGCCAAAAGATCGAACTCGTAGCGTTCCTGCTCCGCGTACGCGCGCAAGGCAAATTTGCTGTCTACGGAGATCGCAAGGACCGTGGCGTTCGAGTCTTCGAAGGCGCCGATATTGTCGCGAATCTCACACAGTTCTCCCGTGCAGATGCCGGAGAAAGCGAACGGATAGAACACCACCACAACGTTGCGACCCCTGAAATCCGATAAACGGACCGGCTCGCCATATTGATTCAGCAGCTCAAAGTCAGGCGCTACCTCCCCGATCCCGGGAACGAGCACGGGGGCCGGGGCTTGCTGGACTTCCGTCACTTGTTCTTCTTCGGCACCAAGCGGGTGGCGCTCCAGTCCTTGGATACCCCGGCAGAAGTGGTCAGGTGCAGCCCGGACGTAGGCGCCGCGTCCTGGATGTCCGCCGGAGAGACGTAGTTGTCGCGGCCGGATTTGGGTGTCAGAACCCACACCACGCCGCCCTCTTTCAAGGTGGTGAGCGAATCCATCAGAGCATCGACCAGGTCACCATCGCCGTCCCGCCACCAGCAAATAACAGCGTCTACGACGTCATGATCATCTTCATCCAACAGCTCAGAGCCCGTGACATCTTCAATGTCGTCACGCAAGTCGAAATCGACGTCGTCGTCGTAGCCGCGTTCCTGAATCAGATCCCCGTCTTTGAAACCCAATCTTTCCGCCACATTTACCGATGTGGCGGCGTCGGCCTCGCTCACGTTTCCTCCTTTTGAAGTGACTTCCATTACTAACAGCCAACACCCTTTGGGCGTGTGCTTCAAGCCATTGTCCCTGCGATGACGCATATTCCGCACTACCTAGGGTGTTTCGAAGCTGTGACAATCACGTGGCATCCGTCACGGAGAGCACCAAGATGTGACATACAACGCCCCTGAAGCCCCACGGCTACGCATCCCAGCGCTGTCAAAGCTAGAGTGGCCATGAGCGCTTTGGCTGCAGGGCGATCGCCCCGAGGAATTCTACTGGGCAGCCATGCGCTCACAAGACCTGCCCGGCGCATCCGACCGGGCTGTTGAAACCGAGATGTCGCACACGACGCGTTCATGACGGGCAGTTACCCTGCCAGACCTGAGGCGCCGATGCATGCGCCTAAAGGAAGGTTGGACGTGGCTGCAGGAGAAGAGACCTCACACATCCTCAGCGGGTTGACTGCCCAGCTGCCTGATCGTGATCCGGAAGAGACCGCGGAGTGGATTGAGTCCCTTGATGCGTTGATCGCGGAGCAGGGCACGGAGCGTGCCCAGTA
>NZ_JBFTJK010000013.1:0-126600 GCF_056395385.1 Paenarthrobacter sp. 10L420 | reverse complement strand
TCGGGGGTTGGTGGCGACGTTCATGGCGGTGGTGAGGGTTTCGTATTGTTCGGCGGTGGCGAAGATTTCGATGTGGTGGAGCCCGTGGCGGCGTCGGCGGCGGAAGAACGCGCCTTGGAGTTGGCGGAGAACTTCTTCGGACGGTTCGGAGCCGTCTTGGTCGATCGAATCGACCCAGCGTTTGGCCATTTTGGTGACGAAGTCCGGGTCGGATTCAATGGCTGTGGCGGTGAGGGCGTGTTCCATCCGGGTGAGGGTGTCGTCGTCGGTGAGCAGCCGGACTTTTTCCAGAGCGCTGCTGATGATCGTCGCGGACCGGGAAGGCACCAGTGCTGAGGAGAGGGCTTCGGCCAGCACTTCGCGCCGGGCCGGGATCTCCTGCCCGGCCATTCCGGTCTGCGGAAGGACGTCGGGTGCGAGGGCGAGCCTGCGCCGGGCTTCCCCGATGCTGATCCGCAACCGGGCCCGAAGGAACTCAGCGGCATTCCGGTACCCGTCATCCAGGAAGCTGGCCGTGCCCGTAACCGTCGCACGCGTGGCTGGTTCAGTCCAACCGGTCCGCCACTCTGGCGCGCCAGCCGAGGACTCCGGCGACGCTTGCTGTGCTTCCTTCCGGGTCCTTTCCACCGCTTGCGCCGCGACAACCTGCAAGTACTCCAACGACCGGGAGATCTCCTCGATCCTGCCGGCAAAGTCAGCGGCCTCAACAAACCCAAACAGCCGCGCCGCATCGGCTGCTGCAGTCAACCGCAAGGGGTCCAGAAGAGCCGCGCCGTCCTCAAGAAGAGCCGCCACGTCCCGTCCGGTAGCCGCAGGTTTGGGATACCTATTTTCGAAATGGGGGCTCGGCTGGGCAAGCTCCGGACTATGGCCGGTCCGCGCTTTCCACTGTGGGTCGCGGATCTCTCCGGCGGTGGGGGCCGAAGCGTCCACTATCGGGGCGCCGGTGGACCCCGTGTCCGTGGACCTCGCGCCTGTTAACCCGCTACCGGTGGTTATGGCGCCCGCGGGCCCTGAAGCCCGGGCGAACTTGGCCTTGCCGTTGAGCAGCGCAGCGTCGTTGCCCAGCCCAGCGCTGTTGCCCAGCCCGTGGAAATGGCCGATCGAGATGATGGGCGCCGTCGAATCCTTGAACCCGGCCCTGACCAAGTCCGGCATGCTCAAGAAGCGCTGTGACCGGGCAGCGGCCAAGGCAGCAACAACAGGGGACGATCCCGTCCGAAGTGCCGTTAGCTGCCCCATATCTTCCATGATCAAATCATTTCATCGGGGTCCGACATTTTAAGAGGAACCTGGAAGACAGCTCGAACCTCCCGGCAAAAGCAACAATCAGGCTGATGTCAGAGCGGCCAAAGCCATCTGCTCCAGAATGGGCCTGGCCGACTTCACGGCGATCTTCCGTCCGTGATGGCGGACGGAGTGAGGCGTGGAATTGATCAGGCCAAAGGCTGCATGTGCCCTGACGCGGAGGCCGGCGACATCTGCGTCGTGGTGGATGCGAGCCAGGACGTCTACCCACGTTTCAACGTAGGTGCGTTGCAAGGATCGGACTTCGGCTTGGTCGGCGCTGCTGAGGCTCCCGAAGTCGCGATCCTGGACGCGGATGACGTCCGGGTTGCTCAGCGCAAAGTCCACCTGGAACTGGATTAAGCCCTTCAGCGCCTCCATGGGATTCTCCGCTTCCGTGACCACGCGGACGCCGCCGTCGAGCAGGTCGCGGCTGACGCTGAGGAGAAGCTCGCCGAGGACAGCCTGCTTACCGGGGAAGTGCCGGTACACGGCGGGACCGCTGACGCCTGCGGCCGCACCAAGATCCTCGAGCGAAACCCTGTTGAAGCCATTCTCCGCGAAGAGTCCCGCCGCCGCTGAAAGCAATGCCAGCCTGCGGAGTTCCTTGGCTTGGCCTCGCTGGGTTGCTGCGGCTGGGCTGCGGACAGTGCCTGTTTCCGGGCCTCCGGTCACGTTCTCCTCCTCCTAGGCGTGCAACTGTGCTGGACATCACAGTTAATAAAGACTAACCTAAATTTCAGTTACGTGGCACTAACCGAAATGGCCTGGGGCCGGGAATGGAACAGTGGTCAATGGAGACAATCGCCAGCTTGGCAGGACCCAACAGCGGCACCTTTGAAGCCAATCAAGAAGCGCAGCTGGCCCTCGTAGGAGAACTGAAGGAAAGGCTTGCCACAGCAGCCCTTGGGGGGCCCGCGAAATCCAGGGAGCGGCACGTCGCCCGTGGCAAACTGTTGCCCCGCCAGCGCATTGACTACCTCCTGGACGAGGGCAGTCCCTTCCTGGAGATAGCGCCTTTGGCCGCCAACGGCATGTACAACGATGATTCGCCGGGTGCAGGAGTGATTGCCGGTATTGGGTTGGTCCATGGCCGGCACGTCCTGGTGATTTCCAACGATGCCACGGTCAAGGGCGGCACGTACTACCCCATGACGGTCAAGAAGCATCTAAGGGCCCAGGAAATTGCCCTGGAAAACAAGCTTCCATGCATCTACCTCGTGGATTCCGGGGGAGCGTTCCTGCCCAAGCAAGATGAGGTGTTCCCCGACAAAGAGCACTTTGGCCGGATCTTCTACAACCAGGCGCGCATGTCCGCGGCGAAGATCCCTCAAATCGCCTCGGTGATGGGTTCATGCACGGCCGGCGGAGCGTATGTACCGGCCATGAGTGACGAGACCGTGATCGTCCGCAACCAGGGCACTATCTTCCTCGGCGGCCCCCCGCTGGTGAAAGCAGCGATTGGCGAGATTGTCACGGCCGAGGAATTGGGCGGTGGTGACGTGCACTCCAGGATTTCCGGAGTTACGGACCACCTGGCCGAGAACGACCAGCATGCGCTGGAGATCGTCCGGGATATCGTCGGCACCTTGCCCAAACCAGCCCCGCCGGCGTGGGACGTTCTCGACGTCGTCCTGCCGCCCGTCGTCGACCCCTCCGGGCTTTATGGCGTGGTCCCCACAGACGTCAACGCCCAGTACGATGTCCGCGAAGTAATCGCCCGGCTTGTGGACGGTTCCCAGTTCCATGAGTTCAAGAAAAACTACGGCACAACGCTGGTGACGGGGTTCGCGCATCTCCATGGACATCCCGTGGGCATCGTGGCCAACAACGGGGTCCTGTTCGGCGAATCCTCTCTTAAGGGCGCCCACTTCATCGAACTCTGCGATCAACGCGGCATCCCGCTGATCTTCCTGCAGAACCTCTCAGGGTTCATGGTGGGCAAAGACTACGAGCAAGGCGGCATCGCCAAGAACGGCGCAAAGATGGTCACCGCCGTCGCAACAGCAAGGGTCCCCAAGCTGACCGTTGTCATCGGCGGCTCCTTCGGCGCCGGAAACTACTCCATGTGCGGGCGGGCCTACTCGCCCCGTTTCCTGTGGATGTGGCCCGCTGCCCGTATTTCGGTGATGGGTGGAAACCAGGCATCCAGTGTCCTTGCAACGGTCAAACGAGACCAGTATGAGGCCGCCGGTCAGGAATGGTCTGCCGAGGAAGAGGAGGCCTTCAAAGCTCCCATTAAGCAGCAGTACGAGGAACAAGGCAGTCCCTATTACTCCACTGCCCGGCTTTGGGATGACGGCATCATCGATCCCGCAGACACCCGACGGGTCCTGGGCATGGCTTTGGACGTCGTTTCCCGCCAGCAACTGCCCGAGACCTCCTTCGGTCTCTTCAGGATGTGACCATGACTCTGCCAACCACCACAGCATCAGCCGCCACCGCGGCATCCCGTCCGTTCAGCGCCGTCCTCGTTGCCAACCGTGGAGAGATCGCTTGCCGTGTGATCCGAACCCTCCGCGACATGGGCATCCGCTCCATTGCCATCTATTCGGACGTGGACAAGCACGCCAAGCACGTGGCGCTCGCCGATACCGCAGTGGCCATCGGGGGGACGGCGCCCTCGGAGAGCTACTTGAAAATCGATGCCATCATCGATGCCTGCCGCCGCAGCGGTGCGGAGGCGGTCCACCCTGGCTACGGCTTCCTGTCCGAGAATGTGGAGTTCGCCAAAGCCCTTGACGTGGCGGGGATAACGTTCATCGGACCCGGCGTCGACGCGATCGAGGTCATGGGTGACAAGATTCGTTCCAAGAATCACGTCATGGCCTACGACGTCCCCTGCGTACCCGGAATTGCGGTCCCCGGTCTCACCGATCAGGAACTGATCGACGCTGCGCCCTCGGTAGGTTTTCCTTTGCTCATCAAGCCCTCGGCAGGCGGCGGCGGCAAGGGGATGCACATCGTTCAGCGGCCCGAAGACATGGCTGCCACACTTCAGACCGCACGGCGTGTGGCAGCTTCGGCGTTCGGGGATGACACCCTTTTCCTGGAACGGCTCATCAAGGCACCCCGCCACATCGAGGTACAGGTCCTCGCTGACAACCACGGCAACGTCATCCACCTGGGCGAGCGCGAATGTTCCCTTCAACGCCGCCATCAGAAAGTCATCGAGGAAGCTCCTTCTGCACTCTTCGAATCGCTGGCGGACGGCCCGGCCGAACGGGCCCGCATTGGTGAAGCAGCCTGCAACGCAGCACGTTCGGTCAAATACAGTGGTGCCGGCACAGTGGAATTCCTGGTGTCCGACGAGCATCCCGATGAGTTCTTCTTCATGGAGATGAACACGCGCTTGCAGGTGGAGCACCCCGTCACCGAAATGGTCACCGGGATAGACCTCGTTGAATGGCAGGTGCGGATCGCCGCCGGTGAGGTACTCACGGTTGCGCAGTCCGACGTCGTTCTTGAAGGCCACGCCGTAGAGGCGCGCGTCTATGCCGAAGTACCGGAGCGGAACTTCATGCCCTCGATGGGGCGCGTCGTGGCGCTCGCCGAGAATGGCGGGACGGATCCCAAGGTGCTCGGCGAGCAACGCTCCCACAGGAAGGTCCGGATCGACTCCGCCATGCGCGAGGATCTTGAGATTACCGGCGACTACGATCCCATGCTGGCCAAGGTCATCGCGTGGGGCGAAAACCGCGCTGCTGCGCTGGACACCTTGGACGCTGCCCTGGGCAGGTACACCCTGCTGGGTCTGGACACGAACGTGGAATATCTCCGGCTGCTGATCAATGATCCTGACGTCCGCGCCGGCCACCTGGACACGGGGCTGATCGAACGCAAGCTGCCGTCCATGGACTTCAGGCACGCAGGTGCCACCGAGTTGGTCGCTGCCGCCCTGACGCTGTGGCTCGAAAGCAACGCGCTGTGGCTGAAGGCAAACTCTGGTGCTTCTGCCCATGCCGGCAGCGCCTGGAGTTCGCTTGATTCCTGGCGCGTTGGCGCCCGCGGCGCCTGGAGTGCCACGTTCGGGCTGCCGGGCGGCGGCACCTCCACCGTTGCTTTGACCGAGGACACCGGCACCTTCTCGGCAGTCATCGACGGCGGCCCTGACGCGGGCCGTTCAGCCAAAGTCAATGCCGTGGAACGGACCATGGACGGCATCGTCCTGGAGATCGACGGCGGTTTGGTCACCTATGCGGTGTGGCTACCACCAGCAGAGACGAACGGGATCCGGGCGATCTACCTTGGCAACGACGGTTGGTCCTGCCGCCTGGAAGTCCTGGACCGCGCCGAACGTCTCCGGAGGATGCTGGCAGGCATCCAGCGCGAAGAGGGGGCCGCAGATCCGGAGGTGCGCTCGCCGATGCCCGGAACTGTGGTTTCGGTGGCAGTGGCCAACGGAGACATGGTCCAAGAGGGACAGCCACTCCTCTCGGTCGAAGCCATGAAAATGGAGCACCAACTGGTGGCGTCGGTCTCCGGAACCGTCCACCTCACCAGCAAACCGGGCGACCTGGTCAAAGCCGACCAAGTGCTCGCCACTATTCACGCAGCAGACCCTCTTGAAGGACCTGCAGACACAGACAAGGATCTCCAGCCATGAGCAGTTTTGACCTTAACGAGGAATACCAGGACCTCAGTGATTCCGTCCGCGAATTCGCCGATGAAGTGGTGGCACCCGTATCCGCCAAGCACGATGAAGAACACAGCTTCCCGTATGAAGTGGTCAAGCAAATGGGGGAGATGGGGCTGTTCGGCCTGCCGTTCCCGGAGGAGTTCGGTGGCATGGGCGGGGACTACTTTGCCTTGGCGCTGGCTTTGGAGCAGTTGGGCCGCGTTGACCAGTCCGTGGCGATCACGCTTGAGGCCGGTGTGTCCCTGGGCGCCATGCCCGTATACCGTTTCGGCACGCAGGAACAGAAGGAGCGCTGGCTCCCGGAGTTGGCATCCGGACGATCATTGGCCGGATTCGGTTTGACCGAGCGTGAGGCCGGTTCCGATGCGGGCGGTACCAAGACCCACGCTCACGTGGAGAACGGGGAATGGGTCATCAACGGCAACAAGGAGTTCATCACCAACTCCGGCACGGACATCACCACTTTGGTGACGGTCACTGCCGTCACCGGTAAGACGGAAAACCCCGACGGCAGCACGAAAAAAGAAATATCCACCATCCTGGTGCCCACCGAAACCCCGGGCTTCAAGGCAGAGAGGGCCTACAACAAGGTGGGCTGGAACGCGTCGGACACGCATCCACTGACTTTGGACAACGTCCGGGTTCCTGAAGCGAACCTCCTGGGCCAGAGGGGCAGGGGCTATGCCAACTTCCTGTCCATCCTTGACGAGGGCCGCATTGCCATTGCCGCCTTGGGCACAGGCGCGGCTCAGGGTTGCGTGGATCTTTCGGTGAAGTATGCCAAGGAACGTAGCGCCTTTGGCCAGAACATCGGCAAGTACCAGGCCATCCAATTCAAGATCGCAAGGATGCAAGCGAGGGCCCATACTGCTCGTTTGGCCTATTACGATGCAGCAGCGAGGATGCTGGCCGGCAAGCCGTTCAAGACTGAAGCGGCCATCGCTAAGATGGTCGCAGGCGAGGCTGCCATGGACAACGCACGGGACGCCACCCAGGTGTTCGGTGGCTATGGCTTCATCAACGAATTCACAGTGGCGCGCCATTACCGCGACTCCAAGATTCTGGAAGTCGGGGAGGGAACCACTGAGGTCCAGTTGATGCTCATCGCCCGCGAGCTGGGTCTGTAACCGTAGGGGAAGGATCAAGGATGATTGACAAGGTTGTAGCCAGCGCCGCGGAAGCGGTGAAGGACATCCCGGACGGCGCCTCGCTCGCCGTCGGCGGTTTTGGCTTATGCGGCATCCCCGTATCGCTGATCGACGCGCTCCATAGCCAAGGCACCACGGACCTGGAGACCGTCAGCAACAACTGTGGCGTGGACGATTGGGGCCTTGGAATCCTCCTCAAGGATGGGCGGATCCGACGCACCATCAGCTCCTACGTGGGTGAGAACAAGGAGTTTGCCAGGCAGTACCTCGCGGGCGAACTGGAAGTGGTCCTCACCCCGCAGGGAACCCTCGCCGAGAAATTGCGCGCAGGCGGCGCCGGTATTCCCGCTTTTTACACGAAGGCCGGCGTGGGAACCCAGGTCTCCGAGGGCGGCTTGCCGCAAAAGTACGACGCCGAAGGGAACGTTGCGATCGCCTCCGCACCCAAGGAGGTGCGCAGCTTCAAGGACGCCGACTACGTCCTGGAAGAATCACTGACGCCGGACTTCGGGCTTGTCCATGCGTGGAAGGGCGACCGCCACGGCAACCTCGTTTTCCATGCAACAGCCATGAACTTCAACCCCCTGTGTGCCATGGCCGCCAAGACAACCATTGCCGAAGTCGAAGAGCTCGTGGAAACCGGCGAGCTGGACCCGGAACACATCCATACCCCCGGCATTTTCGTTCAAAGGGTGGTTGTGGCTCCCACAACGGAGAAACGGATTGAGAAACGGACGGTGGCTCTGACCACCAGCCAGGCAAGCAGCCAGGCAACCGGGCAGGCAGGAGCAGCACAGTGAATGACAACTCGTACCATGACATCCCGCCCCGTCCAGAAGCCGTGCGGCACGAGTACCGCCGTGCCGACGTCGAACATCACGAAGCCAAAGGCTGGAGCCGCAACGAACTTGCCGCACGCGTGGCCCAGGAACTCACCAACGGCCAGTACGTGAACCTGGGGATCGGGATGCCCACCCTGATTCCCAACTACATTCCTGCAGGCGTGGAAGTAATCCTCCATTCCGAGAACGGCATTCTGGGGGTCGGACCTTATCCTGCCGAGGACCAGGTTGATCCGGACCTCATCAACGCCGGCAAGGAAACTGTCACCACCAAACCAGGCGCTGCGTTCTTCGATTCGGCCTCGTCCTTTGGCATGATCCGTGGCGGCCACGTGGATGTCGCCGTTCTGGGCGCCATGGAAGTGGCAGCCAATGGCGATCTTGCCAACTGGATGATCCCCGGAAAGATGGTCAAGGGCATGGGTGGGGCCATGGACCTCGTGTTCGGCGCCAAGAAGGTGATCGTCATGATGGAGCATGTGGACCGCAACGGCAGGCCCAAGATCGTCAAGGACTGCTCCCTGCCCCTGACGGGCAAGGGCTGCGTAGACCGGATCATCACCGACCTTGCCGTGATCGACGTCGTCAAGGACGAGGGGGAGCCGCGGCTGGTCCTTCGCGAGCTGGCTCCCAACGTCACTTTGGACGAGGTCGTGGCTGCCACCGGTGCTGAACTCTTCGAAGAGGACCAGGAACTCACCGTATGACGCGGGTTGTTGAGCAGCGTGGACTGTACTTCGATGAGCTTGAAGAGGGCGTGATCTACGCCCACAAACCCGGACGAACAGTCACGGAGACGGACAACGTCCTGTTCACTACCTTGACCATGAACACCCAGGCGCTGCATCTGGACGCAGCATGGAGTTCAACGCAGCCATTCGGGCAGCGGCTGATGAATTCCATGTTCACCTTGTCCACAATGGTGGGGCAGTCGGTGACCCAGTTGACGCAGGGCACCATCATCGCCCAGCTGGGCTTGACGGATGTCACCTTTCCCCACCCGCTCTATCACGGGGATACCCTGTACACGGAAACGGTGATCACCGCCAAACGGTTGTCGTCCTCGCGTCCGGGCCAGGGTGTGGTGACCATGCAACATACTGGCAGGAACCAGGACGGAGTGGTGGTGGCGCTTGCCACGCGGACCTGCTTGATGTGGACCCAGGAAGCACACGCCGCACAGTCCTAGGCCGTTTCCGCATTTGTCAGCATTCCAGCAGCCCAGCATTCCAGCAGCAAGGAACCCTTCATGCCTTCTCCCGACTCTTCCCTCCATGGCGCGGTTACACCGTTCACCATGGGGCCGGCACTCCTCTTTTGCCCCGCTGACCGGCCAGAGCGTTTCGGCAAGGCGGCGGATCGTTCGGACGCCGTGATCCTGGACCTTGAAGATGCCGTGGCTCCAGGGGACAAGCAGCGTGCCCGGGGCGCGATCCTTGCGCAGCTCGGATCCGAAGGAGACACTGCTGAGCTGGACCCGAGCCGGACGATTGTCCGCGTCAACCCGGTGGGCTCCGCGGAATTCGAGAAGGACCTGCACAGCCTGGCGCACACTCCCTACCGCACTGTCATGCTCGCCAAGGCGGAGAGTACCGAACAGCTCAGGGCACTCGAGGACTACCGCGTGATCGCGCTCTGCGAAACAGCCGCGGGCATCGTCAATGCTTCAGCAATCGCCGCGGAACCCAACGTGGTTGCCTTGATGTGGGGCGCCGAGGACCTGCTGGCTTCCCTGGGCGGTCTCTCCAGCAGGAACGACGACGGCGGCTACCGGGCCGTGGCCCTGCACTCACGGTCAGCTGTGCTGCTTGCCGCCAAAGCCGCTGGCAAGGAAGCCATCGACTCCGTGTATGTGAACATCCCCGATCTTCAGGGCCTGGCTGTGGAATCCCTTGACGCCGTAGCCAGCGGTTTCGGTGCCAAAGCCTGCATCCACCCGAGCCAGGTGGCAACAGTCCGCGAGGCCTACGCACCAACGCCTGAAGCCGTGACCAAGGCCGCCGAGCTCCTCGATGCAGCATCCGCGGCCGGAACGGGCGTCTTCCAGTTCAAAGGCAAGATGATCGACGGCCCCATCCTTAAGCACGCCGAGGCCACGTTGCGCCGGGCCCGCCACGCGAAGTAACATTTGAACCCCATGTTGTGGAAGAACATGGGGTTCAACTGTCATCTCGGCGCGAGGCTGCAGCGCTAGGCGCGTACCGGCGTCGAGAGTTCTGCCAGTTCCACCATGTCCGGGCGCCTGACGGTGCTCTGGATGCCTACCGCCTGTCCTGTCTTGGCGGATTCCAGCACGGACTCCATGACCTCAAGGGCATGGAAGGCGAGTCGGCCACCGGCGCGCGGCTCTTGTCCCGCCGGAGTGGCTGACAAATCGGCAATGCCAAAGCCGCGCCCGGCGTCAACGTAACCTGCGGATACAGGCAGCGTTTTCCACTCGTCGGCTCCCAGTTCGAACAGCTGCACATCGCCGTCGAAGTGGTTGGGATCCGGAACAACGAGCGAACCCTTTTCCCCATGGATTTCGATGTTGGGGCTCTTGGTCTTGACGGCGTCGAAGCTCATGAACAGCGTCGACAGCGCGCCGGAAGCATGGACGAGGACACCCGTGACATGGGAATCGATCTCCACGGGTACCTTTTGCCCCTGGCGGGGACCGGAACCGATGGTGCGTTCGCTGCGGGTGTGGCTGGCCGCGCCCACCACCGACACTACGGGGCCCAGTAGCGTGACCAGTGCGGACACGTAGTAGGGGCCCATATCCAGCAGCGGGCCGCCGCCGGGCTGGTAGTAGAAGTCGGGATTCGGATGCCAGCGCTCATGCCCTGGCGTAGCCATGGTGGCTGTCGCCGAAACGGGAGCGCCAATCAGGCCGTCGTCGATTGCTTTTCGGGCGGTCTGGATACCGGTGCCGAGGACAGTATCCGGAGCGCACCCCACAATCACTCCCGCCGCCTCGGCCGCCTCGAGTACTTGCCGGGCCTCGGCCGTGGTTGCCGCCAACGGCTTCTCACCATAAACGGACTTGCCCGCCGCGATGGCCTTGAGCGCGATCTCAGCATGCGCTGCCGGGATGGTCAGGTTGAGGACAAGGTCGACGTCGTCCGCCTCAAGCAGCCCATCCACGGACAATGCACGGACGCCGTCGTAAGAGTCGGCAACAGCCTGGGCGCGGGCGGGATCGAGGTCCGCGACGGCCACGAGGTTGATGGAATCCAGTCGGCGGAAGTTTGTCAGGTACTGGGCGATGATGGCGCCGCAGCCAATGATTCCTACATTCAGCGGGATGCCCACAGCATGCCCCTTTCGATGATGGTGCGGACGTTGCTGTCCTGGAGGATTTCCACGCGGTGGCCGGGAGTGGAGACGAAGATTCTTCCGTTGCCCCATTGCCGGGTCCAAATGGCGGGGGAGGTGACCTCACGGTTCCACGGGTCCCATTCGCGGACTTTTTGCGTAGTGGTCGCCAGGACGTCGATGTAGTCATCGGCCAGGACCCAATACTGCTCGGTGACGAGGTCAAAGTCTCCGATTCCCTGGGTAATAGGATGCTCTGCTGCAGCCGGGAGCATGTTCACCGTGTAGGGAACATAGTTATCTGACTGTTCGCCGATCCGTTCGTCCTCGTGCTTGCCGGGGTGGCAGGCGAACTGGCCCCCGATCAAGTGCAGGTAGTCCGAAGTGTTGCGGTAGGAATCTGCGATCCCGCCGTGCCATCCGGCCAGCCCGGTGCCATTTTCGACGGCGGTGCGGAGCCCCTCGAACTCGTCCTTTTCGATGGTGGACATCGTCATGCACTGCACGATGAGGTCCACTCCGTCCATGTATTCAGTGTCCGCGTAGATTTTGGGGGATTCCTCCACCCTGACCTCATAGCCGTTGGCTTTGAGGAAGGGGAGGAACAGTTCGGTGGCTTCCACCGGCTGGTGTCCGTCCCAGCCGCCTCGAACCACCAGTGCGGTCTTGCTCTTGCTTGTCATGTTTTCCTTTATATTCGTAAACGTCCGGATGAGTCTGTTGGCTGTTCGAAGCTGGGTTCAGCGGGCGGTGAAGGCGGCATCGAAAGCTGCAGCCGGGGGCCGGAGAGCAGCCAATTGGCGGACCATGTCCAACGCTTCCGGAGCGCCGATCAGCCGGTCCATGCCGGCGTCTTCCCATTCGATGCTGGTAGGTCCGGTATATCCGATCGAGTTGAGCATCCGGAAAATGGGTTCCCAGTTCACGTCTCCATGGCCTGCCGTGACGAAGTCCCAGCCACGGCGGGGATCCGCCCACGGTAGGTGGGATCCAAGACGACCGTTGCGTCCATTGAGTTGGCGAACGGATTCTTTCACATGGACATGGAAGATTTTGTCCGCGTAGTCCTGGAGGAACATGACAGGATCAAGGTCCTGCCAGATGAAGTGGGAGGGGTCAAAGTTCAGGCCAAAACTGTCCCTGTGCCCGATCGCTTCCAGTGTGCGTTTGGCAGTCCAGTAGTCGTAGGCGATTTCCGACGGATGGACTTCCAAGGCAAAACGGACTCCTACCTCGTCAAAGACATCCAGAATGGGGTTCCAACGGTCTGCGAAGTCCTGGTAGCCGCGCTCGATCATGCCTTCTGAAGCCGGCGGGAACATCGCAACGCACTTCCAGATGGACGAGCCCGTGAACCCCGTGACGGTCTTGACGCCAAGCTTTGCCGCCGCACGTGCCGTGGTCTTCATTGCTTCGGCGGCCCGCTGACGAACGCCTTCAGGATCGCCGTCGCCCCACACGTCTGGTGCCAGGATGTCCCGGTGACGTTCATCGATGGGGTCATCGCACACTGCCTGTCCAGTCAGGTGGTTGGCGATCGCATGGACCGAGAGGTGGTGCTTCTCCAGGATGTCCAGCTTGCTTTGAAGATACGAGTCGTCCTCGACGATGCGCCGGGGGTCCAGATGATCGCCCCAGCAGGCAATCTCCAGGCCGTCAAAGCCCCACTCGCCAGCCAGCCGGGCTACTTCCTCAAACGGCAGGTCGGCCCATTGGCCGGTAAAAAGGGTGATGGGTCGGGTCATGTTCATTCCTCTCAGACGTTCTGCCAGCGGCTCGCGTTGCCCGCGCTCGCCTCAACGGCGGCCAGCACCTTTTGAACCTGCAAGGCATCAGAGAACGACGGCGTGGGCTGCTCCCCAGCGCCGATGGCATTCACCAGGTCCACCACCTGGTGGGTGAATCCGTGCTCGTAACCAAGGCCGTGCCCGGTGGGCCACCAATTGCCCGTATACGGATGGGACGGTTCGGTCACAATGATCTTGCGGAATCCGGCGTCAGGTTCCAGCGCCGAATCGTAGACCAGGAGCGAGTTCATGTCCTCGAAGTCGAAAGCCAGCGAGCCCTTGGTCCCGTTGAGCTCCAGGCGCATGGCGTTCTTGCGGCCCAGGGCAAAACGTGTGGCTTCGAAGATGCCGATGGTGGCGGCAGCATCGTCGTCGTGCTTTCCGCTAAACCGGGCGGTGAACAGGGCGGCGTCGTCCACGGTGACGGGGCCCTTGGGAGCGTCCGAACCGCCGCGGCCGCCGAGGCCCACGTAGTCGCCACCCACAGGCCGTTCCTTGATGAAGGTTTCCAACAGCGCCGAAACGCCGGTGATTGTGGAGCCCGTGATCCACTGTGCGGCGTCGATGCTGTGGGCGCCGATATCGCCCAAGGAACCGGAGCCGGACTTGGACTTGTCCAGGCGCCACGTGAGCGGCGCATCCGCGTCACTGAGCCAGTCCTGCAGGTATTGCGCCCGGACATGGCGGATGTTGCCCAGGCGCCCTTCCTCCACCATCCGTTTGGCCAAAGCCAAAGCCGGAGTGCGGCGGTAACTGAAGCCGCACATGGACAGTACGCCGCGCTCGGCTGCCGACTGGGCAATCACTGTCATTTTCTCCGCCTCTTCCACTGAATTGGCCAGTGGCTTTTCGCAGAGCACGTGTTTGCCCGCTTCCAAGGCCGCGATGGCGATCTCGGCGTGCGTGTTTCCGGGGGTGCAGATATCGATGAGGTCAATGTCATCGCGCTCGATCAGGCGGCGCCAGTCGGTTTCAACGGAATCCCAACCGTACTTGGCGGCGGCTGCACGCACGCCGTCCGGGTTGCGGCCGGCGACGGCAGTCAGTTCAGGTATCAGGGGGAGGTCGAAGAATCGCGGGGCTGTCCGCCAGGCATGCGAGTGGGCAGCGCCCATGAAGGCATAGCCCACCATGCCCACGCGGAGGCGTTTGGGTTCTGACATGTGAAGGTCCTTTCTACTTGCTGAAGCCTGCGGTAAGGCCACTGACCAGCTGGCGGCGTCCGAGGACGTAAATCACCAGGATTGGCAGGGTGCTCAGGACGACGGAGGCAAGCACAGCGGGGATGTTGACGCTGAACTCGCCTTGGAAAGTCCACAGTCCCAAGGGGAGGACACGGAGTCCAGGGCTTTGGGTGAGTACCAGCGGCAGCAGGAATCCGTTCCAGACATGCAAGCCGTTGTAAATTGCCACGGTTACTATCGCCGGGCGGGTCAACGGCAGCGCCAGCCTCCACATCGTTTGCCAATCGCTGCAGCCATCCAGGCGCATTGACTCGAACAATTCGTTCGGCACATCGCGGATGAAGTTGGACAGGATCAGCACCGTCAAAGGAATGGCGAATGCAACGGAGGGAAGCATAATGGCAAGGAGGCTGTCATACAGGTTCAGCCGGATGATCATCAGGTAGATCGGGATGATGGTTGCCTGGAGCGGAATCGCCAAGCCCATGAGGAACATGCCGTTGACGAACTTCAGGTATCGGCCGCGACCACGAACTATTGCGAAGGCTGCCATGAAGGAGATCAGAACCGTGGGGATCACCGAGCCAAGTGTGACGATCACGCTGTTCATGAAATACGTGGTGAAGTTGGCCTCGAGAACCAGTTGGTAGTTCTCCAACGTAGGAGCCGCCGGGGGGGCCAACGGATTCTGCCCAAAGTACCCTTCGGACGTCTTCAGGCTGGTGATGACGATGTAGTAGATCGGCACAATGATGATGGCCAGCCATATCCAACCGCCAAGGCCTCCGGGAATGTTCAGCCGCCTGACCCGTGAACCGAGGCTCTGTTTGGCCTTGATGGAATAGCCCGGGGGAGTGGATGGAGCGGTTTTCGAATCGCTGCGAAGGACAGTGCTCACCTTACAAACCTTCCAATTGGCTGCCCTGCTTGTCCTTGCCCCCAAGGCGCTGGAGGAACAAGGCAAGGACAAGGCCGATGACGACGAGGATGACGGCGATGACGCTTGCCGGGCCCATCAGGTTGGCGCGGAAGCCGCGCAGGTACATGTCCAGCGCCAGGATGCGGGTGGAGTTACCTGGTCCGCCACCTGTCAGGACGAAGATGAGGTCGAAATACGTCAGAGATCCGACGACCATCAGGGTGGACGAGGTGATGATGGTGTATTTCAGCTGCGGAAGCGTGATGTGGAAGAACTGCTTAATGGTTCCCGCCCCATCGATCTGTGCTGCCTCGTACAGGGACTTGGGGATTTGCCGGACACCACCTTGGTAGATGAGTGTGTGGAATGGCACGAACTGCCAGGCGATCACAAAGATGACCAGGCCCAATGCCAACTGCGGGACGCCCAGCCAGTCCTGGGCAAGGAAAGGCAACCCCAGCCCCATGGCCAGCCCAAAGTTGGGGTCCAGCAGTGCTTTGTAGGCGATGGCAACTGCAGCGGAGGAGAGCAGAAGCGGCAAGAAGTACAACACCGCCAAGGCAGCCCTGTAACGCTGGCTACCGGCCGTGAAGACTCCCAGGAGAAGGCTGATCGGGGTTTGAACCAGCCAGGAGACAATCATGATCAGGAAAGTCAGGCCCAGGGCGTTGTACAGTCCGGGGTCGCTGAGAACTGAGGACCAGTTCTCCAGGCCGGCTGCTCCAATGGCGCCGATGCCGTCCCAGTTGGCGAAGCTCAGAACCAGGACACCTACCAGCGGCGCAAGCGCGAACACCACGAAGAAGATCAAAGCCGGCGCGGTCAGCCACGCCAGTGCAGATTTTTGCTGCCCGGTCTGCTCGATTTTCCGCGGTGCAGTGGCAGCCCTGTGAGTGGTTGTTGAGCTCATTTGCCCAGGGTGGCATTCATGTTCTCGGCGAACTGCTGTGGCGTGATCGACTTGAGGAAGAGTTGGTCGATGTTGTTAAGCAGGGCCTCGGCCGCGGTCGGACTCAGGGCTTGATCCCATGACTGCTGGAAGTTCGGGGCATTTTTGGCCAGGTCGTACACGAAGTTCAGGAAGTCCTTGTCCGGGGACGTTGCGAGCTTGCCTTCAATGCCATTGACGATCGGGACCGAGCCGGAGTTGATGTAGGCGTCGATGACCGTGTCCGTCAAGATGCCGTCCTTGAAGAACTTCTTCGCCGTTTCCTTTTCCTTGTCGGTGGCTTTGGCCGAAATCGACATGTACTGGGCGGGGTTGCCTACGCCATTCTTAGGATCTCCCTTGCCTCCCGCGACTGTCGGGAAGGTGACGAAGCCCAGTTTTCCGTCCTGGACGAAGTTCTGGCCTTCCTTCTTCATGGGTCCGTATGTCCAGGAACCTTGAAGCAACATTGCTGCTTTGCCCGTGAACAACAGCGCCTGATCCGCCTTCGAATCTGCCGTGATGGAGGAGAAGCCCTTGATGAAGCCATCGGCGGACACCAGTTCCTGGATCTTGGTACCCGTTTCAATCACTGCAGGATCCATCCAAGCATTGGGCTTGCCTTCAAAGATCGCCTTGAATACCTCGGCGCCTCCGATGCGGTCCAGCAAGTACTCCAACCACATCATGGAGGTCCAGCGGGATTGACCGCCCAAGGAGAACGGGGCTACGCCCATGTCGTTGAAGGTCTTTACCAGCGACATGACGTCGTCCCAGGTCTTGGGTGGCTGCACCCCCGCCTTCTCAAAGAGCTCCTTGTTGTAGAACAGCACCACTGGGGCTACGTACTGGTTGGGGAGAGCATAGATCTTGCCGTTGACGGTAGCCGCACCGAAGGAAGCGGGGAAGAACTTGTTTTTCAGATCCGGGTTGGCCTCGAACCAGCTGGTCAGGTCCTCCACCTGATTGGCCTCGGCGTAGGTCTTCAACGTCCCGCCACCCCATCCATAGACAATGGTGGGGGCCTGGCCGGCGCCGATCGCGGTTTTGATCTTCGTCTTGTAAGCATCGTTCTGGAAGTACGTCACAGCGATCTTGTTATCGGGGTTCGACGAACCAAAAGCATCGACGGCTTTCTGGATGGTGGTCTGGTTCGGCTCGCCGGAGAGGAACCACATGCTGGCGCCTCCTCCGCTCGCGCTGCCCGGTCCGGACGTACCGCAGGCACTGGTTGCCATGACTGCGAATGGCGTAACAGCCGCTAGAGCCAGAAAAGAACGCCGTGATGATTGGAACTGCTTCATTGCTTCTCCATGTGTAGTCGCCTCGTTGGGCACGTTGCGGTGCCCATCTCCCAAAGGAGTGACCATCTCCCGAAAAATACCGAAATATTTCGCGAATGCGGTTTAGGTCACGGTCTAAACTAAAGTGCATTCCATCACACGTCAAGGTTTACTTTTTCGCTGCTTGAGCTGCTGTGGCCGCCTTCTTGAGCTTTCCCTCGGCATCCCGCATACTCGAAACAAGCCGAAATATTTCGAAAGCAGGGGGATTATGGAACGCGAGCTGCGTCCGCTCAAGCTCACACTGGCTGCCGTGGCCAAAGAGGTGGGTGTCTCAGCGCCTACGGTTTCCAAGGTGGTGAACGGCAGGGAGGACGTGGCCGAGGAAACCCGGGCGCGCGTGCTGGCGGCCTTGCAGCGAACCGGATACAAATCGCCGCTCCAACGTAAAAGCCTTCCCGCCCGGCAGTCAGTTGAGGTGGTTTTCGACTCCCTGAACTCGGCCTACTCCGTGGAAGTCCTCAACGGCGTCATGGAGCACGCGGCGGTCTCGGACATGGAGGTCATCCTCTCGGTCACCAGCAGGCAAACAGCGTCACCTTTGGGACCGGAGGAGCGGGCCCAACGCATCATCGACGAAGGACGCAGCGGAATGATCGTGGTCACTTCCGCCTTTGGCTCGGCACAGTTGGAAGCCTTCCAACGCCGCCGGATTCCCATCGTGGTGGTGGACCCCCTCAACCCGCCGCCGGCAGAGGTCTTCAGCGTGGGTGCCAGCAACTGGGCCGGCGGCAAGGCCGCAGCTACTCACCTGCTCGAGTTGGGACACCGCAAGATTGCCTACATAGGCGGTCCTGCCACGGCAGAATGCAGCCAGGCGCGGCTCCACGGCTATATGGCCGCACTCATGGCGGAGGGCATCACTGTAGACGACGACTACGTCTCCGCGGGCCCCTTTCGACCCGAGAATGGTGTGAGAGGCATGAAGGCGCTGCTGGCACTTGAAGATCCGCCCACGGCAATATTCGCTGGAAGCGACAGCATCGCGTTGGGTGTCCTGGCAGAAGCCCGAAGGCAGGACATCCGGATTCCGGAGGACATGAGCCTGGTCGGTTTCGACGGCACCCATCAGGCGGAAGAATCCGTTCCACCCCTGACGTCCGTGTCACAACCACTACAGGAGATGGGCCGTTCGGCCCTGCGGTTCATCCTGCGCCAGGTACGCGGCGAGGACATCGACTCCCGCAGGGTGGAGCTGGCTACACACTTGGTGGTCCGTGAGTCCACGGCCCCACCGCCCGCGTCCAAGGCCAAACCTGCGTCCAAGGCCAAGCCCGCCCGCGGCAAAGTCGGATAACGCTAAAGAAGCCGCCGCCGTCGAGGCGTAAGGGAGACCGGCGGAATGGCGTCATACAGCAGCACCCGCACCCAACGATCACCCGACTCACGGAACTCCGCACGGCTGGCGAAACGGTAAAGGTAGCTGCGGGCACGCACCCAACGCGGGCGTTCGCCGTCGAACGGGTCATGGCGCAGCAGCCCAAGCGTGGGCTTGTCTGCCTCCAACAGCTTTTCCAGGAAGGCATAGAACCACCCCTCGTGGACGGTCCGCAGCGGCAGGAACCACATGAGCCAATCCAGCCTGAGGTGATACGGCGCCCATTGCCGTGGCAGACGGCGGAGGTCGCCGGGTTTGCCTTTGAAGCCGTACTCCAGCCATTGGTCGTCAGCTGCATCAGGCTCTTCAGCCATGGTGCCTTCGACGACGATCTCGATCCGCTGCTTCGTCACCGTACCGAACGCACCATAGGCATTGACCAGGCGCCAGCGGTTGAAGCTCGCATTCATGAGTTGCTGGCGCGAGAAGAGGTTCAGGAGCGGCCGGTAACTGAGGACCAGCAACAGGACCGTCACGGCAAGTACGACGACGAGCCACCACAGCGGTGTTTCGGCACCCGGGTGCCACTCGAGCGGAATGACGGGAAGAACCGCATGCGCCACCGGATCACTCACTGCAGCGAAGGCGAGAACGATTGCCATCCAGTTCAGCCAGGCAAAATTACCGCTGCCCACCAACCAAAGCTGCGTCACGATGATAATTCCTGCCGCGATACTGGCCAGCGGTTGGGGCGCGAACAGGAAGAACGGAACCACCAACTGCGCGAAGTGGTTTCCCACCACTTCCACCTTGTGCAGAGGACGGGGGAGGAGATGGAACTGCCGGCTCAGCGGTCCGGGCATCGGCTGCGTCTCGTGGTGGTAGAACATCGCCGAAAGGTCGCGCCACTCACGCCCGCCCCTGATTTTGATCATTCCCGCGCCGAACTCAAGCCGGAACACCAGCCACACGATCAGGATCAGGATGGTAGCGGGCGGCGGAACCTGGTCCGAGCCAAGGAACGCTACGGTGAAACCGGCCTCCAGCAGCAGGATCTCCCAGCCAAAGCCGTAGAACGTCTGGCCCACATTCACGATCGACATGTACAGGAACCAGAGGGTGAGGAACGCCAGCATCGGCAGCCACGGTGGTCCCAACTGCGGCAAGCCCAACACCAGCAAGGCGGACACCGCGATGCCCACCCAACAGACTGCACGCAGCAAGGCATCCGAGTAACGCCACTGAAAGAGAGTGGGCCGGGCCAGGCGCCGCGCCATCTCAAGAAAAGAAGGTACGGGAAGCAAGCCACGCTCGCCAAGAAGGGCCGGAAACTGGTTCATGGTGGAGAGGAACGCAACCAGATAAAGGGTGGCTGTACCGTGTTGCAATACCTGCCGCGCGAATTCGTAGTTCCGCGCGTCAAACAAATCCTGCGCATCAAACCAGGCCAGCCACTCCACAATTCCACGTTACGCGCGGGAAAGAAGTGGTCAAGCAGGGTTTTCCACTTACCCGGGTGCTACGTTCGCACGCTTCTGCGGCTGCTGGGATACTTAAGCAATGCAGCCGCGCAAGATCGTCATCCTCGGGTCCACGGGTTCCATCGGCACACAGGCGATTGACGTCGTCGACGGCGCCCCGCACCTTTTCGAAGTGGTGGCACTGAGCGCCGGCGGCGGAAACCTCGAACTGCTCGCCCAGCAGGCTGTCCACACGCGGGCGCAGGCAGTAGGCATTGCCTACGGCGATCCGGAAGCACTGCAGAACCTGATTGACGCCGCGGCAGCCCGAAACGGCTTGCGCAACTTCGTTCCGGAAATTTTCGTTGGGCCGGACGCGTCCACCCGTATCGCGGAAGTCGAATGCGACGTCGTTCTCAACGGCATCACCGGCTCCATTGGCCTGGCGCCCACCCTGGCCGCGCTCGCATCCGGTGCCACCTTGGCGCTCGCCAACAAGGAGTCGCTGATTGTCGGTGGTGCCCTGGTGAAAGCGGCCGCAGCCCCTGGCCAGATCGTGCCTGTTGATTCCGAACATTCAGCCATCGCCCAGTGCCTGCGTTCGGGTACTGATCAGGAGGTGGAGAAATTGATTCTCACGGCCTCCGGCGGTCCTTTCCGCGGCCGCAGCCGTGCGCAGCTTCACGATGTCACACCCGCTGAGGCTTTGGCGCATCCCACCTGGGATATGGGCCTCATGGTCACCACCAACTCGGCGAGCCTCGTTAACAAGGGCCTTGAAGTGATCGAGGCACATCTGCTGTTCGACGTACCCCTCGACAGGATCGACGTCGTGGTCCATCCACAGTCGGTGGTCCACTCCATGGTTCAGTTCGTGGATGGGTCCATCATCGCCCAGGCGTCGCCGCCTGACATGCGGCTTCCCATTGCCTTGGGGCTGGGTTGGCCTGGGAGGGTTCCAAGGGCTGCCCAAGCATGTGACTGGACCCAAGCCACAAGTTGGACATTCGAACCACTGGACTCGGTTGCGTTTCCGGCAGTGGAGCTCGCCAAGGAAGCCGCGAAGCAGGGCAGCACCTACCCTGCCGTCTTCAACGCGGCCAACGAGGAAGCCGTGGAGGCTTTCCACGCCGGCCGCATCCGCTTTACGGACATCGTGGACACGGTGGAGTCCGTCCTCAGCGAACATTCAGGTTCTTCGGAGCTTACGGTGGAGTCCGTGCTGGATGCTGAGAGTTGGGCACGCACGCGCACCCATGATCGTTTAGCCAACAGCGCCGTATAAACAAAGAACCCCCTATGGAAGCAGTCCCGTCGGCATGAGTCCCGTCCTTCTTTTCATCCTCGGAGTCGTCTTCGTCGCCCTTGGCGTCGCAGTGTCCATCGCTTTGCACGAGGTTGGCCACCTGGTCCCCGCGAAGCTCTTTAAAGTGCGCGTGACCAAATACATGATTGGCTTCGGGCCCACCTTGTGGTCCAAGAAGAAGGGTGAAACGGAATACGGCTTCAAGGCGCTTCCCTTGGGTGGCTACGTGGCCATGATCGGCATGTATCCGCCCAACAAAGAAGATGGCGGGGTGCGTCCGTCCAGCACGGGCATGTTCCAGACTCTTGCCAGTGAGGCCCGTTCGGTCGCGCATGAAGAAGTGGGCCCGGGGGATGAAGGCAGGGTCTTTTACAAGCTGCCGGTCTGGAAGAAAATCATCATCATGCTCGGCGGACCGGCCATGAACATGCTCATCGGTTTGGTCCTCCTGGCCGTCCTGCTCATGGGTTTTGGCGTTGCCACGGCCACCACCACCATCGCGGACGTCTCAAAATGCCAGGTGGCTGCCGGCAAAACAGTGGATCCCGATTCGGCGGACTGCAAGCCAACACCCGCGGCGGCCGCCGGGCTGCAGCCGAACGACACCGTCAAGACTTTCGACGGCAAAGCCGTCACCAGCTGGGATGAACTCACCGGCTGGATCCGGGCCTCGGCGGGCAAGGCAGTACCCATCACCGTAGAACGCAACGGCTCGGAAGTTTCCACCACCGTGACTCCAGTCTTGTCCTCGCGGCCGGTTGTGGGTGCCGATGGACGCCAGGAGCAGGATGCCAACGGCGTACTGAAGTACCAGGAGGTTGGCTTCCTGGGAATCGGCGCGCAGAGCGCCTTGGTTCCCCAGCCGGCGTCGTCCGTCCTTCCCATGGCAGGGGAGAATATCAAGCAGATTTCCGGAGTAATCCTTAACCTGCCTGCCCGTGTGGTTGGGGTGGCGAAGGCCGCCTTCAGCGAGGAACCCCGTGATCCCAATGGCCCCATCAGTGTGGTTGGCGTCGGTCGGGTGGCCGGGGAAGTTGCTGCCATGGAAGAGGTACCGCTCCAGGCACGCATTGGAACGTTGGTAGGGCTGCTTGCCGGCCTGAACTTCGCGCTGGCCATCTTCAACCTTGTACCCCTGCTGCCCCTCGACGGCGGCCATGTGGCGGGTGCCCTGTATGAGGGGGCCCGGCGCCAGGTGGCAAGGCTGAGGGGAAAGCCGGATCCAGGTGCTTTCGATATCGCAAAGCTGCTTCCCGCCACATATGTGGTGGCAGCGCTGCTGATGGCCATGGGCGCGCTCCTGATTTATGCGGACATCGTCAAGCCGGTGAATATCTTTGGCTGAAACCCCTGACCGGGACCTGGGGGTCTTCAGAGTGAGCTGCAATGCATGGCGGATCATCGCTACGCGTCGGGATAGGCTAGCTTCATGACTGTTTTCGCTGTTGAGTATGTATACGTCGCCGAATCCGGCGCCCTCCGCGACGAAGCCCGCCCGTCGCACCGCGCCTGGCTGGGCAACCTCGCAGAGGACGGCACGCTGCTTGCGAGCGGACCCTACGGTGATGGTGCCGGCGCACTGCTCATCTTCAAATCAGCAGATGAAGCCGAACTCAATGACCTCCTGAAGCAGGATCCGTTCGCCGAAGCCGGCGTCATAGCCGGCATCCGCACCACGGAATGGGACCCCATTATCGGCGTCCTGGCTGCCCACGCATCCTAGCTCCGGCGTCCTCCACCACAACGATCCACCCCAAACCCAAGGAGTCCACGTGACCTCGGTCAGCCTGGGAATGCCAGCAGCCCCACCCCCCGTCCTTGCCCCGCGCCGTAAGACGCGGCAGATCAAGGTTGGATCCGTTGGCGTTGGCTCCGATTCACCCATCAGCGTGCAGTCCATGACTACCACGCCCACCACGGACATCAACGCCACGCTTCAACAGATCGCTGAACTGACTGCCTCCGGCTGCGACATCGTCCGCGTTGCCTGCCCGTCAGCCGACGACGCCGAGGCGTTGCCGATCATCGCCCGCAAGTCCCAGATCCCCGTGATCGCCGATATCCACTTCCAGCCGAAGTACGTTTTCGCGGCCATTGAAGCAGGATGCGCAGCGGTCCGTGTGAACCCCGGCAATATCCGGAAGTTCGATGACCAGGTCAAGGAAATTGCCGCGGCCGCGAAGGACCATGGGACGTCCATCCGCATTGGCGTCAACGCTGGTTCCCTGGAGCCGGGCATCATGAAGAAGTACGGCAAGGCCACCCCTGAAGCTCTGGTGGAGTCCGCTGTCTGGGAGGCCTCGCTCTTCGAAGAGCACGGTTTCCACGACTTCAAGATCTCCGTGAAGCACAACGACCCCGTCATCATGGTTGCTGCCTACGAGATGCTCGCCGAAAAGGGCGACTGGCCCCTGCATCTTGGCGTAACCGAAGCCGGTCCGGCGTTCCAGGGAACCATCAAGTCCGCGACTGCCTTCGGGGCACTGCTGTCCCGCGGAATCGGTGACACCATCCGCGTTTCCCTCTCGGCGCCGCCCGTGGAGGAAATCAAGGTAGGCAACCAGATCCTGCAGTCATTGAACCTGCGCCCGCGCAAGCTTGAGATTGTGTCCTGCCCGTCCTGTGGCCGCGCCCAGGTGGACGTGTACACGTTGGCTGAGCAGGTAACCGCCGGCCTTGAGGGGATGGAAATCCCCCTCCGCGTGGCCGTCATGGGCTGTGTAGTCAACGGCCCGGGTGAAGCCCGCGAAGCGGACCTCGGTGTAGCCTCCGGAAACGGCAAAGGCCAGATTTTCGTGAAGGGCGAAGTCATCAAGACAGTGCCTGAAAGCGAAATTGTTGAGACACTGATCGAAGAGGCCATGCGTATCGCTGAAGAGATGGGGGAGGCCGATGGCGAAGATGCTGTCAAGGGTAGCCCCGTGGTTAGCGTCTCGTAACGAGACAGGCCTGGGGGTCAGGGTGCTCGGCAGTGCCGACACCTTGGCCCTTCGCGCGCTTGCGAGCGAAGATCCCGTTGCCAACGTCTTCATCCTGGCGCACCTGGACAGCGTAGGATCGGCCGCGCCCACCAGCGGCGGCGCCAGCGTCTTGGGCGTGTTCGACGACGACACCCTCCTTGGAGCTTGTTGGGCGGGAGCCAACCTGGTACCGGTGCAACTCGATCCCGGGCTTACCGGATATGTAGCTACGGCGGCCCACCAATCCGGCAGGCGATACGCCTCCATCTTTGGGCCAGCAGAAACGGTGCTGGCCCTCTACTCCCGCTTTGAGCAGTTGGGCCACTTCGCGCACGAGGTCCGCTCCAGGCAGCCCCTTTTGACTATTTCCGGTGGGCCGGCCATCGAAGCGAATCCTTTGCTGACCTTCGGCACCATGGCGGACTTCGAACGCATCCTGCCCGCCTGCGCCGCAATGTTCGAAGAAGAAGTTGGCTACTCGCCGTTCCTGGGCGGCCAGGACTTCTACAGCAGGCGCGTTGCCGGGCTTATCCGCCAAGGGCATTCGCTGGTCCACATCGACGCTGCCGGGACCGTTGTTTTCAAGGCAGAATTGGGTGCAGTTACCCAGGACGTCACGCAGGTCCAAGGCGTATGGATGAATCCGGAGATGCGTGGGCACCACCAAAGCGCTGGCTACATGGCCGCCGTCGTAAATCTCTCACGCACCTTTGCGCCCGTAACGAGCCTGTACGTCAATGACTACAACGCCAAGGCCCGGGCCACCTACGAAAGAGTCGGCTTCGAGCAAGTCGGGACGTTCGCAACAGTCCTCTTCTAGCCCGGGGAGTCCAGGTTCCCTGTGAGATACCGTTGGATGGTCGGTGCCATCAGGCTCACTACCTCCTCCTGATCAGCACTCGCCAGCGGTTCGAGCCGGATTACGTAGCGGAGCAGCATCAGTCCAACCACTTGTGTCGCCACCAGATTGCCACGCAGGCGGACTTCCTCAGCAGGACCCTCCACGCCCACCATGACCCGGGACAGGATGGTCCGGCTCACCGTCTCCCGCAGCAGTGCCGTTTTGGCCTTCGATCCGATGGTTCCCCGGACGAATGCCACCAGGCCGGGCTGCGCCGGGCTCTCCCACAACCGCACTACCGCACGGACCAGTGCTTCAGCCCTCGCCTCCGGTTCCAGGGTTTCAACCCCGGCCAGTACCTCTTCAGGATCGGCAGGCAACTCCACACTGGAAGCGAACAACTCGTCTTTGCCCTTGAAGAAGTGGTGCACCATGGCCGGGTCCACTGAAGCTTCCCGTGCCACTTGTCGAAGACTGGTGCCGTCGAACCCTTGCTCCGCGAACAACTTCCGGGCCGCCACCAGAATGGCTTCGCGCGAATGATCGCTCCCGCTTCGACGGCCGCGGCGCAGGGGCTCCAGGCTCATGACGTCTGCCGCCTCAGGGTCAATGAGGCAAGGACAAGGACTCCGACAACGATTCCGCCCATCACCATGGTGTCCTGCCACATGGTTTCAGTTGCGTCGATGTTCCCTGCGATCTCCTGAAGGGCGTCAACAGAAAACGTCAGGGGAAGGACTCCGGATATGGCGTCGAGGGCGTCGTTCATCTGCTCCCGCGCCACGAAGAGCCCGCAGAGCAGGATCTGTGGCACCACCACAACCGGCATGAACTGGACAGCCTGGAACTCGGTGCGTGCAAAGGCCGAACACAGCAGCCCCAGGGCGACTCCAAGGACAGCGTTGATGACCGCGATCAGTACGACGAACCCGGGACTGCCCTTGATGTCGAGGTTGAAGATCCAGTAGGCAACAGCCGTGGCCACCAGCGACTGCAGCGCGGCCATGATGGAGAAGGCAATGGCGTAGCCGAACAAGAGGTCCGCTTTATGGATGGGGGTGGTGAGGAGCCGCTCCAGGGTCCCGGAAGTTCGTTCCCGCAGCATGGTGATGGACGTGACCAGAAACATGACGACGAACGGGAAGATCGCCAGCATCATCAGGCCAACGCGATCGAAGGTGCGCGGAACGCCCGGAGGCAGTGTTTCGTTCTCGAAAAGATAGTAGACGGCGGTGAGCAGCAGCGCCGGAACCACCAGAATGAGCGCCACGCTGCGGTGATCGTGCCGCAGCTGACCCAGCACCCGGGCGGTGGTGGCAAAGGTCATCCGAAGATTCATGATGCCACCTGGCTTTCCTTTGCCGGCTGGCCGCTGTCCGGGCCCCGTTCGGCGTCTTTGATCATGTTCAGGAACGCGCGTTCAAGGTCATTGCTGCGTCCCCGTTCCGCGAGCTCGGCGGGTGTGAGCTGCGCCAGCAGCAGGCCGTCCCGCAGAAGCAGCAACGAGGAACAATGCGACGCTTCTTCCATCACATGGCTGGAAACCAAGAGCGTCGTTCCGCCAGCGGCCATGTCAACGAACCGCTCCCACAACTCCGCGCGCAGTACCGGATCCAAACCCACTGTCGGTTCGTCCAGCACCAGCAGCTTGGGGTGCGCGACCAGCGCGCATGCCAAGGACACGCGGCTGAACTCCCCGCCCGAGAGGTTCCCGGCTTTCTGCTTCGCAAATGATTCGAGCCCGACGGCGGCAATCGACTCCGCGACGTCCGCCGCCGTTGCCTTGTGCATGGCGCCGAAGTACTTCACGTTGGCTTCGACGCTGAGGTCCGAGTAGACGCTGGCACCTTGGGTGACGTACCCGACGTCGTGCCTTAAGGGTGCGCTGCCCGCTGGACGGCCAAGGACACTGATGGATCCACGGGTGATGCGTTGTACCCCAACGATGCCGCGCATGAGTGTCGTCTTGCCGCTTCCCGACGGGCCGAGCAGCCCCGTGATCTGCCCGCTGTCCACGGCAAAGTCCAGGCCCCGCAGAATTCTTGTCCGGCCCCGGGAGATATGCAGGCCACTGGCTTCTATTGCTGCATCTGACATGGCTGCCTCCGGCACCAACGAGTAATTCACCAAGTGATGAATTAACGCTAAGTCTGGCCAACGGCGCGGTCAAGGGCACTTTGCCATCAAAATCCTTGAAAACGTGTCCGCTATCACATAAGTTTTTCCCAAGCCGTGTCGATGGGGCACGGGTGGTTACAGGGGGAATCATGGCAAAAACCTTGAAGGATGCCTTTGGCAGCCGCACCATCCGTGAGCTCGGCAGTCACCAATGCTTCCCAGTCGCAGGCGATCCCGTTCCGCTGGAGGGAACGGGGGACTAGTCCCCGGACAGAGTCTGCGGCCGGCCGGCCGCTGAGCCACGCCATCGCAGGATGACCAGCCGAACTTTGGCCAGGGGCTTCCATACGCGACGGCGTGGCTCTTCTCTGTGCTGAGCTGTTCCGTGCTGAGCCATTCTGTGCTGAGTCGCCCGCCGGCAGCCGGTAGATTAGTAGACAGTTGTTTTTGCCACATCTGCCATAGAAACGGATACGTACCCGTGGTCCTTCGCCTTTCCCAGTTGTTCCTGCGCACCCTGCGTGAAGATCCCGTCGACGCCGAGGTCGCCAGCCACAAGCTCCTGGTCCGGGCCGGTTACATCCGCCGTGCCGCACCTGGCATTTACACGTGGCTGCCGCTGGGACTGAGCGTCCTGCGCAAGGTGGAGGAGATCATCCGGCAGGAAATGTCGGCCATTGGCGCGCAGGAAGTCCACTTCCCGGCACTGCTGCCGCGCGAACCTTACGAGGCCACCAACCGCTGGACCGAGTACGGGGAGGGCCTGTTCCGGCTTCAGGACCGCAAGGGTGCCGACTACCTCTTGGCTCCGACGCATGAAGAAATGTTCACGCTCCTGGTCAAGGACCTGTACTCCTCGTACAAGGACCTGCCGTTGAGCCTGTACCAGATCCAGAACAAGTACCGCGATGAAGCGCGCCCCCGCGCGGGTCTCCTCCGTGGGCGCGAATTCATCATGAAGGATTCTTACTCCTTCGACGTTGACGACGCCGGCTTGGACGCAAGCTACGCCGCCCACCGCGCCGCATACCTGAAGATCTTCGAACGCCTGGGCCTGGAAGTCATTCCGGTTGCTGCCACCGCAGGTGCCATGGGTGGCTCCAAGAGCGAAGAATTCCTCTTCCCCACCGAGATCGGCGAGGACACCTTTGTGCGCTCGGCCGGCGGCTACTACGCCAACGTCGAGGCAGTCACCACGGTTGTCCCTGAGGATATTGATTTCACGGACGCGCCGGCTGCCCAGGTTCTGGACACACCGAACACACCGACCATCGAGACACTGGTTGACGCAGCCAACCAGCTCGCACCCCGCAGCGAGGCCGACGGCGGCGCCTGGACTGCCGCTGACACGCTGAAGAACGTCGTCCTCGCCGTGACTCTCCCCACTGGTGAACGCCAGATCGTCGTCCTCGGCGTTCCGGGTGACCGTGCGGTGGATCTCAAGCGGGTGGAGGCGAACATTGGATCGTTCCTTCCCATCTCGGGCGAGATCGGTCTGGAAGCAGCCAACGAGGAAGACCTCAAGAAGCTGCCGTGGTTGGTCAAGGGCTACATCGGCCCTGGTTTGTCCCTGGACGAACAAGTGCTGGGCCTGGAAGGGTCCTCCACACTGCTGTTCCTCGTGGATCCCCGCGTCGTGTCCGGCACAACCTGGGTGACGGGCGCCAACGTTGATGGCAAGCATGTCTTCGGACTGGTAGCGGGCCGCGACTTCACCTGGGACGGCGTCATCGAATGCACCGACGTCCGGGCAGGGGATCCGGCACCGGACGGCTCCGGGCCGCTTGAAACTGCCCGTGGCATCGAAATGGGCCACATTTTCCAGCTCGGACGCAAGTACGCCGAGGCGCTGGACCTGAAGGTGCTGGACCAGAACGGCAAGCAGGTTGTCGTAACCATGGGCTCCTATGGTGTTGGTGTCACCCGTGCTGTCGCAGCCCTTGCCGAAGCCAACCATGACGACCGCGGCCTGGTGTGGCCACGCTCGGTTGCTCCCGCCGATGTACACGTTGTGGCTGTGGGCCGCGGTGACGAAATTTTCGAAGCTGCAGAGAAGCTATCGGCGGAACTCGAGGCTGCAGGCCTCGACGTCATCTTTGATGACCGTCCGAAGGTTTCTCCCGGCGTCAAGTTTGGCGATGCCGAGCTCGTTGGCGTGCCCACTATCCTGGCCGTCGGCCGTGGACTTGTGGACGGTGTAGTGGAGATCAAGGACCGTCGCAGTGGTGAAGCCGAGAACATCTCGGTGGAGAAGGCCGTGGATTACGTGGTCAACGCTGTCCGTAACCGGTGATTTCCGGCTTCGAGACTATCCAGCTCACCACCATCATCCTGATTGTGGTGGCCGGATTCGCAGCCGGCTGGGTTGACGCGGTAGTAGGAGGCGGGGGGCTGATCCAGCTCCCCGCACTTCTGCTGGTACCTGGCATCACTCCAGTCCAGGCACTGGCCACGAACAAGATGGGTTCCATCTTCGGCACTACCACCAGTGCCACCACCTATTACAGGCGGGTGGGACCGGACCTCAAGACGGCAATACCCATGGCGGTGATTGCGCTGGCGGGGAGCTTTGGCGGTGCCATCCTTGCTGCATCGCTGCCGGCCAGCGTTTTCAAGCCCATCATTGTGGTGGCGCTGATCGCCGTCGCGATTTTCACGGCACTTCGCCCCAGCGCGGGCGAGCTGACGGCTCTGCGGCACGATGGGCACAAGCACTATGTGGTGGCTTGCCTGATCGGTGCCGTGATCGGTTTTTACGATGGCCTGATCGGTCCCGGTACGGGGTCATTCCTGGTGATCGCCTTGGTCTCGGCCATGGGTTACGCCTTCCTTGAAGCCAGCGCAAAGGCCAAGATCGTCAACATGGCCACCAACGCCGGTGCCCTGATTTTCTTCCTCCCTCACGGTTCCCTGTTGTGGGGAGTGGGCCTGGTGCTGGGGTTCGCGAATATGGCGGGCGGATATCTGGGTGCCCGGACAGCCGTAGCCAGGGGGAGCGGGTTTGTACGGATCGTGTTCCTGATCGTCGTGGCGGCGCTGATCATCAAGCTCGGCATGGACGTCTGGAACGATAACTTCAGCTGATTGCGTCCCCGGGCCCGGGCAAATCATGTGCTGCTGGAAGTCCTTCCAGTGTCCTGCCCGCCAGCGTGCTTGCCACCCACAAGGAACGGGCCAGATCGCCTTCGTGACCTCGTTTTCCCGCGTACCATAGGGCGTTGTCCACTTCGCGGGCAATGCTCCACTGTCGCGCGACCTCCGGATCAAGCCCAGCGGCGAGGCTGAAATCCCGGCATCGCTCCCGCAGGGCAGATGCAGGATCGCGGCGTGACAGATCCTTGATCCGGTTCCACAGAACAGGCGCCACCGCAAATTCGGCCTCACCGATCTGCGGCTGCGGATCGATGGCCAAGTATTCGCCGCGATCAGGGTCCAAGGTGCCGAGGATGTTCATGAAATGCAGATCGGTGTGCACCAGGACGTCCCTGCCGGATCGGCGGCCCACAGCACCGCGGGTCTGGCACACTTCCAGCGCGGCCTCCAAGAGCCATCGCGGGAAGGGCCGGTCCTGCCGCTCCCACTCAGAAGGCATTTCGTCGCTCCAGCGCTCGGCCGTGGCAGCGATGTGATCGAATCCCCGCCACTCGGGACGATCATCAGGGGTAATGGAAAGCTCGCGCATGATCTCACCCCAGACCTGCCGGGCCTCATCCATGGGGACATCCTGTAGCCAACAGGACGCGTCGAGGCGTTCCAGCAGCATAGAGCAACTGGCGGTGTCGGCAGCCAGGAGCCGGACAGCTCCGTGGCCACCCCACAGGGCCAAGGCATGGCGCTCCACGAGAGCTTCCTCATGCGGATAGGCGATCTTCAGCGCAGCCTGCCTGCTGTGCTGGAGAACGGGCACAACCAAGGCTCCGTGTCCGTTCCACGGCTCTTCACCGGGTGCGAGGTCCACGGACAACTGCCAACGGTCCAAAGCCTCACGGATAAGCCCCGGAAGGCTCGCCAGCCAGTCCCGCCCCGCAGAATCGCGGTTGTATCGGGCGTGGAGGTCGCCCGGAATCGGAATCATGGCGTGAAGGGTCACGCCATCAGCCTAGCTCTGCCCGGCGGTACTACCCTCAGAAAACGCCGCTGGCGCCCAAGAGGCTTCCGATCGAGAACGTGGCTGCAAGCGCCAAGGCTCCGCCCAGCACCACCCGGGCCGCTGCGCGGAACCTGGGTGCCCCACCAATCCAGGCCCCCAGGGCTCCCGTGATCGCGAGAGCCAGCAGGACGGCAGCGAACGTCAGTGGAACCCGCATTGCGGGGGGAGGGAGCAGGATGGCCAGCATGGGAAGCACGGCGCCCAGGGTAAATGCCACTGCCGAGGCAAAGGCGGCGTTCCACGGACTCACGATGTCGTCTTCGTGGATATTGAGCTCGGCGGACAAGTGCGCCGCAAGGGCATCGTGCTTCGTGAGTTCTTCGGCCACTGTCCGGGCGGTCCGCGGTGTGAGCCCCTTCGCCTGGTAGATCGCGGCAAGCTCCTCGAGTTCTTCCTCCGGCTGTTCGGCGAGTTCCCGGCGTTCCTTCTCGATGAGCGACTTCTGCGTGTCGCTCTGGCTACTGACGGATACATACTCGCCCAACGCCATGGAAATGGCGCCACCCACCAGGCCAGCCGTACCAGCAGCGAGGATGCTGCCGGTGTTGGTCGTGGCACCGGCCACGCCGACGACGATCGCGGCGACGGAGACGATGCCGTCATTCGCCCCCAAAACTCCGGCGCGCAGCCAGTTCAGCCTATGGGCAAGGTCATCACGATGCGGTTCGTTCTCGTGCGTGGTAGCAGTTTCTGCGGAAGCCATGGTTCAAGCCAAGCACCGCCGGGCCGCCTTGGCCAGCATGGCTAGGCTCGCCTATCCCATCCGCCGCTTGGACTAACTGCGGTTGGTACTAACTGGGGCGTGGATTAACTGGGGCGTGGATTAACTGGGGGCGGGCGTCGGCAGGGGAGGCAAGTCATCGGCGTCGAACTCCAACCCCGGCAAAGCGGCCAGCGCGGCACCCCAGTGCAAGCTCCTGCGCACGGCCGCCAGCAGGCCGCTGGTGGCCCAGTCCCGGGTCTCTCCTGTCGACAGCGCGATGAGATCGCCAAATCCCTGCAGGGAGTCCGATTCCAGGGCTCCCAAGCCCGCGGCCGGGTCTTCAGCGAACTGTGCAGGCAACCTGTATCCGGCCTCCCGGGTAGGGACGTCGCCACAGTTACGGCGGGTCAAGGCCTCCGCTTGTTGAAGCAGACGCTCGTGCACCGCAAGATCCTTGGCGGCTTGGGCAGTTGCGCCAGCGTCCAATCGCTTCAGCGCCACCTGATAGATGTAGACGGCTTCCTGTTCTGAACGGACAGTGGCGGCCAAAGCCGCATCGGTGGTGGCAGCGGTTGCATCCGGGGTGGGGCTGATTGAAGGGCACTGGTGCACAGCCGGTGTAGTGGCAGGCGCGCTACCACTTGACGTCGGCGACGGTACCGGCAGCTGCCACACCGCAGCCAGCTTTTCGCCCTGGAGAAGTTGGGCGGATCCGACGGCGGCGAGCAACCGGGCGACCCCGCCGTCGGCCTCGCGGGCGTCGTCCAGTCGTTGCCGCCCGCTGGCGGTCAGGCCAGCCACGACTGTAGCGGGCGTCGCTTGCTGGGCCGCATCATCCTCAGAAGGGTCATCTTTATCGCTTGCCGTCGAGGCCGCGGATGTGGCAGCAGTTGCGGCAGAAGGTGGAAGGAGGGCCCGGGACTGTGTTGTCAGCAATGTCACAGCATCGTCCAGGGCGGGCGTTTGGGAACCGGATCCTCCAGCTGCCATCAATCCAGCAGCCGATTCCCGCAGCCCCTGAGTATCGGCGAAAGCGTCGGCGAGGGCAGACTCGGAGAATGAAACCGCGGGGGGAGTCCCGGAATCCCGCGGTAGAAGTACGATTCCCGTGCCCGCAACGAGCAGCGCAACCACGGAAATGAGAAGGAGCCGACCCCACGCTGGTGATTGTCGTTTTTCACTTGTCTGCTCGTCCACAACACACCATGGTGTCATGTGGACGGGAAACTCCGTGCACCATGTGCTGCCGAAAATCGTTAGGCTAGTAGTCACAACAACATCTATCGGGAGGCGGCGGGCAACGTGAGTGACTCGGAAGCCACGACTTCAACAGACCGTACTGAGTCGAATTCAACGGCCACCATCCACAACCCGGAAGAGCGCAGGCTAAAGGCGCTGCTCGAACCGGCAGTCCTTGCCAACAGGCTCTACCTCGAGGATGTTTCCATCCACGTTGCCGGTTCACACCGCACGGTCCACGTCGTCGTGGATCTTCCGCAGGAGGAGACCGGAGGCGTCAGCCTTGACGCCATCGCAGATGTCTCGCGTGGGTTGTCCGATATTCTGGACAACGATCCCCACGACGACGGCCGTCCCTACGACCTCGAAGTTTCTTCGCCAGGAGTAGGCCGTCCGCTGACGGAACCGCGCCACTGGCACAGGGCCCGCGGCCGCATGGTCAGGGTCAACGTCATCCAGGGTGAGAACGTCCTTGGCCGGATTGCGTCAGTAGATGACGCCGGTGTAACCCTCATTCCGGAGCACGAGGTCAAAAAGGGCATGAAGCCCAAACAGGGGGACCCCATCACTATTCCTTTCGACAGGATCCGCCACGGAAAAGTCGAGATTGAATTCAGCCACCTCCACGAGGCCGGGCTGGCAGACGAACACAATGGACCTTCCGAGGAGGCCTAATGGATATTGACATGAGCGCACTGAGACTCCTGGAGCGTGAGCGTGAAATCCCGCTGGACCTCCTGATTCCCACCATCGAGCAAGCGCTCCTGGTGGCCTATCACAAGACGCCCGGTGCCTTCGAGAAGGCCCGCGCCGAGCTGGACCGCAAGAGCGGCCACGTGACTATCTGGGCAACGGAAATCGACGATGACGGCGAGGCCATCGGGGAGTTCGAGGACACCCCGGCCGGTTTCGGCCGTATCGCTGCAAGCACGGCACGCCAGATCATCCTGCAGCGTCTTCGCGACGTTGAGGACGATAACGTATTAGGCGAATTCAAGGGTCGCGAAGGCGAACTCGTTGCCGGCATGATCCAGCAGGGCAACAACCCGCACATGATCCAGGTAAACCTTGGATCCGTGGAGGCCCTGTTGCCGCCACCCGAGCAGGTTCCTGGTGAGAAGTACATTCACGGCAGCAGGCTTCGTGCCTTCGTGGTGGATGTCCACCGTGGGGCGAAGGGCCCGTCCATTACGCTTTCGCGTTCGCACCCGGGCCTGGTCCGTAAGTTGTTCGAAATGGAAGTTCCGGAAATCGCGGACCGTTCCGTCGAGATCGTGGCACTTGCCCGGGAAGCCGGCCACCGCACCAAGATCGCCGTCAAAGCGAACATCCCCGGTGTCAACGCCAAGGGCGCTTGCATCGGCGAAATGGGCTCCCGCGTCCGTGCAGTCATGACCGAGCTGAACGACGAAAAGATCGACATCGTGGACTTCAGCGAGGACCCGGCGACCTTCATCGCCAACTCCTTGTCACCGTCCCGGGTGAATTCGGTCACTATTACGGACGAGGCAACTCGCTCGGCCCGTGTAGTTGTGCCCGACTACCAGCTCTCCTTGGCGATCGGCAAGGAAGGCCAGAATGCACGCCTCGCTGCGAAGCTGACCGGATGGCGGATCGATATCGTGTCCGACGCCGCCCCGGCCAAGACCGACTAACGATCGTTCCGGCGGCCTGGCCGCCGGGAGCCGCGCCGCGCTGGCGGTGTGGCCGGTTTCGGCTGTCCGGGGCCGGGGGGCTAGAATAGATGGAACCGGGCTTACGTCCGGTATCCGCGCGCCTTGACGTGCCTTATCTGCATGTGCAGGGTCGGCCGTCAGCGCAAGTTTGCAGAGGCAGGTAAGGACACGTCGTGGCTGAACTGCTTGAACGCGGCCATGGCCCTGTTCGTACCTGCATCGGATGCCGGAAGCAAGGCTCTCGGTCCGAGCTTGTCCGGCTGGTCGCCCAAGGCCGTGGTTCGTCCACTGTCCTTGTGGATGTTCGACGCCGGATGGCCGGCAGGGGTGCGTGGCTGCATCCCAGCGAAAAGTGCTTGGCATTGGCAATCAAGCGGCGTGCTTTCGGAAGGGCCCTTGCGGGCGCTACTGAAACAAGCGCCGTCGAAAGCTACTTCATGTCAGGCGCGCCACTTGTGGAGGCTCAGGCTGCCACAGGAAAACCGTCCAAACCTGAAAGCGGGTCAGAAAACTGATGGAAACCCGATGAGTTCCCAGCGATGAGTGCGTAACGATGACAACTTTGTTGCGCTCTGCAATGGGCCTTTTAGTCGCGCTGGCGGCAGGGGCCCGCAGTAAGAAGTAGACGGTTCGTGCCTGGCTCGGTGCGGACCGAGACAGGAGAAATGTGGCCAAGGTCCGCGTACATGAGCTCGCCAAAGAGCTCGGTATTACTTCCAAAGATGCAGTAACAAAACTGCAGGAATTGGGCGAATTCGTTCGCTCCGCCTCTTCCACCATTGAGGCCCCCGTCGTGAAGAAGCTTCGCGACGCTTACCCCGGTGCAGGCGCTGCAAAGGCAGCTGCCCCCGCACCTGCAGCCGCCCCCAAGGCTCCGGCTGCTCCCGCAACATCCCGTCCGGCCGCTCCGGCTCCGGGTCCGGCTGCACCAAAGGCTCCGGCTCCGGCAGCACCCGCCGCGGCTGCACCTGCCGCCCCCGCTGCATCTGCTCCTGCGGCGCCTGCCCCGGCAGCGCCCTCGGCTCCCGCCGCATCCACGACGCCGTTTTCGGCGAAGCCCGGTGCCCGTCCTGCTCCCAAGGCAGAGACTCCGGCTCCGTCCCGCCAGGGCGGCCAGGCTCCGCGTCCCGGCGGTCCCCGTCCGGGCAACAACCCCTTCGCTACGTCCCAGGGCATGCCCCGCGGCCGTGGTGGCGATGGCGAACGTCCGCCGCGTCCGGGCAACAACCCGTTTGCAACCTCACAGGGCATGCCCCGTGCAGGTGGCCGCAACGATGGCGAACGCCCCGGTGGTCCCCGCCCCGCAGCAGGTGCCGGTGGTCCCCGTCCCGCAGCAGGCAGCGGTGGTCCCCGTCCGGGTGCTCCGCGTCCCGGTGCACCCCGTCCCGGTGGTGCTCCGCGTCCGGCCGGCGGTCCCGGTGGTGGAAACCGTCCTACTCCGGGCATGATGCCCAACCGCACTGAGCGTCCGGCGCCCGGTGGCGCAGGTCGTCCCGGTGGCGCAGGCCGTCCGGGTGGCGGCGGACCGGGTCGTCCCGGTGGCGCACCAGGTGCAGGTACCGGTGGCGGCGCTCCCGCCGGCGGTGGCTTTGGCAAGGGTGGCCGCGGTCGCGGTGGCACCCAGGGTGCCTTCGGCAAGGGCGGCGCCGGTCGTGGCAAGCAGCGCAAGTCGAAGCGTGCAAAGCGCCAGGAACTGGAGCAGATGAGTGCTCCGTCGCTGGGCGGCGTGTCCGTACCCCGCGGCGATGGCGAGACCATCATCCGCCTGCGCCGTGGTTCCTCCATCACGGACTTTGCAGAGAAGATCGATGCGAACCCCGCGTCGCTCGTGACCGTTCTGTTCCACCTCGGTGAGATGGCAACGGCCACGCAGTCCCTCGACGAAGACACCTTTGGATTGCTTGGTGCCGAACTTGGCTACAAGCTCCAGGTTGTTTCGCCGGAAGACGAAGAGCGCGAGCTGCTGGACCAGTTCGACATCAACATCCAGGACGAGCTCGACGCCGAGGGTGACGATGTCCTCGAGGCACGCCCGCCGGTTGTCACCGTCATGGGTCACGTTGACCACGGTAAGACCCGCCTGCTTGATGCCATCCGCAACTCCAACGTTGTGGCCGGCGAGCACGGTGGAATCACCCAGCACATCGGTGCTTACCAGATCAGCCACATCCACGAGGGCACGGCCCGCGACATCACGTTCATTGACACCCCCGGTCACGAGGCCTTCACGGCCATGCGTGCACGTGGTGCCAAGGTCACCGACATCGCGATCCTGGTTGTTGCAGCCGACGACGGCGTTATGCCGCAGACGGTGGAAGCACTCAACCACGCCCAGGCAGCCAACGTGCCGATCGTCGTCGCAGTGAACAAGATCGACAAGGAAGGCGCCAACCCTGACAAGGTCAAGGGGCAGCTCACCGAGTATGGCCTGGTTCCCGAAGAATACGGTGGCGACACCATGTTCGTTGAGGTTTCTGCCCGCCAGAACCTCAACATCGACGAACTGATCGACGCCGTCCTGCTGACGGCCGACGCCGCACTGGACCTGCGTGCCAACCCGGACAAGGACGCTCGAGGCATTGCCATTGAAGCGAACCTGGACAAGGGCCGCGGTTCCGTGGCCACCGTTCTGGTGCAGTCCGGTACCTTGGCCGTGGGTGACACGATCGTGGCCGGTACGGCTCACGGCCGCGTCCGTGCCATGTTCGACGAGAACGGCGAGGCACTCGATGTCGCACTGCCGTCCCGCCCGGTCCAGGTCCTCGGCCTGTCCAACGTGCCGCGTGCAGGTGACACCTTCCTGGTGACGCCGGACGAGCGTACGGCCCGCCAGATCGCCGAGAAGCGTGAAGCTGCCGACCGCAACGCCGCACTGGCGAAGCGTCGCAAGCGCATCAGCCTGGAAGACTTTGACCAGGCCGTTGCTGAAGGCAAGATCGACACCCTCAACCTCATCCTCAAGGGTGACGTTTCCGGTGCCGTGGAAGCCCTCGAAGACGCCTTGCTCAAGATCGATGTCGGAGACGACGACGTTCAGCTCCGTGTCATCCACCGCGGTGTGGGTGCCATCACGCAGAACGACGTCAACCTGGCAACGGTGGACAACGCCATCATCATCGGCTTCAACGTCAAGCCGGCTGAGCGTGTCGCTGAACTGGCTGACCGTGAAGGCGTGGACATGCGCTTCTACTCCGTCATCTACGCAGCAATCGATGACATCGAGATGGCCCTCAAGGGCATGCTCAAGCCGGAGTACGAAGAAGTCCAGCTCGGTACTGCCGAGGTCCGCGAAGTCTTCCGTTCCTCCAAGTTCGGAAACATCGCCGGTTCGATCGTCCGCACGGGCATCATCCGCCGTAACACCAAGGCACGTGTTAGCCGCGACGGCAAGGTCATCGGTGACAACCTCACCGTTGAGACGCTCAAGCGCTTCAAGGATGACGCAACCGAAGTCCGTACCGACTTCGAGTGTGGTATCGGTCTTGGCTCGTTCAACGACATCTCCGAAGGCGACATCATCGAGACCTTCGAGATGCGCGAAAAGCCGCGCGTCTAGGTTCCGCTTGGAGCGGGTCCGTCGGGTAGCCCCGGCGGACCCGTTCCGTACCCGTTTCTACTTTCCAGGAGGAAGTCATGGCCGATCCGGCACGCGCTGCCAAGTTGGCGCAGCGGATAAAGGTCGTCGTCGCCGAGGCCCTCGGCCGCAGGGTCAAGGACCCACGCGTCGAGTCCATCACGATCACGGACGCCCGCGTCACCAACGACCTTCAGCACGCCACCATTTACTACACCGTCTTTGGTGACGAGATTGCCCACGCGGATGCCGCCAGGGCATTGGAGAAGGCCAAGGGTGTGCTGCGACAGGAAGTCGGCCGCAACATCACTGTCCGGCTTACTCCCACGCTCGAGTTCGTTGCTGACCAGATTCCGGTCAATGCATCCAACCTTGAGGAGCTGCTTCGTGAAGCAAAGCGTCGCGACGCCGAGGTAGCCGCTTTGGCTGCCGGCGCCAAGCACGCAGGCGAGGCTGACCCCTATAAGGGCGAGGCTTCCGAGGGCTCCGAAGAAATCGACGAAGACGACTTCGACGAAGAAGACATCGACCTCGCGGACGATGACGAACTCGACGAAGACGCCAACCGCTAAGAATCTTTTGAGTTTGTGTACACGTAATGCCCTTGGGACGCGTTCCCAGGGGCATTACGTGTGTACACAAACTCGCTAGTATCTGAACATGTCCGCGCACAATGCCCAGCAGCATGAGTTCCTGAAGCGTGATGAATTCCTGAATCGCGCCGTTCGGCTTGCCGTCCAGAACGTCTCCGACGGCGGTGGGCCGTTTGGCGCTGTTGTCGTCACGCCGGACGGCAGCGTCCATGAGGGTGTCAACCGCGTAACGCGAGACAACGATCCCACGGCGCATGCCGAAGTGGTGGCCATTCGCCGTGCCGCAGCGGATCTGGGCAGCTTCGATCTCAGCGGCTCGGTGCTTTATGCCAGTTGCGAGCCTTGCCCCTTGTGCCTCTCGGCCACACTCTGGGCCAGGATTGGCCGGGTCTATTTCGCTGCGGATCGGCACGGAGCCGCCAGGGCCGGTTTCGATGATGCCGTGTTCTACGAGTACTTCGCCGGTACGCGGCCTGAGCTGCTTCCTGTGGAACATGCGCCGGTAGCTGCCTCCGAGACACCCTTTGAGGCCTGGCGGAACAACACCGAACGCACCGACTACTAGCGGCCCTTACCGCCGGGCAGGAAGCCGGCTGACGCCGTCGAGCAGTTCCTGCTGATCGCCGCACAACGCAATCCGGATCCAATCCTCGCCGATCGAGCCAAAAGCAGTGCCTGGCGCGAAAGCGACACCCGAATCCGCCAGGAACGCGTGCACCCAGGCCCGGACGTCGCCGCCACTGACATGGGAGACATTGGCCCACAGGTAGAAAGCTCCCTGTGCGCCGAGGAAGGGGATGCCCTTGCCTTCCAGGATGGCGGAGGCGGCATCACGGTTGCTCCTATAGTGGTTGCGCGCGTCCGTCACGTAGTCCTGGGGGCCGGTCAACGCGGCCAAGGCCGCATACTGCGATGGCGAAGCAACGCAGGAAACGATTGCTTCCATGACATTGTTCATCCTCTTTTCCATGCCCGGCGGGCAGATCAAGGCTCCGATTCGCAAGCCGGTGAGCCCGTAGGTCTTTGACAGTGTCAGTGATGTGAAGACGCGTGCCTCACCGGGTATGTCGCTATCGAAGCGGACAGGGCTGACATGCGGGACGTCAAAGGTGAAGGCTTCATAGCACTCATCAGAGATGATCCAGAGATCGTGCCGGACGGCGAGTTCCGCGAGCTGCCGGGTCGCGTCCTCGCTGATGACGGCGCCCAGGGGGTTGGAGGGCGAGTTCAGCATGAGGACCCGGGTCTGCGGAGTGATGAGGGCTTCGATGTCCTCGATGTCCGGCTGGAAGTCGTTATGCGGATACAGAGGATACGGAACGGGCACCGCGTGGAGGAGCCGACTGGTCATGGCGAACGTGGGGTAGCCGGGGTTGGGCAGGAGGATTTCATCGCCGGGGGAGAGAAGCAGGCTCATGGCGAAGTGCAGGCCTTGTTGGGCTCCGTCCACTACGTAGACGCGTTCGGCACCGATATCCACGTGATGATGCTCACGGAATCTCTTGGCGAAGGCTTCGCGGAGCGCGGGAATTCCTGCGTTTGGGGTGTAGTTGGTTTCGTCCCGTTCAAGGCATGCTATTCCGGCGTCGAGGACGTGCCGTGGGAGCGCAAAGCCCGGCTCGCCGATGCTGAGCACGATCGCCCCGGGGGTGGTCCAGGCGGCCTCAGTGATTTCTCGGATCTGGTTCACGGGGACATCGCGGACGTGTGCGGCAAGCTCAGGCATGGGAGCTATCCTAGCCACCCATATACTGGTAAGCGTGCTTTCTGGACTGGTAATCGTTGACAAACCGCAGGGATGGACCAGCCATGATGTGGTTGGCCGGATGCGGCGGCTGGCCGGTACCCGGAAAGTGGGGCATGCTGGAACGCTTGATCCCATGGCTACAGGCGTGCTGGTCCTTGGGATCAACAAGGCCACACGTCTCCTGACCTACATTGTGGGAACGTCCAAGACGTATACGGCCACTATCAGGCTCGGCGAAACCACCATCACCGATGACGCCGAAGGCGAAGTTACCCAGGCGCGCAGCGCAGTGGAGGTCAGCGACGAAGCGATTGCTCAAGGCGTCGCCGCCCTCACGGGCCCCATCCAGCAGGTACCCAGCAGCGTCAGCGCGATCAAGGTCAACGGTGAACGCTCCTATGCCCGTGTCCGCTCCGGCGAAGAAGTCAAGCTTGCGGCCCGGCCCGTCACCATCCACCGCTTCGACATCCACTCCATCACCAGGATCGACGGCGGCCGGGTAGTCGACGTCGATGTCACCGTGGAATGTTCCTCCGGCACATACATCCGGGCCTTGGCCCGCGACCTCGGCATCGCCTTGGGCGTCGGCGGACATCTCACCGCCTTGCGGAGGACGCAGGTGGGCCCTTACACGATCGACCAGGCGCGGACGCTGGAAGAACTCGCCGGGGAACTCGAAGTGCTGGACATGTCCCTTGCTGCGCGTTCCCTGATGCCCAACCGGGAATTGAGCGATCAGGAAACCACCGAGATCTCCTTTGGCAGACGCATCGCCGCAGGCCCTGGCGCCGGAACGCCGGCTGCTGCCACCGCTGAGAATCCTGCCGCAGCGTTCGCGCCGTCGGGAGAGCTGGTCGCACTGCTGGCCGATACGGGGAGCTTTGCGAAGCCTGTGTTGGTCTTTGCCCCCGGAACCGGCACCGCCACAGTCGGCGAGGAAAAGTAGGCATGGACGGCTATTTCTACTCCATCCTTATTGTTGGTTTGGTATCCACGATCGCGTGCGTCGTGGCAGGTTTGATGAAGAAAGCCCCCAACGACGTCACAATCTTTTCCGTGTTGGCTGTGGAGCTGGCCCTGCTGGTCTACTTGGTTGGCTCGATTGTCCGCGTTGCCGTGGGTGAACAAATGGCCGGCGAAGCCTGGGAGTTCTGGGGATACCTGATCACGGCGCTGATGATTCCGCTCGGGGCCGTGTACTGGGCCATCCTTGAACGCACCCGTTGGAGCAACTTCGTCCTGGCGGCGGTCGGCGTCACTGCGCTCGTCATGGCCGCCCGCATGAACCAGATCTGGTACTGACCTTGAAGGAAAAACGCAAAATGACTGGAACCGAGACTGAGGCAAATGCCGGCCGGACACCCCAAAAAGACACACGGAACACCGGCCCTGGGCGCTTGCTGATCGCGGTGTATGCCGTCTTCGCACTCTCGGCCACGGCCCGTGCCGGCTACCAGATTGCCACCAAGTTTGCCGAAGCTCCGCTGGCGCATATCCTCTCGGCGTTCGCCGCCGTCGTCTACGTCGTAGCGACCATCTCGCTGGCAAAACCGGGCCGCACATGGTTCAAGGTGTCGTTGGCCGCTGTACTCGTGGAACTCGTCGGAGTGCTGGTAGTTGGGGCCATAAGCCTGTTCGATCCGGTGGCCTTCCCGCATGACACTGTGTGGTCGCTGTTTGGACGCGGTTATGGTTTCGTCCCGCTCGTGCTGCCCATCCTTGGACTCCTGTGGTTGAACAAGAGGCGGCCGTCCAAGGCGAACAGCCACAACGGGTAACCTTAGATTGTTCCGGCGCCGGGAGGTTGCCGGGCGGAACGAATATCTGCAGTAAAAGGCGAGGTTGATGGTCCACATCTGGAACGATCCCACCGAAGTCCCCGGGGACTTCGGACCAACAGTCGTTACCATCGGGAACTTTGACGGCGTCCATCGTGGCCACCAGCATGTTCTCGCGCAACTGACAAACACCGCCAAGCGCCACCACATACCTTCAGTGGCCGTGACTTTTGATCCCCACCCCGCCCAGGTCCACCGCCCGGAGTCGGCCCCGGAGCTGATTATGGGCCTCCAGGACAAACTGGACGCCCTCGGCGAAACAGGCGTGGATGCCGTCCTGGTCATGAAGTACACACTGGACCTCGCCTCCATGACGCCCATCGAGTTTGTCCGCCAAGTCCTCCTTGAGGGCCTTCATGCTGCGCACGTCGTGGTCGGCCACGACCTCCGCTTCGGTGCAGGGAATGTCGGCGACGTCGTCACCATGCAGGAACTCGGCGAGCAGTTGGGCTTTGGCGTCCAGGTGGTCAATGAGTATGGCGCGGGAGGCTTCCCGGTCCACGACGACGGCGACGCCGACCGCCGCTGCTCCTCCACCTGGGTGCGGGAAGCCTTGTCCGAAGGCGACGTCGTTACCGCTGCCGCCGTTCTGGGACGCCCCCACCGCATGCGCGGCGAGGTGGTTCATGGAGCAGCGCGCGGGAGGAACCTCGGTTTCCCCACTGCAAACCTTGCGCATGATTCCACGGGGTACGTACCGGCGGACGGTATCTATGCAGGCTGGTTGATAGACCAGTCCGGAACGCGGTGGCCCGCTGCGATTTCCGTCGGTTCCAACCCCACCTTCGACGGTGTGAGCCGTCAAGTGGAGGCCCACGTTATTGATCGTCCGGAGGAGAACGTGGAGGACTTCGACCTCTACGGACAGACTGTCGCGGTCGAATTTACCCAGCGCCTTCGCGGCATGGTGGCCTATCGTGGGCCCGAGGCCCTGGTGGAGCAGATGTGCCTGGATGTAGCGCAGGCGCACGAGCTGCTGACCCAGCGCTAGCGGTATTTCGACAACCATGCTGACCTGCCGGTAAACTGTTACTGGATCCGGCTGCAGTCCGTGGCGGCTGGACCTGTTTTTGTGTGCGGAGACGCACCGGAAGCAACCCGTCAGCGAGGCGCTGCACCGGGAGGCACGGCACAACTCTAGGAGTTCACGTGGCACTTGACGCCGCTGTAAAGCAGTCCATCATCAAGGAATACGCAACCTCTGAAGGCGACACCGGTTCGCCCGAGGTCCAGGTTGCAGTCCTGACCCAGCGGATCAAGGATCTGACTGAGCACATGAAGGAGCACAAGCACGACTTCCACACCCAGCGCGGTCTGCTGGCCATGGTTGGTCGTCGCAAGCGCATGCTTACCTACCTGAAGAACACTGACATCGCCCGCTACCGTTCGCTCATCGAGCGCCTCGGCCTGCGCCGCTAGTCTGCCTTTGGGGGCGGCCCGGTCCCTCGCGGAACGGGCCGCCTTCTTCAAAAACAACTAAAAACAGGAAATCAACCGCATCGCGCATTCGCGGTCCTCGGTAGTGATTCCCGGGAGGGTCATCGGTGACGATGAAGCCCGTGGATCTCGATCGATGACCGGGTGTCGTACAGGCCAGGAATAAAGAAGAGGCCTGGGTTGATGCGGCGGACTTCCGCTAAATCAGAAACGGAGGTGACTCTCAATGGAGGGTCCCGAAATCCAGTTCTCCGAAGCGATTATTGACAACGGCCGTTTTGGCAAGCGTGTCATCCGCTTTGAAACCGGCCGCCTTGCCAAGCAGGCTGCCGGCGCTTCGATGGTCTACATCGACGAAGACACCGCACTCCTCTCGGCAACCACCGCAGGCAAGCAGCCGCGCGAAGGCTTCGACTTCTTCCCGTTGACGGTTGACGTCGAGGAGCGTATGTACGCTGCCGGCCGTATCCCGGGTTCGTTCTTCCGCCGTGAAGGCCGCCCGTCCACGGAAGCCATCCTGGCTTGCCGCCTCATGGACCGCCCGCTGCGCCCGGCCTTCGTCAAGGGCCTGCGCAACGAGGTCCAGATCGTCGTGACCGTCCTGGCGATCAACCCGGACGAGCTATATGACGTCGTGGCGATCAACGCCTCCTCCATGTCCACCCAGCTCTCCGGCCTCCCGTTCTCCGGCCCGATCGGTGGCGTCCGCGTTGCCCTCATCGCCGACGAACAGGGTTCGCAGTGGGTTGCTTTCCCCAAGCACTCGCAGCTTGAGAACGCCGTGTTCAACATGGTTGTTGCCGGCCGCATTGCAGGTGACGACGTCGCCATCATGATGGTTGAAGCCGAAGCAACCGACAACTCCTGGAACCTCATCAAGGAACAGGGCGCAACTGCTCCCACCGAAGAAGTTGTTTCCGAGGGCCTCGAAGCCGCAAAGCCCTTCATCAAGGCTCTCTGCGAAGCCCAGGCCGATCTTGCTGCCCGTGCAGCGAAGCCGACCGTCGAGTTCCCGGTCTTCCTGGACTACCAGGATGACGTCTACGCAGCTGTGGAAGCCGCTGCTGCCGACAAGCTGGCTGCAGTCTTCCAGATCGCCGACAAGCAGGAGCGCGACAACGCTTCCGACGAGCTCAAGGACGAAGTCCTCGGTGCACTCGCCGGTAACTTCGAAGGCCGTGAAAAGGAGCTGTCCGCAGCTTTCCGCTCGGTCACCAAGCACGTTGTCCGCCAGCGCATCCTCAAGGACCAGGTCCGCATCGACGGCCGTGGCCTGACGGACATCCGCCAGCTGACCGCCGAGGTAGAGGTTCTGCCCCGCGTTCACGGTTCTGCCATCTTCGAACGTGGCGAGACCCAGATCATGGGCGTCACCACGCTGAACATGCTCAAGATGGAGCAGCAGATCGACTCGTTGTCGCCGGTAACGCGCAAGCGCTACATGCACAACTACAACTTCCCGCCGTACTCCACCGGTGAGACTGGCCGCGTCGGTTCCCCGAAGCGCCGCGAAATCGGTCACGGCGCCCTCGCAGAGCGCGCTCTCGTGCCGGTTCTGCCTTCCCGCGAGGAATTCCCGTACGCCATCCGCCAGGTATCCGAGGCCCTCGGTTCCAACGGTTCGACGTCCATGGGTTCGGTGTGTGCTTCGACCCTGTCCATGCTCAACGCTGGTGTCCCGCTGAAGGCAGCCGTTGCCGGTATCGCCATGGGCCTGGTTTCCGACCAGGTTGATGGCCAGACCCGCTACGCAGCCCTGACCGACATCCTCGGCGCCGAAGACGCATTCGGCGACATGGACTTCAAGGTTGCCGGTACGTCCGAGTTCGTCACGGCCATCCAGCTGGACACCAAGCTCGACGGCATCCCCGCTTCCGTGCTGGCAGCAGCACTGAAGCAGGCCCGCGAAGCCCGCCTCCACATCCTCGAGGTCATCAACGCAGCGATCGACACGCCGGACGAGCTCTCCGAGTTCGCCCCCCGCGTCATCGCCGTCAAGATCCCCGTAGACAAGATCGGCGAGGTCATCGGCCCCAAGGGCAAGATGATCAACCAGATCCAGGAAGACACGGGCGCGGACATCTCCATCGAAGATGACGGCACGGTCTACATTGGCGCCACCAACGGTCCGTCTGCTGATGCAGCACGTTCCGCCATCAACGCCATCGCCAACCCGCAGGTACCGGAAATCGGTGAGCGCTACTTGGGCACGGTCGTCAAGACCACCACCTTCGGCGCTTTCGTTTCCCTTACCCCGGGCAAGGACGGCCTGCTGCACATCTCCGAGCTCCGCAAGCTGGCCAACGGCAAGCGCGTGGACAACGTCGATGACGTCGTCTCGGTGGGCCAGAAGGTCCAGGTTGAGATCACCAAGATCGACGACCGCGGAAAGCTTTCCCTCTCCCCGGTTGTTGCCGAGGAAGAAGGCGCAGCCTCCGAGGAAGCTCCGGAAGAAGCTGAAGTTTCCGCAGAGTAGTCTGTAAAGCAGTATCCGGCGGGGCCGGTGGGCTTGAAAAAGCACCACCGGCCCTTCCGGCCTTAACTCGAAAACCTGAAAGGTCTTAATGACTGTCGTACCCTTGCCGTTGGAGCAGACCCTTCCCGGCGGCGACCTGATCCATGGTGCCGAGGGCGGTTCCGTCGTACGGCGATCGGTCCTTCCTGGCGGCGTTCGCGTGCTCACCGAGGCAATGCCCGGGCAGCGTTCGGCCACCATCGGATTCTGGGTGGCAGTCGGTTCCCGCGATGAAGCCGATGGCCAGCATGGTTCCACGCACTTCCTGGAACACCTCCTGTTCAAGGGCACCAAGCGTCGCACCGCCTTGGAAATCGCTTCAGCTTTTGATGAGGTGGGCGGCGAGTCCAACGCTGCGACTGCCAAGGAGAGTACCTGCTACTTTGCCCGGGTGCTTGATTCGGATCTGCCGATGGCCATCGACGTCATCGCGGACATGATCACCGGGGCTGTCCTGGATCCGGCGGAGCTGGAACAGGAACGGGACGTCATTCTTGAAGAAATCGCCATGGACAGCGATGACCCAACAGACGTAGCCCACGAAAAATTCGTTGCGGCTGTACTCGGCAGCCACCCGCTCGCGCGTCCTATTGGTGGTACACCGGACGCTATCAAGGCGGTAGCCAGGGACTCGGTCTGGGAGCACTATCAGCGCTATTACCGTCCGGAAGAACTGGTCATCACCGCGGCTGGCGGTTTGGACCATGACGTCGTCTGCGATCTCGTGCAGAAGGCGTTGGAAGCTGCAGGCTGGCAGTTGGATCCGGAAGCAGCTCCGGTAGATCGTCGGGCCACCAACCGCGCCGTGATCACGGGCACGTCCGGCCTTCACGTGGTCAAGCGCCCCGTGGAGCAGGCCAATATCATCATGGGTTGCCCCACTATCGTGGCAACGGATGATCGCCGATTCGTCATGAGTGTGCTCAATGCGGTGCTGGGCGGGGGAATGTCTTCCAGGCTTTTCCAGGAGATCCGCGAGAAGCGCGGCCTCGTCTACTCCACGTATTCCTTCACCGCCGCCTACGCCGATGCCGGCTATTTCGGCATGTATGCGGGCTGCACGCCGTCAAAAGTGCGCCAAGTGCTCGATCTCCTTGGTGTTGAGTTGGACAAGCTCGGCAAGGAGGGCATCACTGAGGAGGAACTCCGGAAGGCCGTGGGACAACTCAGCGGCGGCATCGTCCTCGCCCTCGAGGACACGGGCTCACGTATGTCCCGCCTGGGCCGGGCAGAACTCGTTTCCGGGGAGTTCCAGGATATTGACGAGACATTGGCACGGATCAAGGCGGTCACTGTGGACGAAGTCCAGGAACTCGCCCAGGAACTTGCCGCAGCTCCCCGCACGATCACCGTCGTCGGGCCGTTTGAAGAAAGCGAAACCTTCGGTCTATAGGAGACGGCGCGTTCAGCTGGTCTACCATCTCTGGACTCACGCACGGTAAACAGGGCAGCATGATCATACGATCATGCTGCCCTGCTCACATTGGAGTCGTGATGGATCTGCCCCGCAAAGGACATGCCGCAGGACTGCTGAAAGACTTCATCGGACATTGGCGGGGCATCACGGAAATAGCACAGTCTGCATGGGGTGCGGCGCGCACTGCGGAGGCCGAAGCCGTTTTCACAGAAGCCGCGGGGGGCTACGCCGTCGTGCAGAGCTACCGGCACCGTGAACCGGATGGAACGCACTTTGAAGGGCACGGGATGTTCACCGTGGATCCCGCCCATGGGGACACGCTCTGGTATTACGTGGACAGCATGGGCCGGCCGCCAACTGCCCCGGTGCGCGGCACATGGCATGACGGGACGCTGACGGTGGAACGGCGAACGCCGGAGGGGGTAGCCCGGCACACCTTTCGTGTTGAAGATGGCGTCCTGGTGCACACCGCGGAACTGCGGCTCGAGGGCACAGCCGAGTTCAGTCCCTTGCTCAAGAGTGTGTTCCGGAAAACCTGACGGCGGCACGAGGAATGTGCCGAGGACTCCGGCCAGGCAGGAACTGGCGTCAATAGGTTCCCGTGTACACCGTTTCGGCTATCCGCGTCTTTGGTGCGCCTTGGAGGGCCGGGGCGTTGGCTGGGGAGCTCCAGACAGATGCGTGCAGTCGCTCAACCATGTCCGTTGCCTGCTCTGCACGCTCGAAATCCATTTCAACCAGCACGTAGCGGGGATCCTCCATGGGCGTCCCCACCCGGAACTGCTTTACTCCTGAGGCGGCGCGGTCCAGGGGGTCACGGTCGAAGGCGGCTTTCCACTGGGTAAAGTCCTTGATTCCGTGTTCGATGTACAGGGTGTACATGGCATTCCCTCCTGTGTGGTTCACGTTGGTGCTGCCAGCTTAGGTGCCGATGACAGGCGCCGATATCCCAGATTCATGGGGGTCCGGAAGCGCCGGCAGCGGCGCATACTGGCTGCATGGCCAGCACATGGGCAACCCACCGGACACGGGAACGGATTGAGGACTTGTTTCTCGCCGCTGGGGATGACCACGCCCTTCGCGAGGCTGCCGTGGTGGAGCTCCGGCACGCGGTGGGCTTCAGCGCTTTCGTCTGGCCGCTTACTGATCCCGAGTCGGCAACCGGTGTTGCGCCCATGGCGGCGGTGCCGTGCCCCAACGAAGTGCCGCTGGTCATCAAAGCCAGATATGCCAGCCGAATAAACCGCTGGACAGTCCTGTCCGAAGCCGAACGGCCGGCTGCCTCACTCTTTGCGGCCACAAATGGAGATCCCGCCCGACACCCGCTCTGGGACACCATCCTCCGCAGCTACGGAGTGGGAGACATAGCGTCACTGGCATTGGCGGACCAGCACGGTATCTGGTCATGGCTTGATCTCTGGAGGGAGGACACAGATCCTGCGTTCAGCGAGGAGGAGCTCGACTTCCTTGTTTCGCTCGCGCCAGCAATGACCCGCGGACTGCGCCGCAGCCGCGCCCGGCAATTCGCCGCATCTCCTGTTGGGTCGAAAGGGTCCATGCCCGCCCAAGCGGTTCTTGTCATGGACGAAGACATGCAGGTCCTCGGGCAGACAAGCAGCGCCAGCAACTGGTTATCACTTCTGCAACGGGCGCCCCGGCCCCACGCCGGAATCCCGGCAGAGGTATACAACGTGGTGGCGCAGCTGTTGGCCAAGGAAGCACATATAGACAATCGTGCGTCTGCAGCCAGAATCCATGTCGGTGGAGGGCAGTGGGCCTCCTTGCGGGCCGCCCGGATGGAAAGTCCCACTCACTCGCCAAATGGTCCGGCCATCGCCGTCACCATCCAGGAGTGCCTGCCCGCAGCCCGGCTTGGCGTGTTCGTTCGGGCCTACGGATTGACGGCACGGGAAAGGCAGGCCTTGGCTCTGTTGGCTGTAGGCATGGAGAACGAGGTCCTCGCCGGCCGGATGCGGATCTCGCCCCTCACCGCACAGGATCATTTCAAGAGCATCTTCGCGAAAACCGGAATGCACAGTCGTGCCGGCGTCCTGGCATTGGCACTCGGAAGCGCCGCAGCCGGTGAATCCACGTTTGTTGACTCCGCCGTTTAGCCGCCTGCGAACGGAGGAAGGACGTCGATAACGTCCTCGGCACCCAGGGGAGCAGAAGGGTCTCGAACCGCAATTTCGTTCCTGAGGAAGCTGCTGCGGGCCACGATGCGCGCAAGCGTTGGCGTCCCATCCGGAGGCAGAGGACGTTCGACGGCGAGGGCAGCTTCCAGCAACGCCTCGAGGCTGGATCCTTCCGGGAGCGGGTGGATCTCCTCTTCTACACCTGCAGCGGCGCGTGCGGCAGCGAAGTAACGTACAAGCAAGGGTTCAGCCTCCGATTGCGCTCATACTGCGGTCCGGCTGCACGAAGTCCGGTGCGCCGAGGCCGGTGTGGTCCATGCCGTGGGCTTTGGGTTTGACCCACATGGCGTCCTGCCAACGTTGGGCAAGCTCGTCATCCGTTGCGCCCTGGCGAAGCAGTCCAAGGAGGTCGAACTCCTCACGGGAGAAAAGGCAACTCATGATCTTGCCTTCAGCGGTAATGCGGGTCCGGCGGCAGTCTGAACAGAACGGTTCGGTGACCGATGCGATGATACCGACTGTACCGAGGACCGGCCCTGTGGCTTCATCGGTTGCCTGGTCCCGGCGTCGTACTTCAAAACGTTCGGCAGGGGCACCGTCGCGTTCCCGCGGATCCCGGCTGAGGACAAAGTCCTTGGACAGCAGTTCCCGGATTTCAGCCGCAGTGATCATGTTGCGCCGGGTCCACCCGTGGTCCGCGTCCAGCGGCATCTGCTCGATGAAGCGGAGTTCGTATCCACGGTCCAAGGCCCAGGCGAGGAGGTCCGGAGATTCGGCATCGTTGATGCCCCTCATCAGCACGGCATTCAACTTGACCGGACCAAGACCGGCAGCCCAGGCGGCGTCCACGCCGGCGAGGACACGGTCCAGGAAAGGCCGGCGCGTGAGCTTGGTGAAGGTTTCTTCGTGAAGCGAATCAAGGGAGACGTTGATCCGGGTGAGACCCGCGGCCTTGAGGGCAGCGGCCTTCTTGTCCAGGCCCACGCCGTTGGTGGTCATCGAAATGGGAAGTTCGGGGTGCTCGTCCCGAATGCCTGCTATGACGTCCACCAGGTCCGCCCGGACCAACGGCTCACCGCCGGTGAGGCGCAGTTCCCGAACGCCCAGGGCGTTAACGCCTACACGCACAATCCGAATGATTTCGTCTTTGGTCATCACCGCCTGCTTGGAGAGCCATTCCAAACCTTCGGCGGGCATGCAGTACGTACAGCGGAGGTTGCACTTGTCCGTCAGGGACAGGCGCATATCAGTCGCCCGGCGGCCGTAGCGGTCCCACAAGCCCGTGGGCGTCCCAGCCGGACGCGGCGGCGGAACAGGGCCGCCTGCAGCGCTGCCCGAAGGAGGCACAGGCATGCCTAGCTGAACACTCATGAATTCAGGCTACGCCACCATGGCGTGAAGAGTGATACCGGCTACATTCCGGTTCACTCATCGGACGCTTCGTTCAGGTGCCCAGGGCCATGCCCGTGGGGTGGGCAGTTCTTACGGAATGCGTACATTCGCCCGGAAGTGGCCCGTATCCGGTGCCGGGCAGCGCCGGCGTACCTATGCTGAAAGCGTGAGCATGCAATCGGCATCATCAGCGGCAGAGCCTGGCAATCGCCGCATCCTCCTCGTCGAAGACGAGCAGACCATTGCCGATGTTGTCCGCGACTATCTCCTGCAGGCCGGATTCCAAGTGGACATGGCCGGGGACGGGTTCACGGCACTCAGGCTCGCCGCGATGCGCCAGCCGGATCTGGTGATCCTGGACCGTATGTTGCCAGGACTGGACGGTGTGGAAGTGTGTCGCCGGCTCCGCCAAAGCATGAGCGTGCCGGTCATTATGGTGACGGCGCTGGGAACCGAAGATGACCGCATCCTGGGTTTGGAGATGGGCGCGGACGATTACGTCACCAAGCCGTTCTCGCCGCGCGAGCTTGTCCTTCGCGTCAAATCCGTGCTGCGCCGCAGCGTCAAGGAATTCTCTCCCGAACCACCTGTCGAACTGGCAGGCTTTGAACTGGATCCCGCATCCCGGACCGTCACTCACCTTGGAGCGCCGCTGACGTTGACAGTGCGTGAATTCGATCTCCTTGCCTTCATGCTGCGCAGGCCCAACCAGGTCTTCAGCCGGGAAGAACTCATCAAGGCAGTCTGGGGCTGGGACTTTGGCGATCTTTCCACCGTGACCGTCCATGTACGGCGCCTCCGCGAGAAGATCGAGGACAACCCCACCAAACCTGAGCTCCTCAAGACGGTTTGGGGCGTTGGTTACAGGTTCGACGCCAAGGAGGATGGCCATGGAGGGTACTGAGCTTGCCACCATCCTTGCCTGGGTGCTCCTGTGGGCAGTGGTTATCGGCGCCATCACGCTGCTGCTGTTACGCGTCCTCCGGCGTGCCTCGGTGCTGGCCCAGATCTGCCTGGTTGTGGTGGCTACCGTGGCAGTCCTCGTGGCAGGCATGGTCAGCGCTTTCAACGCCATGTTCATTTCTGCCCGGGACCTTGAGGTCATGTGGTACATCCTGGCCATGGCTTCAGCAGTTGCAGTGGCGCTATCGCTCGTACTGGGAGCCGGGGTATCCCGGAATGCGGCGCGCCTTGTAGCCGTGGCCAGGAGACTCGGACGGGGCGAAACCCTGGACCACAACAGTATGGATGGAAAGCGGGCCGAGCCTGCCATGACCTCGGAACTCGCTGAACTGGCCCAGGAACTGGAGGCCAGCAGCCGAAACCTGGCGGAATCGCGGGCAAGGGAAGCCGCCATCGAAACCGCGCGGCGCGAACTCGTCTCGTGGATTTCGCACGACCTCCGCACCCCACTTGCCAGCATGCGCGCCATGACCGAAGCCCTCGAGGACGGCATGGCCGCCGACGTCCCGGAGTATTACCGGAAGATCATCGGGCAGACCGAACAAATGACCGCCATGGTCAACGACCTCCTGGAATTGTCCAAGATCCAGGCCGGAAGCCTTCGCTTGCGTGCCGAATCGCTGGACCTCTATGACCTTGTCAGCGATGCGTTGTCCGATCTGGCGCCGCTGGCCGCCCAACGCGGCATTAGGCTCACCGGCGGCGGAGACCGCGAATGCATGGCAGTAGCAGACGGACCCAGCATGGCCCGGGCTGTCCGGAACGTGCTGCTCAACGCGATTATTTACAGCAGGCCGGACACCGAGGTACACATCAGCGTTGGGCGTGACAACGGAAACGCTGTGGTCGCCGTGGAAGACCACTGCGGGGGCATCCCGGAGGAGGACCTTCCCCACCTGTTCGAAACCGGCTGGCAAAAGGACCCTTCTCGGGGGAGCCCGTCGGGAGCACAGGGAAGCTACACAGGGGCAGGAATCGGATTAAGCATGGTGTCCGGCATCGTGAAAGCCCACGGGGGAGCTGTGAACGTGGAAAACGTCGACGGCGGTTGCCGGTTTGCGCTGTCGCTTCCGGCTGGCTCCCTTCCGGAGGGCTCCCTTGCGGCAGGATCTGCCGTGGATCGCCAAGGAGGCGCAGCATGAGAAAGCCTGGATTCTGGGCGGCGGTTGCCGGGGTGGCCGCCGGGGCAGCAGGCATTGCTGCAGGCGAGTTGAGCGCCGGCTTCCTCAGCCCCCTCGTTTCGCCGGTGACGGCCCTGGGCGGTGCCGTCATCGATTCCGTACCTCCCGGGGTGAAGGATCTCGCCGTGCAGCTCTTCGGGACGGCGGACAAGATCGTGCTGGTCGCTTCCATCCTGATTGTGGCCGTGGTTCTGGCTGCCCTGGCCGGGATTCTGGAGCGCCGTCGAACCGGACTGGGACTTGTTCTGGCGGCCTTGGCAGGTGCGGCGGGCCTAAGCGCAGTCCTGACCCGTGCCCAAACAACACCGCAAGCCGCCATCGCGCCCATCGTGGCCGCCGTCGTCACCATGCTGCTGCTCCACATGCTGATTCGCCGGCTGGGCACCTGGGTGCCGCCGAGTGAAGCGTCATCCGGCGTGGTGCCATCTGCTGAAGCGTCAACAGCCAGTGCCTCACCCTCAGCGGAACCTGCCCCTCTGGCAAGGCGGAGCTTCCTGAACGCACTGGCGGTCACATCGATTGCGGCAGCTGTTGGCGGCGTTGTCACCAGTGTCCTCACGCGCGCGACAGCCGTGGCTTCCGGTTTCAGGGGCTCCTTGACGCTGCCAGCGCCATCGACAACCCAGCAGGCGATCCCTAACGGGGCTTCACTGCCGCTGGAAGGGATCAGCCCCTTGGTGACACCGAACCCTGACTTTTACCGTATCGACACTGCATTGACCGTTCCGGCCATCGACCCTCCAGCGTGGAAATTGAAAGTAACCGGAATGGTGGATCGAGAGATTGAACTCGACTTCGCGACGCTCCTCACCAAGCCCATGACGGAACGCCACATCACTATCGCGTGCGTGTCCAATGAAGTGGGCGGCGATCTCATCGGCAATGCCCTGTGGCTCGGCTGGCCTGTGCGGGAGCTCCTGGCCATGGCGGGTCCCAAACCAGGAGCGGACATGGTGCTGTCCACCAGCAACGATGGCTTTACAGCAAGTACGCCGCTGGAAGCGCTCACGGATGACCGCGATGCCCTCCTGGCCGTTGGCATGAATGGCGAGCCGCTGCCCCTGGAACATGGATTCCCAGTGCGGATGATCGTGCCCGGACTCTACGGCTTCGTCTCGGCAACCAAATGGCTCACCGAACTCAAGGTGACCCGATTCGCGGAGGATACCGCTTACTGGACTCCCCGTGGCTGGAGTGATCACGGCCCCATCAAGACGCAGTCCCGCATCGATGTTCCGCGCAGTGGCCGCACGGTCAAAGCAGGCAAAGTGCAGTTTGGTGGTGTCGCTTGGGCCCAGCACCGCGGTGTTGACCATGTGGAGCTCCGCGTCAACCGTGGTCCTTGGCGCCAGACGATGCTTGCACCGGGGATATCCACGGATACCTGGTACCAGTGGCAGCTGGGACTTGATCTCACGCCCGGCAACTATGAAGTCCAGGTGCGTGCCACTGACTCCACGGGCAAACCACAGACCGAAGACCGGACCCCGGTAGCTCCCGACGGCGCCACCGGGTACCACACCATCAACGTGAAGGTCACTTAAGGCCCTACTCTGGGTACGTCCGGATAATCTCCGGCCCCGAGCGTGACCACACAGCGTGACCACACAGGAGGATGTCCTTGCCCAGATCCGTTGCTGCCCATCGCGACGCCGTGGTGGAACTACTGAGCGGTCAAGCCGCGACCACGTCAACTGAACAGCTGCCGCTACTGGAAGCCCTGGGCAAGGCGCTCGCCGTCGACCTCCAGGCGCCACTTTCCCTGCCGCCCTTTGCCAACTCCCAAATGGACGGCTTTGCCGTCAACTCTGCTGACATTCCCGACGGCGGCGCGAAGCTGCGCGTGGCGGCACCGGTTCCAGCGGGGGCGGCTCCGGAGGCGTTGAAGCCAGGCTATGCCGTGCCCATCATGACCGGCGCCATGATTCCCGAGGGTGCCGACGCCGTGGTTCCCATTGAGCGGGCGCGTCCCAGCACTTTCCCGAATCCTGAGGCCAGGGACGTTGAGGTTGATCTGCCCGCCACTGCTCCGGGCACCTATGTTCGAAACGCCGGCAGCGACATCCAGGAAGGGGAGTTGGCCCTCCCCGCGGGGACCTGTTTAGGACCAGCGCAGCTCGGCTTGTTGGCCGCACTGGGGCTGACCGCCGTCGAAGTCCGCAAGCCATTGCGCGTCCTGCTGGTCACCACGGGCGATGAGGTCCTGGAACCGGGCCGGAACCTCACGCCCGGCAAGATCTACGACTCCAACGGAATCCTCCTGGAAGCATCCATGCGCCAAGCGGGTCTTGACGTGGTACGAAGCGGAATCTCCGATGACGATCCGGCACGATTGCTCGCAGTACTTCGCAACCACGTCGGAAGCGAAGACGGCAAGCACCCGGTGGATCTGATCGTGACCACCGGTGGCGTCAGCAAGGGGGCGTACGAGGTTGTACGCCAAGCCATGGCCACCCAGCATGTCGAGTTCCTCCCGGTGGCGATGCAGCCCGGAGGACCACAAGGAATCGGCCGCTTTGAAGGTGTTCCGTTCCTCGGCTTTCCCGGCAACCCTGTCAGCTGCCTTGTCTCCTACGAAATGTTCCTGCGCCCTGCCTTGTCGCTGATCCACGGTGTCCCGGCACCGCGGCCAGTACAGCGGGCACGCTTGGCAGAACCCCTGCGCTCACCCGAGGGCAAGCATCAAGTGCGCCGCGGAACACTCCTGCCCGACGGCTCCGTCCGAATGGAGGGCGGCGCAGGAAGCCACCTGATGCATTCCTTGGCGCGCTCCAATGCCCTTGTGCACATTCCCAGCGACGTCACGGAACTCGCGGAGGGAAGCGAAGTGGAAGTATGGATGCTGTGAAAGAAACTCCCACGAACACGTCCGGCAACACGGGCGGCCTGACCCATCTCCGGCAGGACGGAACTGCCCAGATGGTGGATGTCTCCGAGAAAGCAGTCACCACCCGTGAGGCCACCGCGACCGCCACGGTGCGCAGCACTGCCGAAGTCCTGTCCCTCCTCGGCGCCGGCGAACTCCCCAAGGGCGACGCGCTCGCAGTAGCACGGGTGGCAGGAATTATGGCCGCCAAGAAGACACCCGAACTGATCCCGCTGTGCCATCCGTTGCCCATTTCCAAGGTCACCGTGGATTTTGAGCTCGGAGCCGACTCGATCGAAGTACTGGCGACCGTGAAGACCCGGGGCGTCACCGGCGTCGAAATGGAAGCTCTCACGGCCGCCTCAGTGGCCGCCCTGAGTGTCTACGACATGATCAAGGCTGTGGACAAGCATGCAGTGCTGACGGACATCCAGGTGCTGGCAAAAAGCGGTGGCAAGAGTGGGGATTGGACGCACGGCGACTGGAACCGGGGCAGCGCAGCCCCGGAATCCGCCCCGGAATCCGCCCCGGAAGGAGTCCAAGCATGAGTGCGTGCGAACCCAACGCCCATGGGCCGAGGAAGGCCGGCGTCGTTATCGCCTCCACCCGTGCGGCAGCGGGAATCTACGCCGACGAAACCGGCCCCGTCATCATGGACTGGCTCAAGGAGCATGGCTTTGATGCCTTCCCCACCATGGTGGTGCCGGATGGTGAGCCCGTTGGCGCGGCTTTGAGGGCGCTCCTGACGCAGCAGCCCGCTGTCGTCATCACCAGTGGTGGAACGGGCCTGAGCCCGGACGACCAGACGCCGGAAGTGACGTTGCCGCTGCTGGATCGCGAGATTCCGGGCATTATGGAAGGCATTCGGCGGGCGGGCACTGCAAAGACGCCCATGGCAATGCTGAGCCGTGGGCACGCAGGAGCAGCGGGAAAGACATTCATCATTAATTTGCCCGGCTCCCCGAAGGGCGTCATGGATGGATTAACTGTCCTGGATCCGGTGATCGGGCACCTTTGCGATCAATTGGAAGGAAGCCATGGGCACTGAAACAGACTTTGAAGTTGTTAGCGCGGTCCTGAGCGCCGAGCCTATCTCCGTTGACCAGGCAATTGCCGCGGTGGAGTCTGACACCGCCGGGGCAGTAGTCAGCTTCAGCGGCGTGGTGCGCAACCACGATTCCGGTAAGCCCGTGGACCGCCTGAGCTACAGCGCCCATCCCACAGCGCACCGGATCATGTCCGACGTCGTCGCGCAGCTGGTCGCGGAGCACTCCGGCGAAGCAGAGCAACCGGTCAGGATTTGGGCCGCGCACAGGATTGGGATGCTGGAGATCGGTGATCCCGCGCTGGTGTGTGCCGTTGCGGCCGCCCACCGGGGCCAGGCGTTTGCCGTTTGTGCGGAACTCGTGGACCGGGTCAAAGCGCAGGTGCCCATTTGGAAGGAACAGTTCTTCAGCGACGGCACCGTGGAATGGGTCGGGGCCGGGGAGTAAGCGGGAACGGCCCAGGAGAGTAAGCGCGGAGTCACGGTTCCTGCCCTACCCCGGCCCGGCGGTAGGGTTAAAGGCATGACCGAACAACTTGCCGTTGCAGTGCTGGGCGCCCACGGGCGCATGGGAATTGAAGCCGTGAAGGCTGTTGAAGCAGCCGACGATATGAAGCTGGTAGCAGCTCTCGGTCGCGGCGATTCCCTGCAGACACTGCTCGACACAGGTGCCAAGTACGTTGTGGACCTGACTGTTCCTGACACTACCGAGGCCAACGTGCGCTTCGCGGTTGAGCATGGCATTCATGCAGTGGTTGGGACCACGGGTTGGGATGGACAACGTCTTGGATCGTTGCGAACCCTCTTGGAACAGAAGCCGGAAACGGGCGTTCTGATCGCCCCGAATTTTGCTTTGGGTTCTGTGCTGGCGTCGGCGTTTGCGGCGAAGGCTTCGCAGTACTTCGAGTCCGTGGAGATCATTGAACTGCATCACCCGAACAAGGTAGACGCTCCTTCAGGTACGGCCGTGCGTACGGCACAGCTGATTGCCCAGGCCAGGCAGGAAGCCGGTGTGCCAGCAAGTCCCGACGCTACGGAAACGTCCCTGGACGGCGCCCGGGGCTGCGACGTGGAGGGTGTACGCGTCCACAGCGTGCGGCTCCGCGGGCTGGTGGCGCACCAGGAGGTGCTCTTCGGCGGGCCTGGTGAACAGCTGACGTTGCGCCATGATTCCTTCGATCGTGCCTCGTTCATGCCTGGTGTCCTGCTCGGGCTTCGCAAAGTTGCGGACCACCCAGGCTTGACCGTGGGCCTGGATGGCTACCTGGACCTGGGGCTCTAGGACCATGGGAACTCTTTGGGAGTCTGTGAAGAAGAACCGCACCAAAATCTGGGTTGGTGCCATCACCTTGCTGTTGGTGCTGTATCTGGTGGTTTCCCTCCAGCGGTCCATCCTGTTGCTTGGTGATCCCAATCTGGTGGCAAAGGGCATCGGCGCTGCTTACCTCGTTTTGCCCATGATTGGCGCTTGGGCGCTCATTCGTGAGCTGTTGTTTGGCGCGAGAACCGAACAGATGGCCAAGGTTTTGGAAGCCGAGGGCGGACTGCCTGTGGATACCCTGCCGCGCACGCCCGGTGGCCGCATTGTCCGTGCGGCCGCGGACGCCGAGTTCGAAAAGTACCGTGAGGAGGCCGAGGCAGCGCCGGGGGATTGGCGTTCCTGGTTCCGGTTGAGCTGTGCCTACGATGCCTCTGGAGATCGCAAACGTGCCCGCGCTTCCATGCGCGACGCCGTGAAACTGTTCCGTTCTCAGCCCACGGCAGCCGGGCGGTAACTGCCCAAACGCGAGGCCTGGTGTGCCAGCCACTCCAGAGGTCCCCGGCGTCGGAAGAGGGCAAAGCACACGCCGATGCTTACGGCGGCCAGCGCCTGTGTCCAATACATTCCTTCGTCGGTCCACCCCACTGGCAGTGGCTTGTTGTGGAAACCGGAGACCACCCACACGTGGAGTGAATACAACGTGAGGGTCATGGCACCCGGACCGCTGAGGAGTATGAGGAAGTTGACCTTGATGCGTTCGGCCAGCGTGCCGAGCATCAGGAAGAACCCGACGACGGCGGCCGCCACCCCGCCGGTATGAAGCAGGTCCAGGGTGGTGCCGGCATGTGGTGCCGCGCTTGCCAGCCACCACCACGAATCCACCTGTTGCAATCCGGTCAGGTTCACTTGGAGCATGCTCTCGAGCGGGTATCCCCGTGTTCCGGGAAGTGCTTCGAGGGCGGCGCGACCGCCCCATACCTCCATGGCCAGGGTTCCTGCGATTTTCGCCAAAGCGGCCACGGCGAATCCGCAGGTGAAGAGCAGCAACTGGACGTTCGCCGTCGTGAGCGCCAAACGTCCGATCGCCAGTCCGATCAGCAAATAAGCGATCCACTGGAACACGGGGTAGTAGCCAGTGAAGAACAGGTCCGCGACAAGGCGTCCCGGCGTCTCCAGGTCCTCGCTGTTTGGATTGTGGCCCAACTGCAGGGGAGGGGTGGCGTCGAGAAGCCACGGGCGGACGAGGTAGGCGATCAGGGGTGACACCAGGACCCAGCCGAGCGCCCACAAGAAGAGCGCTTTCAGTCGCAATCCCAGAAACGGCAGGATGCACAGGAACAGGACGGCATAGTGCACCAGGATGATCGCGATGTTGACGTCCAGACCCCCAAGAGTCAGCCCGACGACGGCAATCACCAAGGCCCGCATCGCAACACCGCTTCTGGCCGCCCAGAGGTCCATGCCTTGGCGCGGCTCTTGTTTCCCGGTGGTGAGTGCCAACCCGATTCCGGCGAGGACTGCGAACAGCGCAGCGGACCTGCCCGAGAAAACCAGTCCCACCCAGGTGGGTTCCCACTGGGGGGAGGGGCCGAAGGTCGGCATCAGATGCGTGGCCATCATTCCCAACAGGGCCAGGCCGCGGGCGGCGTCAATGCCCGTGAGGCGGGTGGAGACTTTGCGTCCCCTGGGCACCTTCCGGGCTGGCGCCGTCTCTTGCGAAGTCATGCTGCGATCGTCTCACAAGCGCCTATGGCGCCGCTGTGATGCGGGTTGGAAGCATCTTCGCGGCAGGTGGCTCATGGCGGAATTGCGCGCGGCTCCGGCTCAAGGGCCTTGTCTTCGAATATATGTTCGAATAACATGGCTGCATGAACGATGCTCCAAGTCCTCTGCCTCCAAATCCTCGGCCTCAAAATCCTCGGCAAGGCCTCCACGGACCCATGAAGGCGATGAGTCCGGGTGTGGTCGACTTCCTCTTCAGGCAACTCGTGGCAGGCGAGCCGCCAGAGGACGTCCAGTGGCGCAGCGAGGGCACGGTCCTGATCGAGCAACCGCCGGGTGCTGAGCTTGCACGTCGCCTGGCTGAAACAGACCTTGAAGCCCTCACACCAAGGGAACTCTTCGACTACGTCCGCGCTTCCCAACGCTTGGTTGCGTGGGCGGAACAGCTGAAGGAAAAAGCGGTGGCGCAGTATTGCTCGGAGGGGACGGCGAGTTCGGAGGGGACGCTGAAGACGCCCAAGCCCGCATAGTCAGCAGTGCCGATGACGACCATCACGTGGAACCCATTCCCGGAACATGGCCGTGACAAGGTAACGTTTTTCTTATGTCTGACTCCCGCGCCCACATTCCCGCACTTGGTACCCTGTTGACCGCCATGGTCACCCCGTTCACCGAGGATGGCAAGGTCGACTACGACCAAGCTGCAGCATTGGCGGAGAAGCTGGTCCAGGACGGTTGCGACGGACTCGTGGTCACCGGTACCACTGGAGAGACCTCAACCCTTACTGACGAAGAAAACCTCGGCATGTTCCGTGCGGTCAAGGAAGCCGTGGGGGGCAAAGCTGCCATCATTGCCGGAACCGGCACCAACGATACCGCGCACTCGGTGCACCTGTCCCAGCGTGCGGCCCAGATTGGCATCGACGGCCTTCTGATCGTCACTCCTTACTACAACAAGCCCAGCCAGGCCGGCGTTCGGGCCCACTTTGAGACGATTGCGTCCTCTACGGACCTGCCGGTCATGCTCTACGACATCCCCGGACGCTCTTCCATTGCCATCGCTCCCGAGACCATGATTGGGCTTGCGAAGCACCCGAACATCGTGGCCGTGAAGGACGCGAAGGCGGACTTCGCCGCAGCCACCCGCGTCATGGCCGAGACCGATTTGGTCTTTTACTCCGGCGACGACGGCCTCACACTGCAGTGGATGGCGCTCGGCGCGGTAGGCCTCGTGGGCGTAACCACGCACGTGGCCACCCGACGTTTCCGCGAACTCATTGACGCTGTCAATGCCAATGACCTCGCCAAGGCGCGGGCCATCAACTTTGAACTGGAACCCGTAGTGCGTGCAACCATGACGCGGGTCCAAGGCGCTGTAGCCGCCAAGCAGATTCTCAAGTGGCAGGGAGTCCTGCCCAACTCGGTTGTCCGTTTGCCCCTCGTGGAGCCGGACGAGGCCGAGATCCAAACCATCCGCGGGGATTTGGCGGAAGCCGGAATGGACTTCAACGTCTAGGACGGTTCCGCCGGAAAGAAGCACAATATGACCCAAACAGCCCTTCCTGGACTGGTTACTCCGCCGAAACTGCCGCAAGGCACACTGCGGATTGTTCCGCTGGGTGGACTGGGGGAGATAGGCCGCAACATGGCGGTCTTCGAAATCGACGGCAAGTTGCTGATCGTTGACTGCGGCGTACTTTTTCCCGAGGAAACGCAGCCCGGCGTTGATTTGATCCTTCCCGACTTCTCTTACATCGAGGACCGGCTGCAGGATGTTGTTGGTGTGGTGCTCACGCACGGCCACGAAGACCACATCGGTGCTGTTCCCTATCTGCTGCGCCTCAAAGCGGACATCCCCCTGATCGGCTCCCAGTTGACGCTGGCCTTGGTGGAGGCGAAGCTCCAGGAACATCGGATCAAGCCCTACACGCTGACCGTTACCGAGGGCCAGGTGGAGCAGTTCGGCCCGTTCGAATGCGAATTCATCGCAGTGAACCACTCGATCCCGGACGCCTTGGCAGTCTTCATCCGCACCGAGGGCGGCACTGTCCTGCATACGGGCGACTTCAAGATGGACCAACTGCCCTTGGACGGCCGCATCACCGACCTCCGTCACTTCGCCCGCCTGGGCGAAGAAGGAGTGGATCTCTTCATGGCAGACTCCACGAACGCCGACGTTCCCGGGTTCACTACCGCGGAGAAGGAGATCGGCCCCACGCTTGATCGATTGTTCGGGCAGGCGAAGAAGCGCATCATCGTGGCTTCTTTCTCTTCCCACGTTCACCGCGTCCAGCAGGTTCTCGACGCTGCAGCCAAGCACGGCCGCAACGTTGCCTTCGTGGGCCGTTCCATGGTTCGGAACATGGCCATCGCGGCCAAACTGGGCTACCTTGACGTGCCCAACGGGATCCTGGTGGACATCAAGAACATTGACAACCTCCCCGATGACCGGGTGGTCCTCATGTCCACCGGCTCCCAGGGCGAGCCCATGGCGGCACTATCTCGCATGGCCAACGGCGACCACCGCGTGGTTGTCGGCCAGGGCGACACCGTGATCCTGGCCTCCAGCCTCATCCCAGGCAACGAGAACGCCGTGTTCCGCATCATCAACGGCTTGCTGAAGCTCGGTGCCGACGTGATTCACAAGGGAACGGCCAAGGTTCACGTGTCCGGACACGCAGCTGCCGGCGAATTGCTGTACTGCTACAACATCCTTGAGCCCCTTAATGCGATGCCCGTCCACGGTGAAACGCGTCACTTGATTGCCAATGGAAATATCGCCGAAGAATCCGGGGTGCCCTCCGACGGCATCATCCTTAGCGATAATGGCACCGTTATTGACCTGAAGGACCACAAGGCCAACATCGTTGGTCAGGTAGAGGTCGGCTTTGTTTATGTGGACGGTTCCAGCGTGGGTGAAATCACCGATGCGGATCTGAAGGACCGGCGTATCCTCGGCGACGAAGGCTTCATCTCCATCATCACGGTTATTAACCGGACCACCGGCAAGATCGTCTCCGGACCGGAAATCCATGCACGTGGCGTAGCGGAGGATGACGCCGTCTTCGACGAAATCATTCCCAAGATCAACGCCGCGTTGGAAGAAGCTGTGCTCAACCACGCAGACCACACCAACCACCAGCTGCAGCAGGTAGTGCGCAGGATCATCGGAACATGGGTGAACCGGAAGCTTCGTCGCCGTCCCATGATCATTCCGGTGGTCCTGGAGGCGTAGTCCACCGGCAACATGCATCCCAGGGGGTCTGAAATCCGCGGATTTCGGGCCCCCTTGGGGTAGCGTGGCAAGCATGGCGACCCGTACTTCCTCCACGCCACGAGGCAGCTCCAGTAGTAAATCCGGCGGCACAGGCCGGGGCGCAGCTGCATCCAAAAGCACCGCAGCCACGCCCAGGAACGGTCGGGGCAGCAGTGCCCGCACCAAGCAGCCGGCCGCCGTCGAGCCCCATGCGCCGCTGCCCGTGCGCATGCTGGCGGGCGTCTGGCAGGGCATTGGGCACGTAGTTGGCGCAGGAGTCCGCCGGATCGGATACGACGTCAGCGATCTCGATCCCGCCGATCGCCGCGACGGTGCAGCCCTGTTCAATCTCGTGCTGGGAATCGGCATTGCCACCTTCGCTTGGTGGGGCCTGACCGGATGGCTGCCTGACGCCGTCTACAGCGTGGTCAATGGCACTTTCGGCTGGATGTCGCTTGTTTTGCCTTTCATGCTTTTCATCTGTGCTTTCCGCCTCTTCCGCAAACCGCAGGATGGCCGCGGCAACAACCGCGTTGGCATCGGCTTCATGATCATGACTTTCGCCGGTTCCGGCTTGGCCCACATCATCGGCGGCCAGCCCACCGTGGCCGATGGCTTCGATGGGCTGCGCAGGGCGGGCGGAATGCTGGGCTTCCTTGCAGCGTCGCCACTTGCTGCAATTCATGCCGCCGTCCCGGTGATCGTCTACAGCCTGTTGGCCTTCGTGTCAGTGCTGATCGTTACGGCCACGCCGTTCGGGGCGATCCCCTCCAGGATCCGCTCCGCCTACGAGCACCTCATGGGCGTGGACCTCATGGATGCCGAGTCCGGCAAGGATGCCCATGATCGCAGCTACCTCTATGAAAACGGGGCGGTTGCAAAGCCCAAGAAGAAGAAGCGGATGCGCTTCTTCGGCAAGGATGAGGATACCGACGCCGGTTTGGAAGGCTACGTCGGTGACGAAGCTTTTGAGCATGCAATAGTCGACGACGACGAAACTCCCCAAGCATCTGCCCCGCGCGTTCCGCCGGGCGTACGCCGCCCCACCCAAGCCGAGATAGCAGTGGGTAAGATCAAGGCTGCCCAGGGCTTGGGTGCTGCTCCAGGCATCGATAACCCCACCGAGGCCATTCCCGTCCTCACACCGGAAATGACGGCACCCACAGTTGCGCAGGTTCCGGCCCGGCCAGCAACGCCCCCTCCGCCGCCCACGCCAATTCCGCAGCGCACAGAGCAACTGTCACTGGCTGGAGACGTCACGTACACCCTGCCTGCCTCGGACTTCCTGACACCAGGCTCCATTCCGAAGGAGCGCACCGAAGCGAATGACGCCGTCGTGGCCGCCTTGACGGACACGCTGACGCAGTTCAACGTCGATGCCGCAGTGACTGGCTTCAGCCGAGGCCCAACGGTGACACGCTACGAAATCGAACTGTCTCCCGGCACCAAGGTGGAGCGCGTAACGGCGCTGTCCAAGAACATCTCCTACGCGGTGGCATCCAGCGATGTGCGCATCCTGAGCCCCATTCCCGGCAAGTCCGCAATCGGCATCGAGATTCCCAACACGGACCGCGAAACGGTATCCCTGGGTGATGTGCTGCGGAGCCAGAATGCACGCCGCACCGACCACCCGATGGTCATGGGCGTCGGCAAGGACGTCGAGGGCGGTTATGTCGTGGCCAACCTGGCCAAGATGCCCCACCTCCTGGTGGCCGGTGCTACAGGTGCTGGTAAATCAAGCTTCGTGAACTCCATGATCACCTCGATCCTGATGCGCGCTACGCCTGATGAAGTCCGCATGGTCATGGTGGACCCCAAGCGCGTGGAACTGACTGCGTATGAAGGCGTTCCACACCTGATTACGCCTATCATCACCAATCCCAAGAAGGCGGCCGAAGCCCTGCAGTGGGTGGTTCGGGAGATGGACGCCCGTTATGACGATCTCGCCAACTACGGGTACAAGCACATCGACGACTTCAACAAGGCAGTCAGGGCAGGCAAGGTCACACCGCCCGTTGACTCCAAGCGAGTCATCAAGCCCTACCCGTACTTGTTGGTCATTGTGGACGAGCTCGCGGACCTCATGATGGTGGCGCCACGCGACGTCGAAGACTCGATTGTCCGCATCACCCAGCTGGCACGTGCCGCCGGCATCCACCTGGTGTTGGCTACGCAGCGGCCATCCGTGGACGTCGTCACGGGCCTCATCAAAGCCAACGTGCCCTCCCGCATGGCGTTCGCCACCTCCTCCGTCACGGACTCCCGCGTGGTGCTGGACCAGCCTGGCGCCGAAAAACTTATTGGCCAGGGCGACGCGCTCTTCCTGCCGATGGGCGCTTCCAAGGCCATGCGTGTGCAGGGTGCCTGGGTGACGGAATCCGAAATCCACAAGGTTGTTGAACATGTCAAGGGCCAGCTGCAGGCCGTGTACCGGGACGACGTCGCTGCTGAGGCACCCAAGAAACAGATCGACGACGACATCGGAGACGACCTCGAGGTGCTGCTGCAGGCCACCGAATTGGTGGTCACCACGCAGTTCGGTTCCACCTCCATGTTGCAGCGCAAGCTTCGTGTCGGCTTCGCCAAGGCCGGACGCCTCATGGACCTCCTGGAGTCCCGCGGCGTCGTGGGTCCCTCCGAAGGCTCCAAAGCCCGGGATGTCCTGGTTAAGCCGGATGACCTCGCTGCCGTGCTTGCTGCCATGAAGGGACAGGAATCGCCGGCTGCGCCTGACGCCCACACTGCGGCACTGAGCGATAACGCAAACTCCAATATCGCCGTCGGCGGCTATGCCGAGGACCTGGTGGCAGCGGACCTCGACAACCGGACCCAAGCTGTTGAATATTTCGACGGCGCCGACGTCCCCGATGATGAGGACGAGGGCGGCGAGGACGCCTGGTCGCTCACCGGACGGTAGCCTAGAGGGGTGACTACAGCCGAGGGTGACAACGCCACTTCCAGCAGCTCCGACGTCTGGAACCTTCCCAATATCCTCACGATGCTCCGTATCGTCCTGGTTCCATTTTTCGTCTGGTTCCTGGTGGCGGATGACAACCACCAAGGTATTTGGCGGTGGGCTGCTGTTGTGGCCTTCGCCGTAGCGATCTACACGGACAAGCTCGACGGCGATATCGCCCGTGCCCGTGGCCTCATCACCAACTTCGGCAAGATCGCGGACCCCATTGCCGACAAACTGCTGATCGGCTCAGCGCTGGTGCTCTTGTCCATCCTCGGGGAACTGCCCTGGTGGGTGACTATCCTCATCCTGGTCCGCGAGTGGGGCATCACGGCACTGAGGTTCTTTGTGATCCGATACGGCGTCATGCCGGCTTCCCGCGGCGGAAAGCTCAAGACCGTCATCCAGACAGTGGCCATCTTCCTGTACATCCTGCCGCTTGAGGCCATCGCGCCGTGGCTCGTCATTGTCGCCTTCTGGGTCATGATGGCCGCCCTTGCCATCACGCTGTGGACCGGAGCGGAGTACGTAGTCCAGGCGCTCCGGCTTCGGGCTGCGGGCCGCCGCGCATGAGCAACCCCGTGGACGCCGCCAAAGCCTCGGAACTAGCGACGGCGGCAGTTGCCTTGGCATTGGGAAAGAGCCTTACCGTTGCCACCGCCGAGTCGCTGACAGCAGGAATGGTGGCGGCCAGCCTGGCCAACACACCCGGTGCGTCCGGAATGTTGCAGGGCGGCGTGATTGCTTATCAGAACTCCGTGAAGGCCTCAATCCTCGGTGTTTCGACGGAGCTGATTTCTGCCGTTGGTTCAGTGGATGGCGGTGTAGCGGCGGCCATGGCCGAAGGTGCCAGGCGCGCCTGTACGGCCGACGTCGGAATATCCACTACCGGCGTGGCTGGTCCGGAGCCCCATGACGGCAAAGCCGTGGGAACCGTCTTCGTCGGCGTCGCCACGAGTACTGGAACTGGTTCGTTTGAATTCAGCTTTTCGGGGGACAGGCAAAGTATCAGGGAAAAGGCCTGCGAAGCTGCGCTGGCGCATCTGATTGATGCACTGGGAGGGGTTGGTTACCGTTCGTAAAGTAGCCGGGAACAAAAACTCATTGCCAATAGTTGTGTCATTGTGTCGCTTCGGAACAGCCGGGGCGCCTAGGATGTAGAAAACCACACCGGTCCGCCAGCCAGCGAACCGGATGAACGAGGGAGCAAGGCGATACAGATGGTAAAGCAGCCCGTATCCGTAAACGGCGTTGTCCGCTGGAAGGATGTGGGCTTGGCTAAGCAGGCACAGAGCGAACAGAAGGAGCGCAAGATGGTTGTACTACGCCACGAAATCGGTGATGTATTGCGCGATGTCCGCCAGCGTCAGGGCCGAACCCTCCGCGAGGTCTCGCACAGCGCCCGCGTCTCACTCGGATACCTGAGTGAGGTTGAACGCGGCCAAAAGGAGGCTTCTTCCGAGCTCCTGTCCTCTATCTGCACCGCCCTGGACGTTCCGTTGTCCAGCATGCTCCGCGAAGTCAGCGACCGCGTGGCCGTTGCGGAGGGCGTAGCTGTTCCGGACACCGTTCCGCAGGAATTCTCCCAGCGCTACGGTCGCGACCTTGACCTTACCGACGACTTCCCGCAAGGGATGCTCTCCGGAGCCCGGTAACGGTCAGACCAGGAATTGTCACGAAAGGTCCCCAGCCTCTGGCTGAGGACCTTTCGCATTGGTGCTGCTGTCAGTCCTGCGTGGGATTGGCAGTCTCCCCGGACTCGGTGTCCTTCAGGGTGGTGTCCTTGATGATGCTTTCGCCATAGACGGCGTTGAGCCGGCCCATGTAGTCGGCCAAGGTTTGGACGTCTTCCAGCGGCCACTCACCGAGTCGCTCACGGAACACCTGGCGGCGCGCGTCCTGGACTTGATGCATCTTCTCCTCGCCTTTTTCCGTCAGGCGGATGGACTGAGCCCGTCCGTCCTGCGGATCTGCCTCCTTGTAGACCAGGCCAATACTTTCCAGAAATGCGATCTGGCGGCTCACTGAAGGCTTGCCCACTCCGATGCACGAGGCAAGGTCCGTCAGGCGGATGGGGCCTTCGCGGCGAATGATCGTCAGCAGGCCGTACGCGGCAGGCTCCATGTCGGGGTGGACCTGGCGGGACAACTGATGCGAGATGGAACGGGCACGGCGCCAGAGCAGGCTCAGCTGGTGTTCCACCTGCTGAAGGGCGTCGTCTATGGTGTCACCTGGCACGGCCTCGGGGGGCGTGCTCTGGAGAGGATTGCTCATGGCAACCATTCTAGAGTCCGGCGTCGTGAGAGACTCTATCCGTGAGGGCAAGTGACTTCTGGCGTTTAATGGACGATGAATTTGGGGCAGGCTATTCCCGCGTCCTGGCCAATTCCCTGGTGCTGGCCGGCGTGGGAGGGCGGACCGCCGTGGAGGCACTGGCTGCCGGCTACCAGCCCCGGGACGTCTGGCTGGCAATGTGCGAAGTCCAGGATGTCCCGCCGGAGCGCAGGCTCGGCCGGGATATCAAGCCTGCGGCCAACTGAAGTCCAGCCACCTTTGCCGAGGGACTTCCAGGCTCCATGGTGGTGACACGCCCGCATGCATTGTTCGAATATCTGTTCGGATGGGGATATGCTCCTGTGAGAGGAAAATTGTTCCTGAAGGACGCATTCCACAGGCAATCGGAGGGCGTGGTTATCCACATAGCCCACGTCGGCTTCAAAAAATGTCAGGGAGCCGTAATAGCGTCTGACATGACAGGAAAGCGGCCATTCAGGCCACTCCACAGCGAGAAAGCATCAGAGGTGTGAACCATGGCGGCAACCCCGGATCGTGAGAAGGCGCTCGAAGCAGCGCTTGCCCAGATCGACAAGCAGTTCGGCAAAGGCTCCATCATGCGCTTGGGTGATGACACCCGCGCACCGATCGAAGTTATTCCAACCGGATCCATTGCACTGGACGTCGCCCTTGGCATTGGTGGCTTGCCCCGAGGCCGCGTCGTGGAGATCTACGGCCCGGAATCCTCTGGTAAGACCACAGTGGCCCTGCACGCTGTAGCCAATGCGCAACGTAACGGTGGCATAGCGGCCTTCATCGACGCCGAGCACGCCCTGGATCCTGACTACGCAGCCAAGCTGGGCGTGGACACGGATGCCTTGCTCGTGTCGCAGCCGGACACAGGTGAGCAGGCCTTGGAAATCATGGACATGCTGGTGGGCTCCGGTTCCCTGGACGTCATCGTCATTGACTCCGTGGCTGCTTTGGTTCCGCGTGCTGAAATCGAGGGCGAGATGGGCGATTCCCACGTCGGCCTCCAGGCTCGGCTCATGAGCCAGGCCCTGCGAAAGATTACCGGCCGCTTGAGCCAGACCAAGACCACCGCAATCTTCATCAACCAGTTGCGTGAGAAGATCGGCGTCTTCTTTGGATCGCCCGAAACCACCACCGGTGGTAAGGCCCTGAAATTCTACGCCTCAGTCCGCATCGATGTCCGCCGCATTCAGACGCTGAAGGAAGGTGCCGACTCCGTCGGTAACCGGACCAAGGCCAAGATCGTCAAGAACAAGATGGCCCCGCCCTTCAAGATTGCTGAATTCGACATCATTTACGGCCAGGGCATCTCCCGCGAGGGAGGAATCATTGACATGGGCGTCGAGCACGGCATCATCAAGAAGTCCGGCTCGTGGTTCACGTACGACGGCGATCAGCTGGGCCAGGGTATGGAGAATTCACGGCGCTTCCTGCGTGATAACCCGGAGCTGGCCCAGGAACTTGAGCGCCTCATCAAGGAAAAGCTTGGCGTGGGTGTCAAGCCGGAGGCAGATTCCCCGAAGCTGAAGGCCGTTGACGGCTAGGAGCGGGCCGGACCCGGAGTCCTCCGTATCCGGCGATCCTGAGCCTGATCCCGAATCCGTGGCCCGCGCCATCGTCCTGCGGCAATTGACGATGGCGCCACGGAGTCGGCTGCAGCTGTCCCGCAAGCTGGCAGAACGTAATGTTCCCCAAGAGGTTGCAGAGGCCGTGCTGGACCGCTTCGAGGAAGTTCAGCTCATTGATGATGCTGAGTTTGCCAGAATGTGGGTGCGCAGCCGTTCCCAAAGCAGGAAGCTGGCCAAGGGTGCCATTCGTCGTGAGCTGATGGAGAAGGGTATCGATCTCGATGATGCCGAGGAAGCACTCTCACAGCTCAGCGATGAAGATGAGGAAATCGCCGCCCGCGAGCTTGTGGAGCGCAAACTGAGGCCCGGCATGGATCTCTCGGATCGCGCAGAACGTGACAAGTACACCCGCAGGCTGGCGTCCATGCTGGCACGGAAGGGCTATGCGCCTTCAACGGCCTTCCGGATCGTCGGCGAGGTACTTGCCCAAGCCGGTACCCTTGAGTAGTGAGTTTGACCATTCCTTCCCCCTCAGCAGAATCCACGCCTTCGGCCCTAGCATTGGCAACCAGTGCTGATGCCCAAGTGACGGATGCCTCTGCCCCGTTTGAGCCTGACCCGTTTGAACCGAGGACGTATCAGGTCCGGACTTTCGGCTGCCAGATGAACGTCCACGATTCCGAACGTATGGCTGGGCTCCTTGAGGACGCAGGCTACGTGCCCGCGGAGGGTGAGGTCGCGGACATCGTGGTGTTCAACACATGCGCCGTCCGGGAAAATGCCGACAACAAGCTCTATGGGAACCTTGGCCAGCTTCGGCAGGTCAAGGAAGCCAACCCTGGCATGCAGATCGCCGTTGGTGGCTGCCTCGCCCAAAAGGATCGGGAAACCATCGTCAAGAAGGCTCCTTGGGTTGACGCTGTGTTCGGCACCCACAACGTAGGAGCACTTCCGGCATTGCTGAAGCGGGCGAGGCACAACAACGAGGCCCAACTCGAAATCCTGGAATCGCTGGACGTCTTCCCCTCCACCCTTCCCACCAAGCGCGACTCCGTCTATTCCGGCTGGGTTTCGATTTCAGTAGGTTGCAACAACACGTGCACGTTCTGCATCGTGCCCTCCCTTCGTGGCAAGGAGAAGGACCGCCGTCCGGGAGAAATCCTGGCGGAAATTCAGGCCTTGGTGGACGACGGTGCCGTGGAAGTCACGTTGCTGGGCCAGAACGTGAATTCCTACGGCGTTGAGTTCGGTGACCGGTTGGCCTTCTCAAAGCTTCTCCGTGCCTGTGGAGACATCGAGGGCCTTGAGCGCGTACGTTTCACCAGCCCGCACCCTGCCGCATTTACGGACGACGTCATCGATGCGATGGCCGAGACACCCAACGTGATGCCCCAGTTGCACATGCCCCTTCAATCGGGCTCGGACAAGGTCCTCAAGGATATGCGGCGCTCGTACCGCTCCAGCAAGTTCCTTGGCATCCTGGACAAGGTGCGTGAGCGGATCCCCAACGCGGCCATCACTACGGACATCATTGTTGGCTTCCCCGGAGAAACCGAGGAGGATTTCCAAGCGACGCTTGACGTCGTCGAGAAATCGCGGTTTGCCTCGGCCTACACCTTCCAGTACTCCAAACGGCCTGGTACGCCTGCTGCCGAGCTCCCGGAGCAACTTCCCAAAGCAGTGGTCCAGGAGCGTTTTGAACGTCTGACCGCCCTGCAGGACCGTATTGCCGCGGAGGAGAACGCCAAGCAGCTGGGTCGCCGTGTGGAAGTGCTGGTGACAGCGCAGTCCGGCCGCAAAGCAGAGGAAACGCACCGGTTGTCTGGCCGTTCCAAGGATCAGCGACTCGTTCATTTCTCAGTACCTGACGGTGCGCAAACCCCTCGCCCCGGGGACTTTGTCACCGTGACCATTACCGAAGCAGCGGCATTCCACCTGGTTGCCGATCCTGCAAGCCTGGACGATTACATGTTGCGCCGGTCGAGGGCGGGTGACGCCTGGGATCGCTCGCAGGCAGATTCCTGCGGTGTTCCCAGTGCTGGTGCGGCCTCGGGCAAGAAGGGTGTGTCCTTGGGCATGCCGTCGCTGCCTGTTCGCGGCGCCTGACGTCGATTATTCGAGATCGAATGGCCCTCTCCCATGCCGCGCCGCCGGTGATTGCCGTCGTCGGGCCAACCGGGTCCGGTAAATCGGACCTGGCCGTCGAGCTGGCCCTTGCACTCAATGGCGAGGTCATCAACGCTGACGCCCTGCAGTTCTATCGCGGCATGGACATCGGTACGGCCAAGATCACTGTGGACGAACGCAAGGGCGTGCCACATCATCTGCTGGACACAAAGGACGTCACGGAGGAAGCCAGCGTGGCGGACTTCCAAGCGGAATGCCGCGCCGTCATCAATGACATCCACGCCCGGGGCAAGCGGGCCATCATGGTGGGCGGCTCTGGCCTCTACGTGCGGGCCGCCCTGGATGTACTGGAGTTCCCCGGCACGGACCCCGACTTGCGAAAACGGCTTGAGGACGAATGGGAAACCTTCGGTCTGGCGCCGTTGCGGGCCCGGCTTGAAAAGGTGGATCCCGTCTCGGCAGGCCGTCTGGGGGATGCCCGGCGGGTGATCAGGGCCCTGGAGGTTTACGGAATGACAGGACGCCCGTTCAGCTCGTTCATGCCACAACGCCAGTACTTCCAGCCGGCCCTGCAGATTGGCCTGTCTGTGGACCGCGAGGTCCTGCGGGAGCGGCTGGCGATCCGCGTACACCGGATGGTGGATGCGGGGTTGCTGCAGGAAGTGGAACGGCTTGATGCGGCTGGCCTGCGACGCGGCAAGACAGCCTCGCGTGCACTGGGATATGCACAGTTCCTCAGGGTGCTCGACGCCGAAGTCAGCGTCCCGGAGGCAGCTGAAGAAACCATTGTGGCCACGAGGCAGTTCGCCCGGCGACAATTGACGTGGTTTCGGGCCGATCCGCGGATCGCGTGGCTCGATTGGCAGGATTCGGAGCTCGTGTCCAAAGCAGTCGCGCTGGCCTAGCCGGGCTGGCGCTCACAACAGCAATTTCTGGCCGAACCTGCCCGGCGGGTAGCCTAGTCCCATGGATCAAACCGCCGCAGTTCCCGCCCAGCAGTCCGCCGCTGCCGGCGCCCCCGTGCCCACTGCCAGCCTTTCCGGCTTGGCGTTTTCCAAGGGCCATGGAACGGGCAATGATTTCGTCCTGATTGCTGATCCCGGTGATGTCCACGAGATCTCTCCCGAGCAAGTAGCACAGCTGTGCGACAGGCATCGGGGGATAGGTGGCGACGGTCTTATCCGTGCTGTTCCTTCGCGGTATCTGCCCGAAGGCCGCGTCCTGCTCGAGCAGGACGCCTCTGCGGAATGGTTCATGGACTACCGTAACGGCGATGGCTCGTTGTCGGAGATGTGCGGCAACGGCGTCCGCGTCTTCGTGCATTTCCTGATTGCCGAAGGCCTGGTAGAGCTTGGTCCGGGTCAGTCCTTGACCATCGGAACACGTGGCGGGATTAAGAAGATTGTGCGCACGGCCGACGGCTATGCCGTGGATATGGGCCCGTGGGAATTCATTTTCCCTGCAGAGGCACAAAGCAAAGCCATGGATGCCTTGGTCAGCGCAGACGGCCTGGAAGTGGCCAGGCCCGGCCTCTCCGTCAGCATGGGCAACCCGCACACTGTGGTTGCGCTTGCCGAGCTCAGCGAACTCTCCGCTACGAAATTATTCACCGCGCCGGCCGTGGATCCCAAGCCTGCCAACGGCACCAATGTCGAGTTTGTAGTACCCGCAGAGCCGCTGGTTCACGACGGCGTGGGAACCATCACCATGCGCGTGCACGAGCGTGGAGTGGGCGAAACCCAATCGTGTGGCACCGGGGCTTGTGCCGCCGCCGTCGCGATCCGTCATTGGGCTGGCAGCAGCGCCCCCAACTCTTGGCACGTCAACGTTCCCGGTGGCGTGGTGGACGTGAAGTTCTTCCCGGGTGAGGATGGCCGGGAACACGTTGAGCTCAGCGGCCCCGCAGTCATTGTGGCTAGTGGGACGCTTTCCTGACGCGAAGGATCCTGAAGGACTTGGAGGTGCTCTCGCGGGAAACCGTGAAGGACTTGTCCAGTTCGTTGGCCAGCCAGCGTTGGAGGGAGTCCGAGCCCAGGTTTTTCTGAACCACCATCCACGCGTTGCCGCCAGGTGCCAGCCGGGGCAGCCACGTTAGTAGCAGCGAGTGTAGTTCGTCCTTGCCGATGCGGATAGGCGGGTTGGACCAGATCGTGTCGAATTCGACGCCGGGGTCTACCTCATCCGGGAGGCTGGCCTTCACGTTGTTCAAGCCAAGGGCAGCCGCGTTCTCGTTGGTCAACGCGATGCAGCGCTCGTTGACATCCACGGCGTAGACCTGTGCCAGGGGCGCCATGAGCCCCATCGTGAGGGCGACAGGACCCCAACCGCACCCAATATCCAGCAGGTTGCCCCGGGGCGAAGGCGGTGGAACCTCGGCCAAAAGTACCTTGGTGCCCTTGTCCACACCGTCGGGGCTGAAGATGCCAGACGACGTCTGCACATGACGGGTAGCTCCAGCCAGTTCCACAGTGAGGGGCTTGCGGGTGAACGGGCCGGCCGGTTGGGCGCTGAAATAGTGTGCAGACTCCATAATTTGCCAGATTAGTTGGCTATCGGCGGCTTGGGAAACTGCCCTCGGGCCGGGACAGTTTGACAGTGCTGCTAATGTGGAAGGCATGTTCTTGATCTTTGAGTAATCAGCCCGAGCCGACCCTTTCACGTCGGCAAGGCACCTGCCCGCGATGCAGGCCCGCTTGGCGTATCAGCCCAGCTCATGGCCATTCCGCCCGCAGGTTCCGTCCGGCAGACTCCGCAATCGCCCGTTGTTGGTTGATCGCGGTTGCTCAGCAGAACATGTCCCACCCCAGCTGTCGCGAAAGCAGTGGCCCTGCCATCTGCTGTTAGCTCTTGGTTTATGGGTTTGGCGATGAATTCTCCTGCAGGACAGGACCTCCCGCGGACCAACCCGCTCGATCCAAGCACCACAGGAGGCCCTATATGGCCGAAGCTCGTCAGCCCACCGCGAATACCGTCCCATTGGACGCAAAACAGCACTATTCTGGATATGCCGAACAGTCTAAGGAGACCATGACCACCCAGAAGCACTCCGGATCCGATTCCGACGCCCAGGACATGAGTCCTGAACAAATCCAGGCCGTCATTGACCGGATTCTTTCCAAGGATGTACCCGCACAGGCATCCGATGACAATGATGCCAAAGGTGTTTTCGGCAGGGCACAAGCGATCTCCACGCTTGACCACGAACACAGCATTTACGACGGCGACCAGGAAGACCTGGCGGACCGACGTGCGCTCCGCCGCACCGCGGGCCTTTCCACCGAACTCGAAGACGTCACAGAGGTTGAGTACCGGCAGCTGCGCCTGGAGCGCGTTGTCCTGGCTGGCCTGTGGACAGAAGGCACTTTGGCTGACGCCGAGAATTCGCTTCGCGAACTCGCAGCATTGGCAGAGACAGCAGGATCCGAGGTCCTTGACGGCCTGGTTCAGCGGCGCACAAAGCCGGACCCCGGCACGTTCCTCGGATCGGGCAAGGCGCAGGAACTCAAGGACATCGTGGCCGCCACTGGCGCCGATACCGTGGTGGTCGACACCGAACTTTCCCCCTCGCAGCGACGCGGACTCGAGGACATCGTCAAGGTCAAGGTGGTGGACAGGACCACGCTGATCCTGGATATCTTCGCGCAGCATGCCAAGAGTCGCGAAGGTAAGGCACAGGTTGAACTCGCACAACTCGAGTACCTGCTCCCCAGGCTCCGTGGTTGGGGTGACTCCATGTCCCGTCAGGCCGGTGGCCAAGTGGGTGGAGCCGGTGCCGGTATGGGTTCCCGTGGTCCAGGCGAAACAAAGATCGAGCTCGATCGCCGCAGGATCCGGACGCGCATGGCCAAGCTGCGTCGGGAGATCGCCGCGATGAAGCCGGCGCGCGAGACCAAGCGGGCCAACCGCCGTCGTAATGCCGTGCCTTCGGTGGCTATCGCCGGCTACACCAACGCTGGAAAGTCTTCGCTCCTGAACCGGCTGACCGATGCTGGGGTGCTGGTGGAAAATGCCCTGTTCGCCACCCTGGACCCGACCGTCAGGAAGGCACAGACCCCGGATGGCATCGGCTACACGCTGGCTGACACCGTTGGATTCGTCCGCTCGCTGCCTACGCAGCTGGTGGAAGCCTTCCGCTCCACGTTGGAGGAAGTTGCGGACGCAGACCTGATCCTGCACGTCGTGGACGCCTCCCACCCGGACCCGGAAGGACAAATCGCAGCTGTGCGTGCTGTCTTCACCGAGGTGGACGCCCGCAAGGTTCCGGAAATCATCGTCCTGAACAAGGTGGACGTTGCGGATCCTTTCGTGGTGGAACGCCTGAAGCAGAAGGAGCCGCGGCACGCCGTGGTTTCCACCCGCACGGGCCAGGGCATACCTGAACTCCTCGAAGAGATCAGCCGGTCGATTCCCCGGCCGGGAGTCCGCCTCGAGGTCCTCATCCCGTACGACCGTGGTGACATGGTCAACAAGCTGCACAACTCCGATTCGGAAATCCTGAGCCTCGAGCACGAGGAAAACGGGACCCGCGTGGTGGCCATGGTCCGTGAGGGATTGGCCGCCGAGCTGGAGTCATTCGTCAGCAATGGTTGAGAAGGTGGCGGCGGACGCCGTCGAGTCGGTGGGGGAGAAGTTCACCCTCGAGTTGTTGGACAAAGCAGTTGCTGGAATGGGCGGTCAAAGCCGTTCAGGCCAGCACGAAATGGCACGGCAAGTCACCAGGGCCATCGAGTCCGGTGAACATTTGCTGGTCCAGGCGGGAACGGGAACGGGTAAGTCCTTGGCTTACCTGATTCCGTTGATCGCCCATTCCATGGACAGCGACAAACCGACGCTGGTGTCCACCGCTACCTTGGCCCTGCAAACACAGATTGTGGGCAGGGACCTGCCCCGGCTATTGGAGACCATAAGCCCGGCCCTCGAGCGTCCTGTGAACGTGGCACTCGTCAAGGGCCGGGCGAACTATGTTTGCCTGCAAAAGCTGGAGGGCGGCTTCCCCAGCGAAGAGCCGTCCGAGGGCCAACTTTTTTCCCTGGGTGAGGACACCAGCGTGCCGCATTTCGCAGCGGCGGTTGGCGGCCCGTCGTCGCAATTGGGCAAGGAAGTGGTCCGGCTCCGCGAGTGGGCCGAAAAGACGGCCACGGGCGACCGCGATGAACTGATGCCGGGGGTGACGGATCGGGCCTGGAGGCAGGTCTCCGTGACGTCAATGGAGTGTTTGGGGGCACAGAAGTGCCCACTCGCTGAGGAATGCTTCAGCGAGCAGGCACGGGCCCGGGCGGCTGAGGCGGACGTCGTGGTCACCAACCATGCCATGCTTGCCGTCAGTGCCTTCGAAGGGCTTGCTGTACTGCCCGAGTACGACGTCGTTGTGGTTGATGAAGCTCATGAGCTGCAGGACAGGGTCACGGGGGCCGTCACGGGCCAGCTGTCCGTAGCAATGGTGCATGCTGCGGCTTCGAGCGCGCGTAAGCACACCGCCATTACCGTAGACGCCCTGAACGCGGCAGCCGACCGACTGGACATGGCCATTGCCGGAGTCCCCAACGGACTGCTGCCCAACGGGCTCAACGACGAACAACTGGACTGCCTGGACCAACTGCGTGATGCCACACGCGCTGCGTTGTCTGACTCGAAGACTGACTCTTCAAACGCGGTCGACGGCGGCCGGCAGCTTGCGCGCTCACGGCTCATGCTCATTCTGGAACTGTGCGAGCGGATGCTCGCAGCCAAGGAGAACCGTGAAGTGGTGTGGTTCTCCAGGAACAGCACCTTCGATCCCCAGCAGGGGTACTCCCCGCCGGATGAGACCGCGCCCGCACTGATCAACATCGCTCCGCTTAGCGTTGCCGGCCGGCTGCGGGAAGGCCTTTTCGCAGGGCACACAGTGGTGCTTACTTCTGCCACGCTCGCTATTGGATCCGCCTTTGAGCCTGCCGCCGGTGGCCTGGGGCTGATTGGAGAGGGTGCACCGAGCTGGACTGGGTTGGACGTCGGATCGCCTTTTGATTATCCGAAGCAGGGCGTCCTTTACGTGGCCAAGCACCTGCCCAAGCCCGGCAGGGGCACTTCTCCCGAGGCACTGGATGAGCTTGAAGACCTCATCCGTGCTTCCGGTGGGGGAGCCCTGTGCCTCTTCTCCTCACGTCGGGCGGCCGAGGAAGCCGCAGAGGCGATGCGTCCACGTCTGGATGTGGACATCCTCTGCCAAGGCGAATCCACTATGGCAGCGCTCGTGAAGCAGTTTGCCGACGAACCGGACACCTGCCTCTTTGGCACGATGTCCTTGTGGCAGGGCGTCGACGTCCCTGGCGGTTCATGCCGCCTTGTGGTGATTGACCGCATTCCGTTCCCGAGGCCGGACGACCCGCTGATGACCGCACGCTCGCGAGCTGTTGCGCAGTCCGGGGGCAACGGGTTCATGGCGGTGTCAGCTACGCACGCGGCAATTCGCCTGGCACAGGGGGCAGGACGCCTCATTCGCTCCACTGGCGACAAAGGCGTGGTCGCCGTGCTGGACTCACGGCTTTCCACGGAACGGTACGGCGCGTTCCTGCGCGCAGCTTTGCCACCCTTCTGGGCAACGACGGATCGCAATGTTGTGCGCGGCGTCCTGGAACGCTTGGGCGCAAAGACAACGTAGGCAAACGCCCCTAAAGGGAGCGCAGGACCGAGACGACCTTGCCCATAATGGTGGCCTGGTCTCCCAGTATCGGTTCGTACTGCGTGTTCTGGGGGAGCAGCCATGTGTGGCCGTCCCGCTGGCGGAAGGTTTTTACCGTGGCTTCGTCATCCAGGAGTGCTGCCACGATGTCACCGTTGATGGCGTCATTCTGGCGCCGGACAACTACCCAGTCACCGTCACAAATTGCGGCATCGATCATGGAGTCACCAGCGACCTTCAGCATGAACAGTTCGCCGTGGCCCACCAGTTGCCGGGGCAGGGGCAGGACGTCCTCAATAGTCTGGTCTGCGAGGATGGGGCCACCGGCCGCGATGCGTCCCACCAGGGGCACCATGGCAGTGTCGCTGGCACTGGCCAACTCCGTCACGGCGAGTCCACCTGCACTACGCAGTGTGGTAGCTGCTTCGACTCCGGGAATTGTCCCGCCGTCAAGGGTCAAAGGCATGAGGACTTCCATGGCGCGGGGGCGCTTGGGATCTCTGCGCAGGTAGCCCAGCTTCTCCAACTGGGAGAGCTGATGGGTGACGCTGGACAGGCTCGCCAGACCAACGGTGTCACCAATTTCGCGCATGCTGGGCGGATAGCCGTTGTCATTGACGGACCGCTGGATGGTTTCCAGGATTTTCTTCTGCCGGACAGTCAGGCTTTTGGGACTCTTTTGAGGCTGCTGGCTCCGCAGGGGTGCCCCGCCGCCGGTGGCTTTCGCTGCCATGTTCGCCAATGCCCTTCTGTTCCGCCCGGTCACGGTCTGAAGTGTGCCCGGGGATGTTGGATCCGAAAAAATGTCAGACCCTCCTGTTCCACTGAAACAGTGCCTGTTTCTTCACTCAAACCTAGGCCAGGCACAGGCGTTTATCAAACATTCGTTCTAGCGAGTCTCGACACCGTTCGTTGATAAGTGCTAAAAATGTCATAGCAAGGTTCGAATATGTGTTCTATAAAAGTTGAACCTGGCCCGGATGTTCGAAGAAAGTGTTCGAACATCCGGGGCGGATCCAACGAACACAAGGAATTGGCAGCCGGCAACGGGCATCCGATGCAGGCAATCGCTCAGAAGGGCTCAGCTCATGTCCGCAATCTCTACGTTCCACGAATTCCGCAACACCCCGGCGCCTACGCGTCTCCGGCTTACCCGGCGCGGCAGGATCGTGTTCTTCGGCATTCCCGCCATGCTGCTGCTTGCCGCGCTGCTGAGCCTTGCCGGCTTCATCAACTCTCCGGCCAAGGCTTCGGATTCCCAGTCCCAACTGCAGCCGCCGGTGGCCGTCACGGTTACTGTCCAGCCCGGGCAGTCACTGTGGGGCATCGCCGGTGCGGCCGCGCCGGAGAGGGACCCGCGTGATGTCATCGCAGAAATCATCCAGTTGAACGATCTCCGCGGAGGACGCATCCAACCCGGCCAGCAACTGTTCGTTCCCGCGAATTGAGTGGCCAGGGGGCTATGGGTCACCGTCCCTGGCGTCACAGTTACTCTGCAGTCGCACCGGCACCTTAAACTGTCTTGGTGAGTGACCAGCTTGAGCGACTTGACCGACTTCCCCTCCGGACCAACCTGCGTGGACTGAGCCCCTATGGCGCGCCGCAGCTTGATGTCCCCATTTTGCTCAACGTCAACGAGAACACTCATGGCGTGCCGGCCGATGTGCAAGCGGCCATTACCGAGGCCGTTGCGGCCGCGGCCACGGGTCTGAACCGATACCCTGACCGCGAGTTCACCGAACTTCGTGAATCCCTCGCCGATTACCTCGGTCACGGGCTTTCCGCGGACAACATCTGGGCGGCCAACGGCTCCAACGAGGTCCTGCAGCAGATTCTGCAGGCCTTCGGAGGTCCGGGGCGCAAGGCATTGGGCTTCCCTCCCACGTATTCCATGTACCCGTTGCTTGCCAGTGGCACGGACACTGAGTACGTCCGTGGAGTGCGAGCTGATGACTATGGCCTGGATGCGGCTTCCGCTGCTGCCCAGGTGAAGGAGACTGGCGCGAATATCGTGTTCCTGTGCTCTCCGAACAACCCCACGGGAACGGGACTGGGGCTGGACGTCGTCGAAGCCGTGTACGAAGCCGGCGATGCCAGCCAAGCTATCGTCATCGTGGATGAGGCCTACCACGAGTTCGCGCACGACAACACGCCCAGCGCGCTGACGCTGCTTCCCGGGCGGGAGCGTTTGATCGTCTCGCGCACCATGAGCAAGGCCTTTGCCCTGGCAGGTGCGCGCCTGGGCTACATGGCTGCCGCACCTGAGGTTACTGACGCCATCAGGCTCGTCCGGCTGCCGTACCACCTCTCAGCGGTCACGCAAGCCACGGCCCTGGCTGCCCTCAACCACCGCGAAGCGCTCATGGCCGACGTCGAGGACATCAAGGTCCAACGCGACCGCATTGTGACCGAGCTCCTCCGAATGGGACTCAAGCCTGCGGCCTCGGACTCAAACTACGTTTTCTTCGGTGGGCTTTCGAACCCGCACGCGATCTGGCAGGGCCTGCTGGATGCGGGCGTCCTGATCCGTGACGTCGGCATTCCAGGACACCTGCGGGTGACTGCGGGAACGGAAAAGGAAACAACGGCCTTCCTTGAGGCCTTGGAAGCCCTTCTGGACAGCCCTGCGTCCCAGCCCAACTAAACTTGTCAATAGACCCACCCCATTCTTCGTGTATAAGGACGTCCCAATGAGCGAAACCGGCGCCACGCCGTCCGCTGCCCGCACTGCGCGCATGGAGCGCACCACCAGCGAATCCTCCGTCCTGGTGGAGATCAACCTGGATGGCACCGGTGTCTCGGACATCAGCACCACGGTTCCCTTCTATGACCACATGCTGACGGCGTTGTGCAAGCACTCCCTGATCGACATGACCGTCAAGGCCACGGGTGACACCCACATCGATGCCCACCACACCGTGGAGGATGTGGCCATCACTTTTGGTGAGGTCTTGCGTACTGCCTTGGGTAACAAAGCCGGAATCCGCCGCTTTGGCGAAGCTACGGTTCCATTGGACGAAGCCTTGGCGCACGCTGTCGTGGATGTTTCGGGGCGCCCATATCTGGTGCACGGAGGAGAACCCGCGGGGCAGGAGTACCACCTCATCGGTGGCCACTTCACGGGTTCGCTGACCCGTCACGTCTTTGAAGCCATCACCTTGCACGCCGGTATCTGCCTGCACATGAACGTCCTTGCAGGCCGCGATCCGCACCACATCGTCGAGGCCCAGTTCAAAGCCTTCGCGCGGGCTCTTCGCTCGGCAGTGGAGTCGGATCCCCGTGTCGAGGGCATTCCATCCACCAAGGGGGCGCTATGAGCGGACAAATCCTGAAGGACGGTGCGGTTACTGATGCTTCGGCTAACCTCAAGCCGGAGTCCCCTGAAGGAAAGCCCACGGTTACCGTGCTGGACTACGGTTCGGGCAACGTCCGTTCAGCCGTTCGCGCCCTTGAGCGTGCGGGCGCCGAAGTGGTTCTCAGCTCCAAGCCTGAGGATGTGCTGAATGCCGACGGTCTGCTGGTCCCCGGCGTCGGCGCCTTTGAAACGGTAATGAAGGAACTCAAGGCCGTCGATGCCATCCGCATGATCGGCCGCCGCGTCGCAGGTGGGCGGCCCGTCCTGGCAATCTGCGTTGGGTTGCAGGTGCTCTTCGAAGCCGGAGTCGAGCACGGCACCGAGTCCGAGGGCATGGCCGAATGGCCGGGCAAGGTTGAACTCCTTCCCGCCCCTGTGGTTCCCCACATGGGTTGGAACACGGTGGACGTCCCTGAAGGATCAAAGCTTTTCGCGGGCGTTGAGCAGGAACGCTTCTACTTTGTGCACTCATACGGTGTGCAGGAGTGGAACTTCGACGTCGTCCAGCCTCGGATGGCCCCACCTCTGGTGACCTGGTCCGAGCACGGCGCACGCTTTATCGCCGCTGTCGAAAACGGCCCCCTGTGCGCAACCCAGTTCCACCCTGAGAAATCCGGAGACGCCGGGGCGCGCCTCCTGCGCAACTGGGTGGACGGCCTTCGCAAGCCTGGATCCACGGTGGCACAGGCTCCGGCAGCGGACGATCGTGGTGCAGCCTAGATGTGGTCGGTAGTGCTCATGGGCCTTGCCGGCGTGCTGGTGGGTGGAGGTATCTCTTTTCACCAGCAGAAGAAGCCACTGTGGGTTTCCGTTTCCTTCTATGTGCTCGCGGGGATGTCCCTGCTGGCCGCCTATCTCCTGACGCTGCCTGGCAACTGACGCCTCGCATCCCCATCAACTCCTAGGACACACATGACCACCTCTGCCCAGTCCGTTCTGGAACTCCTCCCCGCCGTCGACATCGTTGATGGCCAGGCAGTCCGCCTGCTGCAAGGCGAGGCAGGCTCGGAAACCAGTTACGGCACGCCCCTCGAAGCTGCCTTGAACTGGCAGAACGCCGGTGCTGAGTGGGTGCACATGGTGGACCTCGACGCCGCTTTTGGCCGTGGCAACAACGCGGACCTCATTAGCGAGGTCGTGTCCCAGCTCAACGTCAAGGTTGAGTTGTCCGGCGGTCTGCGGGATGACGAGTCGCTGGAACGGGCCCTGGAATTGGGCGTGGAGCGGGTGAACCTCGGTACAGCAGCATTGGAGAACCCTGAATGGACACGGCGCGCCATTGACCGCTTCGGTGACAAGATCGCCGTCGGCCTCGATGTCCGTGGTACCACCCTGGCCGGTCGCGGCTGGACCAAAGAAGGCGGCGACCTCTGGGAAGTTCTTGCCCGCTTGGAGGACGCCGGCTGCGCACGCTACGTGGTCACCGACGTCACCAAAGACGGAACCCTGCAAGGTCCAAATGTTGACTTGCTGCGCCAAATGGTGGAGAAAACGGGTAAGCCCGTGGTGGCTTCAGGTGGTATCTCCAGCCTTGAGGATCTTCGCGTGCTTCGTGAACTCGTGCCCCTGGGCGTTGAGGGCGCGATTGTCGGCAAAGCCCTTTATGCAGGTGCTTTCACCCTGCCCGAAGCGTTGGACGTAGCCGGTCGTCATTGATGTCCGATTCACGACGCGAACTTCCAGGCCACATTGCTGCTGCCTTGGCCGGTGCCGGGGGAGCCACGGACTCGGCGGGGCAGCCCTGGGAAGGCCGTAGCCTTAGTGGTGACGATGCCAAGATCCACAATTTCGAGGACGACGACGGTTCGGCGGATTCAGGTTACCTCGCTGCCGTTGCTGCACTGCTGAATGGGACGGGCAGTGAAGCGGAGGTTGTAGCTTCACTCGCGACGGCCCGGGTCTTCGTTCCCGTGGTACCCCAGCTCGCCGAGGAAGCCGAAGGTGTTGATGGGCTGCACGCGGACAAGCAGTCCGATATGGCATTAGTCACACTCAAGGCCCCTGATGGTCGGAAGGCCATGCCCGTGTTCACGACGGCCGCTGCTCTTGAAGCCTGGCATGCGGACGCCCGGCCGGTAGCTGTTTATGCGGCAAGGGCTGCCCTTTCGGCCGTTTCCGAAGGCGCACAATTGCTGGTACTGGACCCCGGTTCCGCGTTCACGTTCGTGGTTCGGCGGCCAGCCATGTGGGCGTTGGCGCAGCAGCGGGACTGGACGCCGTCTTACCTTGATGATCAACTGGAGTCTGCTCTCGCTTCACAGGCCGAGGCGTTTCCGACGGTGCGCCGACTCAAAACACAGACCGGTGGTGGCGTCGCCTGCCTGACGGCGGATGGCAGGACGGTCCCAGGCGGAGGCGCTGGCCCGGAACTGCGGATAGTGCTGTTCCTTGAGGACGGACTCGACGCCGCATCCGTCCAGTCGCTGGTGGCTGACCTGAATGAGGCGTGGGCGAAGCTGGAATCGTTTGCCGAGGGCGTCGACTCCATCGAAGTAAAACTGCAACGTGCGGCGCAGGAGCCTGGGCTGCACTAGCGGCAGTACCCGTCCACCGGGGACTGCCCCGGGGGAACAAGAGGAATTAGTCCGTGAACTTCGCTCTCTACAAAGAGATGCTGTCTATCCGCCCTGTCCGGCGCCTCCTGCTGGTGGGCATGATCGCCCGCATCCCACATTCGGCGGCTGGCGTGCTCCTGACGTTGCACATTGTCCTGACGCTGGGGGAGGGTTATGCCGCCGCGGGCGCCGCTGCCGCCGTCATGACCATTGGCATTGCCTTGGGGGCGCCTTGGCGTGGTCGGCGCGTGGACATGGTGGGCCTGCGGAAGGCCCTGATCCCATCCGTCATCTCGGAAACAGTGATTTGGTCCATTGTTCCGCACGTCCCGTACGCCTGGTTGCTTCCCTTGGTCTTCGTGGGGGGCTTGTTCACGTTGCCGATCTTCAGCGTGGTCCGTCAATCGCTGGGTGTCATGGTGGACGGGGACCAGCGACGCTCGGCGTTTGCGCTGGATTCCATCGCCACTGAGCTCGTGTTCATGATCGGCCCGGCTGTTGGTGCGATCGTCGCCACGAGCGGCTTCTCGGCAGTGGGACTCACCGCGGTGGGAATCTCTGTCTCCGTGGCTGGCCTGTTTTTGATCTGGTTCAACCCTCCCACCCGCAGCGATCCCAACTGCACTCCGGAGGAATCTGCGGCACGGGCCGCCGCCGACCTTGCCGCTGCCGAGGCGGCCATGGTGGCCTCCGCACCAGGCCACGTGCAGGAGGCGGCGTCTGAAATGGCGCCGGCAGCCGTGTCCCGCACAGCCGGCCTTCGGAATCGCGTGGCCCGCAATTTCACCTGGTTTACAGTTTCCGTTGCGGCCCTTTTCGCCGTAGCCGCGGGATCGGGGATGGTACTTAGCGGCTCCGACGTCAGTATCGTTGGCCTGTTGGAGCGCGGCGGTCACCAGAACGAGATCGGCATCGTCTTCTTCTTCTGGTGTGCGGCATCGGTTGTGGGTGGACTCATCTACGGAGCCATGAACCGTTCGGTCTCTCCCATGCTGCTGTTGTTGGGCATGGCCGCGCTCACCATCCCGATGGGTTTCGCACACGACACCTGGACGCTTGCACTGCTCTCGATTCTCCCGGGCCTTCTTTGCGCTCCGGTGTTGTCGGCGTCGTCGGAGAAGGTGGCGGACCTCGTGGACGAGGAACGCCGCGGCGAGGCCATGGGGTGGTACGGATCCGCGCTAACGGCTGGCATTGCCTTCGGCGCGCCCCTTGCCGGGATATTTATTGACACTGTGGGCCCGTCCGGAGGTTTTGCCTCCGTCGGAACCGCAGGAGTCGTACTTTGCATCGCGGGCTTCGCCCTGATGTCCAGGCGGCGCCGGGCCCGGGTGTAGCTCCAACGTCGGTAAGTCTTCAGTGATCCCGCTGCAGTACGTTGAGCGGCATTAACGACGACGGCGGCCCCGACCACATGTGGTCGGGGCCGCCGTCGTATGTACTTTGGGGCAGTTCCCGGCTAGTTCACCGGTCCGGTGAACTTCTCACCAGGGCCCTTGCCTGGTGCGTCAGGGATAAGGGAAGCTTCGCGGAAAGCCAGCTGGAGGGAGCGCAGTCCATCACGCAAAGGCCCGGCATGCTGGGAACCGATTTCGGGGGCAGCTGCCGTTACGAGGCCAGCCAATGCAGTGATGAGCTTGCGGGCCTCGTCAAGGTCTTTGAGGTCCTCCGCGTTGGGGTCATCGGCAAGGCCGACCTTCACAGCGGCGGCGCTCATCAGGTGGACCGCGCCGGTGGTGATGACTTCAACTGCCGCAACTTCCGCGATGTCACGGATCTGCTGGGAAACCCCGGCATCGGCGGCGGGGGCTGTGGCGGTGTCCTCGGAGTAGGAGTTGCGCGAATTGCTGTCTTCAGTGCTCATACTGGTAAGCTTGTCACAGACCGACTGGAAGTCGTTATTCGCATTAAATGCTCCCGCCCCGTGCAATGTGCGCTTGGCGGGTTATTTCTGTAGAATTGATTTTCAGTTTGCAAGCGGAGTTCTCTCCCACCCGCGTCAGCCGTTTTCCCTTCGGGGAACAGGATTCCTTCACGGAACAAGAGGTTGCCGGGTACTGGTCGGACGCTCAGAGGCCCAGCCTCCGGAGTGCGTGCTTCTCTACAAGGGAGCACACCCGATCCTTGAGGCCTTCGATTGCACCAGCAATTGGAGGCCTTCTCTATTTGCCGGTGAAACTCACCACAACCACAGGAGCTTTAACATTAGCGAGCCAAGAATCAATGAGCGTATCCGCGTCCCCGAGGTGCGGCTGGTCGGCCCTGCCGGCGAACAGGTAGGAATCGTCCGCATCGAGGACGCCCTGCGTCTTGCTGCCGAATCCGATCTCGATCTCGTTGAAGTTGCCCCGCAGGCTAAGCCTCCTGTTTGCAAGTTGATGGACTTCGGCAAGTACAAGTACGAAGCTGCCGTGAAGGCGCGTGAGGCCCGCAAGAACCAGACCAACACGGTTCTGAAGGAAATCCGTTTCCGCCTCAAGATCGACAAGCACGACTACGAAACCAAGCGCGGACATGCACTTCGCTTCCTCGGCGCTGGTGACAAGGTCAAGGCAATGATCCAGTTCCGTGGCCGCGAACAGCAGCGTCCGGAGATGGGCATCCGCCTGCTTCAGAAGTTTGCTGAAGACGTCGCCGAGGTTGGCATTGTTGAGTCCAGCCCACGCATCGATGGTCGCAACATGGTCATGGTGATCGGTCCGCTGAAGAACAAGGCCGAAGCCAAGGCTGAAGCCCGGCGTGCAGCCCAGCGTGCCGAAGCCAAGGCACAGAACGAGGCCAAGGCCTCCGGACGCGTGGACACCACGGGCGACCAGGCTCCGCTGACGCAGACCCTGGGCGACCTTCTTCCGGCAGGCCTGCTTGCTTCCGAAGAAGAGCCCAAGCAGGAAACTGTGGAGGCTCCCGAGGCTGAAACACCCATTGCCGAAGAGGCTCCGGTTGTTGAGGAAGCGCCCGTAGCTGAAGAGGCTCCGGTTGTTGAGGAAGCACCCGTAGCTGAAGAGGCACCGGTTGTTGAGGAAGCTCCGGTAGTCGAAGAGGCGCCGGTAGCTGAAGCGGCTCCGGTAGTCGAAGAAACACCCGTGGTTGAGAAAGCCCCGGCTGTGAAGGCTGCACCGGCGGAGAAAGCACCGGCCCCCAAGGCCGCCCCCGCACCGGCAGCTCCGAGGCCAGCTGTTCCGGCTGCTGCCCCGAAGCCTGCAGTTCCCTCGGCTCCGAAGCCTGTCGCCAAGCCGGCAGCTCCCAAGCCGGCAGCTCGGCCCGCAGCCCCCAAGGCTGCGCCGAAGCCTGCATCTCGCAAGACCAACTAGTTCAACGCCGCGGAGGCCCTGGCCTCCAACGGCAAGCAACCAGCACGCCGGCCCTTGTAGGCCGGCTGCACGAAAGAACTGCGGACTTTGTCCGTGGACACGTAAGGAGATCGGTTCCCATGCCGAAGATGAAGACCCACAGCGGTGCTAAGAAGCGCTTCAAGCTGACCGGCACCGGCAAGCTGAAGCGTCAGCAGGCCAACCGCCGCCACTACTTGGAGCACAAGTCCTCCACGCTGACCCGTCGCCTCGCCGGTGACAAGATCGTCTTCAAGGGCGATGCCAAGGTCATCAAGAAGATGCTCGGCGTCTAAGTTCCAAGTTCTTTGGTTGCTGCCATCCGGTAGCGACCGACTACACCAAAAGCCTTCTCAGGCCGGCCGGATTTCCGGCAGTAGCAGCTTGGGATAAAGATTTCTGAAGGAGTACGCACGTGGCACGTGTGAAGCGGGCGGTAAACGCCCACAAGAAGCGCCGGGTTATCCTCGAACGCGCCAAGGGTTACCGCGGTCAGCGTTCGCGCCTGTACCGCAAGGCCAAAGAGCAGCTGCTGCACTCGTTTGTGTACAGCTACGGCGACCGCCGCAAGAAGAAGGGCGACTTCCGTCGCCTCTGGATCCAGCGCATCAACGCTGCATCCCGCGCCAACGGCCTCACCTACAACCGCCTGATCCAGGGCCTGAAGGCCGCTGAGGTTGAGGTTGACCGCCGCATGCTGGCCGAACTGGCTGTTTCGGACGCCAACGCATTCGCCGCACTGGTGAACATTGCCAAGGCTGCCCTCCCGGCCGACACGTCTGCTCCGGCTGCCAAGGCCGAGGTTGCCGCACCGAAGGCTGCCAAGGTTGCTCCGGCTGCTGCTACCGCAACGGCTGTCAAGGCTTCTGTCTCCGAGAAGCCGGCCATCGATGGCGCTATTGCTGCCGTTGAGGGCGAAGGTGCTCCTGAAGGCCACGCCATCAAGGGCAACGCCGAGTCCAAGAAGTACCACGTACCGGGTTCCACTTGGTACGAGAACACTGCTGCTGAATACTGGTTCTCCACGGTAGAGGCTGCAAAGGCTGCTGGCTTCGAGCCGGCCGGCGGCGAAGCCCGCCAGCAGATCAAGAACTAGTCGCAACTGCCACTAAAGTTCTTTATATGAACCAAACCGGGCGCCCGCAAGACTTTCCGATGACCAACCCCCGAGCAGATCGGGTGAGGGACGTCGCCAAGCTTGCCGGGCGCCCGGCCCGTTTAAAGCGCGGCCGTTTCCTGGCTGAGGGTCCACAGGCGGTTCGCGAGGCTTTGACCCTTCACCGGGAGCGCACAGCGGCAGGCGGTGCCGCCGTCGTGCATGAAGTCTTTGCGAGCGAGGCATGCCTTGAGCGGCTCCCGGAACTCGCAGACCTTGCAGAAGGAACGCAGCTTCGGCTGGCCAGCGACGACGTCCTGGCCGCTATGGCGGACACCGTCAATCCGCAGGGCATCGTTGCCGTGTGTAGTTTTGTGGATGTCAGCCTCGAATCAGTGCTCGACGCCGGTCCTCGCCTTATTGCGGTCATGTGCCAGGTCCGGGACCCCGGCAATGCAGGCACCGTGTTGCGGGCGGCCGACGCTGCAGGTGCCGACGCTGTGATCCTGACGGGCTCCAGCGTGGACATCTACAACCCCAAGGCGGTACGGTCCACGGCCGGTTCGTTGTTCCACCTGCCTGTGGTCCTGGGTGCTGATGTTGAAGATCTCGTCGCGCGCTGCCGGGCACAGGGGATGGGAGTCCTGGCTGCCGACGGCTATGGGACAGTAAACCTGGACCAGCTCCAGGACGAGAATGCTGCCCGGAGGCTCGGAAATGACTCTGTTGCCTCGGATTATGCCCTTGAGGCACCCACAGCCTGGTTGTTCGGGAACGAAGCCCAAGGGCTCTCCGATGCTGAGCTGGCACTCGCGGATCACCGCGTAGCCGTGCCTGTTTATGGTGCAGCCGAGAGCTTGAATCTGGGTACAGCGGCCACCGTTTGCCTCTATGCAAGCGCCCGTTCGCAGCAGGGCGCCCGGGCCGGGAATGCAGAAATAGCCTGACGCCCGGTACGGTATTTCTTGCAAGATAAGACGATGACGACTCTTCTTGGCACAATCCATACTTTCCCAAAACCGAAGAGGTGAAGCTTTCGTGGCTGCAAGTGGCGGTACCAAAGCGATCGTGGCGGCCCTCGCCGCGAACCTGACCATCGCTGTCCTGAAGTTCGTTGCATTCGTCCTGACACTGTCATCATCCATGCTCGCCGAGGCCATCCACTCGGTGGCCGACTCCGGCAACCAGATCCTTCTCCTGATAGGAGGCAAGCGCGCACAGCGTGCCGCAAGCCCCGAGCACCCCTTCGGCTACGGACGCGAGCGGTACATCTACGCGTTCATCGTCTCCATCGTCTTGTTCAGCGTGGGTGGCCTCTTTGCCCTGTACGAAGCGTGGGAGAAGTTCCAGCACCCGCATGGCATCGAAGGCGACTTCTGGTGGGTGCCGTTGGCCGTCCTGGTTGGTGCCATCGTTGCCGAGTCGTTCTCCTTCCGAACCGCCATTGTGGAATCGAACCATATCCGTGGCAAGCAGACGTGGGCCAAGTTCATCCGCAACGCCAAGCAGCCCGAGCTGCCGGTCATCCTTCTGGAAGACTTTGGCGCCTTGCTGGGCTTGGCGTTCGCGCTCTTCGGCGTCAGTATGACCCTCGTCACCGGTGATGGCGTCTGGGACGCCTTCGGTACGGCCATGATCGGCCTGCTGCTGGTCGCCATTGCTGTCATCCTTGCGGTCGAGACCAAATCGCTTCTGTTGGGTGAGTCGGCTACCAAAGACGACGTCGCACGAATCACCGAGGCACTGCAGGCGGATGGCACCAGGATCATCCATCTCAAGACGATGCACCTCGGGCCGGAAGAACTGCTGGTTGCTGCCAAGATCACCATGGGTGCCGCCGATACCGGTCAGGCAATTGCCCGGGTGATTGACGACGCCGAGCAACGGATCCGGGCGGCCGTACCGATAGCGCGGGTCATCTACCTTGAACCGGATGTTGAGCGCGTCCAGGCGTAGTCAGGTCAGCATTAACCCAAGGTGGGCTCCGCTATTTGAACTGGTCAAATAGCGGAGCCCACCTTTTTTGTTGCAGCATCCAGAAGTTAGATCACGCTCTATCGATTTATGAGGTAGCCAGCGGCTTCCTGCGTTCCAGCAGCCCGCTGATGATGGCAACTCCCAGACCCAGGATGGCGAGGACCGCACCCACGAGGGCCGGAGCCACGTAGCCCCAGCCCCAGGCGATCACGGTCCCGCCGAGGAAGGCGCCCAGAGCGTTGGCAATGTTCAGGGCGGAGTGGTTCAGCGATGAAGCGAGCGAGGCAGCGCCCGGGGCGGCATCCAGGAGACGGGTCTGCAACGCTGGCGTGAGCATGGAGCCTATGCCGCCAACGACGAAGGCCATGATGAATGCGGACCAAGCCCAGTGCGCTGCGACTGCGTAAACGACCAATGCTGCGGCGATGCCCGGCATGACCCAATAGATGGTGCCCATAACGGACTTATCCGCAATGCGGCCGCCAATCATGTTCCCCGCAACCATCCCCAGCCCGTATAACGCCACCACCGCCGGAATGAGGCTTTCTGGTATGCCTGCCACGCCCGTCATGGTGTGCGCGATGTAGGTGTAGACGGCGAAGAAACCGCCAAACCCGATGATGCCGATCAGCAACGCAAGCCACACCTGAAGCCGCTTGAGAGCACCAAGTTCGCGTCGAATACTCGCCTCAGGGTGCGCTGCTTCGAAGGGGACGAATTTCCAGACCATGACCACGGTCAGCAGGCCTATGGCCCCCACGATGATGAACAGAAGACGCCAGCCGAAGGTCTGCCCCACCCAGGTAGCCAGAGGCACCCCGATGACGTTGGAGACGGTGAGGCCTGCCATCACCATGGAGATGGCCCAACCGCGTTTTGTGGGTGCCACCAAACCGGCAGCGATGACAGCAGCCACACCGAAGAATGCTCCATGGGGGAGCCCGGAAGCGAAGCGGGAAAGCAGCATGAAACCGTAGTCGGGAGCAAAGAAAGAGGTCAGGTTGGCGATGGAGAGGAACAGCATCAACCCCAGCGCCAGGTGTTTCCTGGGAAGTTTGGCTCCGAATGCAGCGAAGATGGGCGCTCCAATGACAACGCCCAAGGCATAGGCGGAGATGAGGTTGCCAGCCTCGGGAGTGCTGATGCCCAATCCTTCCTCAATTTCCTTGAGAAGACCCATCATGGCGAACTCGGTGGTGCCGATGGCGAACCCGCCCGTGGCCAGCGCGAGGATAGCCAAGCCTAGGTGGCGCCTTGCTTTTTTGGCGACGGCGAGTGGGGACACGGTGATAGTCATGAGCCTGCTTCGTGAGGTGCCTTGAGGGCTGGGAAAAGGTGGAGAAAATCCGATAACAAGCTTAGTCCCGTGACAGTGTCTTGACGTCGCTATGTGACGATGCCCATGATTCCGTCACCCATAGACTGTTTCAGTGACTGGACTGATAAACGTGGTGGGCGCCGCCGTCGTCGACTCCCTGGATGCCCCGGCCCGACTCCTCGTAGCACGTCGCACTGCGCCCCCGCAGTTCGCCGGAATGTGGGAATTTCCCGGCGGCAAAGTAGAGGAGGGCGAGTCGGCCGAAGCTGCCCTACATCGGGAGCTCGCGGAGGAGTTGGGAGTTACAGTCCGGCTCGGGGCGGAGCTGGAGTCCGGTGAGGCCGAGGGGTGGCCCCTCAATGAGCGCGCGGCAATGCGTGTCTGGTTGGCGGAACTCGCTGAAGGCACACCCCGTGCCCTTGAGGATCACGACGAGCTGCGTTGGGTATCCCTGGTTGATGACGAAGAAGCTCTTGGCCTTGCCTGGATCCCGGCTGACTTCCCTATAGTCCGGGCGTTGCTGGAACGCGTGACTGCACGGGCCTAGCTGCCGTTACTGGAGTGGCCCAGCGGCTCAGAAAAGTGGTTCCTGCCCTGGCAACGGCTTACCAACCGCAGGCTTCGTGCCTGAAACTGGAGTGGTGGCTGGCCGTGCATTACGGTGGCTGAAGCCTTGTGTTCCAGTAAAGCCATGCTTGGCTTTGAAATGATTGATCCTGGCCGACAACCAGGAGCGGTACTCTTTTGACGCATAAGATCCCTGCCCGTACAGGCGACGGTACCGTCCTACAAGTTCGGGATGGTGGGCGGCGAGCCACTTCATGTACCACTCACGTGTACCGGGCTTGAGGTAGAGGGCTCCTGCAGTGACGCCCGTGGCGCCTGCCTTGGAAAGTTCCGAGAATAAGGACTCAAGGGCTTCGTCTGAATCCGTGAGCCAAGGCAGGATGGGCATGGCCATGACTCCGCAACCCAGACCTGCCTCACGCAGCCGCGCGATGAGCTTGAGGCGGGCTCTTGGCGAGGGGGTGCCGGGCTCAACAATCTCGGCAAGGTCCTCGTTGGTCATGGCCAGTGAGATGCCCAGGTCCACCGGGACCTGGGTTGCCGCGTGCTTGAGCAGGGGAATGTCCCGGGCAAGCAGCGTGCCTTTGGTCAGGATGGAAAACGGTGTGCCGGAATCGGCAAGGGCCCGGATGATCCCTGGCATCAGCGCGTATCGGCCTTCGGCGCGCTGGTAGGGGTCTGTGTTGGTTCCGAGGGCAACCTGGTGCCGTTCCCAAGAGGGTTTGGCCAGTTCCTTTCGAAGGACCTCTGCCGCGTTGATCTTGACTACCACCTGGGAGTCGAAGTCGCGTCCGGCGTCGAACTCCAGGTAGGTGTGCGTCTTCCGGGCGAAGCAATAGACGCAGGCATGGCTGCAGCCCCTGTAGGGATTCACTGTCCATTCGAAAGGCATGTTGGAACCGGAAGGCACCTTGTTGAGCACTGACTTTGCGGTGACCTCATGGAAGGTGACTCCGGAGAATTCGGGTGTTGAGATGGAACGCACAAGCCCGGCCAGCGGCAGCAGGGCGTCCATGGCCGGGGCAGGGCCAGGAGCCATACTGTCAAGGCTTTCGGACGCCGGTCCACGCGTTGGCGAAAGTGCTTGTGCGTCCCATCTCATGCACTCCATTCGAATGTATGTTCGAACGAATGTCAAGCACTACGAATGCCGATTCCGGAGATTGCTAAGGTTGGCCCATGATTCTGCTGACTGGCTTCGAACCGTTTGGTGAAGAGAAGGTCAATCCTTCCTGGCAGGCCGTTCTGCGCGCACGTGACATCCTTCGCTCTGAGGGGCACAACGTGGAAGCTTTAGAGCTGCCCTGCGTGTTCGGTGAAGCGGCAACCGTCCTGCTGGCCGCCCTCGAAACCCTCATGCCGGACGTCGTGGTGTGCGCGGGATTGGCTGGAGGGCGGGAAAGAATCTCCCTCGAGCGTGTAGCCATCAATTGCGATGACGCCCGCATCCCGGATAACAAGGGCAAGCGTCCCATCGATGAGGAAGTGGTTCCTGGCGGCCCGGCTGCTTACTTCTCGACGTTGCCGATCAAAGCCGCGCTACGGAACCTGCAGATCGAAGGCATCAAGGGTGAGATCTCCCAGTCTGCAGGAACCTATGTCTGCAACCACGTGTTCTATGCGCTGATGCATGCCCTCGCAACCAAGGACGGCATCCGGGGAGGATTTGTCCATCTTCCCTACCTTCCAGAGCAGGTACCCGAGGGGAGCGCGACGCCGTCCATGCCGCTTGAGGCCATGGCTGCTGGCATCGCAGTGGTGGTGCGGACGGCAGTCCAGGCGCCGGTGGATGGACCTAAGGCTTCAAGAGTTCCCATTCCACAGTGACGCTTGCCGCTACGGACGACTCGCCGGCCTGGATGGGAAGTGCTTCAGCAGCAGAGGCCCTGACGAGTCCACCCATCGGAATGGGGGAGCCTGGCAGAGGTTGCTGGGAAATGGAAACCACCGAGCCCAGCCGGGCAGACGCCAAGGACGCGTACTGCTCCGCCCGCTGGAGCGCGTCCTGCCATGCCGCCTCCTGCGCCTGGCTCGTGACCGCAGAGGCATCTGCGAAGCCTTGCTCTATCCCGTTGATCCGGATGTCGTCCCCACCGGCCGCCACCGCCGCAGCAATGGTGGCAGGCGCTTCCGTTTGCGAGCGGATGCCGACACGCACATTGGTGGACGCCACATAGGCAGCGACCTTCTGTCCCTGCCCCTCCACCCACACCAAGTCTGCTCGAAGGTTTAAGCCGCTGGTGTGCAGATCTGCAGCCTCCACGCCAGCCGCGCGCAAACTGGCGGCGACGGCGGCGGCTGCCTTGCCGGCGTCGTCATATGCCTTGGATGCAGTCTCCCTTCGCGTCTCGACGCCCAAAGTCAGTGTCACCAGGTCCGGAACTGCCTTGGCGCTCGCCGTTCCGGTGACGGTTATGGTGCGCTTCATGCTTCGGCCTCAATTCGCTGGTCAATCTCGATTCGCTGGTCAATGTAGCCGCCCGCTGCGAGTCCAGCTTGCCGTTCAAAGAAATTCCTCGACGCCGGATTGCCCGCACGCAGCATGGACCACCCGGCGGCGAGACCGTAGAAAACGAGGAACGGCAACCCCAGGCAGTAGGCGTACTGAGTGCTGTGCCGTTCCTCGTGGGCAAGGAGCAAGTCATTGCGTCCTGCCACGCCCTGGGCTGCACGGTAGAGGATGACGTTCCCCACCGTAAACGCCCCGGCGTGAGGAAGCTTCCACGCATACCCTGCTGCTATCAGCAGACCCCGCGGCCCACGCGAAATGCGCGATCGGGACGTCCGCGCGACCAACAGCCCCAACGGGGTGGTCAGGTTCAGGAAGTTGGCAACTTGCCGCAAGCGCTGCCCGGGAGTCATGAAGCCATGCTAGACCCGTGGCGTACACAAACCCGGGGTTAAATGGCGCCTGTGAGCTTCAACTAGACTGAAGGGTAGTGCCTGCCGTCCGCGGTGAGCGCTGCCCTTTCGTTTTGCAGGCCAGCCATGCCGGCCGCTCCCGACTCGTAGCTAAGAACAGTAGATGACTGACACTTTGCCAGGCGCTGCCATCCCGAATCCGCTGGATGAAGCCGCCATCAACGCCGCCGTTGAGGATGCGATCGCCGCGATTGCGGCTGCCTCCTCCCTCGAAGAACTCAAGGCTGTCCGCCTCGCCCACACCGGAGAGAAGTCGCCCCTGAGCCTGGCCAACCGTGAAATCGGTGGCCTCGCCAAGGAGCACAAGGCTGCCGCCGGAAAGCTCATGGGATCCTCGCGCGGCCGGGTCAACCAAGCGCTCGCAGCCCGGACCGAAATCCTGGAAGCCGAGAACGACGCCCGGATCCTGGTTGAGGAAACCGTTGATGTCACGGCAGCTCCGCGTCGACGCCGCGCGGGAGCGCGTCATCCACTGTCCACGCTGCAGGACCGTGTTTCGGATATCTTCGTCGGCATGGGCTGGGAAATTGCCGAAGGCCCCGAGGTTGAGTCCGAGTGGTTCAACTTTGACGCCCTGAACTTCAAACCGGATCACCCGGCCCGTGAAATGCAGGACACCTTCTTCGTGGAGCCTCCCGAAGCGCACCTGCTGATGCGAACGCACACATCACCTGTGCAGGTGCGTTCCATGCTGGAGCGCGAAGTTCCCATCTACGTGCTGTGCCCGGGCAAGGTGTTCCGCACGGATGAACTCGATGCAACGCACACGCCTGTCTTCCACCAGTTCGAAGGCCTGGCGATCGATAAGAACCTGAGCATGGCCGACCTCCGTGGAACGCTGGAGCACTTCGCCCGCCAGATGTTTGGCGACGAAGCCTCCATTCGCCTGCGCCCGAACTACTTCCCGTTCACCGAGCCCTCTGCTGAGCTGGACATCTGGCACCCCGGTGCCAAGGGTGGTCCCCGCTGGATTGAATGGGGTGGCTGCGGCATGGTCAACCCCAACGTCCTTCGGGCTGCCGGCATCGACCCGGACGTCTATTCAGGTTTTGCCTTCGGCATGGGCATCGAGCGCACGCTCATGTTCCGCAATGAGGTCGGCGATATGCGCGACATGATCGAGGGCGATGTACGTTTCAGCGAGCACTTCGGGATGGAGATCTAACAGTGCGTATCCCACTTTCCTGGCTGCGTGAATTTGCGCAGGTTCCGGCCGATGCTACGGCCGAAGACGTTATGGCTGACCTGGTCAAGGTCGGTTTTGAAGAAGAAGAAGTCCACCGTCCCACGGATGAACTCACGGGTCCCATTGTGGTTGGCCAGGTGCTGAGCCTGGTCAAGGAACCGCAATCCAATGGCAAGACCATCAACTGGTGCCAGGTCCGTGTTGTCCCTGAAGGGCAGGAACAGACGCTGACTGGCGAGGGAATCGATCCCTCCGGCGTGCAGGGCATCATTTGTGGTGCCCACAACTTCGTGGAAGGCGACAAAGTTGTTGTCACGCTTCCCGGAGCTGTGCTGCCCGGAAACTTCCAGATTTCGGCGCGGAAGACCTACGGTCACCTGTCCGCAGGCATGATCGCTTCCGTTCGCGAACTGGGTATCGGCGAGGACCACGATGGCATCCTGGTCCTCTCACGGATCGGGCTGGATCCGGAAATCGGCACGGACGCGATGAAACTCCTTGGTCTCTATGACCAGGCTGCAGAAATCAATGTCACCCCGGACCGCGGCTATGCCTTCTCCATCCGTGGCGTGGCACGCGAGTACGCACACGCCACCGGAACATCCTTCGTTGACCCGGCCTCCAAGGTCAACGCTCCGGCCAGCCTGCAAGGCGGCTACGGCGTCAAGCTCAACGACGACGCCCCCATCTATGGCAAGCCGGGGTGTGACCGCTTCGTGGCACGCACAGTGCGTGGCGTGGACGCTTCCCGTCCCACCCCGCCGTGGATGTCCGCACGTCTCCGTCTGGCTGGCGTGCGTTCCATCTCCCTGCCGGTTGATATCTCCAACTACGTCATGCTTGAGCTCGGCCAGCCAAACCACTGCTACGACCTCGACAAGCTTGCGGGCGACATCGTGGTCCGCCGTGCCGTGGCGGGGGAGAAGATCACCACCCTGGATGACAAAGAGCGCACGCTCGACGTCGAAGACCTGCTGATCACTGATGACTCCGGAGCCATCGGCATCGCCGGGGTCATGGGCGGTGCCCACACCGAGGTTTCCGATTCCACCAAGAACATCCTGGTGGAAGCCGCGCACTTCGATGAAGTATCGATTGCCCGTTCGCGTCGTCGGCACAAGCTTCCGTCCGAGGCTTCCAAGCGTTTCGAGCGCGGCGTTGACTTTCACGTTGCGAATGTCGCCGCCCAGCGCGTCGTGGACCTCTTGGTTGACCTCGCTGGTGGCACCGCTGACGAGACCGGGACCGACGTCGGAACTGCCCCTGACGCCGTCACCATCGAACTGCCCGCAGAATTCGCTGCCGCCCGTATCGGCATCGACTTCACAGAAGAGCAGATCACCACGTCCTTGGTGGATCTTGGTGCTGCCGTGGAAAAGACTGCCACCGGCTACCTGGTGACGGCTCCGAGCTGGCGCAACGACCTTGAAACCAAGGAAGACCTCTCCGAAGAAATTGCCCGTTTGGTCGGCTATGACAACATCCCGGCCACCCTGCCCGTGGCGCCTCCGGGCCGTGGCCTGAGCCGCAGCCAGCAGCAGAAGCGCCGCGTCGTACAGGCACTGGCAGATGCCGGACTGACGGAAGTCTTGTCCTATCCGTTCGTCGCCAAGGCAGCCAACGACACCTTCGGCGTGCCAACGGAAGGCGAAGAACGTCCGGCGTTGAAGCTGGCGAACCCCATCAGCGAGGAACACGGTTACCTCCGTACGTCCATCCTGCCGGGGCTGATCGAGGTTGCCCGCCGCAACCATTCCCGCGGCTTCCGTGACCTGGCACTCTACGAGGCTGGCTCTGTCTTCCTCCCTGGCGAGAAGCTCGGTACTGAATCCATCCCGCCGCTGGGCATAAAGCCTTCCGATGAGGTACTGGATGCACTGTACGACGGCGTCCCGCACCAGCCGCTGCACATCGCCGCTGTCTTGACTGGCCACGATTCGCCTGCGGCCGCGACGCACACGCCGCGTGCGTGGGACTGGGCCGATGCTTTGGACGTAGCCCGGCTCATCGCGGATGTTCTCGGCGTTGAACTCGTAGTCAGCCAGGGAAGCCACCAGGCATTCCATCCCGGACGTGCCGCACAGCTCGCGCTTCGGTCAGGCGACGTGGTGGGCTACGCCGGTGAACTGCACCCGAAGCTCCTCGCAGCCCACGACATGCCAGCACGCTCTGTGGCGGTTGAGGTCAACGTGGAGGCGCTGTTTGAAGCTGCTGCCGACGTCATTGTTGCCAAGCACATCTCCGGATTCCCAGTGGCCACCCAGGATGTGGCCCTGGTTGTTCCGCAGGACGTGCCGGCTGACCAGGTCCTTGCAGCATTGCGTGAAGGTGCGGGCGAACTCCTCGAGGACGTCGCATTGTTCGATGTCTACGTTGGACCCGGGATTGAGGAAGGCAAGAAATCCTTGGCCTTCGGCCTTCGCTTCCGTGCCGACGACCGCACTTTGACGGCTGACGAGGCCTCGGAGGCCCGCGCCGGAGCCGTGGCTGTTGCTTCGGAGCGCTTCGGAGCAGTGCAGCGATAGCGCGTTCGTATGCGACGAAATCCCCGGAACCTCCTGGTTCCGGGGATTTTTTTCAGTTGCCTCCCCACGCGGCGGTGCTGGCGTGCCGAAATATAACCAATTGGTTAGTGTTTAAACTCAGCCGCGGCTCGTAGCCGTCAGGGACGTCCTGAACGATCGCTCCACGTCCCAGCCGGACCGAACTCGCAGATAGGAATCCTCAGGATGAAGTACTCTGTTCTCGGCCCGACCGGCGTGCGTGTGTCGCGCATCTGCGTGGGCACCGCGACCTTCGGCGTAGCACCGAGCGCACACGATGCTAATGGCGTTGTCCAAGCGGCCCTGGACCTGGCCATCAACTTCTTCGACACCGCAGACGTTTACGGCTCCACGCCGACATTCGACCGGCCTGGTGCCCCGCCTGCCTCGGAGCGGGCGTCGGCAGAGGAGATCCTTGGTCGAGCCCTCGCCGGTCATCGGGATGAGGTGGTGCTGGCCACGAAGTCGGGGGAGCGCCGCTTCGACCCGGATGCCGGTCTCTCGCGTCGGTACATCATCCAGCAGGTTGAGCAGAGTCTGCGCCGGTTGCGCACAGACCGCATTGACCTCTATTACGCCCATTTCCCTGATCCGAATACGCCGCTGGAGCAGACACTTGCTGTCTACGACGACCTGATCCGCCAGGGAAAGCTGCGCTACGTCGCACTGTCCAACCACCCAGCCTGGCAGATGACCGAGTCCCTGTGGATCGCCGATGACCGTCGGCTCGTCTCTGCTCCCGTGGCTGCGCAGGTGATGTACAACCTCCTGGACCGCAGCGTAGAGCGGGAGCTGAGCGCCGCGTGTGTGCGGTTCGGGGTGTCGATCGTCCCCTACGCGCCGCTGCACGGCGGCCTGCTCGCCGATCTGAGTGTTCTGGATCGCGAAATTGCGGGGGACAAGCGCTACGGTGGACCCGGATATTCGGAGTCCGAGATTGCCGTTGCCCGCAAGCTCGACCGTCTGGCCAGAGAATGGGGGCTCGGAATGCAGCAGGTGTCATTGGCGTGGCTGCTCTCCCGCCCGGCCGTGGCCTCGGTGATCGTCGGGGCCGAGACCGTCGACGAACTCCGCGCCAACGCCTCGGCAGCGGACCTCGAGCTCACGCCGGAGCAGCTGGATGCGGTCTCCGCGCTTACGGACGGGTCCACGTCCTGATCGGAAGGAACGGCGATAGTGCAAAGCCCTGTGCTTGAGCTCCAGAAGCTCGCCGACGTTCCCGTTCCGGACTCTGCCGTTCAGGAGCTCTGGCTGGCTGCCATGGAACGCGCACAGCGGTTCGCCAGCACCAAGGCTCGGGAAGAATTCGTCGCCGGCCGGGTTGCCCTGCACCGCTTCGCGGCCTCGCTCCTTGGGGTAAGCCCCAACCGGCTGAACCCCGACTATCACTGCCCTCAGTGCGGTCAAGGACAGGACCACGGTCGTCCCGGTTTCATGCTCGACGGCGCCGCCGCACCTCTTGCGCTGAGCGCATCCAAGGCGCAGGGCTGGGTGCTGCTGGCCGGCGTCGTGAATCCGACGCCCGGCCTCCGGCTGGGAGTGGACCTTGAAGCGACTGATCAAGCAGCGTTCGTGGGCTTTGACGATGTCGCCTTGACCGAAGGCGAGAAGCATTTCCTGGCGTCCATCCCGGATAATCAGCGGGCCGGGCAGCGTGCCCAGCTCTGGGCGCGCAAGGAGGCCTGGCTGAAGATGACCGGGGAAGGCCTTCGAAGGAACCCGGCGAAGGTGGATGTGCTGGAGCGTCCGGGCTTGCGGGACCTGAACAGCAGCGGCGATGCGGGCATTGATCTGCCGGAAGGTTTCGTCGCCGCCTTGGCAGTGGGCTAAAGAGGCGACGCTAGTGGAGGAAGTGCCGCCTCGTAGAGCCATGGCCGAAGGATGCCCCCGGCATCCAACCCTGGAATGAAAGAATCGGCGGCATCAATGAATGTCGCCGTGGAAATGGATCCGTGCCGGTTCCGCTCCGTCCAATGCTGCAGGAGCCCGAAGAACGCTTCGTCCCCGACTGCCAGGCGGACGGCGTGGAGGGCAAGGGCGCCGCGCTTGTACACGCGATCATCGAACATCAGCTCCGGACCGGGGTCGCCAACCAGCAGGTCCTGTGGCCCGGCGTCGAGCTTTTTCCAAGCGGCCAAGGCACGTGCCGCGACTGGCATGGTTTCGGACTCCTCGGACCACAGCCACTCGGCGTAGCACGCGAACCCCTCGTGGAGCCAGATGTCTTTCCAGTTGCTGGCAGTCAGGGAGTTACCAAACCACTGGTGAGACAACTCATGGGCGATCAATCGTTGGGCCTCCCACGTGCCGCGCATGTGATTGCGGCCAAAAATGGAGACGGTCTGTGCCTCCAGCGGGATTTCCAACTCATCTTCGGTGACAACCGAGGTGTAATCGCTGAACGGATAGGGGCCGAAGCAGTCCTCAAACGTCTTCATCATGTCCGGCTGGCGTTGAAGCCCCTGGCGGGCGTCGCCAGCCATGTCCGCAGTGACCGCGGCGAACTGCGGGACCCGATGATGGGTGTCTGCAGGGTTGAGCGGGATCATCACGTAACGGCCGATCTGCAGTGTGGCGAGATATGTGGCCATGGGCTCGGAATGTTCGTAGACCCAGGTCTCGCGGCTTGATTTTCGTGATCGGGACACCAGCTGGCCGTTGCACACCGGTCGGTAATTGTCATCCGTGGTCACCGAGATCCGGAACGAGGATTTGCTGCGGGGATGATCGTTGCAAGGAAACCACGACGCTGCGCCGTTCGGCTGGCCGGCCACCAGGACGCCGTCGTTCAGTTCTTCCCAACCGACTTCGCCCCACAAGCCGCGTCGCGGTTGCGGGTTGCCCTCGTAGCGGATCTCAAGGACAAACGGCTGACCAGTCTTCAAGGGGGACGAAGTGGTGACCACAAGGTGTTCGGCTCGTTGGCTGAACTTTTGGACCTTCCTGCCATCCACCTGGATTTTGGATGCCCGAAGGCCCACCAGATCCAGGACTATCTGGGCAGCAGGCTCCAAGGCAGTGCAGCGGAGGATCGCTTTTCCGATCAGCTTGTTACTGCCGAGCCTGACATCGAGATCCAACTCATACCGATCCACACGGTAGCTCGTGCTGCCGTGGTCCAGGGTATAGGGGTCAGCAGGGGTCACAAGTTTGGTGATCGGTTCCGTCATGATCTGCCCCAATCTACTTGAGTCGGGCGGCCCGTGCTGCCGGACCCTCCCAAGGACTCACCGGATTTCCCATCCAGTATGTTCCGGCCGGCACGGTTTCGCCGCGCATGACCAACGACGCCGGCCCGACAGTTCCGCCGTTCCCGATGCTGGCCGCGGGGAGGATGACGCCGTGTGGTCCCATCGTCGCACCATTTCCCAACGTGACCGTATCCAAGCTCATGACCCTGTCGTGGAAGAGGTGTGTTTGGACAACGCAGCCCCGGTTGACGGTGGAGTTCTCCCCAAGTGTCACGAGGTCAGCCTCGGGAAGCCAATAGCTTTCACACCACGTTCCCCGCCCAATTTTCGCCCCGAGGCCGCGAAGCCACCACACCAGGGCCGGCGTGCCCGCTGCCGAACGGGCGAACCACGGTGCGCTCACCATCTCGATGAAGGTGTCCACTACCTCGTTCCGCCAAATGAACGAACTCCACAGTGGGTGTTCGCCGGCCCGGATGGCACCCACCAGGACCCACTTGGCAATGATGGAACTGAACGCGGCCACGGCACCGGCTGCCAGAACCACAACACCGCCCAGCAGGGCCGCTATCCCGTAACCCCAACCACGGGCAATCCAATCCAAGGCCAACATCACGCTGGCTGCGATGGCGACCGTGAGGATGACCGGGACAGGCCGGCATGCCTCCCACAGTGCTCTGGCTACCTTGAGTTTCAGGGGCGGCTGGAACGTCCGGGTCTGGTCGGCGTCGACGGCGGTCCGGCGCAGTCTGACAGGCGGGCTGCCGAGCCAGGAGGTCCCTGACTTCGCTTTTGCAGGCGTTGCCGAGAGCACCGCCACGAGTGAATTCTTGGGCACATTCCGTCCAGCTGCCGTCATGCCCGAGTTGCCCAGGAATGAGCGTTTTCCGATTTTGGCAGGGGCGATCCTCATCCAGCCGCCGCCGAGTTCATAGGACGCCACCATGGTGTCGTCTGCGAGGAAAGCACCATCGCCGATGGTGGTCATCCTGGGCACCAACAGCACAGTTGATGCTTCCACGTTCTTGCCCACTTTGGCCCCCAGCAGGCGTAGCCACAGTGGAGTGAAGAGGCTTGCGTATATGGGGAAGAGCAGGTCCCTCGCCATGTCCAGCAACCGCTCAGTGGCCCAAACCTGCCAGCCAATGCGGCTTCGGACCCGGTAATAGCCTTCCTTCAAGCCCAAGCCAAGGAGCCGCGCCACGGCCAGGATGAGGATGAGGTTGCCGAAGAACCAGACGAGGGCTGCGAGAGGCAGTGCAAGTGCAATCCGGGGGACTGCAGTCTCCAGGGAGTCATGGCCTTGGATGAAAGCAAGGACCACCATGGCGCCTGCGAACGCTGAAATGTAAGGGATCAATGCCAGCAATGCCGACGCAGCAGCGAAGGCGGAGAACCAGAGCCGGTCCATCAGGGAACGCCGGTTGCTGGGCTCAGGCCAGTCGTGTTTTGCTTTTCCGCGGCGTCCGGCCGGGGAACCGGCCACGAGGTGCCCGGCCTTCACCTTGCCCAGCACGGCAGACCCTGCTTCGACGTGTGCGCCTGCGCCGATGGTGGCACCGGGCATGAGCGTACTTCGGGAGCCCACCACGGCTCCAGCGCCAACATGGATTTGCCCTATGTGGACAGAATCGCCGTCCACCCACCAGCCGGAGAGATCCACCTCCGGCTCAATGTTGGCGCCAGTTCCCAAGGACAGTAGACCAGTTACCGGCGGCAAAGAATGCAGATGGACGTCCCTTCCAATCTTCGCGCCGAGGGCCCGTGCGTAGTATGGAACGAACGGTGCGCTGGCCAGACCAATGGCACCGGAGAGGTCCTGTATTTGCTCAGCCAGCCAAAGCCGCAGGTGCGTCTTGCCGGAGCGGGGATATGTTCCTGGCTCAACCTTGCCCAACAGCATGCGGGCAGCCACCACGGAGATCGCCATCCGGCCGAGCGGACTGACGAAGACCAGCCAGGATGCCCCGATCCACCACCAGGAAACAACGGGGGCCGCAGTGAACCCAGCGAAATCGGCCAACAGCCTGTTGGCAGCCATAAGGTAGGTCAACCACCGCATCCCGACCAGGATGTGCAGCGGTACGCCCATGAGCACCTGGAAGACCTGCGACTTAAACGCAGTGGGCCGTACGGTGCGCTCCGCAGCGGGACCGGGCATGCCGCCGTCGGGAAGTGACTGCCGCGCAGTATCTATGAGTGCCCCCACCCGCGGTGTCGCGTAGATGTCCGCCACGGTGATGATCGGGTAGCGAACGCGCAATGCGGAAACAAGCTGTGCGGCCGCCAGTGAACCGCCACCGTACGCGAAGAAGTCCGCGTCGAGGGAGCTCACAGGGCTGCCGAGGACCGATTCCCACTGCTCCACAATCCATCGGGCGTCGTCCGGCAAATTCAGCGGTGCTTTGCCGGCCTCCTTGGCCCCGGCCCCGGCAAGAGGCCACGGAAGCGCGCGACGATCCACTTTGCCGCTGGTCTTTGTCGGCAGCGAATCAACAACCGTCAGCAGGGGGATCAATGCTGCCGGCAGGCTCTCGCCCAACTGTCTGCGTGCCTCGTCCAGGTCCAGTACGTAGCCCTCGGTGGGCGCCAGGTAGCCGACAAGAATTTGGTTACCTGCCGCTGTCGTTTGCACCGCGGCGGCCGCACCTCCCACCCCAAGCAGCGACTGCAGTGCGGCATCGACCTCGCCAAGTTCGATCCGTCGGCCACCTAGCTTGACCTGTTCATCGGCCCTCCCGATGAAGACCAGCCCCTCGGCTTCGAAGCGCACAAGGTCCCCGGACCGGTAGGCGCGTTCCCAGCCCAGGGTCGGCATGGCCGCATACTTCTCAGCGTCCTTGCCGGGATCCAGGTATCGGGCCAGTCCGACTCCGCCGATGATTAGTTCCCCAATATCGCTTTCGGCCACGGGAACGCCGGCGGAATCGACGACGGCGAGGTCCCAGCCGTCCAGCGGCAGTCCGATCCGAACGGGGCCGGGTCCGCCCAAGGGCGCCGCGCAGGCCACCACCGTAGCCTCGGTGGGCCCGTAGGTGTTCCAGACTTCACGACCGTCGACGGCGAGCCGTTCGGCAAGTTCAGGCGGGCAGGCCTCCCCACCGAAGATGAGGAGACGCACATTCTCGAGGGCTTCGACTGGCCATAAGGCAGCGAGGGTGGGCACTGTGGAAACAACGGTGATGCCGTGGTTGATGAGCCATGGGCCCAGATCCATGCCGGTCCGGACAAGGGCGCGCGGAGCCGGTACCAGGCAGGCGCCGTGCCGCCAGGCCAGCCACATCTCCTCGCAGGAAGCATCGAACGCAACCGATAGGCCTGCCAAGACTCTGTCCTGCGGTCCGATCGGGTCGGATTGAAGGAAGAGACGGGCTTCGGCGTCCACGAAAGCGGCCGAGGAACGATGAGTGACGGCTACACCCTTCGGCGTACCCGTGGAACCCGAGGTGAAGATGATCCATGAGTCGTCATCCAGTCCGGGTTTCTGCGGCTCAGTCACAGGCTGCCTTGCCTCGCCTGCCAGGTCAAGGGCCAGACCGGCGCCAACCACACCGCCAGCCTTTGCTTCGCCGAAAACCAGCCTGGCGCGCTCGTCGGGGTCGTCCGCATCAACTGGGACGTACGCTGCTCCGGCCATGAGGATTCCCAGGATGGCGATGTAGAGATCGCTGGTGCCGGATGAGACGCGGACGCCGATCTTGTCCCCTCGACCAAGACCAGCGGCGTTCAGGGTCCGCGCGAACGCTCGGACTGCTCCCAGGAGTTCGGTGTAACTCAGTGACTTCCGGCCATCGTCCAGCGCCGAGGATTCCGGAAAAGCTGCCGCAGTCGTCTCGAGGATATCCACCAGGGTCCGCTGGGCCGGTGCTGCAGAAGCCCCCGGAAATTGGGGGCGATAGGTAGCCAAGGCAGGTGTGTTCCCGGCCACGGCAGAATGTTCTGTGCTCACGCAGTCAGCTTTTCCCAGAAAGGTGAACAAAAGGTGTCGGACGCTTCCTGCCCGTCACGGTTTGTTGCACAGATGTTCGCTTAGCGGTCATAGCTGAACCGCCCAGTGGAGGTTGAGCGGGGCGACTACGGAAGCAGGAGGACTTTTCCTGTGGTGAGGCGCCCTTCAAGGTCCCGGTGCGCCTGTGCCGCTTCGGCCAGGGGGTAGGTAGCGCCGACGCGAACCGCCAGCGTACCGTTCGCTGCGGCTTCAAAGATCTCAGCTGAACGCCAACGCCGCTCGTGCCTGTTCTGGACGAAATGGCCCATCGTGGGGCGCGTCAACGACAGGGACCCGCCGGAGTTCAGTCGTTGGGGATCGAACGGGGGGACGGGCCCTGAAGCGGCGCCGAAGAGCACCATCGTCCCCCTGATGCGCAGGCTTCGGAGGGAGTCGTCGAATGTATCCTTGCCCACGCCGTCGTACACCACGTTCACGCCCTCGCCGTCGGTAAGCTCGCGGACCCTGTCCGCGAAGCCTTCATAGCGCAGGACTTCGTCGGCGCCGGCGAGCTTGGAGAGGTCGGCCTTTTCATCGGAAGAAACGGTGGTGATGACCCGTGCCCCCCTTGCCTTCAGGAGTTGGGTCAGCAGCAGCCCCACACCGCCGGCTCCCGCGTGCAGCAGCACCGTGTGCCCGGGTTCCACGCGGAAGGAGGAGTTCATGAGGTAGTGGGCGGTAATTCCTTGCAAGGGCAGGGCGGCGGCAGTGTGATCATCGACGCCGGCCGGCACGGGTAGCGCCTTCTCAGCTTCCACAATCGCGTAGTCAGCGTACGTCCTGGAGCCTTCGGCCGTGGCAATCCTGTCGCCTACCGCAAAGTCCTCCACACCCTCACCGATTGCTTCGATCGTACCGGCCGCTTCCGCGCCCGGGGTGAAGGGGTAGTGAACCTTGTAGGTGCCGCTGCGCTGGTAGGTTTCGATGAAATTGACCCCGGCAGCTGCGACTTTGATCAGCAGCTGCCCGGGACCTGGTACTGGTGGCTCCACGGAGGCATATTCGAGGACTTCAGGTCCTCCGGGCTCGTTGGCAACAATGGCGTGCGTCATGGTGGCTCCTTACTCCGGGGCGGTCCTTCCGGTGCCCGGTTCCAGGATCCATCCTATGAAGGATGCCGCCTTTGGTTGCGGAGGCCTAGAAGCGTCCGTGCGTCGAAGCGACGGGGCAGTCGAAGCCACGTCCAGCTGCCAGGCCTACCTCGTTGAGGTAGCTGACCACTATTCCATAGGACTGAATCAGCGTGGTTTCCGTGTAGGGGATGGAGTGCTTCGTGCAGAATTCGCGGACGATTCCGGCGGCCTTGTGAAGGTGGGGCCGGGCCATGTCAGGGAACAAGTGGTGTTCTACCTGGCGGTTCAGTCCGCCCAGCAGGAAGTCCATGAAGCGTCCGCCCGAGATGTTTCGCGAGGTGAGGATCTGGCGGTTGAGGAAGTCGACGCGGCTGTCCTTGGGAAGGACCGGCATGCCCTTGTGGTTGGGAGCAAAGGAAGCGCCCATGTAGAAGCCGTAGACCATGATCTGGACGCCGAGGAACGCAAACGCCATACCAATCGGGAGGAACGTGAAGGCAAGGACCGGAAGAGCGGTAAGACGCGCAACCAGGATAGGCGTCTCCACCCAGCGATGGCGTACCTTCTGCTTGCCGAAGATAAAGCGAAGCGAGTCGAATTGCAGGCTCAGGCCAAGGAGTGTCAGGAGCGGAAAGAAGAACCATCCCTGTTTCTTGGTCAGGAAGGCCAGGCGTCCCTTGCGTTCGGCGGCTGCATCTTCGTAGAAGACCAGCGCGTTGTTCCGGATGTCGGGGTCCTTGGAAATGACGTTGGGATGGTTGTGGTGGGCACCGTGCTTTTGCTCCCACCAGGAGTAGCTGATGCCTGCGATTCCTGTTGCCAGGAGGCGGGCCGACCAATCGTTGGCACGACGCGAGGCAAAGATCTGCTTGTGCCCGGCCTCGTGGGCCAGGAAGCTCAACTGTGTACAGAAGATACCCACGGCGGCAGCGATCAGGAGCTGAAACCAGGAATCACCCAAGAGGGCGAAGCCTGTCCAGGTGGCGGCCATGAGGATCATGAGGGCTACGAAGAGCCAGATGTAGAACCCGCTGCGCCGTTCGAGGAGACCGGCAGCTTTCACGCTCTTGAGGAGCTCCGAATAGCTTTGGACAACGGGGTTTGGCTGAATTGCGCGTGTTTTGGGGCGCTCAGCGGTGGACGTGGGTGCCATATATGTGCCCCGTATCGCTAACGGGCAACGCTGCAGCCGACGTTCGGACTGCACGGTCTGGATCACCCTCCACTAAGCATACGCTGTCGGCACTAACGTATTGTGACGCCGTGCACTTGCCAGAAGACGGCATGCATAAATATCGGCAACCATGAATAGTTTTGCTGTACAGTGTAGCTATGACTATTTCTGTTGCCGTCTCCGGTGCCAGCGGCTACGCCGGGGGAGAAGTGCTGCGCCTGCTTGCAGGCCATCCGAACGTCACTATCGGTGCTATCACTGCGCACAGCAACGCCGGTTCCAGACTAGGGGAGTTGCAGCCTCATCTCCACGGTTTGGCCAGCCGGATTCTGGAAGACACCACGGTGGAGAACCTGTCCGGGCATGATGTCGTCTTCCTGGCACTCCCGCACGGCGCTTCTGCAGAGATCGCTGCCCAATTGCCGGAAGGCACAGTGGTCATCGACGCCGGTGCGGACCACCGCCTGCAGGATGCGGCTGCATGGGAAAAGTTTTACGGCTCGGCCCACGCTGGCACCTGGCCGTATGGGCTCCCGGAACTGCCGGGACAGCGCGACGCGCTCAAGGGCGCCAAGCGCATCGCCGTTCCTGGTTGCTACCCGACGTCGGCCCTGCTCGCCTTGACGCCCGGGTTCGCCAACAATCTCCTCCTGACGGACGACGTCGTGATTGTCTCGGCCTCTGGTACCTCCGGTGCCGGCAAGGCGGCAAAGGTCAACCTGATCGGCTCCGAGGTCATGGGTTCCATGAGCCCTTACGGTGTTGGCGGCGGTCATCGGCACACGCCGGAAATCGAGCAGGGATTGTCCAACGCCGCCGGCGAGCCGGTGACAGTGTCCTTCACTCCCACTCTCGCGCCGATGAGCCGTGGCATTCTCACCACGGCCACGGCAAAAGTTGGTCACGGCGTTACTTATGCAGAACTGCGCCAAGCCTGGGCGGACTCCTATGACGACGAACCGTTCGTCCACCTGCTGCCTGAAGGCCACTGGCCCACGACCAAGTCGGTGCAGGGTTCCAACCATGCCGTCATGCAGGTGGCTTTTGATCAGCACGCTGGCCGTGTGATCGTGACGTGCGCCATCGATAACCTGACCAAAGGAACCGCCGGCGGAGCCGTGCAGTCCATGAACATTGCCCTCGGCCTGGACGAAACCGCCGGCCTTAACCTGCAGGGAGTTGCACCGTGACCATTACCGCACCCAAGGGATTCCGGGCTTCCGGCGTCAAAGCCGGCATCAAGGCATCCGGCAACCCGGACCTGGCCCTGGTGGTCAACGACGGCCCCCAAAAGTCCGCTGCTGCTGTCTTCACCTCAAACCGCGTGGCCGCTGCTCCGGTTCACTGGTCACGCCAGGTGGTCAGCGACGGACGTGTTGACGCAGTGGTCCTGAACTCAGGGGGCGCCAACGCCTGCACTGGTCCGCAGGGATTCCAGAACACGCACGCCACGGCCGAGAAAGTGGCAGAAGTGCTGGGAGTCTCAGCTTCCGACGTCGTGGTTTGCTCCACTGGCCTGATTGGTGAGCAACTGCCCATGGACAAGATCCTTCCGGGCGTTGAGGCCGCATTCGGCGAGCTGTCCGCAGACGGAGGTTCGGCTGCTGCAACAGCCATCATGACGACGGACAGCGTGTCCAAGGAAGCTGTCTTCACAGGCACTGATGCTGAGGGCAAGCAATTCACCGTTGGCGGCATCGCCAAGGGTGCCGGCATGCTGGCCCCTGGCCTGGCAACGATGCTGGTTGTCCTCACCACCGATGCCGAGGTACCGGCGGACGAGCTCGACGTCGTCCTCCGCGATGCCGCGCGGGTAACCTTTGACCGCGCCGACTCCGACGGCTGTATGTCCACCAACGACACCGTGGTGCTGCTGGCATCAGGTGCCTCGGAAGCTTTGCCTTCAGCGGAGCAGCTGAGCGAGGCCATCACGAAGGTCTGCGCCGAGTTGGCCCGGAAGCTCATCGGCGACGCCGAAGGTGCCAGCCACGATATCGCCATTCGTACCTTCAATGCAGCAAGCGAAGGCGATGCCGAGATCGTTAGCCGCGCCGTTGCACGCTCCAACCTCTTCAAAGCCGCCATTTTCGGCAAGGACCCCAACTGGGGCCGCGTGCTCTCCGCCGTGGGCACCACCGACGCCATATTCGAGCCGGACCAGCTCAACGTGTCCATGAACGGCGTGCAGATCTGCCGCAACGGCAGCATCGGCGACGACCGCAACCTCGTTGACCTGGAACCACGTGAAGTACTCGTTGACATCGACCTTCAGGCCGGCAACGCCGAGGCAACCATCTGGACAAATGACCTCACGCACGACTACGTGCATGAGAACAGCGCATACTCGAGCTGAGCGGATGACTATGACTGCGCATACCCGGGAAACCACCTCCACGAGTCACGTTTCGGCGGAAGCGGCCCAGGACAAAGCGGGCACCCTGATCGAGGCACTGCCGTGGATCCAGCGTTTTGCCGGCACCACCATGGTGATCAAGTATGGCGGCAACGCCATGGTCAACGATGACCTTCGCCGCGCCTTCGCCGAGGACATCGTGTTCCTCCACCACGTGGGCATCCACCCTGTAGTGGTCCACGGCGGCGGCCCCCAGATCAACTCCATGCTGGGCAGGCTTGGCATTGAGTCCGAGTTCAAGGGTGGACTGCGTGTCACCACTCCGGAAGCCATGGACGTGGTGCGGATGGTCCTCACAGGTCAGGTGGGACGCGAACTGGTCGGCTTGATCAACTCCCATGGTCCTTACGCCGTTGGCATGTCCGGCGAGGATGGCGGCCTGTTGCGCGCAGTCCGCACGGGCACCGTGGTGGACGGCGAGGAAGTTGACCTCGGCCTGGTGGGCGAAGTCGTAGGCGTGGACCCCGCCGGGATCAAGGACATCCTCGACGCCGGTCGCATCCCGGTGATCTCGACGGTCGCCCCGGAAATCCTCGACGACGGGAACGGTTCCGGTCCCACTACCGGCCAGGTCCTGAACGTCAACGCAGACACGGCGGCCGCAGCTGTCGCATCGGCGTTGGGCGCCACCAAGCTCGTCATCCTGACCGACGTCGAGGGGCTCTACGCGAACTGGCCGGACAAATCATCGCTGATCTCTTCGCTGACCGCGTCCGAACTCCGCGAGATGCTACCCAAGCTCGAGTCCGGAATGATCCCGAAGATGGCCGCGTGCCTGAAGGCTATCGACGAAGGCGTGGAACGCGCGCACATCGTGGATGGCCGCCTGCCGCACTCGATGCTGCTGGAAACTTTCACCACCGCCGGCATCGGCACGCAAGTTGTTCCCGACGAGGAAGTGAACGCATGAGCACCGAACTGAGCCATACCGCTATCGCTGCGGAGGCTGCCGCAACCGCGCTCGTTTCCCAGAGCTCAGGCGCTGACTGGCTGGCCCGCTACTCGTCATCCCTTATGGGTGTCTTCGGCACACCGCAGCGGGTCCTCGTCCGCGGTGCGGGTTGCCTCGTGTGGGACGCCGACGGGAAGGAGTACCTGGACCTCCTGGGCGGCATTGCCGTGAACGCCCTGGGCCACGCCCACCCGTTCGTCACCTCAGTCATTTCCAGCCAGCTCGCCACGCTTGGACACGTGTCCAACTTCTTTACGAGCCCCACGCAGATCGCCCTGGCTGAAAAGCTCCTGGCCATCACCAACGCTCCTGCCGGTTCCAAGGTTTTCTTTGCCAACTCCGGCACGGAAGCCAACGAGGCAGCGTTCAAGCTGGCCCGCCGGAACAGCGACGCCAAGCGGACCAAGATCATCGCGCTTGAGGGGGCTTTCCATGGCCGCACCATGGGCGCCCTCGCACTCACGGCGAAAGAAGCTTACCGGACACCGTTCGAGCCCCTGCCCGGCGGCGTGGTCCACATCCCGTTCGGTGACATCGAAGCCCTGCGCTCCGCCGTCGACGAATCCACAGCAGCCGTCTTCCTGGAACCAATCCAAGGCGAAGCGGGTGTCCGGCCGCTGAGCGCCGAATACCTGCAGGCGGCACGTGAAGCCACTACGGCGGCTGGCGCCTTGTTGATTTTGGACGAGGTCCAGACAGGCATTGGCCGGACCGGCAAATGGCTCGCCAGCGAGGATGCGGGCATCGTTCCCGATGCCATCACGCTTGCCAAGGGACTTGGTGGCGGGTTCCCCATTGGTGCGCTGATCACCCTCGGCAGCACGACGTCGGCCCTGCTCACCGCCGGACAGCACGGAACCACTTTCGGTGGAAACCCGGTGGCCACGGCCGCCGCTCTTGCCACGCTGCACGCGATCGAGAGCCAGGGTGTGCTGCAGAACGTACTGGCAGTCGGCGCTCATCTTCGCAAGGGACTGGCCGCCATCGAGGCTGTCACTGAAGTTCGCGGCGAGGGCCTGTTAATCGGGTTCGATGTGAACGCCGACGTCGCACCCGCCATGGTTACCGCAGCGTTGGATGCCGGCTTCATCATCAACAGCCCGGGCCCGCGGACCATCCGCCTCGCGCCGCCGCTGATCCTGACCATCGATCAAGCGGACCGTTTCCTGGACGCTCTTCCCACCCTGATCGCTACGGCTACAGCCACCACCGCTAAGGACGCACAGTGACTACACCCACCACCACCCGTCACTTCCTCAAGGACACGGACCTGAGCCCGGCCGAGCAGGCCGAGGTCCTTGAGCTCGCTGCCCGCATGAAGGCGGCGCCCTACAGCGTCCAGCCCTTCGCAGCCGATGGCAACGGACGCAAGACCGTCGCTGTCATCTTCGACAAAACCTCCACCCGCACCCGTGTTTCCTTCGCCACCGGCATCGCGGACATGGGAGGCAACGCCCTCATCATCAATCCCGGTGAAGCACAGATCGGTCACAAGGAATCCGTGGAGGACACTGCGAAGGTCCTGGAGCGCATGGTCTCCACCATCGTGTGGCGGACCGGGGCCCACTCCGGCCTCGTGGCCATGGCGGAAAACTCGAAGGTGCCCGTCATCAATGCCCTCTGCGACGACTACCACCCCTGCCAGCTCCTCGCCGACCTTCTGGCGGTCAAGGAGCACAAAGGTGAACTGAAGGGCCTGAGCATGGCCTACCTCGGTGATGCGGCCAATAACATGGCCAATTCGTACCTTTTGGCTGGCGTTACGGCTGGCATGCACGTCCGAATTTCCGGGCCCGAAGGCTATCTGCCAGCAGCCGACATCGTCGCTGCCGCAGAAGAGCGTGCCGCTGAGACCGGTGGTTCGGTGCTCATTACGAGCGATGCCGCGGAAGCCCTTAAGGGCGCCGACGTCGTGGCTACAGACACCTGGGTGTCAATGGGCCAGGAAGCCGAGAAGGAAGCCCGGATGCAGTTGTTCCGCGACTACTCCGTCGATGAGGCAGCCATGGCGCAGGCCGCACCCGACGCCGTCGTGCTTCACTGCCTTCCGGCATACCGCGGCTATGAGATTTCCGCTGGGGTTATTGACGGCCCGCAGTCCATCGTCTGGGACGAGGCGGAGAACCGCCTCCACGCCCAGAAGGCGCTGATGGCCTGGCTGATGCACCGCTCGGGGCTTGCTTTTGTCGATGGCCTTTCACCTGTTGAAGGTACCGGGGAGAGCACGTTCTAGTGTCCACGAATCCGTCGGTTCCGGGCGCCAGCCCGGCCACCAAGACTGCCCGACAGGCGCGTATTACCGCGATCCTGACGGGTGAGTCCGTGCGTTCCCAGGCAGAGCTTGCAGCCCTGCTGGCGGACGACGGCGTTCAGGTCACCCAAGCCACGCTGTCCCGCGACCTTGTGGAACTGGGCGCGGTCCGGGTCAGGGGCAAGGAAGGCGCCCTGGTCTATGCCGTTCCGGGGGAGGGTGGGGACCGCAACGCCAAGAGCGGCGTCACTCAGGAAATCCTGGATGCGCGGCTGACCCGGCTATGCGGTGAACTGTTGGTCACCGCCGAGGCCTCGGGCAACATTGTGGTCCTGCGAACACCTCCGGGGGCCGCGAACTTCCTGGCACTGGCCATCGACCACTCCGTAATGCCGTCGGTATTGGGTACGATCGCAGGCGACGACACACTGCTGTTGGTTGCCAGGGATCCCGGCGGCGGGGCGGAACTCGCGGCTCGCTTCCTCCAGTTGGCCGAGGAAGCCGGACCCGGAAACTAACCGCCGTGGACGCGGCCCATGACTTTCACAGCATTGATTCACACAGCATTGATTCACACAGCATTGATTTCAAATGAACCAAGCAACAACAAAGGAGCACTCTCGTGACTGAGCGCATTGTTCTGGCCTACTCCGGTGGCCTTGATACGTCCGTAGCCATTGGCTGGATCGGTGAAGCAACCGGCGCCGAGGTCATCGCTGTGGCCGTCGACGTCGGACAGGGCGGCGAGTCCCTGGAGACCATCCGCCAGCGCGCCCTGGGTTGCGGCGCCGTCGAGGCTTACGTGGCCGACGCCCGCGACGAATTCGCCAACGAGTACGCCATGCCCACGCTGAAGGCCAACGCCCTCTACCAGGGCCACTACCCGCTGGTTTCCGCTATCTCGCGTCCGGTCATCGTAAAGCACCTCGTGAAGGCAGCCCGCGAATTCGGTGCCACCACCGTTGCCCACGGCTGCACCGGCAAGGGCAACGACCAGGTCCGCTTCGAAGTTGGCATCCAGACCCTCGGCCCGGACCTTAAGTGCATCGCACCGGTCCGCGACCTCGCCCTGACCCGCGACAAGGCCATCGCCTTCGCCGAGGAAAAGGGACTGCCGATCGAGACCACCAAGAAGAACCCGTACTCGATCGACCAGAACGTCTGGGGACGCGCCGTCGAGACCGGTTACCTCGAGGACATCTGGAACGCTCCCACCAAGGACATCTACGACTACACCGCCACCCCGGAATTCCCGCCGGCACCGGATGAGGTCACCATTTCCTTCCAGGCTGGCGTACCGGTAGCGATCGACGGCGTCAAGGTCACCCCGTTGCAGGCAATCCAGGAACTGAACCGCCGTGCAGGCGCCCAGGGTGTTGGCCGCATCGACGTCGTCGAGGACCGCCTGGTGGGCATCAAGTCCCGCGAAATCTACGAAGCACCCGGTGCCATGGCGCTTATCACCGCGCACAAGCACCTCGAGGACATCACCATCGAGCGCGAGCAGGCCCGTTTCAAGGCCACCGTTGGCCAGCGCTGGGCAGAGCTGGTCTACGACGGCCAGTGGTTCTCCCCGCTCAAGCGCTCCCTGGACGCCTTCATCGAGGACACCCAGCGGTACGTTTCCGGCGACATCCGGATGGTCCTCCACGGCGGGCAGGCAATCGTCAACGGTCGTCGCTCCGAGACCTCGCTGTACGACTTCGACCTCGCCACCTACGACACCGGCGACACCTTCGACCAGTCCATGGCACGGGGCTTCATCGAGCTGTGGGGCATGTCCTCCAAGGTTGCCTCGGGCCGCGACCTGCGGGTTGCCGGCGAATGACAAGCGCCACAAACGAAGGTGCACTGTGGGGCGGCCGGTTCGCCGGCGGCCCCGCGGATGCGCTGGCAGCATTGAGCAAGTCCACGCACTTTGACTGGCGGCTGGCCCGCTATGACATCGCCGGCTCCAAGGCGCACGCCCGTGTGCTGGCCAAGGCCGGTCTGCTGGACGACGCCGAGCTTGAAGGCATGCTCGCCGCCCTCACCCAGCTGGACGAGGACGTCGCGAGCGGCGCCTACCTGCCGGCCGAGAGCGACGAGGACGTTCACGGATCACTGGAACGTGGCCTGATCGAGCGTGCCGGAACCCAGTTGGGCGGCAAGCTTCGTGCCGGCCGGTCCCGCAACGACCAAGTGGCAACGCTCGGCCGGATGTTCCTGCGCGATCATGCAAGGATCATTGCCAGCGGTGTCCTTGCCACGATTGATGCCCTTGTTGACCAGGCCCAGGCACACCAAGGTGTGGCCATGCCTGGCCGGACCCACCTGCAGCATGCCCAGCCGGTATTGCTGAGCCATCACCTCCTTGCCCACGCGTGGGCATTGCTGCGCGATGTGCAGCGCCTCCAGGACTGGGACAAGCGTGCCGGCGTTTCGCCATACGGTTCGGGTGCCCTGGCAGGTTCGTCGTTGGGACTGGACCCAGAGGCCGTTGCAGCTGATCTTGGCTTCTTCTCGGCTGTCCATAACTCGATCGATGGCACCGCCTCCCGCGATGTCTTCGCCGAGTTCGCATGGGTCTGCTCCATGATTGGCGTTGATCTGTCCCGGATCTCCGAGGAAGTCATCTTCTGGGCAACCAAGGAATTCTCCTTCGTGACCCTGCACGACTCGTACTCCACTGGGTCCTCGATCATGCCGCAGAAGAAGAACCCGGACGTTGCCGAGCTCGCGCGCGGCAAGGCAGGACGCCTCATCGGCAACCTGACCGGACTGCTGGCAACGCTCAAGGGCCTGCCGCTCGCGTACAACCGCGATCTTCAGGAGGACAAGGAACCGGTGTTCGACGCCGCCGACACCCTGGAGCTGTTGCTTCCGGCCGTGTCCGGCATGATCGCGACCCTGAAGTTCAACACCGAGCGCATGGAGTCCCTGGCTCCCCAGGGCTTTGCGCTGGCCACGGACATCGCAGAATGGCTCGTCCGCCAGGGCGTTCCCTTCCGTGAAGCACACGAGCTTTCAGGTGCTGCAGTCAAGCAGGCCGAAGGCCGTGGGGTTGAGCTGTGGGACCTGACGGATGAAGAATATTCAGCGATCTCGGAGCACCTGACTCCCGAGGTCCGCAGCGTGCTGAGCACTGAGGGTTCGCTCAACAGTCGCAACTCCCAGGGCGGAACAGCACCGGCCGCCGTCGAACGCCAAATGGTGGCGCTCAAAGCAGAACTGGACGCAGCGCGCAGCTACGCCGGCTGAACCGTTTCGCCAGTGAAACCACGACGGGACGGCACCCCGCAGGCAGGCTTCCAGGCCGGTCTGCCACGGGATGCCGTCCCGCTGTGCGTTAACATGGCGCTATGACCGCAATCACAGCTGAGACGCTGCCCGCAGAGCTTCACAAAGCCGCTGACGTCGTCACCCGTATCCTTGCCAAACTCGAGGACGCTTCGATCCCGGAACCGTCCGAACTCCCGGACTGGACCCGCGGCCATGTTCTGGCCCACCTTGCCGGAATTGCGAATGCCATGGCCCGGCAACTGGAATTCGCGCGGCGTGGCGAAAGCATCGAACTGTATGACGGGGGAGTTGCGGGCCGCACCAAAGCGATCGAACTTGCCGCCGGGCACAGCCTTCAGGAACACAAGCAGTCCGTGGAAACGGCCTTGGCGCGGGCCCTCTCTGCTTTCGATGCCTTGGGACCAGATGATTGGCAAGCCCGCATCAGCTACAGGAACGGAACAGTCCTCGACGGCGGTCTGGCGCTCTGGCGGGAACTCGTCATCCACGCTTCGGACGTGGGTTTGGGCTACGGCCCGGAAACCTGGAGCCGCCCCTTCTGCGAACACCTGTTCACTTTCCTCGAAGCACGCGTTCCCGAGACGTACAAATTTGTCCTGCAGCCCACGGGCCTGCCCCAGCAAGTTATTGGCCACGGCACCACATCAATTGCCATTACGGGCATGCTCACGGACATTGCTGCATGGCTCGCCGGCCGCGAACCGAGCCTGGGAAGCCTGCGCGCCACCGCGGCTGCCGACGGCGTCGACTTGCCCGAGCTGCTCCCATGGCCCGCCGCCGCTCCCGCCGCCCGCTAGCGATCCTCTCTCACGTCCTGACCGGTTTGGGCCGATCTTCTCTCACGTCCTGACCGCCGATCCTCTCTCACGTCCTGACCGGTTTGGGCCGATGCTCTCTCACGTCCTGACCGGTTTGGGCCGATCTTCTCTCACGTCCTGCGGCTTTTGGGGCGATCTTCTCTCACGTCCTGCGGCTTTTGGGGCGATCTTCTCTCACGTCCTGACCGGTTTGGGCAGACGCTCTCTCACGTCCTGACGCTTTTCGGCCGATGTGTCCTTGGGCTTTGCTGCCGCCCGCCACAAGTGCATGGTGGCGTAGGACCGCCAAGGGCTCACTTCCCGGAAGTCAGAGCTCAGGCCAGCGCCAGGCGGGAGGACTCTCAACCCGTTTCGAACTGCCGCGTCATTGCCCAGGAAAACGTCCGGCGCTCCGAGCACCCGCATGGCGACGTACCCTACAGTCCACGGCCCAACTCCTGGCAACGGCAGCAGCTTGCGCTCCAGCGCGTCAACGTCGTCGCCGTAGCCAAACTCAAGGGCTCCGGTGGCCATTGCTTCGGCCGCAGCAACGACGGACTCGATGCGACGCTGAGGTCCCCGCAGCAACTCGCGTCCGTGTTCGGCGATTTCAGCCGGCGTCGGAAACTGCCGCTCCAGCCCGGGGGTGGGGGTCTCGGCGAGGGAGCCAACAACGGACAACTGTGTCAGTGCTGTTCGAGCGGCAGCAACGGTGATTTGCTGACCAATCATTGCCCTGACCAGCAATTCCTGGGGGTCCACTGCTCCCGGCACACGAATTCCGGGAATCGTCGCGACACTTCCCGTGAGTCGGGGGTCCGTTCCCAGTGCTTCGTCGATTGCCTGCGGGTCCGCGTCCAGGTCGAATAACCTCCGGACGCGGCTCAACAATGCAGGAAGGTCGTGCAGATCTACAGCGGTGGCCGTCAACTGCAAGGGCTTGCCCGGCGTCGAGGGGCTGTAGACCACGGAGAAAGAGGCACTGCCTCGAGGGAGGCGGAGCGTGCGGCCATAGCTCCTGGTTCCGTGGGCTGCGGTACGCGCCACTTCAATTCCGGGCACCGCACGGACGGCCAGGAAGTCGAAGATGCCTGGATCGAATGGTTCCCTGTAGGGCAGGTTAAGTGTTAGAGCAGTAGGCGCGACAGCACCCCGGCGAACGCCGGACCTCGCTCCCGTGGCACGCAACGCCGTCGGGGTCATCGCAAAAACCTCGCCGATTGTGTCGTTGAATTGCCGCACGCTGTTGAACCCCGAGGCGAAGGCGACGTCGGCGAAGAGCATGTTCGTTGAGACCAACAGCGTCCTGGCTGTCTGCGCCCTGCTGGCCCGTGCCAGCGACAGGGGGCCTGCGCCCAGCTCATGGCTGAGGATCCGGTTGAGCTGGCGCGCCGAGTAGCCCAGCCGTTGCGCCAGGCCGTCGACCCCCTCGCGGGTGATCACGCCGTCGTTGATCAAACGCATTGCACGGCCGGCGATGTCAGAGCGGATGTTCCAAGCGGGCGTGCCGGGAACGGCTTCAGGGAGGCATCGCTTGCAGGCGCGGTACCCGGCTTCGTGGGCAGCGGCTGAGGTCTCGTAGAACGTGACGTTCTCTGCCTTCGGCGTCCGGGCGGGGCAGGATGGCCGGCAGTAGATACCAGTCGAGCTGACAGCCGTGAAGAATTGTCCGTCGAAACGGGTGTCGCGGGCGTCGATTGCCCTGTAGCGCTGCCAGAAGTCCATTCCTTCATCCTGTCAGGAGTCCACGTCCGCTGCTAGCGGAAATCGGACATGGCCGTTCCACGATTTTTGCTAGGGTCTGGGCATGAGCTCGTCCATCGAGAAGGGAGTCAGCAATCCCGAAAAAGTGCGTAAGTTCCTTGAGGGCGACCCCCGTGTTATCGCTCCACTAATTCTTGGCGCCGTGCTCACCCACCACTCCGAAGCCGGTCCGGTCGCGGTCAGACTCACCGAAGTGGAGGCGTATATGGGCCCACGCGATTCCGAACACCCCGATCCCGGGTCACATACCTTCGGCGGTCCCACGGCCCGGAACGCGCCCATGTTTGGACCGCCGGGATTCCTGTACGTCTACTTCACTTACGGCATGCACTACTGCGCCAACATCGTCTGCGGTCCCGAGGGTTCACCGTCCGCGCTGCTCTTGCGGGCAGGCGAGATTGTAGAAGGGGAGGGGCTTGCCACTCTACGCAGGCCCGCCTCCAAAACGCACAAGGACCTGGCCAGTGGACCGGCGCGCTTGGCATCGGCGCTGGGACTCACGACGGCGGACACCGGCCGTGACGCGCTCGCCTCACCGTTCAGTCTCTGGTTGCCTACGACGCCCGCAGCGGCCGTGGCCAGCGGACCGCGGGTTGGAGTGGCCGGCCCCGGTGGAAGTACGGACTATCCCTGGCGCTTTTGGATCGAAGATGACCCGACCGTCTCACGGTACAAAGCGGCGCGGCCACGCAACCGGGCGTGAGCTTCGGCTCTTGGTCCGCCATATGACCTGCACCCCACGCGTTTACCAAAATCGCTGTAGAATGGACGGTCTGTCTTTTGCGATAGGGGTTACGGTTCGATGCACGACGCTGATTTGGTCCACGAGCAGGAATACGTTGCTGGGCTATATGCCCGGCTCGATGAGCTGCGCGAAGAAAAGCGCGCCCAGCTGGCGCAGGTGCGCAAGGCCGGTGCAGTGGGAACCATGCAAAACGTGTCCGAACGTGACGCGTTCGCCGCGCTGTATGAGGACCGCCTTGCCCAGCTCGACGCCGTCGATGACCGTCTGGTTTTCGGCCGCCTGGATCTGGACTCGGGTGAGGCTCAGTACATTGGCCGCATCGGGTTGTCTACGGCCGATCTCCAGAGGCTCATGGTTGACTGGCGCGCGCCCGAAGCCGGCCACTTCTACCAGGCCACCGCTTTCGACCGCCAAGGTGTGCGCCGCCGTCGGCACCTGATCCTGCAAGGCCGCGACGTGAAGGCGATCGAGGACGATGTCCTGGATGCCGGGATGCTCGCGGACAACGATTCCCTGCAGGGCGAAGGCGCGCTCCTCGCGGCCTTGAACTCCAAGCGCACGGGCCGCATGTCGGACATCGTTGGGACCATCCAGTCCGAACAGGACAGGATCATCCGTTCCTCGATCTCGGGCGCGCTCGTCGTGCAAGGTGGTCCGGGGACGGGTAAGACCGCAGTGGCACTGCACCGCGCCGCCTACCTGCTGTACACGCACCGTGATCGCCTCAAGAGTGCCGGCGTGCTGCTGGTGGGACCGTCGTCGTCGTTCATGCACTACATCGAGCGTGTGCTGCCGTCGCTGGGCGAGACCGGCGTCGTCATGGCCAGTCTTGGCCGACTCATGCCCGGAATCCACGCTGTTCCCGAGGAAGATCCCGACGTCGCAGCCCTCAAGGGCAAGCTCGACATGGCCACGGTGGTGGCCAACGCTGTAGCGAACCGGCAGCGCACGCCTGCAGAAGACCGCATTCTCGAAGTGGATTCCCGCAAGCTGACGCTGACCGTCCGACAGGTCCGCCGGGCGCGGGAAAAGGCCCGGGCCACCGGCAAACCCCACAATGAAGCCCGGCTGACGTTCGTCAAGATCCTCCTCCGTGAGCTCACGGAGCAACTGACGGACCTCGTCGAGGAATCGAACATCGGCAATAACGCCGATCGCGCCTACCTCGCCGAAGACGTCCGGTCTGCCCGGGACGTCCGTATCGCCTTGAACCTGTGCTGGATGCCGATGACGCCCGAGAAGCTGATCTCGGAGCTCTTCAGCAAGCCCGCCATCCTGGAAGCCTGCACGCCGCACCTCACACCGGAACAGCGGTCGCTCCTGCAGCGGCCCGTCGATGCTCCCTGGACCGAGGCTGACGTGCCGCTCCTGGACGAAGCTGCTGAGCTCCTGGGTGAGTTGGACCCTGCTGCGGGCAGGGGACTGGCCCAGCAGGAAGCCGACCGCGCCCGCGATCTCGCCAACGCCAAGCAGACCCTGGCCAACATGGAAGCCATGGGCGTGGACGTCCTGGTGAGCGCCGAAGAACTGGCAGACCAGAACCAGGAACGCGAGAATCGGCTCACCGCAGCCGAGCGCGCCACGAGCGACCGTTCCTGGGCTTTCGGCCACATCGTGGTTGATGAGGCACAGGAACTTTCGGCCATGCAGTGGCGGCTCCTCGTGCGTCGCTGCCCGCTGAAGTCGTTCACAATCGTGGGGGACATCGCCCAAACGAGTGCCGCGGCCGGCGCCAATTCGTGGCAAAGCGCGCTGGCGCCGTCGTTCGGTGACCGCTGGCAGCTCGAAGAGCTCACCGTCAACTACCGCACGCCATCCCAGATCGCGGAAGCCGCTGTCCGGATGGCCAACCGTGCAGGCCTGGTGGTCTCAGCTCCGAAGGCCGTGCGCGAAGGCAAATGGTGGCCCATTGTGGACCGCGTCGAAGCGGACGGAATTGTTTCCCGCCTGGTCGAGGTCCTGCCTGAGGAAGTGGAAGCAATCGACGGCGGCCTGCTGGCTGTGATCGCCGACGGCCCACTGCTGCCGCAGGCGGCTGCTGCGCTGCGTGAGATCTACGGCCGCCGCATCGGCTCGGGAGCCGGAAGCTACGAGCAGGACATCGTGGTCATCAGTCCCAAGGAGGCGAAGGGCCTGGAATTTGACGGCGTCATTGTCCTGGAACCAGCCGCCATGCTCAATCATGAGCACGGCAAGGTGGGCGACCTCTACGTCGCTATGACCCGACCCACGCAGCGGCTCAGGCTCATCGCCGCCGCACCGCTGCCTGCCGGCATTGAACGCTAGGAAAAGCAGGTTCAACAATCCTGCTAACTTAGAACTCGTGTCACACGTAAACAACATCGAGTCCCAGCACAACGATCCCGCCTTTGCCAACATCTGGCAGGAGCTCAAATGGCGCGGCCTTGTCCACGTTTCCACCGATGAAACGGAACTGGAAAAGCTGCTCGCCGGGGACCCGATCACGTATTACTGTGGCTTCGACCCCACCGCCCCGTCCCTCCACCTGGGTAACCTGGTGCAGCTCCTCCTGATGCGTCGATTGCAGCTGGCCGGCCACAAGCCGCTCGGCCTGGTTGGCGGGTCCACGGGCCTGATCGGCGATCCGCGTCCGACGGCGGAACGCACCTTGAACACCAAAGACACAGTTGCGGAGTGGGTCGGCTACCTTCAGGGCCAGGTGCGCCGTTTCCTCAGTTTTGAGGGCGACAACGCGGCGCGCATGGTCAACAACCTGGACTGGACGGCGCCGCTGAGCGCCATCGACTTCCTGCGTGAAATCGGTAAGCACTTCCGGGTGGGCACCATGCTGCGCAAGGATGCTGTCGCGTCGCGGTTGAGCTCCGACGAGGGCATCAGCTACACCGAGTTCAGCTACCAGATCCTCCAGGGGATGGATTACCTCCAACTGTTCCGCGACTACGGCTGTGCACTTCAGACCGGGGGGTCGGACCAGTGGGGCAACCTCACCAGCGGTACCGAACTCATCCGTAAGGTGGAGGGCAAGAGCGTCCACGCCCTGGGTACGCCCCTCATCACCAACTCGGATGGCACCAAGTTCGGCAAGAGCGAGGGCAACGCCATCTGGCTGGACCCCGAAATGTGCAGCCCGTACGCGTTCTACCAGTTCTGGTTGAACACGGCCGATGCCGATGTTGTCGATCGGCTAAAGGTCTTCACCTTCCTTTCACGTGCAGAAATTGAGGAGCTTGGCCAGTCTGTTGCTGAGCGCCCGTTTTCCCGCGAAGGCCAGAAGAAGCTTGCATTCGAAGTGACCTCATTGGTGCACGGGATCGATGCGACCGAGAAGGTCATCGCCGCCTCCGCGGCGCTCTTCGGCAACGGCGACCTCACCGTCCTGGACGAGCACACCCTGGAATCAGCGACGGCGGAACTTCCGTCCGCGAAGATCAGCGCCGACGGTCTGGGCATCATTGACTTGCTCGTGGCCTCCGGTTTGTCCGACAGCAAGTCGGCAGCCCGCCGGACCGTGGGGGAGGGTGGCGCCTACGTGAACAACACAAAGGTGTCCGATCCCGATGCCGTCATCGCCCTAGACGAGCTCCTGCATGGCCGCTACCTGCTCCTTCGCAGGGGCAAGAAGAACCTGGCGACCATTGAGGTTTCAGCCTAGGTTTTCTCAGTAGTTCAGTTCCGAAAGGGCCGGTAACCGTTATGGTTGCCGGCCTTTTCTGTGTTTGATTTGCCGCCCCCTCCGGTTGTTCTCTCACATCGTCGTTGTTTTTGAGCGTCCTTCTCTCACGTCCGGACGTGTTTTGGGGTTTGTTCTCTCATGTTGTGTCGGCTTTTGGGTTGGCGGGGTTCGGAATGTTCGACGGCGGTTGCTGGGCTGGGTGCCGCGGCTGTCTGGGGCGGGGGGGCTTTGGTTGGTGTGATGGGCCTCACGGAAGTTGTTTTGGTGCTTCCGGGCTGTTTCTGAGCCGTGGATGGTGTTGTTTGGCGTGTGTTTGCGGGGTTTTTGGGGGTGTGGGGGTTGATTTGTGTCGGGGCTGGTGGGCGTGTAATGTCTTCTGAGTCGCCGCGAGTGAGACAGCCTGGTGCTGGGAACTGCGGGGGCCAACCCCTTTGATAACAGCCTGGAATATGGTGCGCTTTTGGGCGTGCCGGCAACGGGTGGGGCCGATGCGGCGGGATCGAAAATCGCGGAAACGTTGATTTGCATGGATCCGGTTGATCGGGTAAGTTTGAAAAGTTGCTCCGGAGCGATCCTGTGGCCCTGTTAGGGGTTTTGGTGGTGCCGGTTAGTGTCTGTTGTTTGAGAACTCAATAGTGTGCCAAGTTTGTTGATGCCGATTGTTTTATTGATTGGTTGAAATTATGGCCAGGCCGTTGCGCACCCCCGTGTGTGGTGGTTTGGTTTTCAGCTGGTTTCGAATTTTGTGCAGCCGTGCCTGT